>NZ_JASAOI010000106.1 GCF_029953285.1 Yinghuangia seranimata | reverse complement strand
AATTCCGGCGGCGTCCTACTCTCCCACACCCCTTCGAGTGCAGTACCATCGGCGCTGAAGAGCTTAGCTTCCGGGTTCGGAATGGGACCGGGCGTTTCCTCTTCGCCATGACCACCGGAAAACCATCGAACACAACAACCGTGTGTCGAAGACTTCCAGCGAGCCAGAAGGCTCTATGAAATTCTCAACTGTGGTTCACACCGAAACCGGTTGCGGTCCGGGAACCACACAGTGGACGCGAGCATCTGAGGACAAGTCCTCGGCCTATTAGTACCGGTCAGCTCCACACATTACTGTGCTTCCACATCCGGCCTATCAACCCGGTCGTCTACCGGGGGCCTTACCAGGTCAACCCTGTGGGAGCCCTCATCTCGAAGCAGGCTTCCCGCTTAGATGCTTTCAGCGGTTATCCCTCCCGAACGTAGCCAACCAGCCGTGCCCTTGGCAGGACAACTGGCACACCAGAGGTTCGTCCATCCCGGTCCTCTCGTACTAGGGACAGCCCTTCTCAAGACTCCTACGCGCACAGCGGATAGGGACCGAACTGTCTCACGACGTTCTAAACCCAGCTCGCGTACCGCTTTAATGGGCGAACAGCCCAACCCTTGGGACCTACTCCAGCCCCAGGATGCGACGAGCCGACATCGAGGTGCCAAACCATCCCGTCGATATGGACTCTTGGGGAAGATCAGCCTGTTATCCCCGGGGTACCTTTTATCCGTTGAGCGACGGCGCTTCCACAAGCCACCGCCGGATCACTAGTCCCTGCTTTCGCACCTGCTCGACCCGTCGGTCTCACAGTCAAGCTCCCTTGTGCACTTACACTCGACACCTGATTGCCAACCAGGCTGAGGGAACCTTTGGGCGCCTCCGTTACCCTTTAGGAGGCAACCGCCCCAGTTAAACTACCCACCAGACACTGTCCCTGATCCGGATCACGGACCCAGGTTAGACATCCAGCACGACCAGAGTGGTATTTCAACGTCGCCTCCACAACCACTGGCGTGGCTGCTTCACCGGCTCCCACCTATCCTACACAAGCCGAACCGAACACCAATATCAAGCTGTAGTAAAGGTCCCGGGGTCTTTCCGTCCTGCTGCGCGAAACGAGCATCTTTACTCGTAGTGCAATTTCACCGGGCCTGTGGTTGAGACAGTCGAGAAGTCGTTACGCCATTCGTGCAGGTCGGAACTTACCCGACAAGGAATTTCGCTACCTTAGGATGGTTATAGTTACCACCGCCGTTTACTGGCGCTTAAGTTCTCAGCTTCGCCCCGAAGAGCTAACCGGTCCCCTTAACGTTCCAGCACCGGGCAGGCGTCAGTCCGTATACATCGTCTTACGACTTCGCACGGACCTGTGTTTTTAGTAAACAGTCGCTTCTCGCTGGTCTCTGCGGCCACCCCCAGCTTGAGGAGCAAGTCCTCGCACCAGAGCTGGCCCCCCTTCTCCCGAAGTTACGGGGGCATTTTGCCGAGTTCCTTAACCACAGTTCACCCGAACGCCTTAGTATTCTCTACCTGACCACCTGAGTCGGTTTGGGGTACGGGCCGCCACGACACTCGCTAGAGGCTTTTCTCGGCAGCATAGGATCATCCACTTCCCCTCAATCGGGTCGGCATCAGGTCTCAGACTATGTGTCAGGCGGATTTGCCTACCTGACGTCCTACACCCTTACCCCGGGACAACCACCGCCCGGGCTGGACTACCTTCCTGCGTCACCCCATCGCTCACCTACTACCCGCTTGGTTCGGCGGCTCCACCGCACCGGTCCGCCCGAAGGCTCGCCGGCCGCTTCACGGCCTTAACATCACGAGGTTCAGCGCTGGCGCATCGTAGCGGGTACGGGAATATCAACCCGTTGTCCATCGACTACGCCTGTCGGCCTCGCCTTAGGTCCCGACTTACCCTGGGCGGATTAGCCTGCCCCAGGAACCCTTGGTCATCCGGCGCACACGTTTCTCACGTGTGATTCGCTACTCATGCCTGCATTCTCACTCGTGCAGCGTCCACCACTGGCTTCCACCGCGGCTTCACCCGCTGCACGACGCTCCCCTACCCATCCGTGCGCCTGAACCACAAAGGCTTGGCTATAGCACGAATGACACGACTTCGGCGGTGCGCTTGAGCCCCGCTACATTATCGGCGCGGAATCACTTGACCAGTGAGCTATTACGCACTCTTTCAAGGGTGGCTGCTTCTAAGCCAACCTCCTGGTTGTCTCTGCGACTCCACATCCTTTCCCACTTAGCGCACGCTTGGGGGCCTTAGTCGGTGCTCTGGGCTGTTTCCCTCTCGACCACGGAGCTTATCCCCCGCAGTCTCACTGCCGCGCTCTCACTTACCGGCATTCGGAGTTTGGCTGATCTCAGTAACCCGGTGAGGCCCATCAACCATCCAGTGCTCTACCTCCGGCAAGAAACACACGACGCTGCACCTAAATGCATTTCGGGGAGAACCAGCTATCACGGAGTTTGATTGGCCTTTCACCCCTAACCACAGGTCATCCCCCAGGTTTTCAACCCTGGTGGGTTCGGGCCTCCACGAAGTCTTACCTCCGCTTCACCCTGCCCATGGCTAGATCACTCCGCTTCGGGTCTTGGGCGCGCGACTCAGTCGCCCTATTCGGACTCGCTTTCGCTACGGCTACCCCACACGGGTTAACCTCGCCACACACCGCAAACTCGCAGGCTCATTCTTCAAAAGGCACGCAGTCACGACCACCCGAGACGAAACCCGGATGGCGACGCTCCCACGGCTTGTAGGCACACGGTTTCAGGTACTATTTCACTCCCCTCCCGGGGTACTTTTCACCTTTCCCTCACGGTACTAGTCCGCTATCGGTCACCAGGGAATATTTAGGCTTAGCGGGTGGTCCCGCCAGATTCACACGGGATTTCTCGGGCCCCGTGCTACTTGGGAACAACACAAGCAAGCCGTACAGATTTCGTCTACGGGGGTCTTACCCTCTACGCCGGACCTTTCGCATGTCCTTCGACTATCCATACGGTTTCTGACTCGCCCAGCTGCCGGCAGACAACTGAAGTGCCGTCCCACGACCCCGAATAGGCAACCCCTGCCGGGTATCACACCTACTCGGTTTAGCCTGATCCACTTTCGCTCGCCACTACTCGCGGAATCACGGTTGTTTTCTCTTCCTGCGGGTACTGAGATGTTTCACTTCCCCGCGTTCCCTCCACACACCCTATACATTCAGGTGCGGGTGACAGCCCATGACGACTGCCGGGTTTCCCCATTCGGACATCCTCGGATCACAGCTCGGTTGACAGCTCCCCGAGGCCTTTCGCGGCCTCCCACGTCCTTCATCGGTTCCTGGTGCCCAGGCATCCACCGTGCGCCCTTACTAACTTGGCCACAGATGCTCGCGTCCACTGTGCAGTTCTCAAACAACAACCGGA
>NZ_JASAOI010000105.1 GCF_029953285.1 Yinghuangia seranimata | reverse complement strand
GCGCTGCCAGGGCTTCGTTCCAGGGTGGCGCGCGCCAGGCTCTTCCCCCTGGTCACTGTGCCGTCACGTATGCGAATCACCAGAACTCCCTCATCGGGGGGTCTCGGCGTCACACTCGCGTCACCGGTCGGTCGACCGGGCTGCGGGTCAGTAGGGTCCCCGTATGCCCAGCGGCCGCTACTCGTTCCATGATCCGCACGACGGAACTCCGCTCGGCGGTGAGCGCTTCAGCTGTGCGCCCGGTCCTGCTGGGTGGCGTTACACGGCGACTGCGGTCGATGGCCGCTCTTCGCTCGACCTCACTGTCGATGCGCGCGGCCGTCCCGTGCGCGTCGAGGCCGTTGCCTCCGGGTGGCGCGTGCGCGGTGGGGCGACCGTTGTCGACGGGGCCGCGGCCGTCATGTGGGTGCGGGCCCCCGCTGAGCCGACGCCCGGCACATCCGGCACGGAGGGCGAAGCCCGCGCCCAGGCGTTCACCGGGCGCTCGCCTGGATTCCTGGTCGCGACCGCGCGGCTCCTCGGCCTCGCTCCCGGCCAGTCGGTGCGCGTCCGCCTCGTCGAGCTGACCGAACCCGTCCTCGCGCCGCACCCCTGCGACCAGGCGTGGGCGCTCACCGGCATCGAGGAGCACCCCACACCGACGGGTCCGCTCCCCGTCGCCCGCTATGAGGTCGCCGACCTCGCGACCGGGACGCGGGGCGTCGTCCACATCGCGGGCGACGTCGTCCTCGCCGCGCCGGGCGTCGAACTCGAAGAGCTCGACACGCCCCCGAACCTCTCCGTCACGCCGGGGGCGTGAACCGGCTCGCCGGACGCTCGGGCTCCGGCTCGGGTGCCGGGGCGGCAGGGGGAGTGGTGGCGGTCGGCGGTGCGGTGGGCATTGGCACGGGCGCCGGAGCATGCGGCATCGGGACTCCAGGCGGCATCGGTTGTCCCGGAGGCACCGGCTGACCTGCGGGCACAGGCGGGGCCATCGGGCCCGGCCCCCATCCCGGCACCGCGCCAGTCACGGGACTCGGCACGACCCCCGGTGCGCCTGCGCCGTACGACTTTTCGTACGCCCGCCGCTGTCGTTCCGCCAGCACCGCCGCCAGGAACTCCGCCGGGTGCACCCCCATCGGCGGCGGGACGCCGATCCGTGCCGCGACCTCGCCGGCCAGTCGGGTGCCGAGCTCGCCCGCGACCACCGGGTCCAGCTCACCGACCCGGCCGAGGTACTGCCGCGCGTGCAGCGCCAGGTCGTCCGTGAGGCCGGACAGGTCGAGCCCTGCCGCCCATGCTGCCGCGGCCGGGTGCATGGCGACCGGAACGTGACGGGCCCCGGGAGTGCGCTCGAGGACGACGAACGTGCCCGCCGCCTGGTCGCCGAGGCGCTTGCCCTTGGTCGAGGCCAGCGACGAGATCACCGCGCCGCACCCGGCCGTCGTCCAGAAGTCCGCGAACACCCCGACCAGCCCCCGCACGAGCGAGTGCCGGAACCGGACCGGCCCGCCGTCGTCGCGGACCACCCGCAGTCCCAGCGCCATCTTCCCGGGCGACTTCCCGTGGGTGGTCGTCTCCCATACGACCGGCCACCCGAGCACGACCGCCACGAACAGGACCAGCACCAGCGCGGTCGCGAGCGCCGGGTCGACGCCCGTCAGCAGGCTGCCCAGCCCCCAGCCGAACAGGAGCAGGCACGCCGCTTGGAGGGCGACGTCGATGCAGAACGCCAGCGCCCGCGACGGCAGCCGCGCCGGCCTCAGGTCGAGCGCGACGGCCTCACCGGTGACCAGGTCGCTCACGTGCCGCTCCTTCGGGATCCGGGTGGTGCGGAGATACTTGCTGGCAAGTCTGCTGCCTTCCTTACCGATGATCCGATCTCCCGACCGTCCGATCCACCGATCGGACACCTGTCCTGGAGGATGCCCGCATGGACGTGGACGTGTTCGTCGCGGTGCATCGCGCTGAGTGGGCCCGCCTGGACGAACTCTCCCGGCGGCGTCGCAAGCTGACCGGCCCGGAGGTCGACGAGCTCGTCACCCTCTACCGCCGGACCGCGACGCACCTCTCGCTCGTCCAGTCGGCCGCACCCGATCCGGTGCTCGTGGGGAACCTGTCGTCGCTGGTCGCGCGCGGCCGCTCCGCCGTCACGGCCCCGCGCGGCAGCGGATGGAAGGACGCGCTCCTCTTCCTGACCACTCGTTTCCCGGCCGCGCTCTATCGGACGCGCCGCTGGTGGCTGACGACCGCGCTGGTCTTCGTGGCGGTGTCCACGCTGATCGGTGTCTGGGTCGCCACCGACGAATCCGTCCAGGCGACCATCGCCGCCCCCGACGAGATCCGCGAACTCACGCGCCCCGGCGGGGACTTCGAGACCTACTACTCGAGCAACCCGGCCTCGTCCTTCGCCGCGCAGGTCATGACCAACAACGCCTGGGTCGCCGCGGGCAGCCTGGCACTGGGCATCTTCTTCGGGCTCCCGGTGCTCTTCATCCTGCTTCAGAACGCCGCCAACGTGGGTGTCGCCGGCGGTCTGATGGCGCACGCCGGCCGCTTCGACGTCTTCCTCGGCCTCATCGCGCCGCACGGCCTGCTCGAGCTCACCGCCGTCTTCGTCGCCGCGGGGACGGGCCTGCGCCTGGGCTGGACGGTCATCGACCCGGGCCCGCGCACCCGCGGCCGCGCCCTGGCCGAGGAGGGACGCATCGCCATCGGCATGGCGATCGGCCTGGCCCTGGTCCTGGTCGTCTCGGGCGTCATCGAGGCCTTCGTGACCCCCTCTGACCTGCCCACATGGGGCCGCATCGGCATCGGCGTGGCCGCGGAGGCACTGTTCCTCTCCTACGCCCTGATCCTCGGTCGCCGGGCCCATGGCGCCGGAGAGACCGGAGATATGGCATCCTCGGACGTCGCGGACGAACTGCCGGCCGTCGGCTGATCGAGTGACCTTGACACAGCCGAAGGACGACGCGTAAGTTCGAAGGGTTGTCGCAACGCTGGCAAGCAGCGCGACAACCTGGTAGCATCACCAGAGTCGAGCGGGCGATCCAGTTCCTGTCGAGTCTTCGATGGAACCGGGTCCGGGATCCGCCACAGAAGCACTTCCGATCTCACGATTGTTGATCATGGTTTTCCATGGCCTCTTCGCGTGACTTCTTTTGTGTTGCCTGCGGTGTTTTCCGAATTCAGTTCGCACGGCGCGAGTTTGGCGGACAGGGAAACCGCTGCTAAGCTCGAAGAGCCGAAAGAAAAGGCCCGGAAGGGCTGATTCAGAAGGCGAAAGCGGAAAGCGAAACAGACCGAAACGGTGTGCTAAGCTGGAAGCGCAGAAAGAAAAGAAACAAAACGAAACACAAAAGAAGCGAAACGCCCGGAGAGACCGGTGAAAGGGTCTCAAAGGAAGCGTCCGTTCCTTGAGAACTCAACAGCGTGCCAAAAGTCAACGCCAAATAACAACCCCGGCGTTCACTCGGAGGATCGGCCATCATGGGCCGGTTCACAGCAGT
>NZ_JASAOI010000104.1 GCF_029953285.1 Yinghuangia seranimata | reverse complement strand
AGGAGGTCCGTAGGGGCCGGTCACCGGTCGTCAAAGGTGGCCGCCCGCCCCACGCCGGGACCGCAGCCCGGCAACGCAACGCACCCGATGCGCCTCCACACCGCCTCCCCCTCCCGATAGTTGCCGCCGTTTTAAGCGCGGCCGGGCGGCTGTCAAGGCGCCCCCAGCACCCCGGGACAGGCCACCTGTCGATGACTGATCCACCGCGCCTTGACAGGCGACCGGCCGCGCGGACAATCCACAATCGGGAGGGGGAGATGGCCGCCGCCGTCAGACAGGTCCGGGACGGTGCATGGTCGTCGGTCTCCATGCCGCAACGTGCGAGGCCGGCAACGCGGATGGCGCCGGCTCGTCAGCGCAAAGGCGCGCCGCTGCGACGGAACGGGCCAACCCCCGTCGCGGCAGCGCGCATCCCTTACGGCGTCAGGTCGAACGGGTCGTCCATCGCCTGTCCTGTCACCACCGCCATCGGCTGCCACGTGCCGTCCGGCTGCCGGGTCTCCACTCGCGAGCCCGCCGGCACCGTCGTGCCCGCCATGGCCGCGACCGCGAACCCGCCCGCGCTGAACGTGCCCCAGTTGTACGTCTGGCCGTCTTGCACCACACGCAGTTCGCGTCCCGCCTGCCCTGGCGCCACCAGCACGGTTTCGCCGGCGTCGTGCCACACCCATGCCCGGTTCTTTGCGTCGGCGGCCTGTGCGGCGGGCGGGGCTCCCGTGAGTGTGCGCAGTTCGGCCATCTCGTTGTTGGCCGTGCCGAACATCCCGCAGAAGAGCAACACCGCTTCGTTCGGGAGATGGATGACGGCCAGCGCCGCGTGCGTCACGTGGGCCCCGGCGTCACGCTCGCTGAAGTGGTCGGTGGCGACCACCTCCACACGCAGTTGCTCGGCCGGCACACCGACCGACGGCGCGAGCAACGCGGCGATGCCGGCAGGGGTGCTCATCCGGGCGAAGACGGCGTCATCGGACGACGTGTCGATCCCGCCGAGCACGTACCACTGGTCGTCCACGCGTTCGTCCGAGAGGAGGCCGTCCTTGCCCGTGACGATGAGCCTTGCGGTGCCGGGCCGTTCGCTCAACGGTGCGGCTGCCGCCAGGAAGCCGTCCTCGACCGGAACCTCCTGCCAGACACGCGGCGCTCGGCCCTGAGCCGAGTACTCCGGCCGCCACGAGACCCTCGCGCTGTCCGCCTTGCCGGGGGGTGCCAGCGCCACCGCCCACCAGTGCCCGTCGGTCTCGACGAGCCGGCTCACGGTCGCGTTCACGCTCACCCGGCTGCCGGCTGCCCCGATCGGGTCGAGTGCGCCGGCCAGTGCGCCGGACCGGCCGCCGAGAACGACCACTTCGTAGCGGCCGTCACCGTAGCCCTGCGGCGCGGCGACGAGGCCGATCACGATCCGCCCGGCGGGTGTGTCGCCCGCGAACCAGACGTTGGCGGTCAGTGGCACCGGCGTGCCGTTGACCTCCGCGGCCTCCCTGGTGAGGTAGCTGTTTTCAAGCAGCCGGTTCCGCGCACCGTCGAGGAACGCCTCGTCGGAGCGCAGCGATCCGCGGGTCTGCCAGCGCATCGCGGCCTCGACGACGGCGGGCGGGTCGGCCGGCTTCGCCGGGAAGCCGCCGGTCGTGATCGGGCCCGGGAGCGACGCGGGCCCGCTGTACGGTGGCGTGGCCGGACGGTGGTCCGCCCCGCCCCCCGTCGCGGCGAGGCCGCCCGCCACCAGCGTGGCCACGACCACGCTCGCGGCAGCGGCCAGCACGATGCCGCGGTTCCGCCGCGCGCGTACGGTGCTCGCGTCGAGGATCGCGGCCACGGGCGCGTCCCCGAACCGCCCCCGCTCGGCCTCCTCGGTGAGCAGCGCCGCGAGCAGTACGCCGTCCGCGCTGTCCCGTTCCGGGTCGGCGGCGGGTGCCAGGTCGACCCAGTCCCAGCCGCCGTGACTGCCGCCGTGGCCGCCATCGCCCGACTCGAGCCGCCCGTCGAGCCGCGGGTCGGACCGGGACTCGTGCATGTTCCCGGCCTCGTGCCGCCGTCCACGCCCCAGGCCGCGCCCACGCCCACGCGCCCGCTTGCCCCCGTCCCCCCACCGGAACCCGCCGCCGTCGTCGAAACCGTCCTCGAACCCTTCGCCGTCCGCGAACCCGTCCCCGGTTCCGAACCCGTTGCCCTGCCCGTTCCCGATCCCGTTCCCGCTCATCACAGCTCCGCGTCCGTCGGCTGCGGCGTTCCGCCCAGGAGACCGCGCAGGCGCCGCAGGCCCTGCGCGGTGTGGCTCTTGACGGTCCCGACCGCGCAGTCGAGCGCGTGGGCGGTCTCGGCCTCGGTGAGCTGCCCGAAGAACCGCAGCACCAGGACGGCGCGCATGCGGGGCGGCAACTCGTCCAGCGCCCGCCGCAGTTCGTCGAGCTGTTCGACGCGCGCGAAACCCGCGTCGTCGACCGGCCGGTCGAGCGTGGCGTCCGGCTCGGGGCCGTCGTCGGGCCGGCCCCGGACGACGCCCTCCTTGCGCTGCTTGCGTGCGTGCCGGATCGTCGCGTTGACGACGGCCCGGTGCACGTACGCGTCCGGCGCCCCTTCCGCACTGACCCGTGCCCAGTGCCGGTGCAGCGCGACGAACGCGCCCTGCGCCAGGTCCTCCGCGGCCGCCCGGTCGCCGCACAGCAGATACGCGGTGCGGACGACGACCGGCCAGCGTCTGGTCACGTAGCCCGCGAAGTCGGTGTCGACGGGTGTCGGGACTGCCGCCACCGTGAGTCCCCCTTTGCTCGCCACAGTCAGAACAGACCGTGCGGCACCCGAAGGTTCAGTGGGCGCCCGCAAGTGTGGCGCAGGTCACAGAGCCGCCGACGGCCGGGGCGCGGCGTTCGAGGTCGTCGACGCCGCGCGACTACCATCGGGGCCGGTGAGAACGGCTGCGGGAGCACGCAGCGAGACGAAGCGAAAGCGTGGTGCCGCGGTGGGTCCGGTGGTCCTGGGGATCGAGACGTCGTGCGACGAGACCGGGGTGGGCCTGGTCCGCGACGGTGTCGTGCTCGGCCAGGCGGTGGCCTCGAGCATGGACGAGCACGCCAGGTTCGGCGGCGTGGTCCCCGAGATCGCGGCCCGCGCCCACCTGCACTCGGTCACCCCGGTCGTGCGGGCGGCGCTGGCCGACGCTGGCCTGACCCTCGCCGACGTCGGTGCGGTCGCCGTCACCGCGGGGCCCGGCCTGGCCACGGCGCTCCAGGTGGGTGTCGCCGCGGCCAAGGCGTACGCGGTCGCGCTCGACGTGCCGCTGTACGGCGTCCACCACCTGGCCGGCCACGTGGCCGCCGCGACCCTGGACGGCGAGCCGCTGCCTAACCCGTGCGTCGTGCTGATCGTCTCCGGCGGCCACACCTCGCTCCTCTACGTGCGCGACCTGGCGACCGATCCGATCGAGCACCTGGGCGACACCGTCGACGACGCGGCGGGGGAGTGCTTCGACAAGGCCGCCCGCGTGCTCGGCCTGCCCTACCCCGGCGGCCCGAACGTCGACCGCGCGGCACGTGGCGGCGACCCGGCCGCCGTGTCGTTCCCGCGTCCGATGACGGGGCCGCGCGACGACCCGTTCGGCTTCTCCTTCTCCGGCCTGAAGACCGCGGCCGCCCGCTGGGCCGAGACCGAGCGCCGCGCCGGCCGCGAGCCGGTGGTCGCGGACGCCGCCGCGTCGCTGCAGGAAGCCATCGCGGACGTCCTGACCCGCAAGGCCGTCGCGGCCTGCCGGGCGCGCGGCGTCGACACCCTCGTCGTGGTCGGCGGCGTCGCCGCGAACTCGCGGGTGCGGGCGCTGGCCGAGGAGCGCTGCGCCGCCGCGGGCATCACGCTGCGCGTCCCGCCGCTGCGCCTGTGCACCGACAACGGGGCGATGACCGCGGCTGTCGGCGACCTGCTGATCCGCGCCGGGCGCCCGCCGGCCTCACTCGACCTCACGATCGACCCGTCCGCCCCGCTGGTGGACGCGCTGCTCCAGCCCCGCCCGGTCGCCCTGCCCGCCGCGAGCTGACCGCCAGTACTCCGACCGCGCCCGCACGGCCCCGCGCCGCGCCACCGCCACTTCCACCGCCCCCCCGGACCGAAGGAGCCCGCCGCCATGGCCGGAACCCGGTACATCGCCCTCCTGCGCGGCATCAACGTCGGCGGCAAGAACAAGGTCCCGATGGCCGAACTCCGCGCCATGCTGGCCGACTTGGGTTACGCGGACGCCAAGACCCTGCTGCAGAGCGGCAACGCGGTCTTCACCGCCGACACCGCCAAGGGCCCGGACGGCGTCGCCGCGGAGGTGGAGGCGGCGCTGGAGAAGGCGTACGGCAAGGCCATCCACGTCGTCGTACGCACCGCCGCCGAACTCGACGACGTCATCGCAGCGAACCCGTTCGAGGTCCCGGACGGGGCGAAGTTCCTCGTGAACTTCTACGCCCGCCCGTTCTACGCCGAACGCCTCGCCGACCTCGACGTCGCGGCCTTCCCGCCCGAGGAACTCGCCCTGGCCGCACGGGAGATCTACTACAACTTCCCCGACGGCATGCGCGACGCCAAACTCCCGACCGCCGTCGACCGCAAGCTCAAGGTGCTGGGCACGGGACGCAACTGGAACACGGTCCTCAAGCTCCAGGCCCTCGCCGCGGAGTCGGCCGACAGCTAGGCAGCGTTTTGAGGATCTTGTGACTGTCGTCCC
The DNA here is from genome assembly GCF_029953285.1 of Yinghuangia seranimata. Taxonomy (GTDB): domain Bacteria; phylum Actinomycetota; class Actinomycetes; order Streptomycetales; family Streptomycetaceae; genus Yinghuangia; species Yinghuangia seranimata. The sequence continues at coordinate 90 of NZ_JASAOI010000104.1, read as the reverse complement.
GGTCGATCGTTGTGCTGGTCGTGGGTCGTGGTGATCTGACGCAGGCCGAATGGGACGTGCTGGCACCGCTGTTGCCAGCGACGGGTGGCT
>NZ_JASAOI010000103.1 GCF_029953285.1 Yinghuangia seranimata | reverse complement strand
GGGCGGCCTCGGCGTCGGCGGCGGCCTTCGCCTCGGCGGCGGCACGCACCACCTTGGCCTCGTCGGCCTGCTGGGCGTACAGCGTCTGCGCGGCCAGCGGCTCACGGGCGACGCCGCGGGCGGCGACGTCCGCGGCGCGGTCGGCCAGCGCCTGGTCGGTGGAGGGGGACCCGGTCGACACGCTCACGACCTGGGCCCCGCGCGGCTCGGCGTGGTCCGGGCTGCCCGAGGCGATGCCCATACCGGTGACCGAGGCCAGCACCGCGAGCCCGGCGACCATCATCACCGGACGCGTCGGACGGAGGGCCCGGAGACGGTCGGCGGCGGTCTCGGGCATGCGGGAGTCAGTGGGGTTCAGCACAGATACCTCGGGGGGTCGGCGGCATGCTCGCGCCCCCGTACGGCGGGAACCGTGTGGGGTGGGGCGCACCCGGCCGGGCGGGGCGGCGGCCTGGTCGGCGCGCCGCGGCCCGAGGGCGGCCGCATGGGCGACGCGGCGTCGTTGCCGGCGGCCCCGCGGCGGAGCGGGATCGACCCGGGGCTCGGCGAGCCTCGTGCGGGTCGGCCGTACCGGTGCGCTGTCCGCGGTCGCGGTGGGTCGGCCCGCGTGGGGCGACCCGGCCTCCGGTGTCGGCTCATCAGTGGTAACAAACCCGTCGGCCGCAAAGCCAACCTGTCACGGGGCGGTCACTACGACGCCGCGTCGTAGAAGTCGTGGGCGACCCGGGCGATTCGCCGGTTTCATCCCCCTGCGGTCTACTATCGGAGATAGGACTTCCGGAATCGACTGTGCCCCACCTCACATTTCCGAGAGGTTTGGGCGGCGCTAAACCCGGGTCGGCACACCGGTTTCCGGCGGTTTCGCGACCGGTTCATCGGAGGATCCGTCGGTCGGGCCGAAAGGGCGGAGGTGTCGGCGATGCCGCGTTTCGGCGACCTGGAGGAGCAGGTGATGCTGCGCCTGTGGGCGGCGAACGAACCGCTCGCGGTGCGCGAAGTGCGTGAGGCCCTGCTCCCCGAGCGTGACCTCGCCTATACGACGGTGATGACCGTCCTCGACAAGCTCTATCGGAAGGGCGTGCTGCGCCGCCGGCTCGACGGGCGCGCGTACCGCTACGAACCGGCCCTTTCCCGCGAAGCGCACACCGCCGGGCTGATGGCGGAGGACTGGCTTTCCGGCGGCGGCCGCGCGGGGGCGCTCGTGCATTTCGTCGAGGGCATGACCCCGGAACAGCGCGATGCGCTGCGGGACGCGCTTCGTGTCGCGCTGCCGGAGGCGGACGGGGAAGGCGGCCGAGCGGCTGAATGACGGTCCGCGTGGGTGCGCCCGGGGCTGCGCCGCGCGGGTGATTTCTCCCGATATCCGGAGTGTCTCCCACGCGGAAATGCGTAATGCGCGCACGGTTTCCTGAGGGTGAATTGCCCGCTTATAGGACTTGCCGGGGCCCGAGGAAGCGAGGTGGCGCCGGATGGCCGTGCAGGAACCGCGCCTACCCGAACCGTCGCTGCGGCCCCCGTACACGACGCCCGCCCCCGGTCGGCTCCGCCGTCCGGCGGTTCCCGTGCTCACCGGGGCCGCCACCGCGCTCGTGCTGCTCGCCGTCCAGTTCGCCTTCGGCGCCGAACGCGACAGCCACCCGCGCCTCGGCCTCGACCTGACCGTCAGTGCGCCGGTGGCCGCCGAAGGCGAGGTGCTCACCGCCGTCGTCCGCCTGGTCGTCGCCGACACCGGCCCGGGGGAGCGCGTGACCGTCGCCGGGACGCTCAGCGGCGGACTGCACACGGTCGGCGCGGACGCCTCGCGCGGCGGCTTCGACGCCCCGTCGGGCGTCTGGACCGTCCCCAGCGCGCCAGGCACCCGCGAGGCCGTCCTCCTGTGGCGCATCCAGGCCGCGGGAGGCGCCGCGGACGCCGTCGAGCACATCCGCGTAGCGGTCACCTCGCCGCGCACACACGCACGGTCCGTGGGGGCCTCCGGATCGCCGTCGGGCAAACCCGCGGTGACCTCGGCCACCCCCGCTCCCGTGACCACGTCGGCGCCGACCACGCCGGTCCCGACCGCCACGGCACCCAGCCCGCCCACGGTGGCCGTGCCCGAGGTGGACGTCCCGGTCGCGCAGCGCTGCCCCGACGACCCGGCCGCCGCCTGCGCTGACCTGCGGTTCGGAAAGCCCCGCCTGAGCCTCGTCCGCGCGGTCGACGCGACCGACTCGCGCCCCGGCGAGACGCTGATGCACACCGTCTCGGTCACCGACAGCGGCGACGCGGCCGCGCTGTTCGCGGGCGTCCGCAACAGCGTCCCGGCCGGCGCGCCGCTGCTGTGGGGCGCGCTGTCGCAGGGCAGCTACGACGCCACCACCGGGGTGTGGCAGACCGGCCGCATCGCCGCGGGCGGCACCGCCACACTCACCCTCGCGGTCCGGGTGCCCGATCCCGCGGCCGGCACCGTGATGTCCGCCCGCTCGGATTTCGTGATGTCGTCCGATCCCGCGCCGGCCGTCGAGGCGGCGTGCCCGGACGACCCGGATTCGTCGTGTGCGAGCACCCGGATCGGACCACGCTGAACCGTCGGCCGGTGAGGGGGATCAAGAACCCCGAATGGGGTGATTCCGGAGCGCCGTCGAGTTCCGTTCATATCCGCGTCATCGCCCCCGTCATCGGTTGGTGTGCGGTTGGTGATCGGTTACCGGCAGGTTGTGGGCAAACTCGGGAGACAGCGCCGAGGGCGTCGCATTAGCCTGCTCTGGCGCTCGGATCTCGGGCAGATCTCGCGGGCATCTCGCGGTGCGCCGGGGCCGGTCGCCACGCGGCCCCGTGATCGCGATACCTTCACGCCATGGAAGTCACGATCCGCCGTGCCAGAACCTCGGATGTCACGACCATTCGACGGCTGGTGGACGAGTACGCGGACAAGCGGATCCTCCTCGACAAACCGACTGTGACACTGTTCGAAGACGTCCAGGAGTTCTGGGTCGCGGAACGCGCCGACGACCGAGCGGTTGTCGCCTGCGGGGCGTTGCACGTGATGTGGGAGGACCTGGCGGAGGTCCGCACTCTCGCGGTCGACGTCGCGTGCCGTGGCCACGGCGTCGGCCACGCGCTACTCGGCAAGTTGTTGGAGACCGCCCGTTGGCTCGGCGTTCGCCGGATATTCTGTCTGACCTTCGAGGTCGACTTCTTCGCCCGGCACGGGTTCGTGGAGATCGAGGCGACACCGGTCGATCCGGACGTCTACCGCGAACTACTTCGTTCGTATGACGAAGGCGTCGCCGAGTTTCTCGACCTGGAACGCGTGAAGCCCAACACCCTCGGCAACACGCGGATGCTCCTTCACCTGTAGCCGGCAGAACCCTGATGTGCCGCTATCCATGGTCAAACGCAATGCCGGGGCGTTCGGTTCCGGTTCCCCGGGTTTGAATTTTTCTGGGAAAAGCGGTTTCCTTTTCATGGTTGGTGGCGATCCCTCCCGATGAAAGGGAAACCGGTGGCACAGAAGGTCCAGATTCTTCTCGTGGACGACCTCGACGGCGGCAAGGCCGACGAGACGGTGACGTTCGCCCTCGACGGTGTCTCGTACGAGATCGACCTCAGCGAAGCGAATGCGGGCGACCTCCGCACCGCGCTGGCCACGTATGTCGACGTGGCCCGCAAGACCGGGGGCCGGGCGGCGGGCCGCCGTGCCGCGCGGGGCGCGGCCAAGGCGTCGGGCTCCGGCGCGGACACCGCGGAGATCCGCAAGTGGGCGAAGGAAAACGGGCACGAGGTCAGCGAGCGCGGGCGCGTCCCGGCGAAGGTGAAAGAGGCGTACGACAAGGCGCACGCCTGACAGACGCAGCGTGAGGGCGGTCCCCCCGGTGCCGAGCACCGCGGGCGGGCCGCCTTCGGCGTTCCCGGGCCGGGTCAGCCCGCGTGTCGGGGACGGGGCAGCAGGCGCACGTGCTGGCAGGCGTCCGCGAGGCCGCTCAGCAGCCGTGTGACGTCCGGGAAGCGGACGTCCACCCGCATCAGCGCCTCCTGGTCCGTCCCGGCCGCACAGCGCAGCCGGGAGGCCGCGGGGGCCCGCAGCCAGCGCGCCGACTCCCACGCGCGCGGCCACGGCGCGAGCCAGGTGGCCGGCCACGGGGACGGCGCCGGGATCGAGTCGCCCGTGCCGTACGCCCGCAGGTCCAGGCCGAGCCCCGACCAGTCCAGCCAGTCCAGCAGTCCCGGCAGGTCGTCCGCGACGCCCGGCGCGACGAAGAACTGCACGCGCCCGCCCGCCGAGTTCCGCGGGGCCGTCGCCGCCACCGGTCCGAGCGGCAGCCCGAGCTGCTCGGCGCGCCGCAGTGCCCGCGTCCCGGCGGCGCCCGGCACGTCCAGGACGTCGAACGCCGCCCCGGTCGCCAGCCGCACCGGCGCCTCGGGGCACGCGGCCCACCAGGCCGCCAGCACCGCCGGATCGGTCGCGCCCTCGGGCGGCTCGGCGGTCCCGCCGGGGCACACCCGCCAGCCCAGCGCCCGGGCGTACCAGAGCGCCTCGTCCAGCGGCCCGGGGACCACCGCAGCCGCGCGGGAAGCGAAATGGAGTGTCGCTGCCATAGCGTGTTCAACTCCGGGGGAGAGCTTCGGTTACGAAAGGTAGTGGAACGACTGCGCCGGGTGTTCGCTGTCACCGTATCCGGGTCCGACCGGGTTTCCCGGGATGCCCCGCCACCTGCGGTGTTCGTTGTTCCGGATGGCGGTCGAGGGGCTTATGCCGGGTGCGGCGATGGGTATGAGCCGGGCAAGGGCTCAGGGGAGGGGGCACGGATGCGGACGGGGACCGTGTGGAGCGGTACGGCGGCGGGCCGGGTCCGGGCCGCGGCACGTGCCGGGTCGCGGGCGCGTTCGCTTCTGGCGTACTCGCAAAAGGCCTCTCTGCTTGGTTCGGGGGAACACTGCCCCGCACTATCAGGTTTGACTAGGTGTCCGGCGCGGCCCGCAACACGTGGGTCGCACGTCCTTGTGGACGAAGTGAGCGGTCCCGCGTGCGGGACTAGCATGCGGAAGGACAGGGAGGGGACCGTCCCCGAACTGCACGACCGCTCTGAGGAGCGATAACGATGTTCGAGAGGTTCACCGACCGCGCGCGGCGGGTTGTCGTCCTGGCTCAGGAGGAGGCCAGGATGCTCAACCACAACTACATCGGGACAGAGCACATCCTCCTCGGCCTCATCCACGAGGGTGAGG
>NZ_JASAOI010000102.1 GCF_029953285.1 Yinghuangia seranimata | reverse complement strand
TGGTTCTTTTGAAAACCGTTGTCAGTGAGAGGTGAGAGATCGGCGACCGCGGCCCGGCGGCGCGACCCGTCCCGGCGCCCGGCCGACACCGACCGGCGGCGCCGGGCGCCCGCCACGCTGGGACCGCGGCTCGGCGGCGCGAAGCGATCACCGCGGCGCCACACCTCCCGCCCCTCCCGCAGGTGCCGAGGATGTTCAGCGCGGACGGCCCGCGGGTCAAGCCGCCCCCTCAACTCCGGGACAGGCCACCTGAACGCCGTCAGATCCACCGCGGCTTGACGCGCGGGTCGGCCGCGCGAAAATCGAAAGCGGGAGGGGCGGGAGGCCACCGACAACCGTGCAGGCCAGGAACGGTGCAGTCAAAAGGCCCTCACGCCAACAACTGATCAGCCACACCCAAGAGCCGAGCCACCACATTCGCCGTCGCAGGATCCGCCGACGGAAGTCGGTCGCTGATCCGACGCGCCAACTCGGTCGCCTCCGCCTCGTCGGACGAGGCCGGCCCCGGCTCGTTGGGCATCGGGCGAGAGACGGGCTCGGGAGCAAGCAGTGCCTCGTCGTCCCGCAAGATGGCCAGTTCGAACCGTCGGAGCTCCGCACTCGGTTCGAGCCCGAACTGGTCGGCGCTCCGCTTGCGCGCCCGGTGGTACGTCTGCAGCGCCTCGTGGGACCTGCCGCTGCGATACAGCGCGACCATCAACTGACCGACCGGCCGCTCGCGTTCGGGCTGTGCCTCCACGAAATCCGTCAGCCGGTGGATGATCTCCCGGTGCCGCCCCAGTCGGAGATACGCGTCCATGGCGTCCTCGACGGCCAGCAACCGCGCCTCCTCGAGCCCCGCGACCAGCGCGTCCGCAGGCCCTCCCACCCCTGCCAGCGCAGGGCCGCGCCACAGGTCGCCGGCCTCCTGTAACAGCGAGATACGCACCTCGTCGTCGGACCGTCGGGCCTGGTCGACCAAGGAGCGAAACCGGTGCGCGTCGACGTGCATCGGGTCGAGCTCCAGCGCATAGCCCGGCCGTCGGGTCGCCAGGGCCACGTCGAAGCGCTGCGCATCGGTGGCGTTCAGGATCGCCCGGAGCCGGGACACCGCCGCCCGAATCGCATGTACGGCCGTCGGTGGTGCCTCGTCGGGCCAGCGTAATTCCACGAGTCGCTGCAAAGGCACGACCCGGTTCGCCTCCAACGCCAGCACCGCCAGGACGAACCGCTGCCCCGGGGGCCCCAGTTCGACCTTCGTGCCACCCACGCAGGCTTCCACGCCACCCAGCAGTCGAATCTCCATGAGCTGCTCCCCCTAGGCGCCTCGCGACGTACCCCGGCAAGAGGTCGCCGGGCCGAGTCCGGACGGTTGGTGCGGGCCGTCCCCGAGTCCACCCACGGCGCGACCCCGGCCCCGGTTCAGATGGTTGGCCATCCGGAACCTCTCCCGCACGCCCCCGGACCGCCGATGACCCGGCGGTGACATCACGGCTGAACCGTCGATGACCCCCGGCCCGCACGCTGGTTTCGGCGGCGAGAGCCGCGCCCGTCCGATCGTCGGCCGGGTCCCTGCGAGACACCCGAGGGGAGGCTCCCGTGAAGACCATCGCCGTTCGTAAGGCCGGTTCCGTCCGCCTGACCAGCGCGGCCCTGTGCCCGTACAACCCGAAGTGCGGTGTCCTGCCCGCGTAGTTCCACCACGGGCCCGGGGCGGACGACAGCCGTCCGCCCCGGCGCCCAGGAACCGCGCACCGAACCCCGGAAGCGAAGGACCCCATGGACACCGAAACCCGTGCCTTGGGCGAAGCCAAAGCCGAAGCCAACGCCCAAGCCGACGCGGAAACCGCAACCAACGCGGAATCCGAAACCAACGCGCAAACCGAAGACGAAGCCAAGCCCGAAGCCAACGGCGCCGCGCCCCCGCTCGACCCGAGCCGTTCGCTCGCCCTCCACCCCCTCACCTACCTCGACGAGGGCGACGAGGTCACGGTGGGCCGGGCGGACGTCGACTCGTACTGTGTGCTGCCCGCCGACGGCGCCGCGCTGCTGCGTCGGTTGGAAGAAGGAAGCACGCCGAACGACGCCGCCACCTGGTACGCCGAAACCTACGGACAGCCCGTCGACATCCAGGAGTTCCTCGAGGTCATCGACGAACTCGGGTTCGTCGTGGGCCCCGACGAGCAGCCCGCCGACACCGCCCCGCCACGCCTCCAGGGCCTCGGCCGCGCGCTGTTCTCCTGGCCGGCCCGCGCCGCCTACGCCGCGCTCCTGCTGGCCTCCGTCGTGGTGATGGCGCGGGACCACAGCCTGATCCCCTCCTACCACCACCTGTTCTTCTCGCCGTACATCATGGTCATCGTCGCGACGCTGTACTTCGGCGAGTTCCCGCTGGTCGTGCTGCACGAGTGCTTCCATGCGCTCGCCGGAAGACGCCTCGGCCTCCACACCCGCTTCGGGTTCGGACGACGCCTGTACTTCGTCGTCATGGAGACCACCATGGACGGCCTGGTCGCCGTCCCCAGACGGCGCCGCTACTGGCCGATCCTCGCCGGGATGTTCGCCGACCTCCTGGTCGTCGCCGTCTTCACGCTCGCCGCGGCCGCGGTCCAGCGCGACGACGGAAGCCAGCCGATCGTCGGTGCCGTGCTGCTCGCATTGGCGTTCGGCACACTCCTGCGCTTCGTCTGGCAGTTCTACTTCTACCTGCAGACCGACATCTACTACGCCGTCGTCACCGTCCTCGGCTGCGTCGACTTGCAGAAGACCGCCAAGGTGGTCGTCCGAAACCGCGTCCGCCGCCTGCTGGGCCGCCGCGCCACGCTCGTCGACGAGTCGACGCTGCACCCGACCGACCGGCGCGCCGCCCGCTGGTACTCGTGGCTGATGGTCGCCGGCTACGCCTTCTCGCTCGGCACGCTCGCCGTCGCCGGCCTGCCCACCATGTTCCGGATCGCCACGATCATGATCGACCGGCTCCGCGACGGCACCGGGCCCGGCGGACTCGCCGACTCGCTGCTGTTCCTCGGCGTCAACGTCGCGCAGTTCGCCGTCGTCGGCTACATCGCGCTCCGCGACCGCAGGCGCCGCCGCGCGGCCCCGGCCACCACCCACCTCGTGGCCTGACACCAGGCCGCCCACGACCACCGGAGACACCGTGTCCACACACCTGTGGCTGCACGGCGGCCTGCGCCGCGACCGCGAGGAGGCCCTGGCCGCCCGCCCGCTCCCGCCCCGCCTCGGCCCCGTCCTCGACGCCCACCGCCGCCTGCGCGGCCCCTACACCGCGACCGGCACCCTGCTGCGCGCCGTCGTCCCGCAGGCGCTCGCCGTACGGCCCGACCTGGTGACGCGGCAGGACATGGAGATCCTGTCCGTCACCCCCGAGCTGCGCGGTGTCGTCCCCGCGACCCGTGAGACCCTCACCTCGCTGTCCGTGCCCGAGGAACGCACCCGCTACTACTCGCGGTTGCGCACCAGCCGTATGTCGCACGGCATCGCCGAGTTCCTCCGCGACTTCGCCGCCGGCCTCGGCCCGCACACGCTCGTCGTCGAGAACGCCGAGCACGCGGACCACACCGACGCCGAGTTCCTCGCGATCGTGCTGCGCCGCGTCGACCCCGGCGTGCTGCGCGTCGTGCTGTGCTCCGGCACCGACGACCTGCCCGAAGGGCCCCTGCGCGACGCCGCCCAGCGCCACGCCATGCCCCAGCGGGTCGAGCCGTCGGCCACGACGACCGGCCCCCAGGGGGATCCGCTCACGCTCGCCGAGGCGTACGTCCACGGCGACTGCACCTCCGACGAGCCCGCACTCGTCGACGCCTACACCGCGTTCGCCCCGGACGGCCGCGCCCGCCTCCACGACGCGCGCGCCGACGAGCTCGAAGCGCGCGGCGAACTCACCCTGCGCTTCGGCGCCGTCCCGTACCACCGCGAGCACGGCACCGACCCGGCCGGCGCCGGGGCCGCCGCGCTGCAGTTCGCCGTCGACAACTGCAGCCTCCTCGGCTTCTACCACGCCACCATCGAACTCGCCGACCGTGCGCGCGCGTTGATCGGCTGGGACCAGCCCGAACGGCGCTACTTCATGGTCACCTCCCGGCTCACCACCGCCTACGCGGTGCTCGAGCGACCGCAGGAGGCCGAGAAGCTGTACGAGGAGGCCTGCCGCTACAGCACCCACCCGGTCATCCACATGGGCGCCGCCTACGCGACCGGCATGCTCTACACCCGGCACTACGACCCCGCCAAGATCGACCACGACAAGGCCCGCGCCCTCGTCAACCAGGCCGTCGCCTTCGCCTCGCAGTTCCAGGACCCCAAGGAACGCCTGTTCCAGGGCGTCTTCATGAACAACGGCCTCGCCCTCGTCGAGGTCCACCAGGGCGACCTGCGCAAGGCCCTCGCCCTCCTGGACGAAGGCATCGCCACCCTCGACGCCGCGCTCGCCCCCGGCGAACACCGGCTGCACCGCTCGGTCCTGCACCACAACCGCGCCCAGGTCTACAGCGGCCTCGACCAACTCGACGACGCCGTCGCCGAGTACACCGCCGTGATCGACCTCGACCCCAACTACCCCGAGTACTACTTCGACCGGGGCAACGTGCTGCGCCGCCTCGGCCGAGACGACGAGGCCTACGACGACTACGAGACCGCGATCCGGCTCTCGCCGCCGTTCCACGAGGCCTACTACAACCGCGGCGACATCCGTGCCGAACGCGGCGACCTCGAGGGCGCGCTCGCGGACTTCGACTACGTCCTCGACCTCGACCCCGAGTTCGTCGACGCCTACGTCAACCGCGCCGGACTCCGGCTCGCCGCCGGAGACCTCGACGGGGCGTGGGCGGACACCGCCGCCGGACTCGCCGTGGAACCGCGCAACGCCTTCCTGCACACCGTCGCCGGCCAGATCCACGCCGCACACGGCCGCCCCGCCACCGCCCGCGCGTGCTTCGACCAGGCCCTCGACGAGGACCCCGAGCACGTGGCGGCGCTCGCCGGACGCGCGGGGGCGGCGTACGACGGCGGCGACCTGGCCGCCGCCCTGGCCGACCTCAGCCGCGCCGTCGAGCTCGTCCCCGACTCCGCGGAACTGCGCTACAACCGCGCGATGGTGCACAGGTCCGCCGGACGCCCGGCGGAGGCCGCCGCCGACCTGGCGGCCGCGGCCGACCTGGACCCCGAGGACCCCGACATCACCGCGGCACTCGCCGAGTACGGCCCGGCCACGGCGGCGACGGCATGAACCGCATGAGCGGCGTCGGCACCCGAGCGGCCGACACCGCACGCACCCGCGCGGCCGACGCCGCGAACACCACCCGCAGGCCGCACCGGGCCGAAGCACCCGGGCTCACCCGGACACCGAACTCGGCCGCACCGCCCGGCACCACCACCCGCACGCCGGACCCCGCCGAACCGCCGCCCGCCGCCACCGGATTCACCGAACAGCACCGCCGCGCGCTGCGCGCGACCCTGGGCCGCTTCGCGACCGGCGTGACCGTGGTGACCACCACCCACCGCGGCACCCCGGTCGGCGTCACCATCGGGTCGTTCACCTCGCTGTCGCTCGACCCGCCGCTGGTCCTGTGGTGCCTGAGGGAAACGTCCGCGAGCCGCCCCGCGTTCACCGCGGCCACGCACTTCGCGGTCAACGTCCTCGGCGCCCACCAGCGCGACGTGGCCGAGCGGTTCGCCGGCCGCGGCGACCGCTTCCACGGCACCGCGACCCGGCCCGGCCCTTACGGCGTGCCGCTCCTCGACGGCGCCGTCGCCATCCTCATGTGCCGCCGCCGCAGGGTGCTCCCCGGCGGGGACCACGTGGTGCTCATCGGCGCGGTCCTGACCTTCCACAGCACGCCCGGCCCGGCGCTCATCTTCCACGACGGCGGCTTTCTCGCCTCCGGGCCCCCGCTGGAACACTAACGGGGACCAGGCCCACCTTCGGGAAAATCTCTTCCGCTCGGACCGATGAGTCCCGGGCCCGCGCCCGGTCTACCCCTCCGAAAGCAGGAAACGGCAACGCACACCTCGGAGGACGAGATGACCACCACGACGATCTCCACCGCGATCAGCACCGCGAACACCGCCTCGACCGACCGCTCGACCCACGCGCCGCTCCGGCCGGTCGCCAAGGCCACCGCGCTCGCGTCCGTCGGCGGCGCGGTCGTCGCCGGGGTCTACGAGGCGGCGATCCGCGGCATCGGCGTCTCCACCCAGATGGGCACCTCGAAGGCGGACGCCGAGCCGATCCCGGCGGGCGGCTTCGTCGGGTTCACCCTGATGTTCGCGGTCGCCGGGCTGCTGTTCGCCCTGGCCGTCGCGCGGTGGGCGAAGCGGCCCGCCCGGACGTACGCCGTGACCGCCTGGTCCGTCGTGGCCGCATCGCTGGTCCTGCCGTTCCTGCCGGCCTACATGGCCGGTGAGACGCGGGTCGCGCTCGCCGCCGCGCACCTGGTCGTGGCCGCGGCCGTCGTCCCCGTGGTGACCCGTAGCCTCCGCACCCACCGCGCCTGACCGACCTCGCGACCGCGGCACCGACCACCTCCCCAGCCCGTCCGTCAGCCCACCAGGCCCTTCAGCGCGTCCTGCGCGCGGTAGCCGGCCGGGCAGCCCTCGATCAGGACGATGTCGGCGGTCATGTTCCTCGTCCGCAGCGGCAGGATCTCCCGGTACGCGGGGGAGTCCCACCACCCCGTGGCGTCCTCCATCGACGGGAACTCGATGACGATCGCGTCGCTGGACCAGTCGCCTTCCACCGCGCGCTTGTTCGGCGACGCGTGGACGATGAACCGGCCGCCGAAGGGCTCGATCGTCTCGTCGACCCGCTGCAGGTACTCCACGATCTCCGGGCAGAACTCGACGGCGCGGACGTGGGCGATGGCGTAGGCGGTCATGGTGTGTTCTCCCTGGTCGGAGGCTTCCCGGGCCTTTCCCGGTCCGCCCTCTCGCTTGCTGACGAGAGAGAATTTACGGAGCCGCGCCGCGTACGTAATCAGTCATGCATAGGTAACCGCGGGCGGCCGGATCAGTCGGCGTCGCGGACGCAGCGGAAGCCGGTGTGCCCGCTGGAACTGTCCGGCGTGTTGGCCGTACGGGCGGCGACCCGGTACCGGTTGCAGTACGAGTCGTGGCACATGTGCGAGCCACCGCGCATCACCTTGTCGTTCCCGGCATGAGGCCCCCGCGGGTTGACCAGCGGCCGCTCGGCGCCGTGGTCGGTGGTCCACCAGTCGGCGCACCACTCCCAGACGTTGCCGGACACGTTGTGCAGCCCGAAGCCGTTCGGGGCGAACGCGTCCACCGGGGCGGTGCCGCGGTAGCCGTCGTCCGCGGTGTTCTTCGCGGGGAACGTGCCGCGCCAGATGTTGCACATGTACGTGCCGCCCGGCTCGCGCTCGTCGCCCCACGGGTAGCGGCGCTGCTCCAGCCCGCCGCGCGCCGCGTACTCCCACTCGGCCTCGGTCGGCAGGCGCCCGCCCGCCCAGCGGCAGTACGCGTCGGCGTCGTGCCAGGACACGTGCACCACGGGATGGTCCTCGCGCCCCTCGACGGTGCTCCCGGGACCCTCGGGCCGGTCCCAGCGGGCGCCCTCGACGCCGCACCACCACGGCGTGCGTTCCGGGCGCGGCGAGGCACGGCGCAGCGCCCCCGGCAGGAACGCGGCGAACACGTAGGACCAGCCCAGGCGTTCGGCCTCCGTGACATACCCGGTCGCGGCCGCGAACGCGGCGAACCGGGCGTTGCTCACCGCGTGCGCGTCGATGCGGAACGGGTCCACGCGCACGCGCCGCACCGGGCCCTCGCCGTCCGTGGCGAAGCCCTCGGCGTCCTCGGTGCCCATGAGGAACTCGCCGCCGGGCAGCCGGACCATGCCGTCCCGGGGGCCCGGGTCCGCGACGGGGACCGACAGAGGGACGGCCGGCGGCGCCGTCCCGACCCCTGTCCGGGAGGGTGCGCAGCACGAGTGCGGAGTCCGGCCGTCGTCCATCGTTCGTCCCCTCGGTGGTTCGGTGGTTCGGTGGTTCGACGGCGGCCACGCGCGAGCGCGCGCGGCCGCCGTCCGGACTTCAGAGCTCGATCTCGTCCGTCAGCCGCAGGTCGGCCACACTGCGGCCGACGCTCACGCGGTAGCGCCCCGAGGGGCCTTCCCATCCGTTCGCCTCGGGACTCCACCGGGCGAGGACGTCCTGCGGAACCGCCACAGCCACGGTCACGGCATCGCCGGCGTCCGCGTCGACGGGCGCGAACCCGACCAGCCGGATCGGCTCCGGCGTGCCGAACAGTTCGCCGGAGACCGGCTCCAGGTACACCTGCACGACCTCACGCCCGTCCCGGACACCGGTGTTGCGCACCTCCACGTTCACCGTCAGCCCCGACGCGGCGTCGCCCGAGACGTCGAGCCGCTCGTACGCCCAGTCCGTGTAGCCGAGCCCGTGCCCGAACGGGTAGGCGGGCTTGGCGCCGCGCAGCGCCCACAGCCGGTAGCCGATGGTGTGCGACTCCGCGTAGTGGTGCGCGCCGTTGACCGGCTGCGTGGACAGTACGGGGACGTCGGCCTCGTCGGCCGGGTGCGTGGTGGGCAGGCGCCCGCCCGGCTCGACCGCTCCGGTGAGGACGTCGCCGACCGCCGCGCCGCCCTCCTGGCCGGGCAGCCAGGCCCACAGCACCGCCGCGACGTCGTTCCGCCACGGCATCAGCACCGGGGAGCCGGCGTTGACGACCACGATCGTGTTCGGGTTGGCCTCGGCCACGCGGGCGACCAGTTCGTCGGAACGGCCGGGCAACCGCAGGTTCTCCCGGTCGAACGTCTCCGACTCGATGTCGTCGGTGGTGCCGACGACCACGACCGCCACGTCCGCGGCGGCCGCGTCCGCGACGGCGGCGGCCAACTCGTCGTCCTCGGCCCGGCGTGGGGACCCCCAGCCGATGCCCAGCGCGGCGATGAAGAGTTCCGCGCCGTCGCCGTACGTGACCTCGATGTCGACGGGGGTGCCGGCGTTCGCGGGCACCTCGAAGCGGTGGAGCGGCGGCCGCATCAGTGCGGCGCCGGGGTCGTCGCGCTCACCGGCGAGCGTGATCCGGTACTCCGCGGCGTCCACGCGGACGGCGAAGTCACCGCTCCCGGCGACCTCCGCCAAGTGGACCCCGTCGCACTCCGGCAGCACGCGGGCCTTCATGACGATGGTCGCGGTGCCCTCGGGCATGATGCCGGGGAAGACGACCACCTGAGACGTCCGGCGCCGTTCCGCATCCAGCAGAGTGCCGTCGGTGGACCGGAACTCGACGAGGACTCCCGGTTCGCCGGTGTCCGGGACGGTGGTGGCGGCCGTCGGGAGGAAATCGAGTCTGCGGTGCGTGAACACGCCCTGGCTGACGGTCAGTTCCGTGCCCGGGCCGAGCGCCTCCCCCAGCGCCTCGGGCACGCCGACGACGTGGTCGGGTGTGACGTGGGCGCTACCGCCGCCCTGCGCAGAGAGCCGCACCGCGTTGGGGCCGATCAGGGCCACGCGCCGCATCTGGGAGGCGTCCAACGGCAGTGCCCCAGAAGGGTTTTCCAGGAGCACCATGGCGCGCGCCGCGATCGCGCGCAGCTGCGCCCGCGCGTCCTCCGGCGTGCTGACACCGTCCGGCGGGGCGGTGTCGCCGAGGGCGCCGACCCGGGCGGCAAGGCGCAAGATGCGCGTCACCTTGTCGTCGAGGACCGACTCGTCCACGCGGCCTTCGCGGACCGCCTCGACCAGGGCGTCGCCCCACAGGCCGTTCGGGCCCGGCATGGCGATGTCGGTGCCGCCCAGGTAGGCGGACTCGGTCGAGCGGACCGCCATCCAGTCCGACACGACGACGCCGTCGAAGCCCCACTCGCCCTTCAACACGTCGTTCTGCAGACGGGAGTTCTCCGTCATCGTGTGCCCGTTGGTGGAGTTGTACGCCGACATGACCAGCCAGGCGCGCGCCTCGCGGACCGCAGCCTCGAACGGCGCCAAGTACAGCTCGCGCAAAGCCCGTTCGTCGACGGTGACGTCGTAGGTGAAGCGCTCGTTCTCGGAGTCGTTCGCCACGTAGTGCTTCATCGTGGCGGCGACGCCGGCGGACTGCACACCCTCGACGAACCCGACGCCGATCCTCGACGTCAGCAGCGGGTCCTCCGAATAGCACTCGAAGTGTCGGCCGCCCAGCGGCGTGCGGTGCATGTTGACGGTCGGCGCCAGCAGGACGTGGATGTCCTTGTCGCGGGCCTGCGCGCCCATCAGGAAGCCGACGCGGCGGGCGACCTCGGGGTCCCACGCCGCCGCCTGCGCGGTCGGGGACGGGAACAGCAGCGACGTCTCGCGCTCGTCCATGTGCACGCCCCGCACCCCGGCGGGCCCGTCGGACATGCGGATCTTGCGCAGGCCGATGCCCGGCAGCGCGGGCAGCGACCAGACGTCCTCGCCGACGACGAGCCGGACCTTCTCCTCGAGTGTCAACCGGCCCACCAGGCCGCGCAGTTCGTCGTCGCCGATGTCCGGCCGGGTGGGGGTGTTGGCGGTCGTATCCATGCGTGGTGCCGTTTCTGTCGCGGTGGACGTTCGGTCGTGCCGGGGGCTCACTGCGTGCTCTCCGCCGCGGCCTGCGCGGCGTGTTGCTGTTTGAACCGCTCGATCAGCCGGTCGACGAACTCGCCCGTGCGCGGCCGGTCGGGCGCGTGCCAGGACACCGGCACCGCGAGCGACGCGAGGCGCTCGTCGAGGTCGTCGGCGAGGTGGCCGCGCCCGGTGTCGCGCAGGTGCTGGACGTACTTGACCGGGTCGCTGTAGTACGTCGGGCCGGTCTGCAAGGTGGCCTGCATGGGGTCGGGCAGGCAGCCCGGACGACCGGCGTACCGGTGCCACCACTGCGCGAGGCGGCTGCGCATGCCGTCCGCCAACTCCGGTTCCTCGTTGAGGAGGTCGCGGGTCAGGCACGGGTCCTTGGAGACGTCGAACAGCTGCTCCCACTCGGCGCGGAAGCACCCGGGGTGGTAGGTGCGCATGTACAGGTGGTCCCGGGTGCGCACGGCGCGCTGGTAGGTGTGCGCGCCCTGGCCGAGGACGAGGTACTCGCGGGACGGGATGTCCTCGCCGCGCACCGCGTCCGCGAACGACGTGCCCTGCCAGCCCGCCGGGACCTCCAGGCCCAGCAGGTCGCACAGCGTCGGCGCGTAGTCGATGTTGTAGAGCAGCGCGTCGTTGCGGCGGGCGTCGTCGGGCAGGTCGTCGGTGACTCCGGGCCAGTAGAAGACCAGCGGCAGGCGCAGGGTCGGCTCGTTGGCCAGGCCGTGCTCGGCGTACGAGCCGTTCTCGCCGAACGACTCGCCGTGGTCCGCGCTGACGATCACGGCGGTCTCCTCGGCGATGCCGAGTTCCTCCAGCAGCGCCATGAGCCGGCCGAAGTGGTCGTCCCAGTACGCGATCGCGCCGTCGAAGCCGTTGATCAAGTGCTCGAAGTCGGCGCGCGAGGCGACCCGGTCGGGCATGTTGTCCGGCACCGGGGACTTCGGCGGAACGAAGCCGTTCCAGTGCAGGTCGAGCGCGCTGTGCGGGCCGTAGATTTCCGCGTGCCCGGCGACGGCTTCCTCGTCCGGCCACTGCGGCGGCGGGCCGGACTCGGACATCTTCCGTGTCCATTCGACCGGCTGGGTGTACGGGGTGTGCGGCTCCCAGTAGGTCAGATGCAGGTACCAGTCGTCGTCGGCGGCGTGGTCGGCGATCCACTTGAACGCGGCGCGGTTGACGTCGGCGGCGTCCTCGTCGTCCGAGCGGTCGGTGGCGCGGATGTGCTCGCGGAAGTTCCCGTGGAAGAAGTACGCCCGGTGCCGCTCCGCGAACACGGAGACGGCCGCGGTGTAGTAGCCGCCGTTGACGAGCTGCTGGCCGAGGAACGGCCGGTCGAGCTCCTGGCCGTGCCCCGGCTCCAGGCGGAACTGGGCGGCCGGGCCGAAGTGTCCGATCACGCCGTTGGTGATGCCGAACTGGCCGCTGGTCAACGCCGTTCGCGAGGGCAGGCACGGGGAGTCCGAGCAGTAGTAGCGGTCGAAGACCACGGACTTGTCGGCGAGCTTCTGGAGGTTCGGGGTGGTGGGCCGGTGGTAGCCGTAGGGGGTGGTGTGGTCGGCGCGCAGCGTGTCGACGTCGATGTAGATGATGCGCATCAGGGGTCCTTGCCTATCCGGCGGCGGGCACGAAGCGGGTGGTGGCCGGGTCGAAGACCTGTGCGTGCACCGGGATGGCGCCGGCCGGGGTGTCGCGGGTGTAGGTCGCGGAGTCGCGGTACCCGGGTACGTGGAACGTCCCCAGTCCGAACCCGGCCTGCTGGAACGCCGCGTAGTCGAGGTTCTTGCCGGCCTTGTCCGCGATCGCGGTGAACAGCGCGACGGTCTGGCAGGCCGCGGCCGTCGACGCTCCGGGAGTGGGCTGGCCGCTGGGCACCGTCGTCGGGTCGACGAGCTTGCCCGCCAGGGTCGGGTCGGCTTGGGTGACCGCGTCGGCGCAGGCCAGCAGCGCGGGGTCCGACCAGTCCGTCGTGGCCGCCGCGGTCACGGCGTCCTTGAGGGTGCCGAAGTCGTGCCGGCCCTTGGTCGTCAGGTAGCCGGCCGGCGGGACGGTGAACAGCTGGCGCGGCCGCCACGCGGTCTTCTCCAGGTACTGCGGCACCAGGTGCGCCGCCCCGCCGACGTTCAGCAGGGTGTCGGCGCCCGCGGCCTGCGCCTTCTGGAAGATGACGTTCGCCTGCTGCGAGAACGCCGTCGGGTCGGACGCGTTGGCGGTGATGTAGCCGGTGGCCACGGGCGTGATCCCGGCCGCCGCGAGGGCGGGGAGCACGACCTTTTCCGTGGTCGTCTGGTCCCCGGCGACGGCGGCCACCGCCACCTTGTGGCCGGCCAGGTCGCCCCGCTTCGCGAACAGTTCGACGGTGCGCTTGGCGTCGTCGCCGTCGAGGTAGGAGAACCACGGCGCCTGCGCGGCCTTGTACTCCTCGGCGGTGATCGGGCCGCCGACCACGGCGGTGCGGCCGTTCCGCAGGAAGCACTGCGTCTGCTGGTTGCCCGGTGCGGTGTACAGCACCGCGAAGACCTTGTCCTCCTGCGTCAGCTTCACGCAGGTCTGCTGCGCGGCGGCCGGGGAGGCGAGGCTGAGCTTGGCGAACACCGGGACGATCCGGCGGCCCTGCACGCCGCCGGCCGCGTTGACCTTGTCGATGACGGCCTTGTACGTCGCCTCGAAGTCGCCCTGGTCGATGTTGACGAAGGCCCGCACCTCGGCGAAGTCCGGGTAGGCGATGCCGATCTTGATGCTGTCGGCGGTCACCCCCGGCGTGTCGGCACGCACCGCGGGCGCCGCGCCGTCGGGGCCGCCGGACGCGGTCGCCGACGGCTTCGACTCGACGGTGCAGCCGACCGCGACGGCGGCGAGCAGCGCGGCCGCGACGCCGACGCGCGCCGCCCGACGGGGAGTTCTACGGGATCCGAACCAAGAGGACATGCGCGAGGCCACCCTTCCGGACTGCCCTGAACCGAGGGCGCCCCCGCCCGCACTAAGGTCTCAGGAACTTAGGTAGCGCTCAGAATCATGAGAGCGCGAGCAGAAGTCAAGGGTGTCCCGGAAGGGTATGTACATTCACATGAATCTATCTCGGCCCAACATCCTGCTGACCGTCAGCGAGGACTGCCCGCCGCGCTTCGGCTGCTACGGCGACCCGCACGCGACGACGCCGCACCTGGACGGGCTCGCCGCCCGCGGCACCGTGTTCGAGCACGCGTACAGCGCCGCGCCGGTCTGTGCCCCGTCGCGGTTCGCGCTGCTCACCGGCGTCGCCCCGGAGAGCAACGGCCCCGCCCACCACATGCGTGCGCGCGCACACGTGCCCGCGTGGATGACCACCTACCCGGAGATCCTGCGCGGCCTCGGCTACTACACGACGAACAACGTCAAGACCGACTACAACTGCGACGTCGACCCCGACGCCGTCTGGGACGCGTGCTCGAGCCGGGCACACTGGCGGGACCGCCCCGACGGAGCACCGTTCCTGGCGGTGTTCAACTACGACCCCACCCACGAGAGCGCCGTGTTCGGGCGCGACGCGTTCACCGTGGACCCCCAGGACATCCGGCTCCCCGCCTACCTGCCCGACACCCCCGACATCCGGGCGGACTTCGCGCACTACTACCGGCACATCGCCGGAATGGACGCGTTCGTGGGGGAGTTGCTCGCGCAACTCGCCGAAGACGGCCTGGTGGAGGACACCGTCGTCATCCACACGTCCGACCACGGCGGCGTCCAACCTCGCTCCAAGCGCTGGTGCTACGACGAGGGCCTGCACGTCCCGCTGATCGTCGCGGCACCCGAACGCCACGCCCACCTGTTCCCGCCGCCGGGCACCCGCGTCAGCGCCGCGGTGAGCACGATCCGCGTCCCGCCGACCCTCGTCGACCTGGCCGGCGGCACACCGCCCGCCCACATGCAGGGCGCGAGCCTCGCCCGCACAGCCTTCGACCCCGGGACGGAACGGGCGTTCGGCATGCGCAACCGCATGGACGCCCGGTACGACACCGTCCGCACGGTCCGCGACGCCCGCTACCGGTACATCCGCAACTACCACCCGCACCGGCCCTACGGCACGCACCAGGCGTTCGCGTGGCTGGCGGCGGGCTACCGCTCGTGGGAGACCGAGCACCTCGCCGGCCGGCTCGACGACACGCAGGACGCGTTCTGGCGCGCCAAGCCCGGCGTGGAGCTGTACGACTGCACGGCCGACCCCGACCAGGTCCGCAACCTCGCCGGCGACCCCGCGTACGCCGACGTCGAACACCGCCTGGCCGGCGAACTGCGCGCGCACATGCTCGCGGTGCACGACAACGGATTCCTGCCGGAAGGGGCCGCCGCCGAAGGCTACGAGGCGAGCCGCGCCGACGGCGCCTACCCGCTGGCCCGCGTCCTCGACGTCGCCGACGCCGTCGGCCGCCGCGACCCCGGCGAACTGCCGCGCTTCGTCGCCGCGCTCGCCGACCCGGACGCCGCGGTGCGCCACTGGGGCGCGGTCGGGATCCTCGTGCTGGGCCGCGCCGCGACGACCGGCCCGGTGCGGGAGCTCCTGCGGGCGGCGCTCGCGGACGACCCCGAGGCGTTCGTCCGGATCCCGTGCGCCGAGGCGCTGGCCCGGTACGCCGGAGACACCTCCGCGGTCGCCGCACTCGCCGCGTCGGCCGACGCCGGAAACCCGTGGCCCGTGCGCCTCGAAGCCCTCAACGCGCTCACCGCCCTCGCCCCCGAGGCCGCCGCGCCGCACCGCGACGCGGTGGCCTCGACCGCCGCCGAGGCGCACGAGCACCTCGGCAACGCGGCCCGGTACCTGCTGCACCGCATCGACGGCACGTACACGCCGGAGACGCAGATCTTCGACTGGGAGGCCCTGCTCGTGACGTTCGAGCAGATCAAGCGCTAGCCGCACCCAGCCCGCACACGG
>NZ_JASAOI010000101.1 GCF_029953285.1 Yinghuangia seranimata | reverse complement strand
CGGCTGAAGGCCTTCCGGGCGGTCGCCACCCGCTACGACCAGCGCGCCTACGTCTTCCACGGCACGGTCACCCTTGCCGCCATCCGCCTCTGGCTCAGACCTTGATCCCCAAAACGCTGCCTAGCCCTCGTCCGCCGCGGCCGGCTCCTCCAGAGCCTTCTCCACCGCTGCCATCACCGCCTGCCAGTGCGCGCGCTGGCGGGCCCGCTCGTCGGCGTCGGCCAGGCGCTCCTGGTGGAACCGCAGGGTCGTCCTGTCCGCCGTGCCGCCGCTCAACCGCACCTGCAGCGTGGTCTCGTGGTCCCAGCCCGCCGGGCGGAACGTGACGCGGACGCGGTCGAACTCCTCGTAGCCCCGGACCTCGCCCTCGGCGCCCTCGTCCGTGCGGTACGCGGCGCCGCGCACGGGCTCCAGCTCCGCGCCCGCGCCCAGCCACAGGGCGAGCCCTTCGGGGGAGGTCAGGAACCGCCACAGCTCGTCGGCCGGGTACGGCAGCGCCTTGGAGACGCCGATCTCGAAACAGGCACCCTGGGTGTTCCCCACTTCGTGCGGCATGCGTTGCGCTCCTTGCGTCTTGCGGTCTGCGGGCGCGGGGTCAGGCGGGCTCGGCGTCCGCGGCGGCGGCGTTCAGCACCGAGTCGAGCAGTCCCGGGAAGCGTGCCTCCAGGTCGTCCCGGCGCAGCCTCAGCAGCACCTCGCGGCCGGCCGGCTCCTGCCAGATGACGCCGGCCTCGCGCAGCACGCGCCAGTGGTGGGTCAGCGTCGACTTCGAGTAGCCCTGCAGCACGACGCCGCACGGGTGCTGCCGGCAGTCGGCGAGCACGCGCAGCGCCGCGAGCCGGGTCGGATTGCCCAGCGCGGTCAACACGTTCTCCAGCCGGAACTGCTCGGGCGCGGGGTGGTGGAGGACCATGCCCGCAGCGTATGCCAACAGTACGTGAACTGTCGAACAATCGGCCGTCGAACGCCTTGACGGCGTCCGCGCAACTGTACGAGCATCCTCGTACAGTCGTTCTGTACGACTGTTCTCGTACAATCCCACTTTCCGAGGGGCCGCTCCGCCATGCCCGAAACCCGTCCCAGGCACCTCCCGCTCGCGCTGGCCGTCCTGGCCTTCGCCCAGCTGATCATCGCCCTCGACTACAACATCGTGTTCGTCGCGCTGCCCGACATCGGCGACGAACTCGGCTTCTCCGAACAGACCCTGCAGTGGGTGGTCAGCGGATACGCGGTCGCCTTCGGCGGATTCCTGCTGCTCGGCGGCCGCGTCGCCGACCTGTTCGGCCGCCGCTCCGTGTTCGTCACCGCCCTCGCGCTGTACGCCGGCGCGTCGGTCGTCGGCGGCCTCGCCGTCGGCCCCGGCATGATGATCGCCGCGCGCGCCGTCCAAGGCGTCGGCGGCGCACTGCTGTTCCCCGTCACCCTCGCGCTCGTCAACACGCTGTTCACCGAGGGCCCCGAGCGCAACCGCGCCCTCGCGGTGTGGGGCGGCGCCGGCGCCAGCGGCCTCACGCTCGGCTCGCTGCTCGGCGGCGTGCTTACCGGCTGGCTCGGCTGGTCGTCGGTGTTCTTCGTCAACGTCCCGCTGGCCGCACTCGTCATCGCCGGCGGCCTGTACGCGATACCGCGCGACGCCCGCGCCCGTGAGCGGCGCGGCTTCGACCTGCCCGGCGCGCTCACCGCGACCGCCGGCGTCACGCTGCTCGTGTACGCGCTGGTCCAGGGCCCGGCGTCCGGCTGGACCTCGCCCGGCATCCTGACCGCGGCCGCGCTCGCGGTGCTGCTGCTGGCCGCGTTCGCGCTCGTGGAGTCCCGGACGTCCGACCCGCTCATGCCGCTGCGCCTGCTGCGCAACCGCAGCCTCGCCGCGGCGATGGCGATCACCTTCGTCTTCCAGGCCACCTTCAGCGTCGTGCCGTACTTCCTGACGATCCTGTGGCAGCAGGTGCAGGGCATGAGCGCGCTGAAGACCGGGCTCGCGTTCCTGGTGCCGGCGCTCGCCATCGCGGCGGGCACGCAGATCGGCGAGCGGCTGGTCAGCCGGCGCGGCGCGCGCACCGCGCTGCTGGCCGGCTTCGTACCGGGCGCGCTCGGCACCGCGCTGACCGCGGCGGCGGTGTCGGCGGACAGCGGCTACTGGGTGCTCGTCCCGGGGCTGGTGGTCGGTGGCGTCGGGCAGGGCATCGTGTGGACCGGCATGTGGATCGCCGCCGCGACCGGTGTCGCCGCGGAGCAGCAGGGCGTGGCGTCCGGCATGGCGTCCACGGCGATGCAGGTCGGCGGCGCGGTCGGGCTCGCGGTCTTCGTCGCGATCGCCAACTCCGGCACCGGCGGGCTGACCGGCGCGCGGCTCGACGACGCGGTCGCCGACGGGCAGCGGACCGCGCTGTACCTGGCGGCGGCCGGGATCCTGCTCGGCGCGCTGCTCTCGCTGGTCTTCCGGCGCGCGAACGCGGCCGGTGAACGTATCGTCGGCGGCAACCTCGAGGCGGGCGCCCCCGACGAGGCCGCGGCGCGGACGGGCGTCGGGGGCTGACCCGGGCGCGGTTCCGCGGGGCGGCCCGAATGGGCCGTCGGGCGTGCGCCACGACTCCATACGAGCGACCCTGTGCATCCATCTGGACTAGACCAATGCCGGTTGGGCAAGATCGCAGGGTCGGCCCCGTTCCCGAGTCAGGAGCACACGCACGATGGCCCAGCCAGGAGACCCGTACGTCTACATCGGCAGCTACACGCCTGCGACCGACGGGCGCGGCACCGGCATCACCGTGTGCAGACAGGACCCGCGGACCGGCGATCTGACGCCGGTCGGGGACCCGGTCGCCACGCCGTCGCCGTCCTACCTGGTCGTGCACCCCAACGGGCACATGCTCTACGCCGCCAACGAGCTCGAACCGCACGGGCACGTCACGTCGTACGCGATCGCCCCCGACGGGACGCTCACGCCGGTCGGCACCGTGCCGACCGGCGGCAGCGCCCCGTGCCACCTGGCCGTCGGCCCCGGCGGGCGGTTCGTGCTCACCGCGAACTACGGCGACGGCGTCGTGTCGGTGCACCCGATCGGTTCGAACGGCGCGGCCGGCCCGTACCGCGAGCGCATCCGGCACAGCGGCGAAGGACCCGTCGCCGACCGGCAGTCCGCAGCCCACGCCCACCAGGTCGTCTTCGACGGCGACACGCTGCTCGTGTGCGACCTGGGCTCCGACCGCGTGTGGCGCTACCAGTTCACGCACAGCACCGCGCAGCCGGACGGCGCCCTGCAGGTCCCCGCCGGCACCGGCCCGCGCAACCTCGCCTTCGCCGGCGAACCGGCCCGGGCGTGGGTCGTCGGGGAGCTCGACCCCGTGGTGCTGGGGCTCCCGGACGGCGACCCGGTGCCCATCGCGACGGCGGACGCGGGGGCGCGCAACCACCCGTCGGCGATCGTCGCCTCGCCCGACGGCCGGTTCCTGTACGTCGGCAACCGCGGGCCCGACACCGTCGCCGTCTTCGCCGTCGAGGCGGACACGGTACGGCAGATCGGCGAGGTGTCCGTCGGCGGCGCGTGGCCGCGCGACCTCGCGCTGATCGGGGACTTCCTGTACGTCGCCGCGCAGGACTCCGACGCGGTCACCGCGCTGCGGCGCGACCCGGCGACCGGCCTGCTCGCGGCCGCGACGGTGGCGCTCAAGACCGGCAGCCCGGCCTGCGTGGCGGCGGGGGTGCGGCGGGCGGGGTGAACCGAGGCCGGGCCGGGGCGCCTTCTCGCGCGCCTCGGCCCGGACGGTCAGGCGGTCTTCGCCGTCCGTACGCCCAACGCCACCAGCACCGCCGCCGTCACCCGGCTCAGCCAGTCGCGGAAACGCGGCGCCGATACCACGCCGCGCGCCGCGTCGACCGCGACCGTCCAGGTGAGCAGCCACCCCAAAGCCAGCACGACATGCGCGACGGCCAGCACCGCGATCTGCGGAGCGACCGGCTCCCTGGGAACGACGAACTGCGGAACCAGCGTCAGATAGACCGACGAGGCCTTCGGGTTCAGGACGTTGCCCCAGAGGCCCTGGCCGTAACTGCCCTGGTGCGCCCACGGAAGCCGCCAGCGGGATGTGCCCTCCGGCGTGGCCGCGGTCTTCGAACGGCGCGTGGAGCGCCACGTGCTGACGCCCAGCCAGACCAGGTACACGGCACCGAGGATCTTCACGGCCGTCAGCGCCTGGGACGACGCCATCACCACGGCCGCGAGACCGACCGCCGCGAGCGTGGCGTGAACACACAGGCCGGTCACGGTCCCGAACGTCACCAGCACCCCGTCCCGCCGCGAACCCGCCGCGACGCGCTGCGTCACCAGCGCGAAACTCGTGCCGGGCGTGAGCGTCATCGGCGTGACGGCGAGCAGGAACCCGGCGACCTGCACCCAGTGGATCGTCAGCATCCGCCGAGCGTAGGTGGTGCAGCGGTTGCGGGGGAGACAGACGTCCGGCCCGGCGGTGCCGGGCCGGTCCTGAGCGGTCGGCGCTCATCCGACGAGCGCGGCGCCGGTCAGAAGGTCTTGGTGTAGGTCAGGGCGCCTCCATTGCTGCTGTTGATGTTGACTGTGGCGCTGGTGATGGTCGCAGGGCCGGCGACCGCGGTCCACGACTTGTTCGGGCAGGCGTTGCTCGACGCGGTCGGGTTGACCGTGGCCGTGAGGTCGAAGCTCGCGTTGCCGTGAACCGCCTGGATGGTCTGCGGCGGTGTGGTCAGGCTTCCGCTCCCGGACTGACCGGGCACCGGTCCGGTGTCGTTGCCGGGGTTGAAGCAGGACACGGGGAACGTGAAGTTGACCGTCAGGTCGGCGACGATGAACGTGCCCGCGCCCGCGACCTGGCCCGTGGCCTCCACCGTGTTCCCGTTGACCGTGATCACCGGGTTCTGGTTGTGGAAGAAGTGCAGGCCGCTGGCGAGTGCCGGAGCCGTGGCGGTCAACGGAATGGCGAGCGCGCCCGCGCCGAGAAACAGGAGCTTGGTCTTGGCGAATCTCATGGTTGCTCCTCGTTCGTGCCTTGCCTCGCCACGGGCTCGGCCGACGACGGCCCGTGGTGCCCGCATGAAAGGACAGGAGCAGACCCTCGTCGGCGGCCTGGCGACGCACAGTTACCAGACCCGTGTGCCATGTGGTGACGGCAGGTGCCGCTCGTGACGAGGTCGTGGCCAGGTTAGCCACGGCCCACCGGGGCGGCAAGATCGACCAACCGGTAGCTTGGACGATTTCGCTATGCCGATCGACAACTGCGTCGAATCATTGATGCCGCCTCCGTACGCTGGCCCGATGCCCCACGAGATCGACCTCGCCGACGTCGGCGGACTCACCGGCGGCGACGGCCTGTGCGTCTGGCCGGCGCAGGGTGCCGCCCGGGCCTTCGCGTCCCACGACCGGCGTGCCGTCGCGGTCGCCGGGCCCGCGCTGTCGCGCCGCGACCGGATGGCCGTCCACGGAGACCCGGGCGCACTGGTCCCGCTCGTCGGCGCGGTGCTCGACGAGGTCGGCCCGACGTTCCGCCCCCTCGGCGACCGACACCTGATCCGCGCCCTCGCCGACGGCCTGCCCGACGTCAAGATCGCCGGCGAGTTCGCATGGATGGAACGCGGCCGCGACGGCACCGAGCTCCCCGACGAGAACGGCGCGCGCTGGCTCGACGAGGCGGACACACCGGAGATCGCCGCGCTGATCGACACGGGCTTCCCCGATTCGTACGCCCGCCCGGACGTCCCCGGCGTCAACCGCTGGTCCGGAATCCGCGACGCCTCCGGCCACCTGGTCGCCGTCGCCGCCGAGGCGTGGTCGGCCCCGACCGTCGGCCTGCTCAGCGGCGTCGCAGTCCACCCGTCCGCCCGCGGCACCGGCCTGGGCGCCCGCATCTGCGCCTTCACCGTCGCCGAGATCCTGGCCGACCGAGGCCGCTGTGGCCTGATGGTCGACGACTGGAACGAGCCCGCGCAGCGGGTCTACCGGACGCTGGGCTTCAGCTTCCGCCCGGTCGCCGCCTGCGCGGTGACGTCGAACGAGCGCTGACGCCGGGAGTCGGTGCACCGGGCGAACTCCCGCTCGACGCAGTGCTGTTCCCGGCCACTGGTGCCCGTGTCGCGTACTCGTCACCGGTCGGAAATCCCCGCGCGGGGGTGCGGGCGCGCTGTCATGATGCGGCGATGGATGATCACCAGCGCACCTCAGTCTCCCGGACCGGCGACGAGCGCAGGACGCTCAGCGACTTCCTCCAGTACCAGCGCGACACGCTCGCCATGAAGTGCACCGGGCTGACCGCCGAGCAGCTCAAGGCACGGCCCACACCGCCGTCCCAGCTGTCGTTGCTCGGGATCGTGCGGCACCTCGCCGACGGCGAGCGCACGTGGTTCCAGGTCGCGGTCGCCGGCGAGCAGGCGCCCAGCCTGTGGTCGGGTGCGGACGGCGACGCGGGAGTGTGGGACGTCGAGAGCGGGTTCGACGTCGAATCCGCCGACGTCGACGAGGCGTTCAAGGCCTGGGAGTCCGCATGTGCGCGGTCCCGCGAGATCGTGGCGGCGGCCGAGTCGATGGACGTCCAGGGGCGCTACGAATCCGGCGAGGTCGTGCCGCTGCGCTGGATCCTCACCCACATGATCGAGGAGTACGCCCGGCACAACGGGCACGCGGACCTGATCCGCGAGCAGATCGACGGCGTGACGGGGGAGTAGCAGGCCAAGGGCGGCGCGCGGTCCGGCGTCGACACACCATCGGCGATGGTCGACCGCCGCCGCGCTCGGCCCGCGAGGCTCAGGACGCGTCGTGCGAGGTCCGCCTGGCGCGTACCCACCACACCGCGACGCCGAGCAGGAGCACTCCCGCGCCCCACACCGCCGAGCGCCACGGCAGTGTGGCGGCCAGCAGCACGCAGCCGGCCAGCCCCACTGCCGGCACCGCACGCGGCGGCGGGTTCTCGTCCGGACGCAGCCTCGTCGCCGACGCGTTGGCGATCGCGTAGTACACGAGCACGCCGAACGACGAGAACCCGATCGCCCCGCGCAGATCCGCCACCGCCACCAGCAGCACGACCGCCGCACCCACCGCGACCTCCGCGTGGTGCGGCACCTGGTGGACGGGGTCGACCGCCGCGAGCGTGCGCGGCAGATGGCCGTCGCGGGCCATCGCCAGCGTCGTGCGGGACACGCCGAGGATGAGCGCGAGCAGCGACCCGAGCGCGGCGACGGCCGCCCCGACGCGGACGACCGGCGCCGCGGCGTGCCAGTCCGAGGCCCGGACCGCCGCCTCCAGGGGCGCGGTCGCGTATGCGAGCACGTCCGCGCCCACGGACAGGAGCGCCGCCACCGCGACGGCGGTGTAGACGACCAGCGTGATGCCGAGCGCGAGCGGGATCGCCCGGGGGATCGTGCGGGCCGGGTCGCGGACCTCCTCGCCGAGCGTGGCGATCCGCGCGTAACCGGCGAACGCGAAGAACAGCAGCCCCGCGGACTGCAGTACGCCGTACACCGACGCGTCGGGGAACGGCTGGAGGTTGTCCGCGTCCGCGGCGGTCAGGCACGCGGCGACCACGAACGCCAGCACCAGCAGCGTCGTGGCGACGATCGCCCGCGTGACCCAGGCCGCCTTCTGCACACCGCGCAGGTTGAGCAGCGTCAGCAGCGCGACCGCCGCCACGCCGGTCGCGCGGGCGTAGTGCGGCCATACGTACGCCCCGACCGTCATCGCCATCGCCGCACACGACGCGGTCTTGCCGACCACGAACGACCAGCCCGCGAGGTAGCCCCAGAACGGGCCGAGACGTTCGCGGCCGTAGACGTACGTGCCGCCCGACTGCGGGTGGCGGGCGGCCAGCCGCGCCGACGACGTCGCGTTGCAGTACGCCACGACGGCGGCGATGCCCAGGCCGATCAGCAGCCCGGGCCCCGCGGCACGGGCCGCCGGACCGAACGCGGCGAACACGCCGGCGCCGATCATCGAACCGAGGCCGACGACGACCGCGTCACCGGTGCCGAGGCGGCGCGCCAGGGCGGGCTGGGGGAGGGACGGAGAACTCACACGACGTACATACCAGCGACGGACGACCACCTGGTGACGTGACGCTGAACAGGATGGTGAGCGACGGCCGTCGCCCGGCTGGCAGAGCACATGAGGGCGACCGGACGCGGCGGTCAGCGCGCTGTCAGTACCCGGTCAGCGGCGGGCCCGAAGGTGGAACCACCGGCACGGGGGAGCCGGCCGGGACGCCCCCGTTCCGGCCTGCTCCCGGCGCGCCGCGCCGCCGAAGCGTCACGCCAGGCGGCCCCACGAGACCCGAGCGAACCGGAGCCGCAATGCAGGTCGACCCCCACGACGACAGCAACGACACCGACGAGCCCCGGGAGCGGGACGGCTGCATCGACGGTCGGCCGCGGGGCGACGAGGGCGGTCGAGGCGACCAGCGCGGCGGAACGGCGGAGACTGCGGGCGGTGGAGGCCGGCGCAAGGACGGCTCCGGCGACGTCAGCCGCGATCCGCAGGACGCAGACGCCGTCCATCCCGGCCCCGGCTTCGGCGGGCTCTGCTTTCCCGACACCGCGGTCCCTCAGGGCGGGGGCTCGGCCGGCCTCGCTCCCGTCACCGGCCGCTGGGCCGGACTGGGCTTCGGTGACCGCCGCGTTGCAGATGCCGCGTACGGCATGCCCACAGCGGACCGTGCCGCCGACCTGTCCGTGCTGCGTGACGCCGCCGGTCGGCCCGTCGGCCTGACCGCCGCCTTCTCCTCCGACAACGCGGAGTTCGTGGCCCGCGTCCTCGCCCCCGGTCCGCGCAGCGGCACCGACCTTGAGACCACGGTCTGGCTCCGCCACAGCCTGGTGGCCGGCGACGTCGCGCTGCTCACCGTCACCTGGACGACCGACCGCGACCCGCTCGACACGCCCGCTGTCGACGTCGCCACGGAGGTAGTCCGCCGCGGCGAGGACGGCCTGTGGCGGTACTCCGTCAGCCTGTCGCGGGGCGACGACCCGGTTCCGACCTCGGAGGCGCCGGTGTAGGCGCAGGCCGTCGAGGTGCGTCCGGCGCCCCGCCGACGTCGGTCCGCAATGCCCGCGCGGCGAACCGTCCCCCTCACTCCACCCCCGCCAGCACCCCCGCCAACTCCCGGTGCACGCCCGGGGTCGCCACGCACAGCCCGGCCACCCGCGGCCCGAACGGCTCGCCGCGCGGGCCCGTCACCATCGCGCCCGCCTCGGCGGCGATCAGTGCTCCGGCCAGCCAGTTGTGCAGATCAGTGCCGAACTCCCAGAAGGCGTCCAGCTTCCCCGCTCCCACCCAGGCGATCTGCAACGCCGTCGGGCCCAGGTTGCGGACCGCGAAGGCGCGCGGCAGGACCGCACCGAGCGAGGCCGCCGTGCGCGCGATGTCCTCCGGATGGCCGGCCTGGAACGGCACGTGCGTGTGGGCGACGATCGCCTCGCCCAGCGCGCTCGTTCCCGTCGGCGCGATCGGGACGCCGTTCAGCCACGCGCCGCATCCCGCCACCGCGTGGTACAGCTCGTCGTACTCGGGCGCGTACACGACGGCGAGTTCGGTGCGGCCGCCGTCGACCAGCGCGAGCGTCGTCGCCCACGCGGGGATGCCGGCGAGCGCCTGCACCGCGCCGTCGACCGCGTCGCACACCCAGCGCGGCCCCGACGTGCCGCCGCCCGCCGCGTCGCGCTGCGCCGCCGTGTCCAGTTCGTCCTCGTCGGCCCACGCCACCTCGGGGTGGATCGCGGCCAGGAGCGCCCGCAGCCGAGCGGCCGCCGGGTCGTCGACGGAGGCGAACGCCGCGAACATCGCGGCCCGCCCGACCGGCCGCGGCACACCCGGCAGAGCCGCCGCGATCCCGTCGCCGACCGTGCGCACGGCGGCCACGATCGCGTCGATGTCGTACGTGCGGGTAGTGGTCATGACGGCTCCCGAGTCGTTGTCGCCTGCGGTGTGTCGGGCGGGGCGCCCGGACACCAGGTAAGCCGTCAACAGACCTCATACGGCGAATCGTCACCTCGAATGGGCGAAGATGGACAACCATGGACCTTGAAGCGAGCGATCCGGACACCGTCCTCGACCCCGTCGACCGGCTCGTCGTCGCCGCGCTCCAGGTCGACGGCCGCGCCGCGCCGGGCCGCATCGCCGACGTGCTCGGCGTGTCCGAGCGCACCGTCACGCGCCGCCTGACGCGGATGTACGACGCCGGGGTCGTGCGCGTCGTGTGCCTGCCGGCCCCGTCCGACACCCGGCACAGGTACCCGCTGGGACTGCGCATGCGGGTGCTCCGCGGCAAGGTCGGCGCGATCGCCGCCGCCCTCGCGCGCCGTCCCGACGTGTGGTTCGTCGACGTGCTCTCCAGCGGCGAGGAGATCACCGCGCTGATGTACGCCGACGACCTGAACCGCGACCGCCTCCTCTTCGACGAACTCCCGGCCACCAGCGCGGTCGTGCAGACCACCGCGTACGCGGTCCTGCACACGTTCGCGGACGCCACCGCCTGGCGCGCCGGCCTCCTGACACCCGACCAGACGGCCGCGCTGACCGCGGACCGCCCCACCGCCACGCGACCGCCGGACGGCGACCCGCACCGCCCGGACCCGCTCGACCGGACGATCCTCGCCGCGCTGCGGACCGACGCCCGCGCCCCGCTGAGCGGAGTCGCCGAACGCGTCGGCGCCCCGCCGTCCACCGTGCGCCGCCGTGTCGCCGCGCTGGACGCCGCCGGGCTGCTGCGCACCCACGCCACCATCGACCCGCGGCTGCTCGGCTACCGCGTCGACGCCGACCTGTGGATCTCCGTACCGCCCGCCGCCCTGGACGAGACCGGCCGCGCGCTCGCGGCGCACCCCGCGGTGCACGGCGTGTACGCGGGCACCGGCCCGACGAACCTCATGGCCACCGTCTTCTGCCGCGACCTGCCCGAGCTCTACACGCTGGTCTCCGGAACCCTCGCGGCGCTGCCCGTCACCGCCGTCGAGACCACGCTCGTCAGCCGCACGGTGAAACGAACCGGCCTGTTTTACGACGGATTCCGCCTTCGTGCGGCCTGACCCTGCCCGGGTCCGGTCACGCGTGCTCTACTGCCGCCCATGCCGTTGCTGATGCTCGACCTGGACAACACCCTCGTCGACCGTGCCGCCGCCTTCCGCGCGGCGGCGGCCGACTTCCTCGCCGGGCAGGGCCTTCCCGCCGCCGACCTCGAGTGGCTGCTGGGCGTCGACGCGGGCGGCTTCGCCGCACGCCCGGACGTCGCGGCGGCCGTCGAGGCCCGCTACGGGGCCGGTGTCCGACCCGAACTCACCGCGCTGCTCGACCACGGAGCCGCCGACCGCGTCGAACTCGCGGAGCCGACGCGCGACGCGCTCGGCAAGGCCGCCGCCGACGGGTGGACCTGCGTCATCGTCACCAACGGCCGTACCAGGCAGCAGGAGGCGAAGATCCGCCGCACGGGGCTCGACGCGCTCGTGCACGGCTGGGTCGTCTCCGAAACCGTCGGCCACGCCAAGCCCGACCCCGCCATCTTCCACGCCGCCGCGACCACCGCCGGCCTCGGCCTGGACGGCGCGTGGATGGTCGGCGACGCCCCCACCGCCGACATCGCCGGTGCCCACGGCCTCGGTGTGCGCAGCGCGTGGGTCTCCGCCGGAAAGCCGTGGCCGACCGAACTCCCGTACCAGCCAACGCTGATCGCCCCCGACGCCGTCACGGCGATCGAACACCTGCGCCAGGCCTGAAAGCGTCTGCGGGCTGACCTCGGCCTCCTCCCCGCGTAGCCCGGACCCCGGACGGATGCGACCTGGGAGGGGCACCGGACGCCGCCTCGCGGGCGACTCGGCACCCGAGGGCCCGACGCGAGCATGGGCGGACACACACGCCCTCGCCGCCGTCCCCGGGGACCACCACGCATGCTTCGCACCGCCCTGCGCAACGTCGTCGCGCACAAAGCCCGCCTCGTCATGACCCTGCTGGCCGTCCTGCTCGGAGTCTCCTTCGTCACCGGCACACTCGTCTTCTCCGACACCATCGCCGAGGCGTACACGCACAGCGCCTCCAAGAGCTACCGCGACGTGTCCGTCGCCGTCACCGACACGAACACCGCGCCCTACCACCGCAAAGACAACTACGACGGCGACCCGCGTCTCACCGAGGAGACCCTCGCCGGGCTGCGCGCCCTGCCCGGCGCGGCCGCAGCCCGCGGCGTCGTCGAGGGCTTCACCGGGGTCGTCGACCGCGACGGCGACCTCATCGGGAGCGACTGGTCGACGACCGGCACCAACTTCGTCCCGGACCCCACCGGCAAGGACCCGCGCTACCCGATGTCCGCCGGCGCGGGGCCGCGCGGCCCAGGCGAGATCGCCCTCGACAGCGGCACCGCCCGGCGCGGCGGCTTCCACGTCGGCGACACTGTCCGCATCGCCGGCGACGGGCCCGTCACCGCGCACCGGCTCACCGGCGTGTTCGCCACGGACGACCAGCGCGTGGCGGCCGGCGGCTCACTCGTGCTCTTCGACACGGCCACCGCGCAGAAGCGCTTCCTGCGCCCCGGCGAATACGGCGCGGTCCACCTGCGCGCCGCCCCCGGAACCAGCGACGACACACTGAGCGCCGCCGTCTCAGCAGCCGTCCCCGACGCCGGCAACATCGAGGTGCGCTCCGGACGTTCGCTCGCCCAAAAGCAGGCCGACGTGATCCGGGACGCCACCCGCCAGATGGCCACCGGACTCCTCGCCTTCGCCGCGATCGCACTGTTCGTCGGGTGCTTCATCATCGCCAACACCTTCACGATGCTCGTCGCGCAGCGCACCCGCGAGGTCGCCCTGCTGCGCGCCGTCGGCGCCGGGCGCGGCCAGGTCGTGAGGTCGATCCTGTACGAGGCGGCGGCCGTAGGCGCGGTCGCCTCCGCGCTGGGCCTCGCGCTGGGCGTCCTCCTCGCCGCTCTGATGCGCGAACTCCTGCTCAGCAACGGAGCGTTGCTCCCCGACGGGCCCCTCGTCACCGCGCCGACGACCATCGCCGCAGGCCTGGCCGTCGGCCTCGGGGTGACCGTGACCGCCGCATGGCTGCCCGCCAGGCGCGCCGCGCGCATCCCGCCGGTCGCTGCCATCAACACCGTCGAACAGCCCTCCGGCCACCGCAGCCTGCGCACCCGCAACACCACAGGGGCGGTGCTCGCCGCGGCCGGAACCGCGCTCGTGGCATACGGCTCCTCGACCGGCGGCGAGAGCGGCCGCGCACCCGTCGCGTGCGGCGTTCTCCTGCTGCTGGTCGGCGTGCTGGTGCTCACCCCGCTGCTCACCCGACCCACGGTCGGCGCGCTGCGGCGACCCCTCGACCGCGCGTTCGGTGTGCCGGGGCGCCTGGCCGGCGAGAACGCGCTGCGCAACCCGCGCCGCACCGCCGCCACCGCGTCCGCACTCACGATCGGGCTCACCCTGATCGCCGGACTGTCCGTAATCGGCGCGTCAGTACGGCAGGCCGTAGAACGCGACGCGATCGCCGGGATCACCGCCGATTACAAGATCACCATGGGCAACGAGCACGGCCTCGACCCGGCCGTGCGCGACGCGGCGGCGGCAGCCCCCGGCGTACGCACGGCCGCACCCCTGATGCGCGCCCCGCTGCACGTCGACGGACACACGATGACCGCCGTCGGCGTCCCGGCCGCCGACGCCGGCGACGTCCTCGAGCTGACCCCGGACTCCGTCGCCGCGCTGCGCCACGGCCAAGTGCTCGTCGCGAAGGACGCCGCCGCCGAACGAGGCTGGCGGGTCGGCACGCAGCTCACCGTCGAGTACCCCGACGGCACCAGCGCGCAGCTCACCGTCGGCGGCATCCACGGCAACCCGCACGTGCTCACCGACATCACGCTCCCGGACACACTCCTGCGGCCGCACGCCCGGGACGCAGAGGTGTCCGCACTGCTCGTGCGCACGACCGACCCCAGCAACAAGGCGACCACACGCGCGCTCCGGCACGCGACCGGCGACAACCCGCTCATGCACATCGACGACCGCGCGGCCATCCAGGCGTCCTTCAGCCGCGACGTCGACCTGATGCTCAACATCATGTACGGCCTGCTCGGCATGGCCGTGCTCATCGCCGTGCTGGGCGTCGTCAACACGCTCGCCATGTCCGTCGTAGAACGCCGCCGCGAGATCGGCCTGCTCCGGGCGATCGGCCTCGACCGGACACAGGTGCGGCGGATGATCCGGATCGAGTCGCTCATCATCGCGATGTTCGGCGCCGCGCTCGGCGTGCTCCTCGGGATCTTCCTGGCGTGGGGGATCCTCGGCACGCTCAGGTCGGTCATCCCGGGGCTCGCGCTGGTCGTCCCGTGGGGCGCGGTCGCCGTGTTCCTCGCACTCGGCGCCGCGGTCGGGCTGGTGGCGGCACTGTGGCCCGCACGCAGCGCCACGAGGCTCGACATCGTGGCGGCGATCGCCGCGGAATGACGTCAACGAACAAGGCGGCGCCGGGCACCCGAGCCCGGCGCCGCCACCCCGTTCAGATGAGGCGTTGCAGGTAGCCGTTCTCCACCAGCCACTTCACGTTGAGCGCCGCCGGCGAGCCGGGCACCAGCGCGCCGTCCAGCTGGTACTGCAGGCCGCCGCCGGGCTGCGCGAACCAGGCGGCGATGGGGCCCGCGTGCACCGTGAAGGGCTTCAGGACGCGGTAGTCATGGTAGTTGCAGCCCGCCGCCGGGTTGCCGTTCAGGCTCGTCGGAGGGATGGAACGCATCGCGTACGGCAGGCCCTCGGGCGCGAGGAACGAGCCGTACTCGCTGCCGAACCGGTCGATGTCCTGACCGGTTGCCAACTGCTGGTCCCACTCGACCGGCTGCCCGTTCCAGATCACGTAGCCGTTCTGCGGCGGGTAGATCCACCAGCCGGCCTGCGGATCGAAGTACGTGCCGAGGAACTTCTCGACGGACTCGCCCCCGGTGCGGCGGTATCCGACCAGCTCGAACCCGACGGGGCCGAGCTTGGGGAGCGTCTCGGGGCCGAGCCGTGAATCGCCCTGGTAGAACGTCGCCGAGCATTCGTTGAGCGGCGTCAGCTGTGACGCGGCACTGGCGGGCGCGGCGAGGGCGCCGACGAGCAGCGTCCAGATGCCGACGAGGACGACGGCCAAGCGGGTTCGCATCGATGATCCCCCTGGGAGCGCGCGGAACGGGCGGCCAACACGCTAGGGGCGCACGAGGCGCGTGACACAGGAGATTCCGCGCCAATCGGTTGGCGCGGAGTGGCGTTTCAGGGGCGCACGGTGGTGCGGCCCAGGCGCGCGATCTCGGAGCGCACGCCGACCGTCCGGGGGAACACACCGGACCAGGGCACGACCGCGGACACAGGACCGAGCCGGAGGCCGACTCCCCTTCGACCTCCGGCTCCACGTCCCCCGGATCCCCCTGTCCTGCGCACGTAGTCCACCGGCCACGCGTTGCGCGACGGAGGACGCGGGATGACCGCGCGGCGAATTCGCGCGGCACAGCCGGGAGACGCCGCGCGGAAGTCGTCCGCTCGGGCGGCAACTACCTCCGAAAGGAGGATCCCGCGTGTCGGCGTAACGGCCTAACCTGCGGACACCGAGATCACAAAACAGGGGGAGTGGCAGTGGGCGCATGGGGCTTCGGGCCGTTCGAGGACGACTACGGCCTGGACTTCGCCGGCGGCCTCGCCAACGACGAACCGCAGCGAGCCACCGAAGTGCTGGCCGACACCATGCGGGCCGTCGTGGCGCCGGACGGCTTCATCGACACCCGCGAGACGGCCTACGCACTGGCCGCCGCCGCCCTGGTGGCAGGCCGCGCCGACGAGTCCGTCGACCTGGGGCCGAACGGCAACCACTACCTCGAAATGCTCTCCTTCGAGGCGGACGAGACGCTGCGGGACCTGGCACGCCGGGTCTTCGAGCGGGCGTTCACCCCCGCCGACAACGCGTGGTACGCCCTGTGGGCCGAAGGCGGCGAGACGGACAAGCTCCGGGCCGCCTACGCCCGCTTCATGACAGCCGTCGACGGCCCCGCCGACGCGTGAGCTCGGGCCGACGAGCCGTGTGACGCAAGTGTGACGCGAGCACCCCCTGATGAGGGAGTTCTGGTGATTCGCATACGTGACGACACAGTGACCAGGGGGAGAGCCCGCGCGCCCCACGCTGGTACTGCAACCCGGCAGCGCAACGAACCCCAGCAACAAAACCCGCCCGGAACCCCAAGCAAAGCCGCAGCCCGGCAGCGCGGCGCCAGGAGCGGTGAAGCAGCACCGCAAAACGAAGCAACACCGCAGCCCGGCAGAGCAATAAAAACCCAAGAGCCACCACACCCCGCGCCCCTCCCGCCAGGTGCGAGGTGGTTCAGCGCGGACGG
>NZ_JASAOI010000100.1 GCF_029953285.1 Yinghuangia seranimata | reverse complement strand
CCGCCCGATGCGAGGTGGTTCAGCGCGGACGGCCCGCGGGTCACGCCGCAACAGGACAAGGCCAACAGAACCAACGTTGGCAGGATCGGCTTGAGGCGCGGGCCGTCCGCGCGGAAAATCCAAGAGCGGGAGGGGCGTCAGGCCAAAACCGCAAACCAGGTCAGGAACGGTGCAGGAAAGCTACCGAGGCGACGCAGGATGCCGCGCCAACTTGGTCGCCTCATGAGCCTTACAAGCCTTGGCCAGTTCCTCGTAGGCCAGGTCCCCCATCAGCTCCCGCAGCTCCGGCTCGTACGACACGTACACCGGATCACTGCCCACGTGAGCCTCCGTCGCCCCGGTGCACCACCAGTGCAGGTCATGCCCGCCCGGCCCCCACCCACGGCGGTCGTACTCTCCGATGCCCACGACAAGGACACGGGTCTCGTCGGGCCGGTCCACCCAGTCGTACGTCCGTCGGATCGGAAGCTGCCAGCACACATCAGGCTTCGCCTCGAGCGGATGCCGCCCCTCCCGCAGCGCCTGTGCGTGCAGCGCGCAGCCTTCACCACCGGCGAACCCCGGGCGGTTCAGGAAAAGACAGGCCCCATCCACCCGTCGGGTCCGAGGCTCGTCGTCCTCGTCGGGCTCGGTCACCCCGTCAGCCGTACCGGTCTCGTAGTGCTGCCACGTCTCCGGTGTGAGCCGGGCGACCCACTTCATGACCCGGTTCTCGTCGTCCTCGTCGGACCAGTGGGCCCCGAGGGTGCAGCAGCCGTCCGCCGCACGGCCCGCCGCGATGCCCTGGCACCCGCTGCCGAACACGCACGTCCAGCGCGAGGTCAGCCAGGTGAGGTCGCAGCGGAAGACCTGTTCCGCGTCGTCGGGGTCGTCCTGCGGAGTCGGGTCGACGAACTCGAACCAGGCACGGGGGAAATCCAGGCTTACTTCAGGCACGCTGCAAGAGTAGGCCCTGCCAGGCCGATCTCCACGGACCCCCGGTCGATCTCCACGGCCGGCCGCGAGCCGGCCGCGGACCAGCCGCGAACCGGGACAAGCCAGGCAAAGACCCAGGCGACGAGCCAGGCAAGGCACTGGCCGGTTCGAGACCCCGCCCACCGTCCTGCCAGATGGTGCATGACGGCCGCACGGGGTGAGCTAGCGTCGACGGTATGCGACTCGGTGTTCTCGACGTGGGCTCCAATACCGTCCACCTGCTGGTGGTCGACGCGCACCCCGGCGCGCGGCCGCTTCCCGCGTACTCCCACAAGTCCGAGTTGCGGCTGGCCGAGCTGCTAGAGCCCGACGGCAGCCTGGGCGAGCCGGGCGTGGAGCGGCTCGTCGAGACCGTCGCGGATGCGCTGGAGGTCGCCGAGGACAAGGGCGTCGAGGACCTGCTCCCGTTCGCGACGTCCGCGCTGCGCGAGGCCGTGAACGGCGACGAGGTGCTGGCGCGGGTGCGGCGCGAAACCGCCGTCGACCTGCAGGTGCTGACAGGCGCGGACGAGGCCCGGCTCACGTTCCTGGCGGTCCGTCGGTGGTTCGGCTGGTCGTCGGGCCGGCTGCTGGTGCTGGACATCGGCGGCGGCTCGCTGGAGGTCGCGGCGGGCATAGACGAGGAGCCGGACGCGGCGGTGTCGCTGCCGTTGGGCGCGGGTCGGCTGACGCGGGCCTGGCTGCACGGTGACCCGCCGGGGCCGGACGAGGTGCGGGTGCTGCGCAAGCACGTGCGTACGGAGATCGCCCGCACGGTGGCGGAGTTCAGCCGGTTGGGCCGGCCTGACCACGTCGTGGCGACGTCGAAGACGTTCAAGCAGCTGGCCCGTATCGCCGGTGCTCCGGGGTCGAGTGAGGGCCCGTACGTCAAGCGTGTGCTGACCCGCTCCGCGCTCGCCGACTGGCTGCCCCGCCTGGCGTCGATGTCCACCGACCAGCGGGCGGCGCTGCCCGGGGTGTCCGAGGGGCGTGCTCCGCAGCTGGTCGCGGGCGCGGTGGTGGCCGACGCGGCGTTGGACCTGCTGAACGTGTCCCAGCTGGAGATCTGCCCGTGGGCGCTCCGCGAGGGCATCATCCTGCGCCGTCTGGACTGGATGGCCGGCTGACCGACCGGGCCTCGGCCGACCGCGCGTCGGCCGTTCGGAATCGGTCGCTTTCGTGTGCCATCCCGGTAACACGTGGCGAAGTGTGATCGACAAGGCCGTATGGTCTGGGGACGTCAGCGGGCGGTGCCGAATCCGAAGGGGGGAGCGGCACCGGGGGAAACCCGCCGACGACATCACCTACATCGTTCGCAACATCGTTCACACCGAACTGGGGGGTTCACGGTGCGTTCCACCATGACCATGCGCAAGTCCGCGGCGCGTTTCGCGGTCGTCCCGCTCATCGGGCTGGCCCTGACCGGCTTGACCGCGTGCGAGAAGAGCGACAAAAAGGCGTCCGCCGACGCGTCGTCGTCCGCCTCGGCGCCCGGCGCCGGCGCCGGCTCGTCGACCACCGGGTCGACCGCCAAGCCCACGCAGACCGGCGCCGCCCCCGGCGCCGGCAAGACGGGCCAGCCCGGCGGCGACCAGCTCGCGAAACTGCTGCTCAGCGACAGTGAGCTGCCGTCCGGCCTGTCGGCGGGGTCCACCTCGACCGACAAGTCCCCGGCCCGTCAGGAGAAGACGGCCGACCCGAACTGCCAGCAGCTCGTGTCCCACAACGTCAGCAAGGCCGCGACGGGCCACGCCGAGCGCGAGTACCAGAACGCCAAGTCGTCGTCGACGCTCTCCGGCGCGGCGGTCAACCTCGACAGCCAGTCGCACCCGTTCCTGATGCAGGAGTTCCAGGCCGAGCTGGCGGCGCTCAAGCGGTGCCAGACGGTCGACGTCACCGACGACGGCAAGGCGTCGATCTACACGTTCAGCGACGTCCGGCCCGACCGGTTCGGGCCCGACACCGTGGCGTTCCGCGTGCAGACCGTCGACAGCGACACGACGCTGTACATGTACGTCGTCCTCGCCGTGCGCGGCACCGTCGCGGTGTCCATGTCGACGTACACCACCGAGGCCGCGCCCGCCGAACCCGTGCAGTTCGCGCAGGCCCAGATCGCCAAGGTCGAGGCGGCCCTGAAGTGACCCGCGCCCCGGCACTCTGCCCCCTCGGGAGGCAGGGTGCCGGGTCCGGCGGCCCCCGTCCCGCACGCAATGCCACCGGAACGGGACGTTCCAGGTCAGTGCGCGGTGACTGCACGCGTGGGGGGTCCCGGAGCGGGGCGTGCGCTCTACTCTTGGCGACGTGGCCGACCCCAGGGATCACCTCGATCACGCTGCGCGCCGCCCCGTGAACGGGCTCGCGGCGCCGACGGTCGCGGCCGCGCCCGGAACCCCCGCCGGCGCGGAAGCGCGCGTACCGGACGCCATCCTGCGCGTGCCGGACGCCAAGATCGCCCTGTCCACCGCGTCGGTCTACCCCGAGTCGACGGCGACCGCCTTCGAACTGGCCGCCCGGCTCGGCTACGACGGCGTCGAGGTCATGGTGTGGACGGACCCGGTCAGCCAGGACATCGAGGCGCTGCGCCGGCTGTCGGACCACCACGGCGTGCCGGTGCTCGCCGTGCACGCGCCGTGCCTGGTGATCACGCAGCGCGTCTGGGGCACCGACCCGTGGGACAAGCTGGTCCGCGCCCGGGTGGCCGCGGAGCGGCTGGGGGCGAGCACGGTGGTCGTCCACCCGCCGTTCCGCTGGCAGCGCTCGTACGCGAGGTCGTTCGTCCAGGGCCTCGGCCGGATGGCGGAGGAGACGGACGTCATGTTCGCCGTGGAGAACATGTTCCCGTTCCGCTACCGCGACAAGGAGCTGGCCGCCTACGCGCCGGACTGGGACCCGACGGACGAGGACTTCCGGCACTTCACGCTGGACCTGTCGCACACCGCGACCTCGCGCGTGGACGCGCTGGCCATGGCCGCCAAGATGGGCCGCCGGCTGGGCCACATCCACCTCGCCGACGGCAGCGGTTCGATCAAGGACGAGCACCTGATCCCCGGCCGCGGCACGCAGCCGTGCGCCGAACTGCTGGAGGGCCTGGCCCGCCAGTCGTTCGCGGGAACGGTCGTGCTGGAGGTGAACACGCACCGCGCCACCGGCCGCGCCGAGCGGGAGGCCGACCTGGCCGAGGCGCTCGCGTTCACCCGGCTGCACCTGGCGGCCCCGGCCGAGGTCACCTGACATGGCCGCCGCCCAGCCGGGCGACACATCCCCGCGGCGCGGCCCGGGGCGGCCCGCGGGCCGCAGGTCGGGCGCGCCCGACACCCGACGACAGATCCTGGACGCGGCGCGCGCCGAGTTCGCGCGCAGCGGCTACGCGGGGACGTCGGTGCGCGGCATCGCCCGCTCGGCCGGCGTCGACCCGGCGCTGGTCCACCACTACTTCGGCCCGAAGGAGCGCGTGTTCATCGCCGCGCTCGACCTGCCGCTGGACCCGGACGTGCTGGTCCCGCACATCCTCGCGGACGGCCCCGACCGCATGGGGGAGCGGCTCGCCCGGTTCTTCTTCACCCTGTGGGAGGACCCCGAGCTGCAGCCCCGCATGCTCGCGCTGCTGCGGACCACGCTGGCCGGCGACGAATGGGACGGGGCCGAACCGACCGCGGGCGGCGAGAGCGGCGAAGCGGCCTCGGGCACAGGCGACGGGCGACCGCCGGGCGCCGACGGCCGACCCGTAGGCGGCCTGATCCGCGACTTCCTCACCACCGCGCTGTTCGCCCGCGTGGCCCGCGAGCTGGACGCCGACGCCCCCGAGGCGGCGCTGCGCGCCGGCCTCGCCGCGTCGCAGATGATGGGCCTGGCGTTCGGCCGGTACGTGCTGGGCCTGGAGCCGCTGGCCTCGACGCCGCCCGAGACGCTGGTCGCCGCGGTCGGCCCGACGCTGCAGCGCTACCTGCGCGGCGAGGTGGCCTGACCGGCCCGGTCGCCCCGCGGCCGGCCGCCGGACCCGGCCGACCCGCCGGATCCGCGCCGACACGGCACGACGGCCGCATCCTGGACGCGTCCGCCGCCGTCGCGCACGCCGCCGTAAGCTCGTGAGTACCCCCGACGTCGGACCCGGCCGCGAGCCGGGCGGGACGTCCTTCACGGACTACGAGCGAGAGGGTGTGCCCAGTGCCGCAACTGAGGTCTCGGACGGTCACCCACGGCCGCAACATGGCGGGCGCCCGCGCGCTGCTGCGCGCCGCCGGTGTCGAGCGCGAGGACTTCGGCAAGCCGATCATCGCGGTCGCGAACAGCTTCACCGAGTTCGTACCCGGCCACACCCACCTCGCCCCGGTCGGCCGGATCGTGTCCGACGCGATCAAGGCCGCCGGCGGCATCCCGCGCGAGTTCAACACGATCGCCGTCGACGACGGCATCGCGATGGGCCACAGCGGCATGCTCTACTCGCTGCCGTCCCGCGAGCTGATCGCCGACGCCGTCGAGTACATGGTCAACGCGCACCAGGCGGACGCCATCGTGTGCGTGTCCAACTGCGACAAGATCACCCCCGGCATGCTCATGGCGTCGCTGCGGCTGAACATCCCCACGGTGTTCGTGTCCGGCGGGCCGATGGAGTCCGGCAAGGCCGTGCTGGTGGACGGCACCGTCCGCACCCACCTCGACCTGATCACCGCGATCTCCGAGTCGGCCTCCGACAAGGTCTCCGACGAGGACCTGGAGCGCATCGAGGAGGCCGCGTGCCCGACCTGCGGGTCGTGCGCCGGCATGTTCACCGCCAACTCGATGAACTTCCTCGTCGAAGCGATGGGCCTGGGGCTGCCCGGCAACGGCTCGGTGCTGGCCACGCACACCGCCCGCAAGGCGCTGTACGAGCAGGCCGGCGCGGTCGCCGTCGAGCTGTGCAAGCGCTACTACGAGCAGGACGACGAGACGGTGCTGCCGCGCAGCATCGCCAACCGCGACGCGTTCGAGAACGCCATGGCGCTCGACATCGCCATGGGCGGCTCGACCAACACGATCCTGCACCTGCTGGCCGCCGCCCAGGAGGGCGAGGTCGACTTCGACATGGGCGACATCGACGCCCTGTCGCGGCGCGTCCCGTGCCTGGCCAAGGTCGCGCCGAACAACGCGCCGTACCACGTCGAGGACGTGCACCGCGCGGGCGGCGTCCCGGCGCTGCTCGGTGAGCTGCAGCGCGCCGGGCTGCTCCACGAGAACGTGCACGCGGTGCACGCCGACTCGCTCGCCGAGTGGCTCAAGAACTGGGACGTCCGCGGCGGTTCGCCGTCGCCGGAGGCCGTCGAGCTGTTCCACGCGGCGCCGGGCTGCGAGCGGTCCGCGACCGCGTTCAGCCAGTCGGCGCGCTGGGAGACGCTGGACCTGGACGTCGAGAACGGCTGCATCCGCGACGCCGCCCACGCGTACAGCAAGGACGGCGGACTGGGCATCCTGGTCGGCAACCTCGCCGTCGACGGCTGCGTCGTGAAGACCGCCGGCGTCGACGAGTCCATCTGGACGTTCTCCGGTCCGGCCGTCGTGGTCGAGTCGCAGGAGGACGCGGTCGACGCGATCCTGACCAAGCGCGTCAAGGAGGGCGACGTGGTCGTCGTCCGCTACGAGGGCCCCAAGGGCGGCCCGGGCATGCAGGAGATGCTCTACCCGACGTCGTTCCTGAAGGGCCGCGGCCTCGGCGCCAAGTGCGCGCTGATCACTGACGGACGGTTCTCCGGCGGCACCTCCGGCCTGTCCATCGGCCACGTCTCCCCGGAGGCGGCGGCCGGCGGTGTGATCGCGCTGGTCGAGGACGGCGACATCGTCTCGATCGACATCCCGAACCGCTCGATCACGCTGGACGTCTCCGACGAGGTGCTGGAAGCCCGGCGCGAGAAGCTGCTCGCGACCCTCGGCAAGTACCGCCCGGCCAACCGCGACCGGCAGGTCAGCACCGCGCTGAAGGCCTACGCCGCGATGGCCACGTCGGCCGACAAGGGCGCCGTCCGGGACGTCAGCCTCCTGGACTGACCCCGACCGGAGCACAAAAGGCCGCCCCCGCACCGGACCCCCGGTCGGGGGCGGCCTCGTTTTCGCCGCTCACGACGGGACGGCGAACGTGTCCGGGGCGGCCGGTGAGCTCTTGTTCCACGTGAAACATGCGGTTGGCCGGGAGGCGCCGCGTGCCCAACCGGTGGTTCATCTTGACGGGGGAGCGCGGCCGGTTCGATATTCGGCGCATGCTGAATTCAGCGCCCGGTGCCGCGATCGACGCGGACGGGCTGCGCGTGGTGCGCGGTGGGCGCACCGTGTTGCGGGACGTCGCGTTCAGCGTCCCGCGGGGGAGCGTGACCGGCCTGCTCGGCCCCAGCGGCTGCGGCAAGAGCACGCTCATGCGCGCCGTCACCGGCGTCCAGGACAACGTGTCCGGCCGCCTCGACGTCCTCGGACTCCCGGCCGGCGACCGGCGGTTGCGCGACCGGGTCGGCTACGTCACGCAGGCCCCGTCGGTGTACGCCGACCTGACCGTGCGCGAGAACCTCCACTACTTCGCCGCCCTGCTACGCGCTCCCGCGCGCGACGTCGACCGGGTCGTCGAGCAGGTCGACCTCGGCGACCACCAACACGCCCGCGTCGAACGGCTGTCCGGCGGCCAGCGCGCCCGGGTCTCGCTCGCCGCCGCGCTGCTCGGCACGCCCGAGCTCCTCGTCCT
This sequence comes from Yinghuangia seranimata, assembly GCF_029953285.1. Classification (GTDB taxonomy): domain Bacteria; phylum Actinomycetota; class Actinomycetes; order Streptomycetales; family Streptomycetaceae; genus Yinghuangia; species Yinghuangia seranimata. Next base: position 12,289 of record NZ_JASAOI010000100.1, on the reverse strand, counting down.
CGACGAGCCGACCGTCGGACTCGACCCGGTGCTGCGCCGCGACCTGTGGGCGCTGTTCCACCGGCTCGCCGCCGACGGCGCGACGCTGCTGGTGTCCAGCCACGTCATGGACGAGGCCGAGCGCTGCAAGGAGCTGCTGCTCATGCGCGACGGCGAACTGCTCGCCCAGGACACGCTGCCGGAGCTGCTGGCCCGTACCGGGACCGACAGCGCCGAGTCGGCGTTCCTCGCACTGATCGAGAGCCGCGGCGACGCCGACCCGGAGGAGGCCCGCCGATGAACGCGCTGACCGCCACCGCGCTCCGCGTGCTGCGCCAGCTGCGCCACGACCCGCGCACCATCGCCCTCATGCTGCTGGTGCCGTGCCTGCTCCTCGCGCTGCTGCGCTGGCTGTACGACGGTTCGCCGCAGACCTTCGACCGCATCGGCGGCCCGCTGCTCGGGATCTTCCCGTTCGTCGTCATGTTCCTGGTGACCTCGGTCGCCACGCTGCGCGAGCGGTCGACGGGAACGCTCGAGCGGCTGCTGACCCTGCCGATCCGCAAGGCCGACCTGATCGGCGGGTACGCGCTGGCGTTCGGCTTGGTCGCGGTCGTGCAGGCGGTGCTGGCCACCGGGCTCTCCGTCGGGCTGCTGGGCCTCGACGTCGCCGGCGCGACCTGGCTGGTGCTGCTGGTCGCGGTGCTGGACGCGCTGCTCGGCCTCGCGCTGGGGCTGCTGGTCAGCGCGTTCGCGAACACCGAGTTCCAGGCGGTGCAGTTCATGCCGGCCGTGGTGCTGCCGCAGTTCCTGCTGTGCGGGCTGCTGGTGCCGCGCGACCAGATGCAGCCGGTGCTCCGGGCGATCTCGGACGTGCTGCCGCTGTCGTACGCCGTCGACGCGATGGTCCGGCTGACCGGCTCGTCCGAGGTGGGCTCCCGGCTGGTGCTGGACATCGCCGTGGTCGCGGGCTGCGTGCTCGCGGCGCTCGGCCTCGGCGCGCTGACCCTGCGTCGGCGCACGCCGTGATCCGTGTCCGGAACGTTGCCGGATCTCGCTACTCCGTATGAGGTCAACAAGACCTACTCTCCGGTACGGTCGTGCGGCCACAAGGGCGACGAGGGCCAGAGGGCACGAGGGTCGGGAGGGCCGCACATGAGTGTGAGTCGGCGTGATGTCCTGCGGTACACCGCCGCAGGGGCGGCGGCCGTGGGCGGAGGCGTCGCGCTCAGCGGCTGCTCCGACGACGACACGAAGGACGGCGGCAAGCCGTCCCAGAGCGCCGGCGCGACCGGGCAGCCGGGCGGCGCCGCCGTCGAGCCGGGCGCCACGACGCTCGAGAAGACGCTCGTGCTCGGCCCGGCGGGGGCCGGCGGCTACAAGAAGATTGTCGCGGGCCCCGGCGAGCCGCACCTGGTGCGCGCCGACCTCGCGCCCGGCGCCGGGACCGACGAGGCGGCGGCCAAGGCGCGTGCCGCCAAGCGCACGCCGGTCGTCGCGTTCACCCAGCTGACCGACATGCACATAGTCGACTGCCAGTCGCCCGCCCGCGTCGAGTTCCTCGACCGCAACCGCGACCCGGGCGAGCAGTTCGCCAAGCTGCTGCCCGTCGAGGGCGCCTACCGGGCGCAGGAGATGCTCTCCGCGCAGGTCGGCGAGGCGATGGTGCGCGCCGTCAACAAGCTCGACAAGGGCCCCGCGACCGGCGCAAAGATCGAGTTCACGATCGTGACCGGCGACAACACGGACAACGTGCAGTACAACGAGCTGCGCTGGTACATCGACCTGCTCGACGGCGGCAAGGAGATCCGGCCCGACTCCGGTTCGCACGACAAGTACGAGGGCGTCGCCGACCAGGTCGCCTACGACGAGCGCTACTGGCACCCGGACGGCACCCCGCCCGGCGCCCAGGACGACGTGCCGCGCGCCAAGTACGGCTTCCCGACCGTGCCCGGCCTGCTCGACGCGGCCCGCAAGCCGTTCAAGGCCACCGGCCTGCAGACCCCGTGGTACGCCGCGTACGGCAACCACGACGGCCTCGTGCAGGGCAACCTCGCGCCCAACGAGATCATCGCCAAGGCCGCGGTCGGCGCGAGCAAGGTGACCGCGCTGCCGGCCGCCGTCCAGTCCGGACCCGCATTGCTGTCGCTGATGCTGCAGCTCCAGTCGGGCAGCCAGCAGGCCGTGCAGACGCTGCTGTCGGGCCCGTCGCGCCCGGTCACCGCCGACCCGGACCGGCGCACGCTCAACCGCACCGAGACGGTCAAGGAGCACTTCCGTACCTCGGCCAAGCCGGAGGGGCACGGCTTCACGCAGGAGAACATCGCCGCCGGGACCGCCTACTACACGGCCGACCACGGCAAGGTCCGCTGCATCACGATGGACACGGTCAACCCGGCCGGCGGCTCGGAGGGCTCGCTCGACCAGGACCAGTTCGCGTGGATCGCCGAGCAGCTGAAGGCCGGCAGCAGCCGCTACCTGGACGAGCAGGGCAAGGAGGTCCAGAACCCGGGGGCCGCCGACAAGCTGTTCGTGCTCTTCAGCCACCACACCTCCACGTCGATGGACAACGCCCCGCTCGGCAGCAACCGCGTCGTGGGCGAGAAGCTCGTCGCCCTGCTGCTGCGCTTCCCGAACGTGGTCGCGTGGGTCAACGGCCACTCGCACCGCAACACCGTGCGGCCGTACGCCCGTCCGGCCGGAAGCCCGGTGCCCGGCGGCTTCTGGGAGGTCAACACCGCCGCCCACATCGACTGGCCGCAGCAGGCCCGGATCGTCGAGATCGCCGACAACAAGGACGGCACGCTGTCGGTGTTCGGCACCGTCGTCGACAGCTCGGCGCCGTCCACGAACAACGGCAAGCTGGACGACCCGGTCGCGCTCGCCGCGCTGTCCCGCGAGCTGGCCGCCAACGACTGGCAGGAGCGCGACCGCGCCGACCCGGCCGAGGACGGCAAGCGCGGCAAGGCGAGCGACCGCAACGTCGAACTGCTGCTGGCGGCGCCCGCCTGGCTGAAGGGCTGAGCCGGCCAGGGCCGCCCAATCGGACAATCCTCTGAAAACGTACTGAACCGCTTTAGTGTGGAGAACGCGCGGGGGCCCGCCCCGCGCGTTCTCCGCCAAGCGAGGATCCGTGCTGCGCCAGGCCCTGCTCTCCGTCTCCCGGAGCACCAAGGTCAAGAACCTGGTCGAGACCGCCCCCGGCACCCGCGCGCTGGTGCACCGCTTCGTCGCGGGCGACCGCGCCTTCGACGCCGTCCGCGTCACCGAACGCCTCGCCGCCGAGGGCCTCTACGTCAGCATCGACCACCTCGGCGAGGACACCCTCGACCCCGCGCACGCCCACGCCGTCCGCGAGGCCTACCTCATCCTCCTCGGCCGCCTCGACGACGCCGGCCTGGCCGGCAACGCCGAGGTCTCCGTCAAGCTCTCCGCCCTCGGCAGGCAGCTCCCCGTCGACGGCGCCGGCATCGCCCTCGACCACGCCCGCGCGGTGTGCGAAGCCGCCAAGACGTACGGCACCACCGTCACCCTCGACGCCGAGGACCACACCACCACCGACACCACCCTCGACGCGCTGCGCGAACTGCGCGCCGACTACCCGTGGGTGGGCGCCGTCGTCCAGGCCTACCTGCGCCGCACCGAAGCCGACTGCCGCGACCTCGCCACCGCCGGCTCCCGCGTCCGGCTGTGCAAAGGCGCCTACCGCGAACCGGAGTCCGTCGCCTTCCCCACCCGCCACGAGGTCGACCTCAGCTACGTCCGCTGCCTCAAGACCCTCATGGCCGGACCCGGCTACCCCATGGTCGCCACACACGACCCCCGCCTCATCGAACTCACCGGCATGCTCGCCGCCCGCAACCGCCGCGAACCCGGCACCTACGAATTCCAGATGCTCTACGGCGTCCGCCCCGGCGAACAGGTCCGGCTCGCCGCCCAGGGCGAGAGGGTCCGCGTCTACGTGCCGTACGGTGACCAGTGGTACGGGTACCTCATGCGCCGACTGGCCGAGCGCCCCGCCAACCTGACCTTCTTCCTGCGGTCGCTCGCCACCCGACGCTGAACGGGCGGCGCGCCGCCGCGCGAAGCCATCACGGCCGCCGCCCCGCCCGAACGGGACGGCGGGCCGGCGAGCGAGCACGAGGTGCCCCATGACCCAGCAGCGGGTCGCCGTCATCGGCGCCGGCAAGATCGGCGAAGCCCTGCTGTCCGGCATGCTCCGCGGCGGCAAGCGCCCGTCGGACCTCCTGGTCACCGCGCGCCGCGCGGAACGCGCGCGGGAGCTGCACGACCGCTACGGCGTCGAGACGATGACCAACACCGAGGCCGCCAAGGCCGCGGACACCCTCATCCTCACCGTCAAGCCGCAGGACATGGGCGTCCTCCTCGACGAACTCGGCCCGCACGTCCCGGCCGACCGGCTCGTCGTGTCCGGCGCGGCCGGCATCCCCACCGCGTACCTGGAGCGCCGCCTCGCCGCGGGCACCCCGGTCGTGCGCGTCATGACCAACACCCCCGCGCTCGTCGACGAGGCCATGAGCGCCATCTCGCCCGGCGCGCACGCCACCGAGGAACACCTGCGCCGCACCGAGGAGATCTTCCAGGGCGTCGGCAAGACCATCCGCGTCCCCGAGAAGCAGCAGGACGCCGTCACGGCGCTCTCCGGTTCGGGCCCGGCCTACTTCTACCTCCTCGTCGAGGCCATGACCGACGCTGGCATCCTCCTCGGACTGCCGCGCGCCGCAGCGCACGACCTCATCGTCCAGGCCGCGGTCGGCGCGTCCGTCATGCTCCGCGACTCCGGCGAACACCCCGCGCTGCTGCGCGAAGCCGTAACCTCGCCGGCCGGCACCACCATCGCCGCGATCCGCGAACTGGAGAACCACGGCGTGCGGGCGGCCCTGCTCGCGGCGCTCGAAGCCGCCGCCAACCGCTCCAAGGAGCTCGCGGAAGGGCTGAAGTGACCGACGCCCCGACGGTCCGACCCGGGCTGGTGATCTTCGACAACGACGGCGTGCTCGTCGACTCGGAGCCGCTCGCCAACCGGGTGCTGGGCGATCTGCTGACGTCGTACGGGATACCCACCACCACGGAGGAGGCCGTCCACGACTACATGGGCGGCTCGCTCAAGCGGGTGCGGGACATCATCCGCGCCCGGCACGGCCGCGAGCTGCCCGACGACTTCGAGGACGCCTACCACGCAGGCGCGTTCGCGGCCTTCCGCGCCGAACTGGCGCCGGTGCCCGCGGTCGACGAGCTGCTCGACGCGCTCGACGCCGCCGGGATCCCGTACTGCGTCGCGTCGTCCGGGAGCCACGAGCGCATCCGCGTCACGCTCGGCAAGGCCGGTTTCCTCGACCGCTTCGCCGACGCGGTGATCTTCAGCAGCGCCGACGTCGCGCACGGCAAGCCCGCCCCCGACCTGTTCCTCCTTGCCGCCGAGAAGATGGGCGTCGCGCCGGGGGAGTGCGTCGTGGTCGAGGACAGCCCGCTCGGTGTCGAAGCCGCCCGCGCGGCGGGCATGCGGGTGTACGGCCACGCGGCCATGACGCCCCGCGAACGCCTGGCGGACGCGGACGCGGTCTGCGCGGACATGACGGAGGTGCGCGGGCTCCTCGGGGTGTGATCGCAAAAGATCACCCAAGAAGCCTCGCCATCGGACCCAACCCGCCAGTAACGTCCCGCCCCATGCAGGCCACCGAACCGCAGGACCCGACCGAGGGCGCCGTCGCGCCGACGACCGCGCCGACGGTCGGCGAACGCGCGCGCGGGGAGGCCGGACCCGACGCGATACGCCGGGCCCGGGCCGCGGTGTTGGCCGCGTTCCTCATCCAGGGGGCGTCGTTCGCGGCGCTCGTCACGCGGGTGCCGGCCATCCAGGACCGCTACGGGCTCAGCGACGGGGCGCTCACGCTCGTGCTGTCGCTCGTCCCGATCATCGCGGGGGTCGGCAGCGCGGTCGCCGAGAAGCTCGTCGCCCGGTTCGGCAGCGCGCACGTGCTCTGGACGGCGCAGCCCGTCGTCTGCGTCGCCGCCGTCGGCGTCGGCGCGGGCCGGGAGGTCTGGGAACTCGCGGCCGTCCTCGCCGTCTTCGGCCTGGCCCTCGGCGCCGTCGACGCGACCATGAACATGCAGGCCGTCGGCGTCCAGGCAGTACAGGGACGCAGCGTCATGAACGGCTTCTACGCCGCCTGGAGCCTCGGCGGCATGGCGGGCGCCGGGCTCGCGACGCTCGCCGACCACAAGGACGTCGGCCTGCTCGTCACGTACACGATCAGCGCCGCCATCACCGCCCCCGCCGCCCTCCTCGCCGGACGCCACTACCTGCGCACCCCGAAGGCCGACCACCCCGAACCCGTCGCGGACACCGCAGCCGGGCCCGCCGTCCCGTGGCGCGTCCTGCTCCCGCTCTGCGCCGTGATGACGTTCATCTACCTCGGCGACTCGGCGATCTCCAGCTGGGGCGCGGTCTACGCCGAGAAGGTCCAGCACGCCGACGACAACACGGCGCTGCCGTATCTCGTCTACATGATCACCGCCCTCGTCGGCCGCAGCCTCGGCGACCTCGGCGTGCGCCGCTGGGGCGCGCTCCCCGTCGTCCGCGTCGGAGCGCTCACCGCCGCCGTCGGGTTCGCCGTCGTCATCGCCGCCCCCGACCAGGCCGTCTCGCTGCTCGGCTTCACCGTCCTCGGCCTCGGCCTGTGCACGCTCGTCCCGCTCACCTTCGCGGCCGGCGCCCAGACCGCCCCGGGCAACCCCGACGCGGCGATCGCCCGCCTCAACCTGTTCAACTACGCCGGATTCCTGGTCGGCACGCCGCTGATCGGCGCCGTCGGCGACCTCGCCGGGTTCCGCGCCGCGATGGCCGTGCCGCTGCTGCTCGTTCTCGGGATCCTGCCCCTGGCGCGCGCGTTCGCGCCGCAGGGTGAAGCCCGTCACGACCACGACCGGAGCGCGGTGTCCGACCGGTAGCGTTGAGCGCATGAGCCGAGCCGTGCAGCTGCTGTGGGACGACCGCATGACCGGCTACGACTTCGGCGCCTGGCATCCCATGAAGCCGGTCCGGCTGCGTCTGACGATCGACCTCGTCCGCGCCTTCGGCCTGGACGCCGCCGACGGACTCACCGTGCTGGCCCCGCCGGTGGCCACCGACGAACAGCTCCGGCTCGTCCACACCGCCGACTACATCGCCGCCGTGCGCCGCGCCTCCGAGGACCCGTCGTGCGCCGACGTCGCGTGCGGCATCGGCACCGACGACACCCCCGCGTTCAAGAACATGCACGAGGTGTCGGCGCTGATCGCCGGCGGCTCGCTCGCCGCCGCCGACGCGGTGTGGACCGGCGCCGCGCCGCACGCCGTCAACTTCGCCGGCGGCCTGCACCACGCGATGCCCGGCGCCGCGTCCGGCTTCTGCGTCTACAACGACGCCGCGCTCGCGGTCGCCCGCCTGCTCGAACTCGGCGCCGAACGCGTCGTGTACGTCGACGTCGACGTCCACCACGGCGACGGCGTGCAGGCGGTGTTCTGGAACGACCCGCGCGTCATGACGATCAGCCTCCACGAGAGCCCGCGCTTCCTGTTCCCCGGCACCGGGTTCCCCGAGGAGACCGGCGGCCCCGACGCCGAGGGCACGGCCGTCAACGTCGCCCTGCCGCCGGGCGTCTCCGACAGCGGCTGGCTGCGCGCGTTCGACGCCGTCGTGCCGCCGCTCGTCGAGGCGTTCGCCCCCGACGCGCTGGTCAGCCAGCACGGCGCCGACACCCACATCGAGGACCCGCTCGCCCACCTCGGCCTCACCATCGACGCGCAGCGCGCCGCCGCCGTCGCCCTGCACGACCTCGCCCACCGGCACTGCGCGGGCCGGTGGATCGCCACCGGCGGCGGCGGGTACGCGGCCACCGACGTCGTGCCGCGCATCTGGACGCACCTCGTCGCCGAGGCCGCGCACCTGCCGATCGCGCCCGGGACCGAGGTGCCGTTCGACTGGCGCGAGCAGGTCCGCATCATGACCGGCGAGTCGGGCCCGCAGCGCATGACCGACGGCGGCACCGGCGCGTTCCGCGCCTTCTCGGGCGGGTACGACCCGTCCGACCGGCTCGACCAGGCCGTTCTCGCGACGCGCCGGGCGGTGTTCCCGGCCCACGGGCTCGACCCGTTGTTCGATATCTAGATATTCACCGGAGGCCTGACGGAAGACGCCGGCGCAACACCTCGCCGCCGCCTTCCGGGCGGAGCATCCAGTCGGAACAGCTCGCACCCCCTCGAACGACGTGGCAGGTGGACGTGACGGCACACGGCAACAACCGGGCCCCCGACCGCACCGCACTGCGCGCGCACCTGCTGCGCGGCCGCATCGCGGGCGACGTGGCCACCCCGCGTGAGAACAACCTGCGGCACTACCGCCTGATGAGCGAGCGCCACCCCGGCTACCTGTTCGGGCTCGAACCCGACGGGGTGTGGACCCCGGAGCAGGTCCTCGCGCTCATGGTCAAACGTTGCGGAGTCGCCGCCGATCCGGATCACCTGCACGGCCAGGACACCATCGACCCGGACCTGACGCTCGGCGCCCTCGACGCGTACGCCGACCGCCTCGCGCTCGCCGCCGAGCGCCGCGAGCGGGTCTTCGTCGGCACCGGCCACCCGGACGGCCTCGGCGACTACTACCGATCGCTGGCGCGCGCACTGCGCGACGCCGGGTGTACCCTCCCTCGCCCCGCCCGCGGCTGGCGCTACCACACGCCCGCCGCCGAGGGCGGAAAGCCGCGCGTCGTCGACTACCGCGGCCCGGTCGCGGTGGTCACCGACGAGGCCGGCGAGCCCAAGCACACCCACTCCGCGCGCCCCATCCGCGCCGTGCTCGCCGAGCTCGCCGACGCCGGGGAACCGCTGCCGGACCTGGTGGTCGGCGACCACGGCTGGGCCGGCGGCGCGGGCCAGGCCGGCGTCGACGCGATCGGCTTCGCGGACTGCAACGACCCCGCGCTGTTCGTCGGTGCCGAGGAGGGCCGGGTCCTGGTGGCGGTGCCGCTCGACGACAACGTCCAGCCCCACCTGTACCGCCCGTTGCTGGCGTACGTACTGAATCGGGCGGGACTGTCCTGAAACAAGCCGGATGGGCGAAACAGGCCGGATAACTCCTCCTCTTCCCCACTGGTACCACCCGCCACTACCCTGAAAGGACGCACGTGCGTGTGGATGTCACCGGAGGGGAAGCCGGTGCCCGTCGCGTGCTGAATGGTTCAGGTGCGGCATGGCTTCTGGAGAGAGGCCTCTCAACGAGGTCAATTTTCTGACTGTGGCCGAGGTGGCTGCGGTCATGCGGGTGTCCAAGATGACCGTGTACCGACTGGTGCACAGTGGCGAGATGCCCGCCATCAGGGTTGGCCGGTCGTTCCGGGTTCCGGAACAAGCCGTCCACGACTACCTGCGGGACTCGTACGTCGAGACCGCGTAGCGCTGCGCGGCCCACCCGACCCGACCCGCCGCGCGACGTCCCCGGACGCCTCGTTTCTGGCTGCCCGGGAACGGCGAGTAGGCTATGGCCAGACGTGCGGGCTGTCTCGGCTCCGCGCAGTGGAATGCGCCCCGGCGAGAGCATGGGGCGATCCGTTCTCTCCGCGCAGGCGGGGTCGTCGTCCGTAGCAACACGTGAGTGAGGGTTTTCGGTGGGCTCTGTCATCAAGAAGCGTCGTAAGCGCATGGCGAAGAAGAAGCACCGCAAGCTGCTGAAGCGCACGAGGGTTCAGCGTCGCAACAAGAAGTAGTAGCTGCTTGCAGCCCTCCCAGGCCGCTGCCCCATCCTTTCGGGTGTCGGGCGGCGGCCTGGTGTGCGTTCCCCCGCCGGTGGTGTTTCGATCGGCCGTTCGGTGTGAACGACTGGTTAAGCCCGTCCCGGTTCGCCGCGGGGCCGACTACGTTGTGATCCGTCGCCTCATGTACGCGGCCGGACACCGGTCGTCGCCGCCCGTCGGCTTCGGGGAGAGGGCTTAATGGCCAAAGTGGTGCTGGTCACCGGCGTGACCCGGGATCTGGGCAGCCGGTTCGCCCGGATGATCCTGCGGGTGCCGGGCGTGGAGCGGGTCATCGGCGTGGACGCCGTCGAACCGCGCTACGAGCTCGACGGCGTCGAGTTCGTGCACGCCGACATCCGCAACCCGATGATCGCGAAGGTCGTCGCGTCCGCCGCCGTCGACACCGTGGTGCACCTCAGCCCCGCCGAGACCCCGCCCGCCGGGTACCCGGCCGGAGCGTCGGCCAAGACGTCGGCCAAGGAGACCAACGTCATCGGCACGATGCAGCTGCTCGCCGCGTGCCAGAAGGCGCCCTCGATCCGCAAGCTCGTGGTCCGGTCGACGACCGCCGTGTACGGGGCCTCGCCGCGCGACCCGGCGATCTTCGAGGAGGACATGGAGCCGCGCGTCCCGCCGTCCTCCGGATGGGCGAAGGACGCGCTCGAGGTCGAGGGCTACGTGCGCGGCTTCGTCCGGCGCCGCCCCGACGTCGCGGTGACCGTGCTGCGCTTCGCGCCGATCCTCGGTCCGACCATCTCTTCCCCGATGGCGGACTACTTCTCGCTCACCCTGCTGCCGACCGTGCTCGGCTACGACCCACGGCTGCAGTTCGTCCACGAGGACGACGTGCTGGCGTCGCTGCGGGTGGCGACGGACGGCGCCCAGCCCGGCACGTACAACATCGCCGCCGACGGCATCCTGCTGCTGTCGCAGGCCGCGCGGCGGCTCGGCCGGCCGGTGGTGCCGGTGCCCTCGCCCGCGGTCGGCCTGGTCGGGCAGGGGCTGCGCCGGATCGGCGCGGTGGACCTGTCGGCCGAGCAGGTGCGGCTGCTCACGCACGGCCGGGTCGTGGACACCGCGCGGGCGCGCGAGCGGCTCGGCTTCGTGCCGCGCCGCACGACCGCCGAGACTTTCGAGGACTTCGTACGCGGCCGCGGGCTGCGCGGCCTGATCGGTCCCGAGCGCATCGGACAGGTGCCCGACCGCATCGCGTCCCTGCTGCTCGCGAGGACCGCTCACGAGGAGGAGCACTGATGGGTGACGCCCGGATCATCCCGTTCGACGGTGCCGCGGGCGGTGCGCGCGGCGGCCGGGGCCCGCGGCGCGCCGGGCGCGGCGCGCGGTCGGCGCAGGCGGCGGTGAGCCAGGTCGCCGACGGGGTCGACGGGGCGTCCGACGGTACGGACGCGGGCCCCGAGGACGCCGTCCCGGTGCGTGAGCGCCCTGCCCGGGTGCGGGCGCTGGGCGCCGCGCCGGAGGCCGGCGAGACACCCGGCGGCTCCCGCGGGCGTTCGGGGACGCCGGGGCTCGGCCTGCTCGCGGGCGCCCTCGGCGGCCTGGCCGGCGGCGCCGTGCGCGGCCTCGCCGACGGCCTCGCGGGGCCCGGCTGGGAGGACAAGGCCGCCGACGGGCTGGCGTTCCTGCGCCGCCGGATCACCGGCGACTACGAGGTCGACGAGTTCGGCTTCGACCAGGAGCTGACCGACCAGCTGATCATGTCGCTGCTCCGGCCGTTCTACGACACGTACTTCCGGGTCGAGGTCAAGGGCCTGGAGAACATCCCGGGCAAGGGCGGCGCGCTGATCGTCGCGAACCACTCCGGGACGCTGCCGCTGGACGCGCTGATGACGCAGGTCGCGGTGCACGACCACCACCCCGACAGCCGCAACCTGCGGCTGCTCGGCGCCGACCTGGTGTTCCAGCTGCCGCTGATCGGGCAGCTGGCGCGCAAGAGCGGGCACACGCTCGCGCACCCCGCGGACGCCGAACGGCTGCTGTCGCAGGGCGAACTGGTCGGCGTGTGGCCGGAGGGCTACAAGGGGCTCGGCAAGCCGTTCAAGGACCGCTACAAGCTGCAGCGGTTCGGGCGGGGCGGGTTCGTGTCGTCGGCGCTGCGCACCGGCGTGCCGATCGTCCCGTGCTCGATCGTCGGGGCCGAGGAGATATACCCCATGATCGGCAACGCGCGGACCCTCGCGCGGCTGCTGGGGCTGCCGTACTTCCCGGTGACGCCGACGTTCCCGCTGCTCGGCCCGGTCGGGCTGCTGCCGCTGCCGACCCGCTGGCGCATCGAGTTCGGCGCGCCGATCCGCACCGACCGGTACCCGGCGCACACCGCCGACGACCCGATGGTGGTGTTCAACCTGACCGACGAGGTCCGCGAGACGATCCAGCACACCATCTACCGGGTGCTGATGCAGCGCAGGTCGGTCTTCTTCTGAGCCGGCTTCCGGCCGGGCGCGCCACTGGGCACCCGGCCGGGCACCGCACGTGAAACGGCGCCGCCGCGGACCACTGGT
>NZ_JASAOI010000099.1 GCF_029953285.1 Yinghuangia seranimata | reverse complement strand
GATGGTTTTCCGGTGGTCATGGCGAAGAGGAAACGCCCGGTCCCATTCCGAACCCGGAAGCTAAGCTCTTCAGCGCCGATGGTACTGCACTCGAAGGGGTGTGGGAGAGTAGGACGCCGCCGGAATTTACGTGTGAGAAAGCCCGCCCGGGTTCGCCCGGGCGGGCTTTTTTGCGTTCTCAAGCATTGCGACAGACCTGTCCGCTCTCTGTCACAGGGGTGTCCTGGCGGGTCCGTTCTCCACGCGTAGCCGATAGCGTGTGCGCATTACATCTCTGGGGGGAGATTCTCATGCGCGGAGTCGCGTTCAAGGGTGGGGTTCTTGCGGTCGGCGGAGTGCTGCTGGCCGGTGCGCTGACCGGATGTCAGGGCGGTGGTGGCGGGGGGCCGTTGAACGGCTCCCAGGTCAAGGGCGGGAAAGTGCCGCCGGCGATGGTCGGGTCGTGGTCGACCGGGTCGGTGTCGATGGTTGAGTACCAGGACGCGATGACCGGCTCGTTCGCGCCGCCGAGCGGCACGAACATCATGCTGGAGATCAAGGCCGACGGGACCTACTCGAGCTACGGCCTGCTGCAGATGTCGATGTACAGCTGCACGACGACCTTGTTCACCCAGGAGGCCGGCGGGATCGACGCGCAGGGCGGCCAGATCACGTTCACGCAGGCGAAGCTGACGACGTCGATGAAGGACAGCTGCCGTAAGAGCGGCAACTTCGACAATCGCGACGGCGAGAAGAAGACGAAGCGTCAGCAGTTCCAGCTGACCAAGGACCAGAGCGGGCCCGTCCTCCGCATCATCGACGGCCAGGACGGCACGATCGAGTACCGGCCTGCGAAGAAGTAGCCGGGGCACCGCCTACAGTCGTTAGTAGACGACTCGGGAGGCGGTGCCGTGGGTCAGGGTGCGGACGACGGGGTGAATGCCACCGTGGGTGTGGCGGGTGACGAAGGGATCTTCGGGCCCGCGTCGGTGACATGGCAGCTGCATGCGGATCCGCTGATGCTGGTCGGCGGGGTGCGGGCGCTGTATTTGCAGGCGCTGCATCCGCGGGCGGTGCGGGGGGTCGTGCAGAACTCGGACTTCCGAAAGGATCCGTGGGGGCGGCTGCTCCGGACGGCGGACTTCGTCGGGGTGACGACGTACGGGACGCGGGCCGAGGCGGAGCGGGCCGGGGCGCGGGTGCGGCGGATACACAAGCTGTTGCGCGCCGTGGACCCGGCGACCGGGCAGTCGTACCGGATCGACGACGAGGCCCTGCTGCGATGGGTGCACTGTGCCGAGGTGGTGTCGTACGTCGAGGTGGTGCGTCGTGCCGGGTTTCCGCTCACGGACGCGCAGGTCGACCGGTACCTGACCGAGCAGCGGGCGGCGGCGGAGCTGGTGGGGCTGGCGCCTGAGGAGGTGCCGGGGTCCGCGGCGGCGATGCGGGAGTACTTCGAGGACGTGCGGCCAGCGCTGGGAGGCTCCCATGAGGCCGATGAGGTCTGGGAGTTCCTGCGCCGACCGCCCGTGCATCCGGTGCTGTGGCTGGGGCGGGAGCTGTTGTGGCGTCAGATAGCGGAGCTGGCTTACGGTTCGCTGCCGTCGTGGGCGCACGACATGTACGGGCACCGGCCGTTGCTGCCGCCGATCGCGGTCACTGCGGGTCTGCGTGCGCTGCGTACGTCGACCGGTCTCGCGTTGCCGGTGATGCGGTTGTTCTACCGGTCGCCGCACATCCAGGCGGCCATGGACCGGTTGGGCCCGGACGTCCTGCCGTCTCCGTCACGCGTCCCGGCGGCATAGCGCGAGGCCGCCGACGAGGAGTGCCGCGCCTGTGTAGGCGGCGAGGACGCCGAGTCCGGGCCAGGGGCCGATGTCGAGTCGGTCGAGGCGCAGGGTGTTCTGGACGGACAGCCCCGCGGGGCCGGGCCCGTACTTGCGCAGGCGGTGCTGCCAGGTCGGGTCGTTGGCCAGTGACGCGAGTACGGGGGACAGGTAGAGCAGCCCGAGCACGCTTCCGATGGCGCCGGCGCTGTCGCGTACCAGCCATGCCAGGCCGAGGGTCAGCCAGCCGACCAGGACCAGGTTGAGGACGCTGCCGACGGCCGCGCGGGCCGTGGCGCCGTCGGCGAGGGTGAGTGCCGCGTAGCCGTGGGCGTGGTCGAAGCCCTGGCTGAGGAGGACGAACCGCGCCGTGCCCAGTGCGGCGCCGACTCCGGCGGCGCCGGCGGCGGCGGTCAGGCCGCCGACCACCACGGCTTTGGCGACCAGCACGCGCACCCGGTCGGGCATGGCGGTCAGCGTCGTGCGGATCGTGCCGGTGGCGTATTCGCCGCACACGGCGTGGATGGCGAGGATCGCGACGACCACCTGCCCCACCAGCACACCGGTGAGGGACTGTTTGACGATGTCCTCGGCGCACGGCTCGGTGCCGCGGCAGTGGCCCGGGTCCAGTCCCGAGGTGGCGGCCGCGCCGATCGCCGTCGTGAGGAGGACGGCGGCCGCCAGGATCAGCCACGTCGTGGGCAGGGTGCGGAGTTTCGTCCACTCGGCGTGGACCATGTACGGCAGGCGTTCGCGTGCCGGGCGGCCCGCCTCGGCGGCCGACCGCGCGCGATCACGCGCGGCCGGTCCTCCGAGGGCTCGGAGCGTGCGTGCGTCGGTCGCCGCCATCGTCACGCGCTCCTTCGGCGCAGCCGCCACACCGCGAGCGCGAACAGCACCGCCGTGTAGGCGAGGAGGACACCCGGGCCGGTCCACGGCGCGTATGTGTGGCACCCGTCCTCGGGTAGGCAACTCCCGTCCACCTGTGGATAGTTGGGAGTCGTGCTCTGGATCGAGAATCCGGCGATGGGCGTGTAGTCGGACAGGAACCTGGCGGCGCCGACCGGGAGTCCGGCCATGAGCATCTGCGGGAGCACGAGCACCACCACAACAATGGCGACGGCCGCGGCCGTGTTGCGGACCAACACGCCGACGGACAGGGCGAGTACGGCCACGAGGGCCAGGACGAGGCCGGTTCCGACGACGGCCCGCAGCACGGGGCCGTCGCCGAGGCCCAGGTCCGGGTAGACGGGCGGACGGAAGCCGTTGCGCTTCCACTCCGACCGGCCGAGCAGGAAGGCCGGAACCGCCGCGAGGAGCCCGGCGACGAAGGTCGCCGCCCCCAGCACCAGCGCCTTGGCGGCGAGGACGCGGCCGCGCCGCGGGCTGGCGAGGAACGATGTGCGGATCATGCCCTTCTTGAACTCGGCGGTGATGAACAGGACGCCGAGGGCCGCGATCGGGATCAGCCCGATGAGCGCGCCGGACAGGCTCTGCCGGACGGCATCGGCGTCGATGTCCATCGGCCCGACGTCGCCGGAGCCGGTGATGGTGAACGCGTCCCCGTTCTGCGTCGACTCGTTGTCGGGGAACGGCGGCATGTCGGGCGGCGGCGGGCCGGGCCTGCGCTCCTGACCGATGTCGTGCGTCTGCCAGGCGCCGGCCGTGGTGCCCTGCACCGCCACCTTCTCGAAGCCGGCGGTGGCGCGGGTGGGGCCGCCGGTGACGGAGGTGCTGCCGAACGAGCGGCTGATCTCCAGTCCTTCGGGGGAGGTCGCGAACAGGCCGACCTCGACGGTCTGCGGGAGCCCGCTGAGGTGGGTGGTGCCGACCCGGTGCCAGGTGGTGCCGTCGGCGGACTCGTAGCCGGTCACGGTGTCGCCGGTGCGGACCAGACGCAGCCACCGCGCGTCGTCGCCGCTGGTGGAGCTGCCCGCCGTGTCGTCGACGAAGTGCGCTTGGAAGCGCACGCCGTGCCGCTCGGTGAGCATGACGGCCGCGTAGTCGGACCCCGGCGTGGTGGACGTCTTGACCATGAGGCCGCCCTTGGCCCAGGGCGCGGAGACCGGGTGGTCGAACCCTGGGCCGACTTCGCGGACGGGGCGAACGCCGGTGATCCGCGCGGTGATCGTGCCGTCGCCGGTCAGTGCCTGGTGGATGAACCGGAAGCCGTCGTTCACGGTGCGGTCGTTGTACGTGGGCGGCGGCTTGTCGCCGCCGCCGTTGTGGATGCCGCCGGCCGCCAGCACGGACACGATGAGGGTGGCCGCGACGGCGGCGAGCAGGGTCAGTACCCAGCGGCGCACCGTGCGGAGTTTGGTCCATTCGGCGTGCAGGAGCCGGCCGAAGCCGTCGCGTCCCGGGCCGAGGGTGGAGCGGTAGCCGGCGGAGGGGGCGGGTGCCGGCGGGGCCGGGGGTGTGGTGTCGGTGGCGGCCATCAGTCCTCCCCGGGGTGCGGGGCGAATCCGCCGTCGGCTGCGACCGCGCGGAACTCCTCGGCGTCGCGGGTGAGTTCCATGTAGGCCTCTTCGAGGGTCGCGCGGTGCGCGGAGACTTCGGAGAACGGGACGCCGTACGAGGTGAGCAGCGCGACGACGCGTTCTGAGGGCAGGCCGGAGACGGTGAGCGCGTCGGGGCCGGTGGCGGCGACCTCGCCGCCCGCGCCGGACAGGGCGGCTATCGCCTGGGTGCGGGCGGTGGTGCGTACGGCGACGCGTCCGTCGGAGGCGCGCTCGAGGAGTGCGGCGACGCTGGTGTCGGAGATCAGCCGACCGCGTCCGACCACCACCAAGTGGTCCGCGCTGTCCTCGAGTTCGCTCATCAGGTGGCTGGAGACGAGCACGGTGCGGCCGTCGGCCGCCATGGCGCGCAGCAGGCCGCGGATCCAGCGCACGCCTTCGGGGTCGAGCCCGTTGACCGGCTCGTCGAACAGCAGCACCGGCGGGTCGCCGAGCATCGCGACCGCGATGCCCAGCCGCTGCCGCATCCCCAGCGAGTAGCCGCCCGCGCGGCGTCGTCCCGCCCCGGACAGGCCGACGAGCTCGAGAATTTCGTCGACCCGGCGGGTGGGCAGGCCGTGCGAGTGGGCGAGCCACAGCAGGTGGTCGCGGCCCTTGCGGTGCGGGTGGACGGCGGCGGCGTCGAGCAGCGCGCCGACCTCGAACAGCGGGGTGCGGAGGTCGCGGTAGGCGCGGCCGCCGATCAGGGCGCGGCCCTCGTCGGGGCTGTCGAGGCCGAGGAGCATGCGCATGGTGGTCGACTTGCCGGCGCCGTTGGGGCCGACGAACCCGGTGACCTGTCCCGGGCGGGCGGTGAACGACAGTCCGTCCACCGCGAGCGACTGGCCGAACCGCTTCCGCAGTCCGGCGACTTCGATGGTCGTATCCATGGCAGCGAGGCTAGGGAGCGGCACCCGCCCGGGTCGTCACGCGGCGGAGCGGTCTTCGCGGTCGCGGCTGCGGGGGACCGGGGGACGTCCGGCGTCCCTCGCGTGGGGGATGCCGGGACGGCTGGGCCGGGGGACGACGGGCGGCCTGCGCTGCCGAGACAATCGACGTTGATCGACGAGCGGGCGATGCGCACGGCAGCGGCGCAGACCCGGCGAAGCGGTGCGCCACTCCCGGACGGGGAGCGTGCACGGCAGGGACCGGGATGCGCGGACGGGCGTGAGGGGGGGGCGGTTCCGACGGACGCGTCGTGGAGGAGCGAGCAGTCGGGGGTCGCCCGGTGGTGGTCTCACGCATGGGCCCCGCCCGTCGTGGGGGTGTTCCTGGCGTTCACGGCGTTCGCCGAGTTCACCGGCGGGCGGAACGGTTCGGACACCTCGGCCGCCATGAGCCCGGGCGTCGAACTCGCGCTCGGCCTGCTGCTCGTGCTCGCCGCGACGCTGCCGATCGCGTTGACCCGCGCGGCGCCCGTGACGGTCGCCGTCCTGGTCGTCTGCGCGAACGCGCTGTCGTACGCGCCGTTCGGCCGGGTGACCGCGGGAGGCGGTATCGCCCTGCTCGTGGTGTTGTACGGGCTCGGCCGGTCGGGCAGGCGCCTGCTCGCGGTGCTGCCGGTGCCGGTGTTCGTCGGGTTCGCGGTGGCGGCCGCGGTGGACGGCGGGGCCGGAGACCGGGTGCGCGCCGTCCTGGTCGCGTCGGGAGTGTGCGTCGTGGCGGGTGCGGGCACCGCGCGCCGGGCCCGCGACGAGGCGCAGGTGTACAGCGCCGCGGCGGAGGCCGTCGCCGACAGCCTGCACGAGCACGCCGCGCGCGGCGAACGGGCGCGGATCGCCCGCGAGCTGCACGACGTCGTGGCGCACCACATCTCGATGATCTCGGTGCAGGCCGAGACGGCGCGGCTGACCACCACGGGCCTGCCGCCGGAGGGCGCAAAGCGGTTCCAGGCGATCGGCGACACCGCGCGCGCCGCGCTCACCGAGATGCGGCGGCTGCTCGGCGTGCTGCGCGAGGACGCCGGGACGTCCGGCGGCCGCAAGCCGCAGCCGGCGCTCGACCAGCTGATCGAGCTGGTCGACGAGGTCCGGGCGGCGTCGGGCGCGGCGACCCGGCTGATCGTGCGCGGGCGCGTCGTACCCCTGGACCCCGGCATCGAGCTGACCGCGTACCGCATCGTGCAGGAGGCGCTGACCAACGCGCGGCGGCACGCGCCCGGCGCCGCCGTGGACGTCGAACTCACGTACACCGACGCCGAGCTGCGGGTCAGGGTGCGGGACAACGGCCCCGGCCCGCGCGGTCAGGGGCGGGCCGACGGGCACGGGCTGGTCGGCATGGCGGAGCGGGCGGCGATGGTCGGCGGCCGCCTGGACGTGCGGGGGGCGCCGGGCGGCGGGTTCGTGGTGGAGGCTACGTTGCCGGTACCCGACGAGGGGGCGGTGTGAACGGGCGGAACGCCGGCGTGGGCCCCGCGCGTGCGGCGGAACACGGCGAAGCGCCCTCGAACGCGGGTGGCGGAGGACGACGGGTGAGCGGGGCATGAACACAGATCCGATCCGGATCGTGGTCGTCGACGACCACGAGGTGGTGCGCGCGGGCTTCGCCGGACTGCTGGCGACGCAGCGGGACTTCGCGGTGGTGGGCACCGCGTCGGACGGCGGCGAGGCGGTGGCGGTGTGCGCCGAACAGCGGCCGGACGTCGTGCTGATGGACGTCCGCATGCCCGGCGTGGACGGCATCGAGGCGACCGGGCGGATCCTCGCCGACGCGGGCGAGCCGGGGCCGCGCGTGCTGATCCTGACCACGTTCGACCTCGACGAGCACGTGTACGACGCGCTGGCCGCGGGCGCGAGCGGGTTCCTGCTGAAGGACGTGACGGCCGAGCGGTTGTTCGACGCGGTGCGCGTGGTGGCGTCCGGGGAGGCCCTGCTCGCGCCGACCGTGACCCGGCGGCTGATCGGCGAGTTCGCCCGGATGCGCCCGAGGCAGGCCGCGCGCGGCGCGGGCGCCCTGGCCGCGCTGACGCCGCGCGAGACCGAGGTGCTGCGGCTGATCGCGGCCGGGCTGTCCAACCCGGAGATCGCCCGGAGCCTGTCGGTCACCGAGGAGACGGTGAAGACGCACGTCAGCCGGGTGCTGGCCAAGCTGGGGCTGCGCGACCGCACGCAGGCGGTGGTCGCGGCCTACGAGTCGGGGCTGGTCGTGCCGGGGTTCGGCGGCCCGGGCGACCGGGCCGACGACTGACCTCCGACCTGCCGCGGGGAGGGGCGGACCGGCCCGACGTATGAGCGACCGACCGGGGCTCAGGCGCCCTTCCCCGAAGCGTCCGTCGTAGGCGCCGTCCCGGTCCCGGGGAACAGCAGCGCCGCCAGATCGGCGACGCTTTCGCGGTAGCGCTCGCGTACCCCGGGCCGGGCCACGGCCAGGTGGTCGACGACGGCGGTCTCCAGCAGCGCGCGCAGCAGCCGCGCGATACGGGTGCGCCCCGACGGCAGTTCGGGGAACAGCTCGGCGAGCCAGCGGGCGATGCTCGCGTCCACCGCGATGGTCAGGCCGCCTCCGACGCCGCGGGACAGCTCCTCGCCGCGCATGCCCTCGCTGAGCACCAGGCGCAGCAGTTCGCGTTCGGCCAGCCCGGCCTGCCACAGCCGGGTCATCAGGTCGACGAGGCGTTCGCGCGGCGGCAGCGCGGTGTCGACCGGCGGCGTGCCGGTGAACCGGTCGGGGTAGGCGCGCTCCTTGACCAGGGCGCGCAGCAGGTCGGCCTTGGACGGGAAGTAGTGGTACAGCGTCGCGACGTTGAGCTCGCACGCGGTCGCGAGGGTGCGCATCGAGGTCCCGGCGAAGCCCTGCGAGCTCATCAGGGTGAGCGCCGTGGCGAGGATGCGGGCGCGCTGAGGTGCCGCCGCCACCGCCGTGGGGGCGGGCGCGGCGGGCGGGGGCTTCATCGTGCCCACCCCTTCCATCAAACGTTCGTTGGGGACATACTACCGAGGCACGGTCAGGCATCCTGTCCAAGCCTGGGAGGGCGTGGCCGGGCGCCACCCCGTCAATTTCCCGGCCGACCGATTCCAGGGGTGTCGGCCGGGAGACGAATACACCGCCGGGTCGAGGACCGGGCGGTGTATTCGGCGTTCCCTTTTTGTTTTCTGCCGTTATTCAGCGGTGCACACGGAAAGCGCCCAGGGAAGGTCCGGCTTTCCGGTGGGCGTGCGCCGGGTTTCGCCGACAATGCGCATTACCCGGGGCACCTTGTAGCCGGCGATCTTCGTCCGGCAGTGCTCCTGGATCGCCTCGAGCGTCGGCTCGGTGCCGTCGCGCGGCTGCACGACGACCGCGACCGTCTGCCCCCAGCGATCGTGCGGGACGCCGACCACGATCGCGTCGTACACGTCCGGGTGCGACTTGACCGCGCCCTCGACCTCCTCCGTGAAGATCTTCTCGCCACCGGAGTTGATGGTCGCCGAGCCGCGGCCCAGCAGCGTGATGAGGCCGTCGCCCTCCAGGCGCGCGTAGTCGCCGGGCACCACGTAGCGGGTGCCGTCGGGCGCCGTGCGGAACACCTCGGCGGTCTTGACCGGGTCGCCCAGGTACCCGATCGGGATGTTCCCCTTGCGGCCCAACTTGCCGATCACGCCGATCGGCAGCGGGTTCAGGTCGTCGTCGAGGACCACCGAGTCGGGCACCGCCTTGATGGTGATGCCGCCGCCGTCCGGCGCGTCCTGGCCCTTGACCGCGACGCCGACGCCGTTCGCGCCCGACTCGGAGGCGCCCACCGCGTCCGAGACGACGACGTTCAGCCGCGTCATGAACGCCTCCTTCAGCGACGGCGAGAACAGCGCCGCGCTCGAGGCCACCGCGAACAGCGAGGACAGGTCGTAGCCGCCCTCCCGGCCGTCCGGGCGCGGCTCGTCGACCGCCTCGATCAGCGGCCGCGCCATGGCGTCGCCGGTGATCATGATGACGTTGGCCTTCTCCCGCTCGACGATCGACCACACGCCGTGCGCGTCGAACTTGTCGATGAGCAGCACCCGCTGACCCTTCGACAGGTTCTGCAGCAGGCCCCACTGCGTCGCGCCGTGCATCAGCGGCGCGATGGGGAAGAAGCTGCCGGCCCCGCCGCGGCCCTTCTCGGCCAGGTCCTCGGGGCGGTCCACGCGCTGGCCGTTGGTCGGGTCTATGCCGCCGCCGAGCGCGAAGATGACGTCCTCCTGACGCCACATCACACCCTTGGGCATGCCGGTCGTGCCGCCTGTGAACAGCAGGTAGACGTCGTCCGCGGACCGCGGCGGGAAGTCCCGCTCGGGGGAACCGGACGCCAGCGCGTCCTCGTACGGCAGCGCGCCCAACGCCGCCGCGTCCGCCTCGGCCGGGTCGGTGCCGTCCTCGACCACCAGCAGGTGGCGCAGCGCGGGGACCTTGGGTGCCACTTCGGCGACGCGGTCGGTGAACTGCCGCTGGAACACCATCGCGACCGGCTTGGCCTGGTCGAGCAGGTAGGCCAGCTCGTCGGCGACGTAGCGGAAGTTCACGTTGATGCACACGCCGCGGATCTTGTAGATCGCGAGCATCGCCTCCGCCCACTCGATGATGTTGTAGGCGTACACCGCGACGTGGTCGCCGGGGGCGACCCCGGCGGCCGAGAGGTGATGGGCGAGGCGGTTCGCGCGCTCCTCCAATTCGGAGTATGTGCGCCGCTCGCCGTTCGCGACGACTGCCTCGCGGTCGGGGTATTGCTCAACCGCGTGCTCGAAGAGGTCGGCAAGGTTGAATTCCATGCGCGGAGCGTAGGGCGAGAAGCCGCGCGAATTCCATAGTGTGACCGAAATGGCGGGGCCCGGGGGTTGTGACTCTGTCGACCTCACTGCACCCTTGACCGAGACAATGATCGTGGTTCCCGCCGCTTATCGGGCGGGTCGTACAAGGAGGGGCCTTGGGCGCCAATCCGCACCTTCTGGTCGAACGCCGTGACGGCACGCTGCTCGTCACGCTCAACCGCCCGGAGGCCAAGAACGCTTTCTCGCTGCCGATGCTGGTCGGCCTGTACGACGCGTGGCTCGAGGCCGACGCGGACGACGACATCTACTCGATCGTCCTGACCGGGGCCGGCGGCGTCTTCTGCGCCGGCATGGACCTGAAGGCCCTTGCCGGCGCCGGCATGTCCGACGGCGACAGCGCCGTCTACCGCGAGCGCATGGCCGCCGACAAGGACCTGCACTGGAAGGCGATGCTGCGCCACCACCGGCCGCGCAAGCCGGTCATCGCGGCCGTCGAGGGCTTCTGCGTCGCGGGCGGCACCGAGATCCTCCAGGGCACCGACATCCGCGTCGCGGGCGACACCGCCGTCTTCGCCATCGCCGAGGTGCAGCGCGGCCTCTTCCCGCTCGGCGGCTCCACCGTCCGCCTCCAGCGCCAGATCGGCTACACCAACGCGATGGAGATGCTGCTCACCGGCCGCCGCTACGCCGCCGCCGAGGCCCGCGAGATCGGCCTCATCGGCCGCGTCGTCCCGGCCGGCACCGCCGTCGACGCCGCGCTCGAGATCGCCGCCATGATCAACGCCAACGGGCCGTTGGCCGTCGAGGCGGTCAAGCGCTCCATCATCGAGACCGCCGACCTGTCCGAAGCCGACGCCCTCAAGCGCGAACTCGAGATCGGCCAGCCGATCTTCGCGACGGCCGACGCCAAGGAGGGTCCGACCGCCTTCGCCCAGAAGCGCAAGCCCGTCTTCCGGCGGGCCTAGCCGACGAAGGGAGGGAGCGACGGCCGGAGGCCGTCGCTCCCTCCCCGCACGTCACTCGTCTCTGCCGTCGTCCTCGTCGGCCTCGCCCTCGGCCTGGGACGTCTCGCTCGCGTGCGAGGTCTGCTCCGACGTCATGTCCTCGTCGGAGGGATGGGCGTCGTGGCCGGTGACGATCACGCGTTCCGGCGACATCACCACGTGGCCGTGGTGCGTGGCGTGGGTCTCGTCGTGCGGGTTGCTGCCGGACATAGTGCCTCCAGCGGTGGGGTCGCGTTCCGCTGCCTCCAGTGTCCCTCTCATCCGGCCCGGCGGCGCGTAGGGTCGGCGCATGCTCCTGTGGATCAACGGGCCCTTCGGCGGCGGCAAGACCCAGACCGCGTACGAACTGCGTCGCAGGCTGGCCGGCAGCGTCGTCTGCGACCCCGAAGAGGTCGGCTTCGGACTCCACCGCATGACACCTCGCGCGCTGCGCGGCGACTTCCAGGACCTGCCCGCCTGGCGGCAGGGCGTCCACGACGTCCTCGACAAGGTCCTCACCCAGCACGACGGCGTCGTCATCGCGCCGATGACCGTCGTCGAACCCGCCTACTTCGCCGAGACCGTCGGACGCCTGCGCGAAAACGGGCACGACGTCCGGCACTTCGCCCTCATGGCCGAACGCCGCACCGTCCTCCGACGCCTCAGCGAACGCGGATTCGGCCGCGCGGTCCGGGTCGTCGCCGGCCACGATGCGTCGCTGCGCCGCGAGTCGTTCGCGGTCGCCAACATCGACCGCTGCCTCGACGCCTTGCGCGCACCGGAGTTCGCCGAGCACATCGAGACCGACCACATCAGCGTCGCCGGCGTCGCCGACCACATCGCGCACTCCGCCGGGCTGACACTCGCGCAGGACACCGACGGCCCGCTGCGCGGACGGCTGCGCCGCGCCCGCGTGGGCCTCGCCCACATCAGGTTCTTCTAGATCGCCGTCGTCGGACCGGCCTGCGGGCTCGAGCCCGAGCCGCCGGGCTCCGGCGCGATGCCGCCGACCACCTGACGCACCTTGTCGATCTGCGGGACCACGAACTCGTAGGGCACCAGCACCGACGGGTCGTCGCCGAGCGCCGTCACCGCCACCACCGTGTCGTCGAGCGCCCGGGCGACGATGAACGCGGCGTTGATCGTCTGCCCCTCCACGGTGATCGTCATCCGGTACCCACTGCTGCGCACCGAGAGCCCCTGGTCCGCCGCGGCGCCGGTGATCGTCGCCTGGTAGGTCGTGCCCTCGGTCGTGACGCTGAAGTTCTTGCACGTCTGCAGAGCCGCGTCGAAGGCGTCGAACTTCGTGTCCAGCTCGGCCGGGGTCCCGCTGTCCAGGTGAACGTCGACCTCGGACGGCACGTCCGGCGGCAGCGTCTCCTCCGACGCGTGGAACTCGCGCGTCGCCGAGACGTTCAAACCCTCACCGCTGCGCACCAGCGGCCGGCACGCGGGGTCCGACACCGTCACCTCTGGCTCCGGCGAAGGCGTCGCGCTGGCCGGCGCCGCCTGGTACATCGACGGCACCTCCTGCCCGGTCAGCAGAGCGGCCTCCAACTGGTCAGATGTCGCACCTGACGCGGGCGCCATGACGGCCGCCCAGGCCAGACCGGTGACGGGAAGCAGAACCGCGCACGCGCGGCGCACACTGGGAACGCCCATGACGCGACCTCCGGGACGAATAAGGGCCTGCGCTACCGTCCCCCGAGGCGCACCAGACCTCCCCACCACGCTAGGCCCGCAGGCCGAGAGGCGCGACGCGGGCGCGTCCGGACCGCTTGGCACAATGGCCCGACGAGCCGGACAGGGGAGGCACGGATGGCACAGGCAGGACGCGGACTCGGCACGGTGGCGATCACCGGGGCGGCAGGCAGAATCGGATCCTTCCTCCGCACCGAACTACGGCCGGACGCCGAGGGGTTGCTGCTCCTTGACCGCGTACCCCCGCCCCCGGCGGGCGACGGAGAAGCGTGCCACACCGTCGACCTGCTGGACGCACCGGCGCTGACCGCCGCACTGGCGGGCGCCGACGCCATCGTCCACATGGGCGGCATATCCGACGAGGCCCGGTTCCCCGACCTGGTCAACGCCAACATCGTCGGCACCCACAACGTTCTCGAAGCCGCCCGCAAACTGGGCATCGGCCGTGTGGTCCTGGCGTCGAGCAACCGCGCCGGAGGCTTCTACCCGACGAGCCACACCACCGACCCGACCGAACCACCGCGCCCGGACGGCCTGTACGGCGTCACGAAGGCCGCGATCGAGGCCCTCGGACGCCTGTACGCCGACAAGTTCGGCCTGACCGTGGTGTGCCTCCGCATCGGCAGCTACGAAGACGCCCCCACGGAGTCCCGCCACCTCGCCACCTGGCTGAGCCCCCGCGACGCGGCCGGCTTCGTCCGCGCCGCCCTCACCGCCGACGTCGACTACACGGTGGCGTACGCGGTCTCCGCCAACACCCGCCGCTTCTGGGCCCTGCCGGACCCCGACGTGCTGCCGTACACCCCGCTCGACGACGCCGAGACCCACGCCTCCGAAATCCCCGCCCCGGACGCCGCCTTCGACCCGAAGGCCCCCCAAGCGGGCACCTTCGCCTCGCCGGAGTTCACCCTCCGCTTCCTGGACGAGTAGCCCCCCGCGCGGTGACGCAAGTGTGACGCCGACACCCCCCGATGAGGGAGTTTCGGTGATTCGCATACGTGACGGCACAGTGACCAGGGGGAGGAGCCTGGCGCGCGCCACGCCGGAACAGCAACCCGGCAGCGCAACGAACCCCAGCAACAAACCCCGCACCGCACCCACAGAACGACCGCAGCCCGGCAGCGCAACGAACCCCAGCAACAAACCCCGCACCGCACCCACAGAACGGCCGCAGCCCGGCAGCGCAACGAACCCCAGCAACAAAACCCGCCCGCCCCACACGCAAACCGCAGCCCGGCAGGGAAAACGAAGGAAAGCGCCTCCACACCCCGCGCCCCTCCCGCCAGTCGCCGAGGTAGTCAGCGCGGACGGCCCGCGGGTCAAGGCGCCTCCCGAACCCCGGGACAGGCCAACTGTCCACCAAAGGTCCACCGCGCCTTGACGCGCGGGCCGTCCAAGCGAAAATCAAAAGGCGGGAGGGGCGTCAGGCCACCGAAAACGAACCAGGTCAGGAACGGTGCAGCCAAGGACCCCAGGTCAACCCAAAGTCAGCGGTACTCCCGCAACCGAGGCCGAACCCCCGCCAACACCAGCAACACCCCGACCCCCAGCACCAGAGGCGGCAGAACCATCCATCCGTCCAAGGCACTCCTCGCGTCGGACACCCGCTGGTCGAAGTCGGCCCGGTGCTCAGCCGCCGTGTCCCCCAGCACGTCCTGGTAGTCGAAGAACTCGAAGGCCAGGTTCCCCCGTCCGACATTGGTCGCCATGCCGATCGCCGCTTCGCGACGCCCCGACGTGACCGCCGTCTGAAGGTCGCGGTCGTCGCGTTGGAAGGCCGCGAGCCGTGTCGCGAGAGGCGGGCTGGTCGAGGCCAGGGCCAGCGCGCGGGACTTCTCCGCGAACGCCGCCCGATACGCAGGCGCACGGTCCGGGAGAATCAGGTACCGACTGTGGTCCGCGTTCGCGTCGGAGGCCAGCGCCCTGGCGTGCGCAAGGGTCGCGAACGGATCGAAGGCCTGCGACTTCGCATCCCGCACCCGGTCCCCGTGATCGGTCAGGAGCCCCGCCCCGAGGACGGTCACCACCGCAACCGCCAGCGTCGCGGCAAGCAGTGCCGGATTGAACACCCTGCGGAACCGCCGAGCCAGGGCGACCTGCCACACCGCGAGCACCAGAACCGCCGCCCCACCCAACACAGCGACCGCCAACGCGGCCATGCGCGTCGTGGAGGCCCCGTCGTCGGCCGAGACGGCGAGCCGGTGCTCCGCGGCGCGCCCGAGCCGGTCGGCGGCTGGCAGCAGGTCCTGGTGCAGCAGCACCGTGGCGTTGAGGTAGTAGTTCGTGGCCTGCGCCGGAGGCCGCCCCGGGCCGTCCCGGTCGAGGATCTGGTCGTCGGAGAGCCGTGCCTGCGCGGTGAAGCCGTCATACGTGGCGAGATCAGCGATCAGCTGGCGGACGAGGGTCGCGCCCTCCGCGTCCAGACCCCGGTCGATGAGCGCCTGCAGGTCGTCGGAGACGGCCGCTCGGCGCTGGCGCAGCTGCCGGAGCGCGGACTGCTTGTTGCCGACGCTCTCGTCGTGGCCGACGAGCAGCACGTTGGCGACCTGGGCGTCCATGTCGGCGAGCGAGAAGTACAGGTCCGTGGCCGTGGCGGCCTGCGGCGCGGTCGCGTGGCCGACGGTGTCCAGGTTGTCGTTCGCGGCGTTGACGCCGAGTGCGAGCGCGGCGCACAGTGCGGCGATCAGCGCGGTCGCGAGGGTCGTGACGAGCCGTAGCCGTGCGGGGACGGAGCGGACCCGGGCCCGTATCGGCGGCTTGTCGGGACGTGGTGCGGCGGGGCGCGGAGCCGGCGCGGGGGCGGGTTCGCGCGGGGGTGTTTCCGGACGTGCGGCCTTCGTCGTAGAGGCCACCAATGCACTCATGCGACGACGTTAGGTGCCCGTCTGGACACACCGCTCACAGCGCGGTGACCACACAGCGAAGTCGTGGTGAACGTCCGCGTAAGCAGAGGGGCCTGTCAGACCGCACAGGCCCCGAACCCGGTCGGCTACTCGGCTACAAGGCCGCGCAAGGCGTATGCGCCTCGGCCTCGTACGCCGCCCCGTGACTGGTCACGAAGTGCGCCGGCCCGCTCTCCGCGTGCGCCGAAGGAATCTGTCGGGGAATCCGCGCCAGGGCGGCGACATACGGCTCACCGCAGGCCCCGCACAGGGTGGGCGTCGAAACGGGGGCGTAGCGGTCGAGCGTCCGCAGCAGGCTGCGGGCGAACCGCAGCGCGGTCGCGAACGACGCCGCGGCCTGCTCGTGGTCCCGGGTGCTGTGCGCCTGCGCGGCGGCGCGCAGCGACTTGGCCAGGTAGTTGAGGCTGGCACGCGGGAACGGGGGGACGGCCGCCGCGAGGTCGTCGGCCTGGCCGGCCACGACGCCTGCCCAGCCGGCGAACGCCGGGTGGCGCACGGCGGAGCCGGTGCGCTGGGCGATCACGGTGGCGACGAGCTTGCGCGCTGCTGCTGCGCACTCCGGGGGCAGGTCCTTGCGGTCCAGGTCCATGTCCGGCTCCTTGGGGGTGCTGCGGTCAGGCTCTGCGGCTACCCGGAAGCGCGGGTGCCGCCTTGGACAGGATGCGGCCAAGAGTGGCGTAAACGCGACGAAAGATGAGGTAAGTCACACCGAAATGTTGAGAAATGTTCCCTATGGCGGGTTTGGTTGGCGGGCCTTCAAGGGCAAACCGGACGTTTCGTCGCGCTTTCCGGACTCCGGCCCGCGCCTCTTCCGGGTGCACGGCCGATCTGTTACATATGCCCCCGGTCCGGCCGCCACCGGTGACGCACACAGTGATCCACGCCCACGTGGGCATGCTCCGCCCTGCCCGCCCGCAGCCCGTGCGGTCCCGGCGGACATGCCAGACATGCAAGTCGGAAGGGAGGGACGCCGCTGTGCCCAGCTGGCTCCCGGAGAGCGCCGAAGGCGCCACCGAGCTCGACGGCGCGTTCGGCCTGTGCCCCACGCTCTACACCCGCTACCGCGACTACGTGACCCGCTTGTGGGAGCCCCAGGTCCTCGACCCGGTGCTCACCGAGCTGGTCCGGCTGCGCGTCGCCGGAATCCACGAGTGCGCGGTCGAGGAGGCCGCCCGCACCCGTGCCGCCGTGCACGCCGGCCTCGACGAGGCGCGTATCGAGCGCCTGCCGTACGGCTCGGGCGATCCCGCGTTCAGCGAGGTCGAGTCCGCCGTCCTGTTGTTCGCGGAGCAGTTCGTCATGGCGCCGGAGAGCGTCACCGACGCCGACCGCAAGCGGCTCACCGAGCTGCTCGGTGAGGCGGGCCTGGTGGGGCTCGCCATGGTCTGCGCGGTGTTCGACGGCTTCACCCGCTTCCAGGTCGTGCTCGGCACCCAGGACACCGATCCCGACCTGCCGTACCCGATGCTCGTCCACCCGCCGGGCCTTGACCCGGACGCGCCCGCCGAGGCCCGGCGGTTCGACGCGAACGACCAGATCGCCGGCAGTCCGCTCGCGCTCCAGCCCGACCTCCTCGCGTCCTTCCTGCGCATGTACGGGACGCTCTGGTGGGACGGCGTGGTCGACCACCCCGCCAAGGAGGTCGCCCGGCTGCGCAACGCGCGCGTGACCGGCTGCCGCTACTGCCGCAACGTGCGCTTCGCGCAGGCGCGTGCGGACGGTCTCGGCGAGGACCAGGTCGACCTGATCACCGACGGCTTCGAGGGCAGCGGACTGCCCGAGCGGCACAAGGTGGTCATCCGGTTCACCGATTTCTTCCTCGGTGATCCGCACGGCCTGGCCGGCCCGCGCGGCGCGGACCTGCGCGCCGACCTGCTCGCGGCGTACGGCCCGGAAGGCACCGTCGAGCTGGCCGCGGGCCTCGCGCTCTTCATGGGGTTCGCGAAGATCGCGGTCACCTTGGGGAGTGTTCCGGCTGATTTTCCGACCATGGTCATACCGACCCCTGGCGGGTGAATCCGTCCGCGTGATGGCTGCGCGGTGACTCGTGCGTGAACGGCGGCGGGCCCGAGGAATCGGCCCGGACCCGTCGCCGACGAACCGTACGATTCGGGTGGCGAAGGGCTGTTGCACCCCGATCTTTGTGTGTAACGTTGCTCGCGGTTGCAAGCAGTAGAAGTAGTTCCCTCGCAAGACCGACGCCTGCGGACTTGACTGTCGTAGGCGTTTTTCCATCCCGGAGTACTTCGCGGGGAGTGGGACCACTCGACGTAAGCGACCCGGACGTCGCGCAGTGCGGCGGCTGAGGTTTTCATGAAGGAAGAAGACATGGCCACCGGTACGGTCAAGTGGTTCAACGCGGACAAGGGCTACGGCTTCATCTCCCAGGATGACGGCGGCGCCGACGTTTTCGTCCACTTCTCGGCGATCCAGACCAGCGGCTACCGCTCGCTGGAAGAGAACCAGCGCGTCGAGTTCGAGGTCACGCAGGGCCAGAAGGGCCCGCAGGCCGAGATGGTTCGCCCGCTCTGAGTCTGATCTGAGTCGTCACCGACTTCGGCCGTACGGCCACGCAAGGCCCGCCCCTGCCGGGGCGGGCCTTCGCGTTGTCCGGGCCCGGTTCTGACCGGGTGTCAGGCCACCACCCCGGCCGCGCGCAGCGCCTCGACGCGGTCGCCGAGGCCGGCCTCGGCCAGGACGGCGTCGGTGTGTTCGCCGAGCACGGGGGAGGGCGCGCCGAGCGCGGACGGCGTGCCGGAGAACCTGGCCGGGTGGCGCGGCAGCCGCACCCGTCCCGCCTTGGCGTGCATGCTCTCCTCGAACATTCCGACGGCCACCGCGTGCGGGTCGTCCGGCAGTTCGGCCGGCGACAATACGCGACCGCATGGAACGCGTTCGGCCTCGAGGCGCGCCATCGCGTCGGCGACGTGCATCGACGTCGCCGCGGCGTAGCAGCGCTGCACGTACCCGCTGGTCAGCTCGCGGTTCTTCATCCGTTCGCCGATCGTCGCCACGCGCGGGTCGTCGTACCCGTCGACGCCGAACGCGCGGCACATGCCCGCGAAGTCCGCGTCGGAGGTGGGCGCCACGACCGCCCAGCCGTCCTTGAACGCGATCGGCTTCAGCGTCTTGTTGAAGCTGGAGTTCTGGGTGCCGTCGCTGTCCATCAGGACCTCGTTGCCGGCCGCGTCCACCCACAGGAACGACGTGACCGCGTCCAGCATCGACAGCTCCACGTGCTGGCCGCCGAGCCCGCGCTCGCGCGCGAACAGCGCCGCGGTGATCGCCTGGGCGGCGGTCAGCGCGGTCACCTTGTCGGCCGCCGACTGGCGCAGGAAGACCGGCTGTTCGGGCTCGCCGTCGCGCGGCACGTCGGCCTGGTTGACGGCCAGGCCCGCGTACGCCTGGATCACCGGGTCGTAGGCGGACTTGCCCGCGTACGGGCCCACCGGGCCGAAGCCGGACAGCGACACGTAGACCAGGTCGTCGCGCCCCGCCGACAGGTCCGCGTAGCCGATGCCGAGCCGGTCCACCACGCCCGGCCGGAAGTTCTGCACGACCACGTCGCAGGACGCCGCGAGCGTGCGCACGACGTCGCGGCCCTCCTCGGTGTGCACGTCGACCACGATGGAGCGCTTGCCGCGGTTGCACGCCGCGAACAGCGCGCTGGTGCCGCCGATCGCCACGCCCACCCAGCGGGCGATGTCGCCGATGCCGGGGCGCTCCACCTTGATGACGTCCGCGCCCTGGTCGGCCAGCAGCGCGACCGCGTAGGGGCCGGTCGCGGCGATCGACAGGTCGAGGACGCGGATGCCGTGCAGCGGACCGGTCTCACTCATGGGGGTTCCCTCTCGTGTCGCGGTACAGGCTGTGCTCGTGTCACGGTGCGGGGCCGTCCGGTCGCGGTGCGCGGCCGTCCGGGTCAGGCGGTGAACTCGGGGTTGCCGCGCGGCCGTCCGCCGGGCCCGCTGTAGGCGAGCCCGAAGCCCGGCTGCACGGCGAAGTCCGTCGTGAGGCGGGGGAGTGCCGCCCACGCGTCCATGAGCCGGTCCTCCGCCGGGTAGTCGAACGGGTCGGTGAGCACCTGCTCTTCGGTGCCGCCGGGCGCCGGCGGGTGCGCCGCGAGCCACCGGGCGGTGCGCGCCAGTGCCTCGCGGGGTGCCACCAGGTCCCGGTAGCCCAGGTCGGCGCGGATCCGGGTGAGGTCGAGCACCCGGTG
Organism: Yinghuangia seranimata; assembly: GCF_029953285.1. Classification (GTDB taxonomy): domain Bacteria; phylum Actinomycetota; class Actinomycetes; order Streptomycetales; family Streptomycetaceae; genus Yinghuangia; species Yinghuangia seranimata. The sequence continues at coordinate 2,904 of NZ_JASAOI010000099.1, read as the reverse complement.
CTCGGCGGCGGGCTGCATCAGCATCGGGCGGGCGGGCACGGCGAGTTCGTAGGGGAGCGAGACGACCTCGAAGGTGTGTCCGAGGGCGGCCGCGACCGTCGCGATCACCTGGCGCACCGTCAGGACCTCGTCGTCGGCGGCGTTGTAGATCCGTCCGGCGCTCGCTTCGGGGTGGTCGACGGCAAGCAGCAGGGCGTGCGCGAGGTTCTCGGTGTAGCCGTGGTGGTGCAGGGTCAGGCCGCCGTCGGCGACCACGATGCGGCGCCGGCCGTCGAGGACGCGGCGGACCACGCACCACTCGCGCGGCGCGAGCTGGTGCGGGCCGTACACGTAGGGGTAGCGCACGTGCGTCGCCGTGGGGTGGTGCGCGAAGACCGCCTCCTCGGTGCACACGATGCGGTGGCCCTTGGCGTCCTCCTCGGGGGTCCGGACGAGCGGCGCGTCCTCGCCGACCGGCACCGGCAGGCCGCCGGGGCCGGCCAGCTCCGGGTTCATCCAGCCGCGGTACGCGGGCACGCCGCCGACCGAGAGGAAGCGGCCGGTGCGGCCGGCCCAGGCGGCGGCGATGCGGCGAAGCCGGCCGTACATCGCGATCACGGTGTCGTAGGCGGGGCCGTCGGCGGCCTCGCGCAGCGCGGCCTCGTCGTACGGGTCGGCGTGCAGGTGCCGGACCTCGGGCGGCGTCTCGGGCGACTCGTGGCGGCCGCGGTGCAGGATGGTGACGTCGTGGCCGCGCTCGACCAGGCCCCGCACCAACGGGATTCCGGTGGGCCCGGTGCCGCCCACCACGAGGATCCGACCGCCCACCCGCGTCCCCTATATCCTTGACTCGGTCACATTAGCCGCCCGGGCGACCGTATCCGCAGGTCGGTGCGGGGACAAGCCCGACCCGGCGGTATCCCGGGCCCGGCGGGGGACGCCGGACGCGGCGCGGATGCGCGCCGGTGTACGCCGTAGCATGGACCCATGGGTTTCCTGCGCCGCCGCCCGCCCGCCGGGCCGGACTTCGACGTTCTCGCCATCCCCTTCACCGACTGGCCCGGGTCCGTGGTCGTCTCGATGCTGCCCGGCGAGGACGGGTCGTGCCAGGGGATCTTCGTCCAGTACGACCTGCTGGCCGGGCGCGGGACCGCCATGCTGATCGGAAACCTCCCCGCCGGCTCTCCGGCCCGCGACGAGTCCGTCGGCCGTATCGAGGCCCAGCACCTGGTCGCGTCCCTCGGCCACGAGGAGATGCCCGAGGAGCTCGGGGTCGAGGAACACCCGGTCATGCAGAACGACGGGCTGCTGATCGTCCGGCGCGTGAAGTACGCCGAGGGCCGGCTGTCGTGTGTCGAGTTCGACCGCAGCGACAACGTGCAGGTCCGCATCGTCTCGTGGGACCGCCCGATCACCGACGACGTGTTCGCGCTGCTGAAGCCGATCCCGGCGGAGGCCTTCAGCGGCTGACCCGGCCGACCCGCGCCGGCGGCCGGCGCGGTCAGCGGCGCTCGTTGCCCCGCCGGTAGTTGCCCGTCGCCCGCGCGAGCAGGTGCTGCACCGCCGTGTCGTCCTCGGCCGCGTCGATGGCGGCGACGAGGCGGTCCGCGGCCGGGCCCGCGACGGTCACGACGACGCGGCCGCCGCGCGAGACGAGGACCCTGCCGTCCTTGGTGACGCGGTGGTCGAACGGGTCGGTGGTCAGGCGTCCGCGGGCGTCTTCCGGCATGTCGGGCAACGTACCGTGCACGGGCCGCCGGGCCCACGGGGTTTTCCGGCGCCCGGCCGCGCCGCCCGCCCGAGCCGTGTGCGCCGAACCCGTGCCCGGGGACGGCGAAGGCCGGCGGATCATGGCATCCGCCGGCCCTCCGTGCCTTTCGTCCCGAGTGCGAAACTCCCCTAAGGGCCTCGACCTCCCTTCCGGTCCCGCCGGCGTGCTCCTGCCGTCAGTGCGTGCCGACCGCTGCGCGTACGGCTCGCCGTACCGTGGTGCAGTCGTCGTGCAGGCGGCGGAGCAGCCGGCGCTCGTCGTCGCCGGCCATGGTCTGGTCGTGGATGCGGATCTCGCGTACGAGCACGAGCATGAGGTTCACCAGGAACGCGTCGCGGGCGAACGAGCCGCTCTGCTGGGCGACCTGCACGATGTGTCGGCGGGTCAGCGGGTCACGGGCGAGCAGCGACCACAGCACCGCCAGGTCGTAGCCCGGCAGGTGGTAGCCGACGAACTCCCAGTCCACCAGCGCAGGTCCGTGCGAGGTCAGCAGGACGTTGGACAGCATCGCGTCGCCGTGGCACAGCTGGAGCGGCACCCGGGACAGGCCGCGCAGCAGCTGCGCGAGGTCGCTCGCGTCGCGGTCGGTGAGCAGTCCCAGCGCGTGGTAGCGCTCGACACGCGGCAGGTAGTCGAACGCCGCGTGGAACGAACCCGTCGGCGGACGCCACGTGTTGAGCACGCCGAACGCGTGCAGCACGGCCCGGATGTCCGCACGGGCCAGTGCCGAGCCCGGGTGCCGCTCGACCGCGACCGGCCGCCCCGGAATGTGCTCCATCACCAGCACGCGGCGCTCCGGGTCCGCCCCGAACAACCGGGGGACGCGGACGGGCGGCCGCTGCCGTGTGAAGGTGCGGTACGCCGTTATCTCGTGCCGGAAGCGCTGCATCCAGTGCGAGGAGTCGTCCGCCAGGTACTTCACGACCACCGGGTTCCGCCCCACCGAGCCGGTCATGAGCATCGACTTCGCGGTACGCCGCATCACCGCGCCCGCCGTGAACCCGGGGCAGACCCGCGCCGCCGCGGCGGCCACCACGGCCGGGGTGACCGGGGCCTGCTGCGCCCGACCGGGCTCGGCGGGACCCGGGTGACCGGGCTGCGCGGGCCCGCGGCGGCCCGACGGCTCCGTGTCGCGGGCGGCCGTCGGGCCGTAC
>NZ_JASAOI010000098.1 GCF_029953285.1 Yinghuangia seranimata | reverse complement strand
CGGCCCCGGCCGAGCCCGTCGTCGCGGAGGCACCGGCCGCGCCGCCGATGCCCGCCGCTCCCCCGGCCGCCCCGACCGCCCCGCCGGCTCCCGCCGCGCCGCCCGCGGTGGCGCTGGAGAAGCCCGCGGCGGCCCCGGCCGACGAGGCCGCTCCGGCGGTCGCGAGCGAGGGTGTGACGGAGGTGCTGCCCGCGGCCGCCATGGTCGAGGACACCCCGGTCGAGGAGGCGCCTGCCGAGGAGGCCGAGGTCGAGGACGCTCCCGTCGAGGAGAGCGCCGCCGAGGAAAGCCCGGCCGCCGACGCCGGGTCCGAGGACGCGAAGCCCGAGGCCCCCGCGGCCGCGAGCGCCGACGCCGTGTCGCTCACCAAGGCCGACGAGCCCGAGGCCCCGGCCACCGAGCCGGCCACCGAGCCGGTCACGGAGCCGGTCACTGAGGTGCTCCCCGCGGCCGACGCCGACGGTGCCGCCGAGGTCGCGGAGGCCGCCGAGGCCCCTGCGGTGGACGAGGATTCCGCGCCCGAGGCGGGCACCATGGTGCTCCCCGTCGAGGCTGTGGAGGCGGCCCCCGCGGCCGCTCCCGCGCCCGCCGAGGCCTCCGAGACGCCGCGCCCGAAGGCCGACTGACGACCGGCTGAACCGGTCTGACCTGCGATATCGGCCCGGGTCCCCGACACGGGGGCCCGGGCCGGACATTTCACCCAGGCGGCACCCGGCCGGGAAACGGAATTTGTCCTGGCCCCGGTTTCCGCTAAAGTTCATCACGTCGCCGGGACGCGGAAACGCGGAACGGAAGACAGGCGGACGTGGCTCAGTTGGTAGAGCATCACCTTGCCAAGGTGAGGGTCGCGAGTTCGAATCTCGTCGTCCGCTCGGAAACAAGCAGTGGGATCACGGTGGGCGACCACCGGTTCCCCGGCTTGGTGGAGTGGCCGAGAGGCGAGGCAACGGCCTGCAAAGCCGTGTACACGGGTTCAAATCCCGTCTCCACCTCTGGAGTGAGTTCCGGTCCGCCGGAGCGACCTTCCCCGCGCGATTAGCTCAGCGGGAGAGCACCACACTGACACTGTGGGGGTCACTGGTTCAATCCCAGTATCGCGCACGCAGTAACAGAAGCACCGCGTAGTAACATGAGTGCGGATCGCGAGATCCGTCCCCCGCGCGATTAGCTCAGCGGGAGAGCACCACACTGACACTGTGGGGGTCACTGGTTCAATCCCAGTATCGCGCACCGAAGACCCGTCAGGGTTCTGACGATCGAGGGTCGCTGGAGGCAACTCCTGCGGCCCTTCTTCGTGTTCGGGAGCAGGTCTGCGGGGTGGATCCAGTTACGATGACGTGCCCGTGGTCCGGGCAACCCGCGGCACGATTCGTCGAACGACAGGCACGCCCATGACCCTGCGACGTCTGCGGCATTCCGCCGAGACGGGGGCCATCAGCCCCGAGCCGACGCCCGGCGACCGCCGTGCGACGGCGGCCGGGTATGCCGCGATCCTGCTCGTGGCGCTGGTGGACGCGCTGGTGGACCCGGCGATACCCGGCGCGGTCACGCTCGGCCTGATCCCCCCGGCCGCCGCCGCGGTGTGCAACAAGCGCCAGGTGACGGGGCTGGCCGTGGTCGCGACCGCGGTGTCGGTCGTGCTGGTCACCTGGTACGAGGCGACCACCGTGACGTCGAAGTGCGTGCACGTGACGGTGATCGCCGCGCTCGGCCTGGTGGCGCTCGGCGTCACGATGACCCGGCTGCGGCGCGAGGCGCAGCTGCGGCACGCCCGTTCGGTCGCCATGACGCTGCAGAGCGCGGTGCTCGAGCCGGTCCCGCCGCGGCTGCCCGGCCTGGACCTGGCGAGCCTCTACATGGCCGCGGAGGCGGAGACCCTCGTCGGCGGCGACTTCTACGCGGTCGTCGAGTCGCCGCACGGCATACGCATGTTGATCGGCGACGTGCGCGGCAAGGGCCTGCCGGCGGTGAACACGGCGGCGGCGTTGATGGCGGCGTTCCGCGAGGCGGCGTACTACGAGAAGGACCTCGTCGAGGTGGCGGCGCGCCTGGAGAGCCGGGTGCACCGGCTCGCGGCCGAGCGCACCGGGCCGCCCGGCGAACGGTTCGCGACGGCACTGCTGCTGGCGTTCGACGAACCGGACCGGCTGCGGCTGATCACGTGCGGGCACACGCCGCCGATCATGCTGCGGGACGGTACGGCGGCGGAGATAGAGCTGCCGGACATCGCTCCCCCGTTGGGCCTGTCGACGCTGTACCCGGGCGGCGTCCGGTACGTCGAGCACGAACTGCCGTTCCAGGCGGGCGACACGCTGGTGGCGACGACCGACGGCATCGCCGAGGCGCGCAACGAGGACGGCGAGTTCTACCCGACGGCCGCCCGTCTGACGGGCTGGAGCCGGGCCTGGCCGCAGCACATCGTCCTGCACCTGTACAGCGACCTGCGCGGCCACACCGGCGGCCCGCTCCAGGACGACGCGGCGGCCCTGGTACTGCAACGCCCGCGCAGGAACGCCCCGTCCGGCCGACGCCGCCTGCCGCACCTGATCTGACGACACGCCATCTGACGACATGCCAGTCGACGCGTTGTCAGATTTCTTTCACAGCACCGCAACACGGGACGGCTTCCCCGGTAACAGCGCGCGCCTCTACTGAGTGGCGACCCGCCGCCACGGCGGGGCGCGGCTAGGGTTCCGCCGCCGGTGCCGCAACGGCGGCCGGCGGGGCTGGTCCGAGAGCCGCAGGCGGGGCCGCGGGCCCCGTTCCACGGCGGGAGAAAAGCCCGGGAGGCCAGGTCGATCCGGCGTGTTGCCGGATCCCGGTCCCGGGAGCCGCCCGTGACGCTTTGTCGGCTTTTCCGTACCCGTGCCGCTTCCGGGGCTCCGCCCGGCCGCGCGGCCGACACCGGGTACCTCCGCGAGGCCGCCGCGCGTGACGCGTGTGCCGTGCAGAGCCGCGTCCCCGCCGCCTCGCCCGTCGTCGCTCTCCTTCCCCGCGTCGCGGGCCCTGCGCGGCCCCGCCATGACGCCTGCGCGGAAAGGCCCACGTCATGACCACGATCAGTGCTCCGTCCGGCGCCTCCCCCTCCCCCGCCCCGTCCGGGGGTGCGGCGGCGGACAGCGCCGACCTCGCGTCGTTCGGCTACGAGCAGCAACTGCACCGCAAGCTGGGAAGTTTCGCGTCGTTCGCCGCCGGGTTCTCGTTCGTGTCGATCCTCACCACGGTGTTCCAGCTGTTCGCGTTCGGGTTCGCGTTCGGCGGGCCGGCGTTCTTCTGGACGTGGCCGCTGGTGTTCGCCGGCCAGCTGCTGGTCGCGCTGTGCTTCGCGGAACTGGCCGCGCGCTACCCGATCGCCGGGTGCGTGTACCAGTGGTCGCGGCGGCTCTCCACCGGCGTCACGGGCTGGTTCGCCGGCTGGCTGATGCTGCTCGGCCAGATCGTGTCGGTCGCGGCCGCGGCGATCGCGCTGCAGGTGGCGCTGCCGCAGATCTGGTCGGGGTTCCAACTGGTCGGCACGGACACGGCGTTGTCGTCGAAGGACGGTGCCACGAACGCCGTGCTCCTCGGCACCGCGCTGATCGCGGTGACGACGCTGATCACGGCCGTCGGCGTGAAGGTGATGTCGCTGGTCAACAGCGTGGGTGTGGCGTGCGAGCTGGTCGGCGTCGCGCTCCTGGTCGTCCTGCTGTTCGCGCACTCCGAGCGCGGCCCGTCGGTCGTGACGGAGACCGGCGGCGTGCAGGGCGGCGGCAGCTATGTGGGGGCGTTCCTGGTGTCGGCGCTGATGGCCGCGTACGTGATGTACGGGTTCGACAGCGCGGGCGAACTCGCCGAAGAGACCCGGGACCCGCGCAGAACCGCGCCGCGGGCGATCGTGCGCGCGCTGGTGGCGTCCGGGGTGGCCGGGCTGCTGCTCCTGCTGGCCGCGCTGATGGCGGCGCCGAGTGTGACCGACGGGGAGCTCGCGCACGGCGGGCTGCCGTACGTCCTGACGTCCCAACTCGGCACCGGGCTCGGCAAGGCGCTGCTCGTGGACGTCGCGGTGGCCATGTTCGTGTGCACGCTGGCGATCCAGACCGCCGCGACGCGGCTGGTGTTCTCGATGTCGCGCGACGGGGTGCTGCCGGGGTCGGCGCGCCTGGCGAAGGTGTCGCCGCGGACCGGCACTCCGGTGCTGCCCGCGCTGGTCGTCGGCGTGCTTGCGGCGGCCCTGCTGCTGGTCAACGTCGGCCGCGCCGAGCTGTTCACGGCGCTCACCTCCGTCGCGATCGTGCTGGTGTACCTGGCCTACCTGCTGGTGACCGTGCCGCTGCTGGTGGCGCGGCTGCGCGGACGGCTGCCGGCGGGCGACGGGTTCTCGCTCGGGCGGTTCGGGCCTGCGGTGAACGCGGCGGCGGTGGTGTACGGCGTGCTGATGGCCGTCAACATCGGCTGGCCGCGCGCGGAGGTGTACGACCCGGAGGGCGGGCACTGGTACCTGGAGTGGTTCGCCGCGCTGTTCCTGGCGGGCGTCCTCGCGGTGGGCGCGGCCGCCTACGGGCTCCTGCGCCGCGAGCGCGGGCGGGCCACTTCGGCACCCGTGCCGCACGCCGGTTCGGCGCCGGTCGCGGCGGAGGCGACGCCGTGACGGCCACCGATGTGCGGTACACCCACGAGATCGCGGCGGGCGCGGCCTGGACCGTGCGACTGGGGCGGCACCGGTCACTGCGGCTGACCTGCCTCGACGACGGCGCGAACGCGTCCGTCCTGATGTTCGCCGCGGCCGATCCGCTGGAACGGCTGAACGTGCCGGACACGCTGAAGGCGCAGATGTCGGCGTGCGTGCGCCCGCCCATGGTGCTGATGTCCGACATGGGGCGTGCGCTGGCGTCCGTCACCGGGTCCTCGCTCGACTGGCACGACGCGGTCACCGGGCACAGCACGGACGCCCTCGTCGAGGCGCGGTTCGGGCCGTCGTCGTACGCCGCCGACCGCAACGGGTGGCGGCGCAGCGCGCGTGCCGGGCTGTTGGACGAACTGTGGAAGCACGGCCTCGGCAAACGCGACCTGCACGCGACGGTGAACCTGTTCAGCAAGGTGGTCCCGGGCGGCGACGAGCGCGGCTCGCTCGCCTTCGAGCCGGGGCACGCGGCGACGGGCGACTGGGTCGAACTGCGCGCCGAACAGGACCTGCTGGTGGTGCTGTCCACCGCGCCGCACCCGATGGACCCGACACCGGTCTGGGCACCGGCGCGGCTGCGGGCGGACGTCGCCGCGGTCCCGGCGCCGGGCGCTGACGACGCGTCACGGCGGTTCCGGGCCGAGTCGGGCCGGGCGCTGGCGGAGACCGAGAGGAGCCTGGCATGACCGTGACCGACGCGGACGCGATGCACGGTGTCGACGTGCTGTTCGACACGACGGTCGAGGCCGGCGACGGCTGGACCGGCGAACTCCCGGCCGGGAGCCGGCTCCGGATCGTCGACCTGTGCGGGAACCAGGCCGTCGACACGCTGTTCTTCGACGCCCACGACTACACGAACCGCTACAGCGCGGTCGACACGGTACGCGAACAGGGCGCGGCGTACCTGACAACGGGCTCGGTGCTGCGGTCGGTCGACCTGGACCCGCTGGCGACCATCGTCGCCGACACCTGCGGACGCCACGACACACTGGGCGGCGCCTGCGCGCAGGAGAGCAACGTCGTGCGATACGGCCGGCACACGCGCCACCAGCACGCCTGCCGCACGACGTTCGTCCGCCAGGCGATGGCGTGGGGGCGCGGGCTGGAGAAGCGGGACCTGACCCACAACGTGAACTTCTTCATGAACGTCCCCCTGACCCGGGACGGAGGCCTGACCTTCGAGGACGGCGTCTCCGCCCCGGGCAAGTACGTCGAACTGCGGGCGGACCGCGACCTGCTCGTGCTGGTGAGCAACTGCCCCCAACTGAACAACCCGTGCAACGGCTACAACCCGACACCGGTCCAGCTGACGGGGTGGCGCACATGAGGGCGACCCTCCAGGCGGGAACGCAGCCAGAGAACCGCGACACGGCGAAGCCCGCAGCCACGACGACCGCCCTCACCGACGACGCGGCGAAGCCGTCGTCGCCCACCACGAGCAACCAGCCCGCGACCAACAACCAGGCCGCAGGACCTCACCAGCCTGCGGCAGAGCCCGCAGGCACAACGAGCGGAAACGCAGAGACACGCGACGCGGCGGAGCCGCCGTCTCGCGCAACGCGCGGTCACGTGCCGGGCGAACCCACCACCGACACCCCGACGATGGCCCGCGACGAACCCGCAGACGAAACGGCCGCAGTCACCCGCAGCCGCGACGCGGCGAAGCCGTCGTCGCCCACGAAGGGGGACCGTGCGGCAGACGAACCCACGACCAACAGCCAGGCGACCGGACACCACCGGCCTGCGGCGACGCCAGCGGACCTAGCAACCGGCTGGACCCACGACGCAGCGAAGCCCGCGGAAACGGCGACCAGCCGCACGCGCGACGCGGCGAAGCCGTCGTCGCCCACGCCGCGGGATCACACGGCGGACGAACCCACGGCCGACAAGCGGGCAATCGACCGACACAAACCCGCAGAAGCGACGACCGCCGGAAGCACCCGCGCCTGCGACGCGGCGAAGCCGCCGTCGCCCGCAACGCCGGATCGCACGACGGACGAACCCACGACCGACAAGCGGGCAATCGACCGACACAAACCCGCAGAAGCGACGACCGCCGGAAGCACCCGCGCCTGCGACGCGGCGAAGCCGCCGTCGCCCGCAACGCCGGATCGCACGACGGACGAACCCACGACCGACAAGCGGGCAATCGACCGACACAAACCCGCAGAAGCGACGACCGCCGGAAGCACCCGCGCCTGCGACGCGGCGAAGCCGCCGTCGCCCGCAACGCGGGATCACCTGGCGGGCGAATCGACAACCGACAGCCCTGCTATCGCCCGTCACGACGCCGCAGATACAGCGGCCGGAAGCACAGGCACTCGCGACGCGGCGGAGCCGCCGTCGCTCACGACGCGGGGCCCCTCGACGGAGCACCCCGCGACCAGCCGTCCGGCCACCGCGCCTCACAAGCCGATCGCCGTCAGGCCGTCGGGCATCGCAGCGGGGGCAGGTAGCCACGACGCGGCAAGGCCAACGGTGCAGGCCTCGGGTGAGTCGTTGGTGGGCGGGGGGCTCGCTGGGTTCACTGTGCTTGAGGGCGGGGTGCAGAGCCTTGTGGTCGACCTCGCTGGGCGGCGGGGGCTTTGGGGGGTTGGGGTTCCGCCTTCCGGGGCGTTCGATGATCGGGCGTTTGCTTTGGCGAATGCGGCCGTTGGGAACCCCCCGCGGGCGGCTGGGATCGAGGCTGTGTTGCGTGGGCCGGTGTTGCGGGCCGAGCGGCGGATGGTGGTGTGTCTCGTCGGGGCCGTCGCGGGGGCGACGTTGGACGGGCGGGCGGTCGTGCCCGGGCGGGTGACCGTCGTTCGGCCCGGGCAGGTGCTCGACATGGGGGACGCTCCCGGGCCCGGGCTGCGTCAGTACCTGGCGGTCGGCGGCGGGGTCGCGGTGCCGTCGGTGCTCGGGAGCCGGACCACGTTCCTGCTCGGCGGGTTCGGCGGCCACCAGGGGCGGGCCCTCGCGGTCGGCGACGTGCTGGCGGTCGGGTCGGCGGAGAACCTCGCGGCGCCGCAGGACGTCACCGGCGTGCTGCCCGAGCTCACCGACGTGTGGGAGCTGCGTGTCGTGCCGGGCCCGCACGGCGCGCCCGAGCATCTGACCGAGGACGGGTTGGCCGAGCTGTTCGCCGCCGAGTGGCGGGTCGACCATCGCGCGGACCGGACCGGTGTGAGGCTCGTCGGGCCCGCGCCGGGCTGGGCGCGCGAGGACGGCGGTGAGGCGGGCCTGCATCCGAGCAACATCCACGACAGCGCGTACCCCGTCGGCGGGATCATGCTGTCGGGCAACACCCCCGTGATCGTGGGTCCGGACGGGCCGAGTCTCGGCGGGTTCGTGGTGCCCGCCGTCGTGGTGCGCGCGGACCGGTGGAAGCTCGCGCAGGCGCGGCCGGACGACCGGGTGCGGCTGATCCCCGTCACGCCGGAGGAGGCCGCGCACGCGAACCGGGCGCGGGACGCGGAGTCGGCCGATCCGCGGGCCGCCGCCGCGTGGTTCGAGGCGTCGGGGCGGCACGGTTCGGAGCTGCCGGGGGGCCTGGCCGGTCCGGCGCGGCCCGCGCCGTTGGCGGAGCTGGCCCCGTCGGGCGTACGGCCGTCGTTGACGGTGCGTCGTGCCGGGGACCACCACGTGCTGGTCGAGGCCGGGCCCGCGCGGCTCGACCTGACGGTGCGCCTTCAGGTCCACCTGCTGGCGCGGGCGTTGGCCGAGCGGGCGCTGCCCGGGGTGACCGAGGCGGTGGAGGGTGTGCGTTCCCTGCTGCTGGCGTTCGACCCGGAGGTCCTGCCGCACGCCGAACTCGCGGCCGCGCTCGCCGAGGCGTGGGAGTCGCTGCCGGATCCGCGCGGCATCGAGCTGCCGGTGCGCGAGGTGGTGCTCCCGATCTCGCTCGACGACCCGGCGGCGCACGAGGCCATGCTCCGCTACCAGCGCGGGGTGCGGCCCGACGCGCCGTGGTGCCCGGACAACGTCGAGTTCATCCGTCGCGTGAACGGCCTCGCGTCGCGCGACGCGGTGTTCGACGTCGTGGAGGCCGCGACATACCTGGTGCTCGGGCTCGGCGACGTGTACCTGGGCGCGCCGGTCGCCGTGCCGCTCGACCCTCGGCACCGGCTGGTGACCACGAAGTACGACCCGGCGCGCACCTGGACGCCGGAGAACGCGGTCGGCATCGGCGGCGTGTACCTGTGTGTGTACGGCATGGAGGGCCCCGGCGGCTACCAGCTCGTCGGGCGCACCGTGCCGGTGTGGCGGCTGGGCGACGCCGAACGCGCGGGCGCCACGCCGGGCGATCCGCCGTGGCTGCTGCGGACGTTCGACCGGCTGCGGTTCCGGCCGGTGGGCGCCGACGAGCTGCTGCGGCTGCGCGCCGACGTCGCGGCGGGGCGGGCCGGGCTCGACGTCCGGCCCGCGACGCTGACCTGGGACGACCTGACCGCGGCGAACACGCTTCTGACCGCGGAACTCGAACGCGAGGCGGCGGCCTTCACCGCCGCGAGGGAAGCCGCGTTCGCGGCGGAACGCGAAAGGTGGGCCGCGCGTTGAACGTGTGGATCTCCCGTTACACGGTGGATCAGCTGGGTACCCGCGAGCGGGGCGTACCGACCGACGGTCCGCTCGCGGGGCTCCGCTTCGCCGTCAAGGACAACCTCGACGTGGCGGGGCTGCCGACGACCGGGGCCTGTCCCGCGCTCGCCGACCGGGTCGCGGAGCGCGACGCGGAGGCCGTGCGGCGGCTCGCCGCGGCCGGGGCGGTGCCCGTGGGCAAGACCAACATGGACCAGTTCGCGACCGGGCTGGTCGGCACCCGCAGTCCGTACGGCGCGTGCCACAGCGTCGCGAGCCGCGACCACGTGTCGGGCGGCAGCAGTTCGGGCAGCGCGGTGGCCGTCGCGTCCGGCCAGGTGCCGCTCGCGCTCGGGACGGACACGGCGGGGTCGGGGCGGGTTCCGGCGGCCTTCAACGGGATCGTCGGGATCAAGCCCACGCGCGGGCTGGTCTCGACGCGCGGGCTCATGCCGGCGTGCCGGTCGCTCGACTGCGTCACCACGTTCACCCGCACCGTCGCGGAAGGACGGGCCGCACTCGCGGTGTTGGCCGGCTACGACGACGAGGACCCGTGGTCGCGGGCCGCCCCGGCGGTGCCGCCGGCGGGGGTCGCGGCCGAGGCACGGGTGGTGGGCGTCCCGGCCGGGCCGCTCGACCTCGACCCGGCGCACGAGGCCGCGTGGAAACGGGCCGTCGACCGTGCGCACGAGGTGGCCGACGTGGTGGTCGAGGTCGACGTGACCGCGTTCCTGGCGGCGGCGCGGCTGCTCTACGAGGGACCGTGGCCGGCCGAACGGTACGCCGCCTTCGGCGCGTTGCTCACCCCCGACGGGCCGCACCTGGACCCGACGGTGCGGGCGATCGCCCTCGCCGGCCGCGGGGTGACCGGTGAGGAGGTGTTCACGGGCCTCGACCGGCTTGCGACGCTGCGGCGGCGCGGTGAGGCGGTGTGGTGGGACGTGGACGCGCTGCTCCTGCCGGTGACGCCGGGGCATCCGACACTGGCCAAGGTCACGGCGGACCCGGTCGGGGTCAACGCGCGGCTGGGGACGTACACGAATTTCGTGAACCTGCTGGACCTGGCGGCGGTGGCGGTCCCGGCGGGCGAGCGCGACGACGGGCTGCCGTTCGGCGTGCAGTTCGTGGGACCGGCGTTCGCCGACGGACCTCTGCTGGACCTCGCGTCACGCTGGTGCGGCGAGCCCGACGTTAGGCCTGCACCCCGACCGGGCCGCACGTTGCTGGCGGTCGCGGGCGCGCACCTGTCCGGCCTCCCGCTGAACGGCCAGCTGGTCTCCCTGGGCGGCCGCCTCCACCGCCGAGCCAGAACGGGCCCCGGCTACCGCCTGTACCGCCTCCCGACCGCCGGCGTCCCCCGCCCGGGCCTGGCCGCGACCACCGACGGCCCGACGAGCGGAATCGCCGTCGAGGTATGGGACCTCCCCGACCAGGGCGTCGGCGCACTGCTGGGATCGATCCCCCCGCCGCTGGGCCTGGGCACCGTCGCCCTGGCGGACGGCACATGCGTAACGGGCTTCATGACGGCGGAAGGCGGCCTACGAGGAGCCGAGGACATAACGCAATTCGGCGGCTGGCGCGCCTACCTGACGACCAACCAGACGACGACCTGACCCCACGCTCCGCGCCGAACGAGCGAGCACGCGACGCAGCGGGGCCGACGGGCACGGTACGGGGCAACGGACTCGGCGCGGGTCCCGCAGGGACGCGAACGGGGCGATGGGGCGCTGTCCCCACCGAGTTCGACGGCCGCGTGGAACGGCGGCCCGCGAACGCTCAAGGCAAGCCGTGCGCGGTACGGGGCTGCTCATGGGCGCGGGGGATTTCCCGGTGCAGGGCTGCCGTGCATGTCCGGAGTGGTCCGTACCGCCAACGGCCCGCCCGTTGGCGTCGTTTCGCCGGCGACGACGCTCAGCTGTCAGGCCGGTTCGTCTTCGGGGGCGGCCGGGGGCTCGTCCGGGTCGGGTGTGGCCGTTTCCTCGGCGAACTCGGCTGCGGCTGCGGCGTCCGGGTCTTCCGTCGGGGCGACGGGCTCCGTCGGCTCGACTGCCTCCGGCTGCGGGGCGGGCACCGGGGTTTGGGCGGCGGGCACGGCGGCCGCGGGCGGGGCCGGGGAGTCCTCGGGCTTTGGTGGCTGGGGGGTCTGCGGCGGGGTCGCCGTGCGGGGCTTCGGGGTGGCCTTTTTGGCGGGGACCTTGCGGTCGGGTTCGGGGAGGCCCAGGCCTCGGAGTTCGTCGGCGGTCCAGCCCCCGGCGAGGGCGGCGGTCCAGGCGTCGCGGACGCGTTGTTCGCCTTCGGTGGCGGCGCGCTGCAGGGGCTCCAGCTCCGAAGTGGCGGCGGTCAGTTCGCGGATCAGCTCGATGCGGCGGTCCAGCAGGGCACGGGCCGCCGCCTCGGCGTCGATCACCACAGTGTCATCGATCATATGCGCACCGTAGTGGATCCGGCGCGGGTGTCGAAAACTCCCACGCCGGACGCCACCGGCCCGTCCGCACCACGCGCGGGCGGGCAACTCCCGCGCTGTTACCAGCCGTCGCCCGGGGGCACGGTCGTCAGCGCGCGCACGAAACGGTCGTACGAGATCTGGCAGCTCTCCAGCCGCTCGTACGTCCGCGCCGACAGCGCGACGACCACTCCCCCGTCGACGGCGAGGCTCCAGCACCAGCCCCGACCGCCGTCCGCCCGTCCCATGAGCGGGCGTAACCCGGCTATCCGCGCACGTAGTCCGTCGAGTTCGGCGCGGCACGTCTCCGCACTCGCGTGGCCGCGCGCGGAGCGGGCGATGACCCGTCCGTTGGGCGCGACCATGCGCCAGCGCACGCGGCGTTCGGCGTCCAGGTGGACGTCGTAGCGCGCGGTGCGCTCGGGTGCGGCGTCCGGGGCTTTGCGTTCACCCGAACCGGCCGGCGACATAGTCGGCCGTGCGGGGGTCGCGGGGCGCGCCGAAGACGTCGGCGGTGGGTCCCGCCTCGACGATGTGCCCCGGTGTGCCCTCGCTCGCGAGGAAGAACGCGCAGTGGTCGGAGACCCGTTGGGCCTGCTGCATGTTGTGGGTGACGATGACGATGGTGACCTCGGCCCGCAGCTCGGCGATGGTGTCCTCGATCCTCCGTGTCGAGGTGGGGTCAAGCGCCGAGCAGGGTTCGTCCATGAGCAGGACGTCGGGGTCCACGGCCAGCGACCGGGCGATGCAGAGACGTTGCTGCTGGCCTCCGGACAGCGCGCCGCCGGGCTGCCGCAGCCGGTTGCGGACCTCGCTCCACAGGCCCGCGCGGGTGAGCGCGGACTGGACGATGCCGTCCTTGTCGGCGCCGCGCCGCCCGGTGAGTTTGAGGCCGGAGACGACGTTGTCGTAGATGGACATGGTCGGGAACGGGTTGGGCTTCTGGAAGACCATGCCGACGCGGCGGCGGGTGTCGATGGGGCGGCGCGCGGGGTCGTAGATGTCGTGGCCGTCGAGCCGTACCTCACCGGCGAGTTGCGCGGAGGGGACGAGCTCGTGCATGCGGTTCAGGATGCGGAGGAAGGTGGATTTGCCGCAGCCGGACGGGCCGATGAGGGCGGTGACGCGGTTGGCCGCCATCGTCAGGTCGACGCGTTCGAGCACCTTGTGGGTGCCGAACCACGCGCTGACCGCGCGGGCTTCGAGGGTGGATCCGGCCTTGCCGGGGCGCGCGCCTTCTGGTGGTGGCGGCGCCGGGCTGGGCAGGGTTGTCGCGGTGGTGTCGGTGGACACGGGACGAACCTTCCGCTCCGGGGACTATTGCAGCTGGTCGTGCGGTGCTCACACGGTGGCGGGCAGCAGCCGGGCCGCCGTGTCGTACAGGGCCCACAGCACCGCGATCGCGGTCGGGGTGCCGAGGAGCAGGGTGACGCGCCGGTCGTACCTGCGCAGCGCCCACGCGAGGGCGGCCGTGACGGCGACCAGCGCCTGGGCCCACAGCAACAGGGCGACACCGGCGCCGGATTCGCCGCTGGTGCCCTTCTCGTCGGAGCGCACCGTCTTGGGGCGCCCGGGCTCGGCCCGTTCGGCCTTGCCCTGCAGGTCGGCGACGACGGTGTCGCGCCCGCCCGGGTGGAACCAGGAGTCGGCGGTCACCAGGGTGAGCTGGTTCGCGCCGCCGGGGGCGATCGCGTCGTCGTGGCCGTTTCCGACGTGCTTTTGTCCGCGGACGAGGTAGGTGAACTCGCCCTGCTGTGTGGTGACTTTGATTTTCTGGCCGGGCCTGAGGTCGCCGATGCGTCCGAACGGCGCGCCATACGTCCAGGACTTGCCCATGAGAACCGCGTTGCCGTAGCCGCCGGGCAGCGCGGTGTTGCGCAGGTGTCCGGGGCCGCCGCGCAGCAGCGCCGCGGTGGTGCCTTCGACGACGACCTGCTTGACGTCGAGGGCGGGGATCTCGAGGAGGGCGACGGGGGTGCCCTCCTCGATGGCTCCGCCGAGCGGGCCGGTGTCGCGGTAGAAGTCGTCGGAGATCTGGTCGTAGAGCCGGCGCTGGGTGCGGGCCTGCTGGATGTCGGAGACCGTCGCGAGGTAGCCGACGAAGCCGGCGAGCAGGACGACGACCAGGCCGAGTGCGGCGCCGGCGATCGTGTACGGGTCCCAGGGCGCGCGGGCTGATGTGGCGGGCGGGTCCGCGGGGGGCGCGGGCGTCCCGGTGGGCGCGGTGTCCTTGTGCAGGAGCAGGGTGGGCGCTTCGGCCGTCGAGGCGACGGCGGTGTCCGGGCGCGGGTCGACGGTGGTCATCGGGCTCCTCCGGCGGGCCTGCGGCGGACCGTGCGGATCAGGGCGGCGATCGGCGGCGGCCACCTGCCGGTGCGGTGGCGCCAGCCGATACCGAGCAGGACGGGCGAGGCGGCGGCGGAGCCGAGGGCGACCGCGATCAGGACGATGAGCAGGAGCGAGGCGGGGTCGCCGTGCAGGGCCTGGCGGAGGCGTTCGGCGACGGCCTGCATGGGCGCGACGTCGTTCTTCGGGCCGACGGCGGCGGGCTTGGGCCTGGGGCTCGCCGACGGGCTCGCGGCGGGGGTGGTGGCGGGCACGGTGGTGGTGCCGCCGGACGTCGTCCCGCCGCCGGTGGTGCCGCCGCCGGAGCTGCTTCCGCCCATGCCGCCGGTCGTTCCGCCGCCCGTGTCGCCACCGGTGCCTCCGGTCGTGGGCGGGGCGGACGTCGTCGGGGCGGGCGTGGGGTTGGCGGCGCGCTGCACGGCGAGGCGCGCGGCGTCCACCTGGGTCTTCTGCTTGGCGGTCAACGGGGCGTAGCCGGGCGGGAGTTGGCCGAGCAGCACGCCCGACCGCTGGCCAGGCCCGGCGACATAGGCGAGGTAGGTGTCGAGCGAGGAGGCGAGCGGCTTGCCCACCCCTTGCGTCGGGAACGCGAGGACGTCGGTCTTGGTGAGCGGGTAGGCCTTGGGGTCGGTCGTCGCGAAGTTGTTGGAGAGCGTGACGCCGTCGGGGCCGGGTGTCGCCGCGTTGACGCCGGCGGTGATGCTCTCGACCGTGGGAGCGACGAACTGCCCCGCGGCGTTGCGGAGTCGGGCGGCCGGCAGGTGCATGCGCTCGGCCGCTTCGAGGCTCGTGACCGCCACGACGCGGCGCGACGTGGGCCCGTCGGGGTCGACGGCCTTGAGGTCGGGACGCCCGGGCAGGCCCTTGTCGACGACCTCGGGGCCCTGGGACTTGATCAGGTTGTCGACGATCGTCCAGTACGAACTGATGGGCCGGTAGGACAGGTTGGCTTCCTCAACCCGGTTGATCACCACCGGCAGGGGGTAGCTGATCGCGCCGGTGCGCCAGGCGTCCGGGCAGGCGACGCCGTGGTCGTCGGGGGTGCCTGCGAGCCACTGCCGGGCCTCGGCGTCCGAGAGCAGCCATCGGGTCAGCTCGTAGACGGTGTCGTCGCTGACACCGCGGATCATGAGCGTGTGCAGTTGGTCGCTGACCGGCCAGGTGCGGCCGGGGTTGGCGGCGAGGAACTCCGGGTCCAGGTACAGGTTCTGGATGTACCGGGGGTTCTGGCCCGGTTGGACGAGGCCGGGCCAGGAGCCCGTGGCGTACCGGGGCGAGGTGTTGTACGCGTTGGTCAGGAGCTTCGCAACGAGCCGCGGCGTGAGGTTGACCGGGTCGAGCGCTTCGACCGCCGTCTGGTCGGCGTTGAGGCGGGTGACGTTCAGGGCGATGACGATGGCGCCGTTGGTCACCGGCGCGTACCCGGCGTCGGAGTTCTTCCTGCCGGGCACCGAGCCGGACGACGCGCTCACCGCCTGGTCGCCGGGCCCGCCCAGCGGCTGCGTGGTGAGGCCGCCGTCGACGTTGCCGGACCGGAAGGCGTCGCGGCCCTCCTGGCTGCTGCTCGCGGTGACCGCCATCGTCATCGGCTTCTGTGCGCGGCACAGTTCGCCGAGCCAGGACAGCCCGGCCATGGCGTGCTCCGAACTTCCCGCGACGCGCAGCGCCAACGGGCCGGCCTTGCACGTGTCCGGCTCCGGGGCGAACGAGATCGGCGCCCACGCGGCCTGGCCGGCCTGCATCGCGAGCTCGAACTCCTGCCACAGCGGTGCGTACGAGGGGCCGCTGCCCACCGCGGTGACCGCCGGGTGGAAGTCGTCCTTCGTCGCACCGGGCGCGGGACGCAGCACGACCGCGATCACGCACGGCGTGGACTCCGCGCAGCCGAGGTACGGCCGGTCGGCCTTCGGCAGGACGCGCATGAACGTCGACCCGCTGGACCCTCCGACGCCGAACACGGCCTCGTGCCCGAGCACCGGCCCGACCACGCCCCCGGGCTTCTCGGGGTTCGGGCGCAGGTCGTTGACGCCGTCGCAGTCCTTGGCGGTCGGCACCGCGCCCTTGCACTGGTAGACGCCCAGCGAGTAGCCGTTCGGCATGAACCCGCTCCAGCGCACCTCGATGCGCTGGTTCACCAGGTCGGTCGACTGCGAGAGGGTGACTTTCGGTCCGGTGGGCTCGGCCGCCGACGCGGGGCCTTGCAGGACGACGGACCCGCTGAGCATTCCGAGGACCACCGCGAGCACGGCGGCGATGGCTCCGGGCGCATGCCAGGGACGTGCGTGGAACAGGCGAGGCACGATGACTCCGGTCGAGCATCCGGCCGTTCGCGGTGGCGACGGCGAGGCAGGTGATGCGGACTCCGGAGCACCACCTCACAGGTTGCCCGAACTCCCGTCCAGATCCCGGGCGTTCTGCTCACCCACCCGTTCCCTCCCGCACACTGGTCGGACATCTCCCGTTGTCATCGGGCGAAATGCGCCCAGTTCCGTCCTGTGTCGACTTGTTTCCGTATCAGACATGTCGAGCATCCAGCGTTTCCGCCACGGTCACGCCGCACCGCCTCCCGGGCCAGCACATTGATGGACGTCGCCTCGGCGACAGCCCATCAGGCTCCAGAGAGGGAAACGCCATGCTCCGCAAGCTCGCGACCGCCGTGGCCGCCACCGCGACGGCGATGCTTCTCGCCGTCTCGGCGGGCGCCGCCCACGCCGACAACTACGCCGGCGTCGGTTCGGACACCACGCAGGACGTCATGAAGGCGCTCACGAACCAGTACAAGCTGACGCACCCCGCGAACACCTGGACCAGCATCAACGCCGGCGCCACGTCGGGCTCGATTCCGGCCTCGGGCACCTGCCCCGGCGTCTCGTTCTCGATGAGCAGCCCGGCCCCGAACGGCTCCAGCGCCGGTATCGCCGCGCTCATCGCCGACACCAACAACTGCATCGACTACGCGCGTTCGTCGCGCGCCCTCAAGCCCACCGAGACCGGCCTGACGGCGATCCGTCTCGGCGGCGACGCGGTGTCGTGGTCGGCCGAGGCCGCCGCGAACGGCGGCAAGGCGCCGTCGAACATCAGCCGCAGCCAGCTGCAGGACATCTACCGCTGCGTCGCCACCGACTGGAGCCAGGTCGGCGGCAGCGCGGGCTCGATCGTCCGCTACGTCCCGCAGGCGGGCTCGGGCACGCGTGACTTCTTCTTCAACACCGTCCTCGGCTTCGACCCGACGGTGCTCGGCGGCTCGAACCTGTGCGCCACGCAGCCGAACGTCGTCCAGGAGAACAAGGGCAACCAGGTCACCGCGGCCGACAAGAACACCGCGATCCTGCCCTACTCCAAGGCCGCCTGGACCGCGCAGTCCAACAGCGGTGTGACCGGTGTCGCCGACGCCCGCAACGGCTTCGTCCTGGGCAACATCGACGGCATCGCGCCGGGCACCACCAGCCCGACCGCCTTCATCGGCAACCGCAGCGTCTACAACGTCTACAAGAACACCAACGCGCCCCAGGACCTGCTCGACTTCCTCAACTGGGCCGCCGCGCAGAACAGCATCAAGGCGACCTACGGCTTCACCGCCTGACGCCGTACACCTGACCGGCCGAACACCTGACCCACCGCCGCCCCGGAGCTCCCGCCGAGCCCCGGGGCGGCGGCATTCCCGACGACCGCTGAGGCCCGACGGAGCGCGAGGGGGACGGGAGGACTGGAGGACGAGAGGGCTGGACAACGAGACCGCGGACCGGCGCTACGAGAAAACGACCCGGCCGGCAAGCAGGCAGGCGGACGTGCGGCCAGCAGGCGTGCGTGCGGACGGGCGGCGAGCAAGCAGGCAGGCAGGCGTGCGTGCGTGCTTGCGGCGAGCGAGCGGGGGTGCAGGCAGGCCGCCAGGCCGTCAGGCCGTCAGGCCGTCAGGCCGTCAGGCCGTCAGGCCGTCAGGCCGTCAGGCCGTCAGGCCGTCAGGCCGTCAGGCCGTCAGGCCGTCAGGCCGTCAGGCCGTCAGGCCGTCAGGCCGTCAGGCGGAACGTCCCACAGGCGGGAGAGCTGCGTTTCGCTCCCGTCGAACTACCCGCGTTCACAGGCCGGTTCGCTGTCACCTGCTGTTTCCGTCGCGGTCGCCGCAGGCGTACCGGGGGCCTGGTTGGCTCGTCGCGGCATCGACGATCGGGCCATCCGTAGCACGAGTCGGAGGAACTCCGCATGACCGCCGCTCCGTTGGAAGCCACGGCCGACAGACCGCGCAAGATCGTGGTCCGGCGGACGGCGGCGGATCAGGCGTATCGGTGGACGACGCGGGTGGCCGCGTGCACCGTGCTGGCGTTGCTCGGGGCGATCGGCGTCTATCTGCTGCGGCGCGGGTGGGACGCGATCGACTCGGCCGGGTGGAGCTTCCTGACGGAGGACCGCTGGCAGCCTGCGCGCGGGACGTTCGGGGTCAAGGGGCTGCTGGTCGGGACGACGCTGGTCGCGGTGACCGCGCTCATCGTCGCGGTGCCGATCGCGCTCACCGGGGCGCTGTTCATCACGGAGTTCGCGCCGCGTCGGGTGCGCCGCACGCTGACGTCGCTGGTGGACCTGATGGCCGCCGTACCGTCCATCGTGTACGGCCTGTTCGGATTCTTCCTGCTCCAACCGCAGCTGATCCCCGTGAGCCGTTGGCTGGCCGAGCACTTCGGGTTCGTGCCGGTCTTCAAGGTGCACAAGCTGGAGGGCTCCAGCCGTTACGCCGACGGCCAGTTCGCGTCGTCGCTGTTCATCGCCGGCGTCGTGGTGGCCTGCATGGTGATCCCGATCTGCTGCGCGGTCATGCGCGAGGTGTTCTCGCAGGCGCCGCAGGGCGAGAAGGAGGGCGCGCTCGCGCTCGGGGCGACGCGCTGGGGGGTGATCCGTTCGGTGGTGCTGCCGTTCGGACGCGGCGGGATCATCGGCGGGACGATGCTCGGCCTCGGCCGGGCGCTCGGCGAGACGATCGCCGTCGCGATCATCCTCTCGTTCAACACCGGCTTCACGATCCGGGTGCTCGAGGGCAACGGGTCGACGATCTCCACACTGATCATCCTCAAGTTCGGCGAGTCCGACCCGTTCTCGCTGTCCGCGCTGATGGCCGCCGGCCTCGCGCTGTTCGTCATGACCCTGATCGTGAACGTGGTCGCCGGCCTGGTCATCGCCCGCTCGCGCAACGGCGCGGCGACCGAGATCTGAGCCGCGCGCGACCGCCCGCTCCACCCGCACGCCCGACGACGAGGGGACGCCAGGCAGTGAACGTCATCGCACCACCCGCCGCGCCGCCGCCCGCCGTGGCGGCCCCGGCTCCGACGCCCGCACCGCAGGAGCGCCGGGTCGCGCTGCGCGGCGTGCCGCGCGAGGAACTGGGCGTCGCCGCAGCGGCGTTGCTCGCCGGGGCGGCGTTCGCGTGGGTGCTGTACGGACGCATCCTGCCCACCTCGGGCTGGCAGGGCTACCTGATCACCGCGTACGTGTCGTTCCTGGCGCTGTACGGCTTCAGCATCCAGCTGCGCCGCAACGCCGTCGAGGCCCGCGACCGGGTGGCGACGGCCGTCATCACGACCGGCATCGCCGCGCTGCTGGGCACCGTGGGCACGGTCATCGTCTACATCTTCGTGCGCGGATCCGGTTCGCTGGACGCCGACTTCTTCACCGAGACGCAGGAGTACTTCGGCGCGCTCAGCGGCCCGGACGTCGCGGTCGGCGCGGCGCACGCGATCGTCGGCACGCTCGAACAGGTCGCGCTCGCGACCCTGATGACGGTCCCGCTCGGCGTGGCGACGGCCGTCTACCTCAACGAGGTCCGCGGCCGGCTCGCGCAGGTCGTGCGGGTGGTCGTCGAGGCGATGAGCGCGCTGCCGTCGGTGGTGGCGGGCTTGTTCGTGTTCGCGGTGGTCATCGTCGGGTTCGGGCAGAACCGCAGCGGGTTCGCCGCGTCGCTCGCGCTCGGGATCATGATGCTGCCGATCGTCACGCGCACCACAGAGGTGGTGCTGCGTCTGGTGCCGGGCGGCCTGCGCGAGGCGTCGCTGGCCCTCGGCGCGAGCGAACTGCGCACGCTGTGGCACGTCGTGCTGCCGACCGCGCGCAGCGGCCTGGGTACCGCGGTCATCCTCGGCGTCGCCCGCGCGGTCGGCGAGACGTCGCCGGTGCTGCTGGTCGCGGGCGGCAGCACGCGGATGAACTGGAACCCGTTCGAGGGCGAGCAGGAGTCCCTCGTCTACTTCATCTGGCGCAACATCAAGTCGCCCAGCGACCGGCTCAACTCGCTGGCCTTCGGCGGCGCGGTCGCGCTCGTCGGCATCGTGCTCTCGCTGTTCGTGCTCACCCGGCTGCTGGCCCGCGCGCCGGGCGAGCTGTCGCGGCGCCAGAAGCGGCGCATCGCCCGCGAGGCGGCCGCCGCCGGCCCGTCGCGCCCCTCCCCGTCCTGACGCCCGCCCGTGATTTTGGAGTGGACATCGTGTCGCGCACCGCGCAACGCAGCAGCACCACCGGCCGACTGCTCCGCCTCGCCGGGGCGTTCGGCCTGGCCGTCCTGACGACGGTGACCGCCGCGCCGCAGGCCCATGCCGCGATGGAGCCGATCTACGGCTCGGGTTCGACGTGGAGCATGGTCGCGGTCCAGCAGTGGGCGAGCGACGTCGCCAGCCGCGGCATCAAGGTCAACTACAACGGCATCGGCTCGACCGCCGGCCGCCGCGACTTCCTGTACAGCCAGAGCTCGGACTTCGCGGTCTCGGAGATCCCGTTCCAGAGCCGGTACGCGGACCCGAGCGGCCAGGTCTACGACGAGGTCCGCGACCTGCAGGCCAAGGGCATCGGCTACGCCTATCTGCCGATCGTCGCCGGCGGCACGTCGTTCATGTACCACCTGACGATCCGCGGCGAGCGTGTGCGCAACCTCCAGTTGTCGCCGCGCACCCTCGCGAAGATCTTCACCGGCCAGATCAAGGTGTGGAACCACCCGGACATCAAGGCCGACAACCCGCAGATCCCCAACCTGCCGCCGACGCCGGTCACGCCCGTGGTGCGCTCCGACGGCTCGGGCACCAGCGCCCAGTTCAGCCTGTTCATGTCGAAGCAGACGGGCGACCTGTGGACGACCGGCATGACGTCGGACTTCCCCGTGCCGCCGGGCGGCAAGGCGCAGCCGCAGTCGGACGGTGTCGCGAACTGGGTGGCCGCGGACTACGGCGAGGGCGCCATCACGTACGTCGAGTACGCGTACGCCAAGCAGCGCAACTTCCCCGTCGCTTCGGTGCTGAACGCCTCCGGCCGGTACGTGCAGCCGACGTCGGACAACGTCTCGATCGCGCTCACCGAGGTCAAGCTGGCGGCGGACAGCACGCAGGACCTGACCGGCGTCTACACGATGAAGGACCCGCGCGCCTACCCGGTCTCCAGCTACAGCTACATGATCGTGCCGACCAACATCCCGGCCAACTCGCGCTTCACCGCGAGCAAGGGCGAGACGCTCAGCCGGTACATCAAGTACTTCCTGTGCGACGGCCAGCAGCAGGTCGACACGCTCGGCTACTCGCCGCTGCCGCCGCAGCTGGTGGCGTTCGGGTACGCGGCGGTGAAGAAGATCCCGGGCGCGGTCGACCCCGGCGCGCTGCCGCGCGACCTGAACAACATCACGCAGGCCGAGTACGACGCGTGCCCGAACCCGACGTTCAGGCCGGGCTTCACCAAGCCGATCGACAACCGGCAGAACGGCGGCTCCACCGGCGGCGGGACGAACGGCGGCGGCAGCAACGGCCGCGGGACGACCGGCGGCGGTACGGGAGGCGCGTCGGGCGGCACGGCGACGGGCGGCAACGCCGCGACCGGCGGTGCCACCGGGGGCGCGACCGGCGGGAGCGCGGACGGCGGCGCCCCGCCGCCCGAGGCCGCCGCGGTCGACCCGGACACCGGCGAACCGGTCGGCGACGGCGGTTCCGGCGGCGGCGCGTCCGGCGGCACGGGAACCGTCAAGAGCGCCGGCGCCACCGAGCTCGACGGCCCGCCCGCGGTACCGGCGATCTGGTTCTACGCCCTGGCCATCGGCTGCCTGGCCCTCGCGGTCGGCGGCGGCCCCGCCCTGTACGCCGTCCTCGACCGCCGGCGCGACGCCGGGACCGGCGGTCCGTGAGCCGCACCCACGACATGGACACCGCCTGCCCGGCCGCCCCGACGGCGACGGCCGGCCCGAAGAGCGCGTAAGGCCCCCCGACAGCCCCCCGCGACGACCACCTTCGGCAAGGCGAACGCAAGAACCGGGCGACCCGCCGGACTTCGGCGTGCCCGGAAGCAGCACCCACCGGAATCGCACACCCCGAGAGGAAACCGGACCCATGGAGCTCCTTCGTCCTCGTACGCTGGCCGCCGCGATCCTGCCGCTGGCCGCGGTCGCGACCCTGGCCGCGCCGTCCGCGGAGGCCCGCACCACCCCGACCCCGAACCCGACCGTCGCGGTCACGCCGGCCTACGGCGCCGCCGCCGGGGGCACCGCGACCGCCAAGGCGAACGTGCCGTGCCCCGCCGGCACCAGCACGTTCCGCTTCACCGTCAGCGGCGACGGCGTCTTCACGGTGTTCGGCAGCGACTACCTCGGCACGCCGCTGCCGGCCGACCGGATCCCGAACACCGCCGTCTACGGCGCGCAGCCGCTGTTCGACGCGGACAGCCAGCCCGTGAACGGCCAGACCTACAAGATCACCGCGCAGTGCCTCGACGACGCGCTCAACGTCACCACCCTCGCGGCGACCGACGTCAAGGTGAACGAGGGCGTCTGGAACACCCTCAAGCCGGTCGTCTACGCGCTGCCGGCCAAGATCGGCTCGCTGCGCCTCGCGCTGGTGGCGTTCACCGGCTTCGCGGGCGGCGAGGGCGTCACCGGCGTGCTGCGCGCCGCGGACGGCACCACCACCCCGGTCACCCTCCAGCCGCAGGGCACCGACTCCTCGGGCCGCGGCGCGGCGCTGCTCCAGGTGCCGGCCGGGGTCGCGGACGGCGCGTACACGCTCGTGCTGACCGGCGACGCGTCGAAGGCCCGCGGCGAGATCGCGGTGACGCTGGACACCACGCGCGTCTGGTGGTGACGGACACGGGCCGCACCCGCCCGTGAGGCAACTCCCCGGGCCGGCGGCGTCGTTCGCGGCGCCGCCGGCCTCCCCGGCGAAGCACGTCCGGACACGGACACCACTCGGAAGGCGAAGACCTGTCATGTTGCTGGCACGCACCATGGGCGCGGCGGGAGCGGTGCTCCTCGCCGCGTCCGTCCTGCCCGGTCTGGCGCGGGCGGACGAGCCCGCGCCCACCTTGATCCTGGACCCGACCTCCGCCGGGCTGCGCGTCGGCGCGAAGGTCAAGGCGTCCGCGCCCTGCGCGGCCGGTTCGATCGGGTACAACCTCGTGATCACCGGACCGCACGGCCTCGGCGGGCTGTACAGCGACGCGCTCCCGGCCGACCTGGTGCCGAACCCGGGCACGCAGGTGGGCGCCATCCCGTTCTTCGACATGGACTCCGACCCGCCCGCGGACGGCGAGACCTACGTGCTCCAGGTCAACTGCATGGGCGCGGACGGCGCGGCGACCAAGCTGGCGTCGGTGGACCTGAAGGTCGTCGGCACAAAGTGGGAGCTGCAGGGCGGCGCGACGACCCCCGCGGGACCGACCGCGTCGGTCAACCCGACCACCGCCAAGCCGGGCGACCTGGTGTCGGTCACGCTCGCGGGCTTCGGCGTCAACGAGTTCGTGACGCGGACGCTGCGCCCGGCCACCGGCTCGACGCCCGCCCCGGTCAACCTGCCCGACCAGGCGGTGAACCAGGACGGCGGCTCGACGGCGCTCGCGAAGATCCCGGACGACCAGCCCGACGGCGAGTACGTCATCGACTTCGAGGGCCCGGACACCGGCCGCAAGGCGCACGTGTCGATCACGGTCGCGCGGGCCACCACGCCTCCGACCTCGCAGCCCCCGACCTCGCAGCCGCCCACGTCCCAGCCCCCGACGTCCCAGCCGCCCACCTCGCAGCCCCCGACGTCCCAGCCGCCGACCTCCCAGCCGCCCACGTCCGAGCCGCCCACCTCGCAGTCGCCGACCGCGACCGCCACGGCGACGGACACCGCGACGGCGACGGCCACGACCGGTGACAGCAGCGGCGGTTCGACGTCCGGCGGGAACAACAACTCCGGCGGCGGCGGACTCGCACACACCGGCGCGCTGCTCGACCCGCGCCTGCTCGGCACGGCCGGCGTCGCGCTGATGGGCGGCAGCGCCCTGGTCTGGTACCGCACACGCCGTCGTTCGGCGCTCCTCGAGGGCGACGACCAGCTGTAACCCCCGTATGGGGGCGACACGGGGACAGGGCGGTGGACCGGGCGACCGGGCCACCGCCCTCGTGCCGTGGAGGGGCTGCTACCCCTTGGCCTTGGCCGGGGGCTTCGAGGCGGGCTTCTGGTCCGGCTTCGGCTCGACGAGGCGCGCGAACACCACGACGTTGCCGTCGTAGCCGTGCTTCTTGTCGTACGACCCGCCGCACGTGATGATCCGCAGCTCCGGCAGGCCGGTGCCGCCGTAGACGCGGTCGACCGGGAAGTCCTTCTTCCGGAACACCTGGATGCCGTAGATGGCGAACGTCGCGGTCGTGCCGTCCTCGCGGCGGACGCGGATGGTGTCGCCCTTGTGCAGCGCGCCGAGCTTGTAGAACACCGCCGGGCCGGACTTCACGTCGACGTGCCCGACCACCACCGACGTTCCGTCCGCACCGGGCGTCGGGGAACCGTCGTACCACGCCGCGAGGTTGCGGTCGTTGGTGTTGGGGGCGGCGATCCAGCCCTTGGTGTTGAGGCCGGTGCGCTCGATCGGCGCCTCGATGCCGACCGCCGGGATGGCGATCGCGGTGGGTGTCGACGGCGGCATCGCCGGCGCGGTCTTGGGCGCTTGCGCGGTGGGTGCGGCGGACGCCGCGGGTGTGGCCGACGCGGACGCGGAGGTCGACGGGCCGGGGGCCGTGGGGCCGCCCGGCACGTCACCGGCGGTCGGTTCGGGCCGCGCGGCGGCGGCCGGTTGCGGCGGACCGCCGCTGGGTTCGAGGCCGGCGTGCGCGTTGGAGAGCCCCCAGCCGAGTGCGACTCCCAGGAACACCACGCTCGCGACCCTGCCCCGCCGGGTCAGCCTCATCGGTTCGACGCCCCGCGCGCGCCGACCGCCCCGCCTGCGGAGCGGCCAGTGCCGCCGGAGCACCGGGCCCGGCCGGGCCGCGGAGCGCCCGGCGTGCCGGCCGCGCCC
>NZ_JASAOI010000097.1 GCF_029953285.1 Yinghuangia seranimata | reverse complement strand
CGTTCCGGCGCCCGCGGCCGCGGCACGTCCGGCGGCAGCCGTGGAGCGGCAGGCACCATGACCACCTCGCGTCCGGTCGCCGACCCGGCCGCGGCGTCCCCGTCGGCCGCGCAGCCTGGGGGGCACGCGATGGCGCAGAACCCGACCCAGCCCGGCGCCGCCCGCCCGGCAGCGGCCCGCCCGGCCGCCTCGGCGGCGGCCCCGCGCACCCGCCGCGCCCGCCTCAAGGCGGCGCGCATCGACCCGTGGTCGGTGATGAAGGTCAGCTTCCTGCTGTCCGTCGCGCTGGGCGTCATCACGGTCGTGGCCGTGACGGTCCTGTGGATGGTGCTCGACGGCCTGGGCGTCTTCGACTCCCTCGGCAGCACCGTCAAGGAGGTCACCCAGTCGGAGACCGACCCGTCGGGCTTCGACCTGAAGTCGACGCTGTCGATGAAGAACACGATGGTTTTCAGCAGCGCCATCGCCGTGATCGACGTGATCCTGGTGACCGCCCTGTCGACCCTCGGCGCCTTCCTCTACAACCTCACCGCCTCCTTCACCGGCGGCATCGAGGTCACCCTCGCCGAGGAGGACTGACCCGAGAACACCCGCCCCCGACCTGCCCGCCAATCCCGTTTTGGCGGGCGGGACGGGGTGCGGTACTCTCTTGGAGCACGCCCGCGGGGGCCTATAGCTCAGACGGTTAGAGCGCTTCCCTGATAAGGAAGAGGCCACAGGTTCAAGTCCTGTTAGGCCCACTCAAGTAGCGTGCAGGCCAAGGCCACTTTTCCAGACACTGGAAAGGTGGCCTTGATCGTTTTGGGCGCGGATCGGGCGCGACGGCGGAGGAGTGCGCGGTGAAGTACCTGATGCTGGTGTACGGGAACCGGGAGAAGTGGGACTCGATTCCGGCTGAGGAGTTTTCCGCGGCGGTGGCGCGGCAGGACGCGTTCAATGCGAAGTACCGGGGGACCGGGGAGCTGTTGGGGGCGTACGGGTTGGGGGATGTGGCGGAGGCTCGGCTCGTGGGGCGGGTCGGGGGGCTGCCGTCGGTGACGGACGGGCCGTACATCGAAGCCAAGGAGCATCTCGCCTCGTTGTACCTGCTGGAGGTGGTGGACGAGGAGCGGGCGCTGGCGATCGCGGCGGAGATGCCGTTCGCGGATCAGAGCCCGGTCGAGGTGTGGCCGGTGGCCCATCAGGGGTGGTGACCACCGAGGGGCGCGGCGGTAGTTCGTCCGGGCGGCGGGCGTACCGCGTCTTCGCGGCCCGGTAATCAAGCTGTTATTGTCGACGGCACCCAGACTTTCGCAGGATGGAGAGGCACGCGATGAAGAAGCTGATCCTGGTGGCCCTCGCCGCTGTGGCCGGCCTGTTGGTCTACCGGCAGATCCAGGCGGACCGTGCCGAGCAGGATCTGTGGACCGAGGCGACCGACCCGGTCCCCGCGGGTTCCTCGGCGCGCTGAGGCGCACTCAGACACACCGTGCGGGTCCCGGCCTGATCGGCCGGGGCCCGTGCGCGTTCGGGGCCGGGGCGGCGCGGGGATATGCGCGGGCCCGGTTCCGCGTTCTTTCGGTATGCTCGTAGCGCCCGTCTACCTGTCGGTACGGCGCGGTCTCCGAGGGGCCATAGCTCAGCTGGTAGAGCGCTGCCTTTGCAAGGCAGATGTCTGGGGTTCGAGTCCCCATGGCTCCACAGGACGGATCAACGGCGAAGGCCCGGTTCCCGTAAAGGGACCGGGCCTTCGCCGTTGGGTGCTGTCGGGCCGGCTCAGCCGCGTCGGTTGCGGTGCTTGCCCTTGGCGCCGGCGCCGTGGAGCTCCTCCTCGCCGGGGTCCTCGGTGACGCTCCCGGGGTCGGTGACGGGTTCGCCGCGGTACGCGTCCGCCTGGCCCGGGGCGGGCTCGGTCGCGGTGTCGTCGGCCTTCCACTCGGCCTCCTCGACCCTGCGCTGCCACATGACCCACCCGAGGCAGGCGCCGATGGCGAGCGCGGTGACGAGGGCGAACGACCGCCTGCGCCGCTTGTGCTTCTTGGCCTTGACGATCTTGTTCATCTCGGCGGCGGTGACCTCGCCGCGCAGCGCCATGGCGGCGGCCTCGGCGCGCGAGCGGGCCTCCATGAGCATCGGCTCACTCGCCTCACGGGCCGCGACCGCGGCGTGGTTCACGGCGGGGACGAGGTCGTCCTGGACGCGGTGCTTGGCGGCGTCCACGGCGCTCTCCACGCGCGGCCCCAGCGCGGGTGCCACGGTGTCACGTCCGTACGCCGTCATGCGCAGCCTGGCGGCGTCGAGTGCGGGCAGGACGCGATCCTGCGCCTGGACGCGGGCGTCGGCCAGCGCCTGTTCCAGGCGCGGTGCGGCCCACGCGCGGGCGTCGCCCGCGTAGTGGACCGCGGCCTCCCGGGCGTTCATCGCGCGGGGCGCGATCCAGACCACGACGCGGTCGCGCGCGTCGCGGGCCTGATCCATGCGGGTCACGACAGCCTCCTCCTCGGCGGGTTCATCCGCTATCTCTTCCCGGACGCGCGCGGATCATGCCTGATTTGTCATCTGATATCCCATTGCCGCGGCGGGGCGCGCCCGGCCGCGGCGCGCATCGTTTGGGCGGCGCGGCACACAGCGTGCGAGGATTCCGGGGACCGATGACAGTCCGAACGACCGTCAACACCGCAGGGAAGGTTCAACCGTGGCCGAGAAGCTGTACGCCACCCTCAAGACCAACCACGGGGACATCCTCGTCGAGCTGTTCCCGAACCACGCGCCGAAGACGGTCGCGAGCTTCACGGGTCTCGCCGACGGCTCGCGCGAGTGGATCGACCCGAAGTCCGGCTCCAAGGGCGAGGGCCCGCTGTACAAGGACGTCATCTTCCACCGCGTCATCAGCGGCTTCATGATCCAGGGCGGCGACCCGACCGGCACCGGTCGCGGCGGCCCGGGCTACCAGTTCGCCGACGAGTTCCACCCCGACCTGCGCTTCGACAAGCCGTACCTGCTCGCGATGGCCAACGCCGGCCCGGGCACCAACGGCTCGCAGTTCTTCATCACGGTCGGCCTCACGCCGCACCTGAACAACCGCCACACGATCTTCGGCGAGGTCGCCGACGAGGCGAGCAAGAAGGTCGTCGACTCGATCGCCTCGGCCCCGACCGGCCCGATGGAC
Source organism: Yinghuangia seranimata (assembly GCF_029953285.1). Classification (GTDB taxonomy): domain Bacteria; phylum Actinomycetota; class Actinomycetes; order Streptomycetales; family Streptomycetaceae; genus Yinghuangia; species Yinghuangia seranimata. The sequence goes on along the minus strand of NZ_JASAOI010000097.1, from coordinate 24,189 downwards.
CGGCCGCTCGAGGACGTCGTCATCTCGCAGATCGTCGTCGAGAAGCGCTGACCCGGCGTTGAACCCGATCGACGGCACCGGACCGGCCGGCCCCTCGGGGCCGGCCGGTCCGCCGGTCTGTTACCGGCATCCCGGGCGCGAGACGTACGTCCGCTGTACGCGCTGCGAACGGCCCATCTGTTCCGACTGCATGGCCAGTGCGTCGGTCGGCTTCCAGTGCCCCTCGTGTGTCGAGGAGGGGCGCCGTACGGTGCGGGACGCGCGCACGGTCGCGGGCGGCCGGGTGCGGCCACCGTCGGCGCAGGGTGTGGTGACGAAGATCCTCATCGGCCTGAACCTGGCGGTGTGGATCCTGGTGCTGATCGCCGGGGACAAGGTCGTCGACAAGCTGATGCTGATCGGCCGGGCGGTCTCGCCCACCGACCACCAGCTGATAGGCGTCGCCGAGGGCCAGTGGTACCGCCTGGTCACCGCCGCGTTCCTGCACCAGCAGGCGTGGCACATCCTGTTCAACATGATGGCGCTGTGGTTCCTGGGGCCGCAGTTGGAGGCGCTACTCGGCCGGACCCGGTTCCTGGTGCTGTACATGGTCTCGGCGCTCGGCGGGACGGTGACGTCTTACCTGCTCGCGGCCGGCAACCAGGGCTCGCTGGGGGCGTCCGGGGCGGTCTTCGGACTGTTCGGCGCGATGATCGTGGTCGGCAAGCGGGTGAAGGCCGACCTGCGGCCGTTGATCGCGCTGCTGGTGATCAACCTGGTCATCACGTTCCTGAACACCAGCTGGATCGACTGGCGCGCGCACGTGGGCGGGCTGATCGTGGGATCGCTGACGGCGGCCGTGATGGTGTACGCGCCGCGCGCGCACCGGGTGCTGGTTCAGGTCGCCGCCATCGCGGTGATCGTGGCGGTGCTGGTGGGCCTGGTGCTGGTGCGTACTTCGCAGCTCACCTGATCCGTTACACTGGGATCAGTGGTAGTCACCCGCCGTGATGAATCGCAGCTCACGGGCGTGCCGCCGCGGCTGGTCGGCCGCGGGGCGCGCTAGAGTTATCCACAGGCTTTGCCTAGTTATCCCCACTGTGGATAACTCTGTGGATGCCTACTTCCACTGGGTGGAGACGCCGAAGCCGGCCGCGATGAACGCGAAGCCGACACCGATGTTCCAGTTGCCCATGGCCTCGACGGGATAGTCGCCGTTCGTCACATAGAAGACGACGATCCACAGCAGGCCGACCAGGAACAGGCCCAGCATGAAGGGCGCGACCCACCGACGCGAGTCCAGCTTTATCGCCGTCTTCTTCTCCGGCGGCGGCGTGAAGTCGGACTTCTTGCGAATCCTGGACTTCGGCACGAGAGTCACTCCTGTTTAGGCACACGACACGACCTGCGACGTGTCGGTTAGCGTAGTCGCTGTCAGGTCCGGATGGAGGGTACGACAACGTGCGTATGCCCGGTGTGAGACTGCCTGAATTCGCCCGGCAGCATCCCGGCCGTTCCGGCTCGGCCTGGCGTGCGATCGTACCCCGCTCCCTCACCCTCGTGGTCTTCGGTCTGGCGGGCCTGCTCTTCTGGATCAGCGCGAACACGTCGCACGGCGTCAACCTGCGTAACGACAGCCAGTCGATGGAGTACCGCGACCTCGTGCGCAAGCAGGGCCAGCAGAACGCGGTGCTCGACCGGGACCTCGGCGGGCTGCGTGAGGACGTCGACGATCTGACGAGGGGTCAGGTGACCGACCCCGAGGCGCAGGCCCGTGTGGACGCCCTCCAGGGCCCCTCGGGGCTCAGCCCGCTGTCCGGCCCCGGGCTGACCGTTACGCTCATGGACGCACCGCCGGACGCCACCGCGAAGATCCCCGGCGTGCGCCAGCCCACCGCCGACGACCTGGTCGTGCACCAGCAGGACATCCAGGGCGTCGTCAACGCCCTGTGGGCGGGCGGTGCGCAGGGCGTGCAGATCATGGACCAGCGCCTGGTCGCCACAAGCGCCGTACGCTGCGTCGGCAACACGCTGATCCTGCACGGCCGGGTCTACTCGCCGCCTTACGTCATCTCAGCGGTCGGTGATGTCGACAAGCTGCGTCGCGCGTTGGACGACAGTGAAAGCGTCTATAACTACACGACCTATGTCACCGCCTACGGCCTCGGCTACAAGGTCGAGGACCGCAAGCAGCTCAATCTTCCGGGGTACACGGGCCCGCTCGACCTGCAGTATGCGAAAGTCTCCTGACCGGAAGACCGAGAGGGGAGCCGAAGCACGTGCGCACCGCGATCCGCGGGCTGGGCGAAACGTTCATCACGCTCGGCATCGTCATCCTCCTCTTCGTCGTGTACCAGCTGTACTGGACGGGCGTGCTGGCACGGCAGGCGCGAGCGGACGAGCTCGACAAGCTGAACAAGAAGATGAAGCAGAACCTCGCCGCCGCGCAGGCCGCGCCGCCCGCGCCCACGACGAGCAAGGGCCCGCCGCCGCCCCCGGCCGCGCCCGAACCGTACAAGCACGGCGAGAGCTTCGCGGTGATGTACATCCCGCGCTTCGGCAGCGGGTGGAAGTGGACGGTGCTCGCCGGCACCGACGCGGACGTCCTGAAGAAGGGCCTCGGCTGGTACGACGGCTCCGCGCAGGTCGGCCAGCCCGGCAACTTCGCGGTCGCGGGGCACCGCAAGACGTACGGCGACCCGATGATCCACTTCCCCGACCTGCGGGTCGGCGACAAGATCGTCATCAACGACACGGTCAACTGGTACATCTATACGCTCGACAAGCCCGTGGTGAACGGCTCGTCGGACAAGGCGGTGTACAAGACCGTGCCGGAGGACGTCGGCGTCGTCGCCACGGTCCCGGCGAAGGGCTTCGACAAGCCCGGCACGTACATCACCCTCACCACGTGCGACCCTGAGTACGGCAGTTCGCACCGGCTGATCGCCTGGGGCCACCTCGACCGGGTTCAGGCGCTGTCCGCCGGCGAGCCCGCGGAGCTGAAGGGAACGTCCTGATGTACGCGTGGATCTGGCGGCACCTCCCCGGCAACGTGTGGGTGCGGCTGGCGATCAGCATCGTGCTGGTGCTGTTCATCGTGTACGCGCTGTTCACGTGGATCTTCCCGTGGGCCGAGCCGATGCTGCCGTTCAGCGACGTGACCGTCGACCAGGGCAACGTGAACGACGTCACCCCGAACCCGTCCGGAGGGCTGCCCGGGTGACCGCGCGCATTCTCGTCGTCGACAACTACGACAGCTTCGTCTTCAACCTCGTCCAGTACCTGTACCAGCTGGGTGCGACCTGCGACGTCCGGCGCAACGACGCCGTGACGGTCGAGGACGCCGACGACTACGACGGCGTCCTGCTCTCCCCCGGCCCCGGCACGCCCGAAGAAGCCGGTGTCTGCGTCGATATGGTTCGGCATGCGGCGGGCCGTGTGCCGGTGTTCGGCGTTTGCCTGGGGATGCAGTCCATCGCCGTGGCCTACGGCGCTACCGTGGGCCGGGCGCCGGAACTTCTGCACGGCAAGACGAGTTTGGTCGAGCACGAGGGGTCGGGCGTCTTCAGCGGGCTGCCGTCGCCGTTCACCGCGACGCGCTACCACTCGCTCGCCGTGGAACCGGGCACGATGCCGGCGGAACTGGAGGTGACCGGATGGACCGAGAGCGGAGTGATCATGGGCCTGCGCCATCGCGCCCTTCCGGTCGAAGGCGTGCAGTTCCATCCGGAGTCGGTGCTGACACAGGACGGCCACCTGATGCTGGCGAACTGGCTGACGGCCTGCGGGGATCCGGGGGCCGTCGGGCGCGCGGCCGGGCTGGCGCCGGTGGTGGGCCGCTCGGGGATGAGCGCATAGCCGGCGCCGCCGACCCGCACATATCCGCCGGGCGTTCGGACGCCGCAGGGGATGCCACGGTCGCGTTCGGGGCGGACCCCGGCGCGGCCTTCGACGACCACACCGCCGAACTCGCCGTCCTGACGCCCGCCGACCTGGCGCGCCGCGACCGTGCGCGGGCCGGTGCCCACGCTGGCGGTACGCGCGCGGGCGCGGCGGCCGACGCCGCGGAGCCGGGCGGCCGGGCGGCGCGGCGCAAGGCGCAGCAGGAGCAGGACAGGCGCCGCAAGCGCGGCAAGGGCCGTCCCGCGGGCGCCGCGGGGGCCGCACGCGAACTGCCGCCGGGCGCTGGCCGGGCGGCACGCCGCAAGGCGTCGCGCCCCTCGACCCGTGCGCGCGTGATCACCGGAGTGGCCACCGGCGTCGGCGAGATCGCCATGACGCTGGGCTTGGTGCTCGTGCTGTTCGTCGTCTACACGAAGTGGTGGACGAACGTCGTGGCGCACCGCCACGCCGAGAAGACCGCGAGCGGCCTGGAACACCAGTGGGACAAGGACCAGACCGGCAACACCGCTCCGGTCGTCGACCCGCGCCAGCCGGACGGGTTCGCGCCGGGGGCCGGCTTCGCGCTGCTGTACATCCCGAAGATCGGCATCAAGGTGCCGGTCGCGCAGGGCACCGACAAGTTCAAGGTGCTCGACAAGGGGCTCGCGGGCCACTACATCGACCCGAAGACGGCGATGCCGTGGGACCCGCAGGGGAACTTCGCGGTGGCGGCGCACCGCAACACGCACGGCGAGCCGTTCCGCTACATCAACAAGCTGGCGCCCGGCGATCCGATCGTCGTGGAGACCGAGACGACGTACTACACGTACATCGTCACCAAGCAGCTGCCGCAGACCACGCCGCAGGACATCGCGGTGATCGACCCGATTCCGAAGAAGAGCGGCTTCACCAAGCCCGGCAGGTACATCACGCTCACCACGTGCACACCGGACGGGAAGTCGACGTACCGGCTCATCGTGTGGGGCGAGCTGCAGGAGGAACGGCCGCGCAAGGACGGCAAGCCCGACGCGTTGATGAAGGACACGTGACGCGTCGTCAAGAACCGTTCCAGGAGCGGCGACAGATGACGTCCCGGGCCTGAACTCGTCGCTTGCTTGTGCCAAGCTGTCGGCCCATGGGCGTCGTGCGCAAAATCATCCGCGGCACCGCCGAGATCGTGTTCACGCTCGGTCTCGTCGGCCTCCTGCTGTGCGTGCACCAGCTGTGGTGGACCAACATCGAGTCCCGCGCCAAGGCGGAGCACAACCTGGAGAAGCTCGACGACCTCTGGAAGCGCCCGCCGGCCGCGGCGACCCTGCCCGACCCCACCGTGACCGCGCCGACGCAGGGGCAGGAGCCCACCGAGGGCCCGTCGAACGTCGGAACGGACGGGCAGCAGGACGGCAGCGGCGTCGAGGGCGCCGGGACGGTACGCGGCAAGGCGTTCGCCAAGGTCTACATCCCCCGGCTCGGCAAGGACTTCGTGAAGCCGATCGTCGAGGGCACGAGCCTCGACTCGCTCGCGCAGGGCGTCGGGCACTACACGTACGCGCCCTACACCGCGCCGGGCCAGGTCGGGAACTTCGGCCTCGCGGGGCACCGGAACGGGCACGGCGAGCCGTTCCGGTACCTGAACAAGCTCCGGGTGGGGGACTTCGTGGTCGTGGAGACCGCGACGCACTGGTACACGTACCAGATCACCCGCGGCCCCTACATCACCAGGCCGAGCGACGGCGCGGTGCTGTCGACGTCGCCCCCGGAGCTGGGCGGACTGCCGCCGGGGCAGAAGCTGATCACGCTGACCACGTGCGATCCGGAGTTCACGTCGAAGAACCGGATGGTCTACTGGGGGACGCTGACGGTCGAGGACGCGAAGCGGCCCGGGTTCACGCCGGCCGCGCTCGCCAAGTAGTCGAGGCCCCGCGTCCCGAACTCCCGCGCCCCGAACTCCCGCGCCCCGCACCCTGACCCGGCGCCTCTGACACCCGAACGCCGAAGGGCCCGACCGGACGAACCGGTCGGGCCCTTCGTGCGTTCACGCGCGGGGGATCAGCCCCCCCAGTTGCGCGGGTCGAACGGGTTGTTGTTCGTGCCGGGCTTCTGGTTGCCGCCCGGGTTGCCGCCGCCCGGGGTGCCGGTGCCCGTGCCCGTCGGCGTCCCGGGGGTCGACGTGCCGGGGGTCGGCAGGGTCGGCGTCGGCGACGGGCCCTGCGACACGGTCAGCGTGATGGTCGTCTGCTCGTCGACCTTGCCGCTCTCCGGGCTCTGCCTGATGACGGTGCCGGCCGGCTTGTCGGTGCTGAACTCCTGGACGACCCGCGACCTGAGGTTCGCGTCCTTGAGCTTGCTCTGCGCTTCGCTCTGGATCTGGCCGACCACCGACGGGACGTCGACCTGCGCCTTGCCGCTGTTGACCTTCAGCGTGATTTCGGAGCCGAGCTGCAGGTCCGTGCCGGCCGCCGGGTCGGTCGAGCAGACCGTGCCCTTGTCGCACTTGTACGACGTGTTGTGGTCGACCTTGGGGGTGAAGCCCGCGTTCCTGACCGCCGCCGACGCCTGGTCCTCGGGCAGGTTGGTGACCATCGGCACCTTGCCCATCGGCGGCCCGGAGGAGATCACCACGGTGACCTGGCTGCTCTTGGCAACCTTTGTGTCGGCGGCCGGGTTCTGCGTGCAGACGGTGTCCTTCTTCTGGTCGCAGGCCTTTTTGGCGGGGTCGACGACGAGCTTCAGCGACACGTTCTCGAGCGCGCTCCGGGCCTCCTGCTCCGTCTTGCCGACCAGCGTCGGGACGGTCTTCTCGTCCTTCGCGCCGCCGGAACTCCCCAGCACCGACTTGCCGACGAAGAACGCCGCCACCAGGACCGCGACACACGCGACCGCGAGCAGCGCCCATGCCCAGCCGCGCTGGCGCGGGGGCTCGTCGTCGTCGTAGTCGTCGGGCCCGAGCTCGTAGTTCTGGTCGCCGCCGTGCGGCTGGCCGTACCCCGGGGCCATCTGCGTGCCCGGCCCGCCCGGCGTCGGCGGCAGGTACTGCGTCGCCGCCTCCATCGGGGCCATGTACGCGGGCGCCGCGACCGGCATGCCGTGCAGTGCGCGCTCCAGGTCGGCGCGCATCTCGTCGGCGCTCTGGTAGCGGTTGTCCGGGTTCTTCGCGAGCGACTTGAGCACGATCGCGTCGATGGTCGGGGAGACCTCGGGGTCGTACGCGCTCGGCGGCAGCGGGTCCTCGCGGACGTGCTGGTACGCCACGGCGACCGGCGAGTCGCCGACGAACGGCGGGCGCTCGGTCAGCAGCTCGTACAGCAGGCAGCCGGTGGAGTAGAGGTCGGAGCGGGCGTCCACGGTCTCGCCGCGGGCCTGCTCGGGGGAGAGGTACTGGGCCGTACCGATGACCGCGGCGGTCTGCGTCATCGTCATGCCGTTGTCGGCCATGGCGCGCGCGATGCCGAAGTCCATCACCTTGACGGTGCCCTGCCGGGTCAGCATGACGTTGGCGGGCTTGATGTCGCGGTGGATGATGCCGTTGCGGTGGGAGTACTCCAGCGCCTGCAGGACGCCGGCGGTCATCTCCATCGCGCGCTCGGGCAGCAGCCGGCGGCCGGAGTGCAGCAGCTCACGCAGCGTCGAGCCGTCGACGTACTCCATCACGATGTACGGGATCGAGATCCCGTTGATGTAGTCCTCGCCGGTGTCGTACACCGCGACGATCGCCGGATGGTTCAGGGACGCGGCGGACTGCGCCTCGCGCCGGAACCGAGCCTGGAACGAGGGGTCGCGGGCCAGGTCGGCACGGAGCGTCTTGACGGCGACGGCGCGACCCAGACGGATGTCGCGGCCGAGGTAGACCTCGGCCATGCCGCCGCGGCCCAACACCGCGCCGAGCTCGTACCGGTCGCCGAGGCGACGCGGCTCATCCATAGCTTCCAGCCCTTCCCTTACCGGTCCACGGCCCATGGGACCGGTCTGACGGAACACACTCCCGGACACGGTACCGGGGGCGAGGAGTGCACGGTTGTCACGGACTGATCAAGTCTCCCGGGCGGATGTGGCACGCCTCACTCCCCCGTCATCCGAGGGTCACTTGCCCAGCACCGCCCTCATGACCGCGACCGCGGTCGGCGCCGCGCTCTTGCAGCCGCTGATGTCGTTGCGCTCGACGTCGGCGTCCTGGTCCTCGATGACGACAGCCACCGCGACCATCTTGTCGCCGGCCTTGGCGTACGACACGAACCACGCGTAGGGCCGGTCCGAGTTGTTGACGCCGCGCTGGGCGGTGCCCGTCTTGCCGCCGACCTCGACCCCGGGGATCTGCGCCGTCTTGCAGGTGCCCTCTTCGACGACGCCCTTCATCATGTCGCGCAGCTGGCCGGCGACCTCGGGGGTGACCGGCTGCTTGAGCTCCTTGGGCTGGGTCTGCTCGATCGTCTCCAGGTTCTGGGCCTTGAGCGAGTCGACCAGGTACGGCTGCATCAGCTTGCCGTTGTTGGCGATCGCCGACGCGACCATCGCCATCTGCATCGGCGTCGCCGCGACCGACTGCTGGCCGATCGACGCGCGCATCGTGGCGCCCACGTCGGTCTTGTTCGACGGGAACTTGCTCGCGGTGACGCGGCTCGGGACGTCGAGGTTGTTCTTGGTGTCCTCGGCCGGCTTCTGGAAGTCGTAGGCGCCGAAGTCGTTGAAGCCGAACGCCTCGGCCTGCTTCTTCACCGCGTCGTCGCCCAGGTCCGCACCGATGCCGGCGAACACCGTGTTGCAGGAGAGCTCCAGCGCGACCTTGAGCGTCGCGTTCTTGCAGCGCTCGGCGCCGGCCGAGTCGGTCAGCTCCTTGGTGGAACTCGGGTAGCGCATCGGCGAGTCGAACTGCGTCGCGGCGTCCGGCGAGTACTTGCCGCTGGCGAGCGCGGCGGCGGCGGTGACCAGCTTGAACGTCGAACCCGGCGCGTAGGTCGTACGGATCGCCCGGTTGTCCATCGGCTTGGTCGGGTCGCCGTTCAGCGCCTTCCACGCCTGGTCCTGCGCCTTGCTGTCGTTGACGGACAGCTTGTTCGGGTCGAAGGACGGCGTCGACACCATGGTCAGGATCTTGCCGGTCGCCGGGTCGATCGCGACCACCGCGCCGGTCTTGTTCTGGCTGGTGAGCTGCTGGAAGGCGGCCTGCTGCGCCTTGGAGTTCAGGGTCAGCGCGACGTTGCCGCCGCGCCGCTCCTTGCCCGTGATGACGTCGATGACACGGCGCACGAAGAGCCGGTTGTCGTCACCGCTGAGGATGCTGTCGTCGATGCTCTCCAGGAGCGACGCCCCGAAGAACTGCGACTTGTAGCCGGTGACCGGCGCGTACATGGCGCCGTCGGTGTAGGTGCGCTGGTACTCGTACTTCTTGCTGTCGGTCTCGATCGAGCCGGTGATCGGCCTGTTCTCGACCAGGAAGTCGCCGCGCGGGTGCGAGTAGTCCGCGTACACCGCGCGCTTGTTGTGCGAGTTGTTGGCGTAGTCGTCGGCCTTGACCACCTGGACCCAGTTCGCGCGCACCATGAGCGCGGCGATGAGGACCAGGCAGAAGATGGACACCTTGCGCAGGGGCTTGTTCACTTGCGATCCCAATTCCTCACTGGCTGTGTCCTCTCGGTCCCATCGGGTCGGCGCTCGGCGGCGCTCCGGGTGGAGCCGCGGGCCGCGGCGGCACGCCGGGTACGCCGCCCGGCACCGTCAGCGCGTCCGGGGGCGCGCTCGGCGGGGACGGGACGTCGCCGGAGCGGCCCGACTCGGACGCGGGCGAGCCCGCTCCGGCCCCGGACAGGCCCGGGTCGGGCGTGCCGGCGCCGGGTGTGATGTCGAGGGGCGAGCCGTGCACCGGCGTCGGCCCGGCCAGTTCGTCGGCGTCCGCCGGGTCCAGCGGCTGGTCGAACACCGGGCTCTCCGCGCGCCGGCGGCGGCCGCCGCGGCTGTTCTGTATGGCCGAGACCTCGCCCGCGACCGTCGGCGGCGCCGGGCGGCGCGCCGTGTGGCTGATCACGATGAGGATCGCGACCAGCGCCCAGTTGGTGATGACGGACGAACCGCCCTGCGCGAGGAACGGCATCGTCATACCGGTCAGCGGGATGAGGCCGGTGACGCCGCCGGCGACCACGAACACCTGGAGCGCGAACGCGACCGACAGGCCCGCCGCGAGCAGCTTGCCGAACGGGTCGCGGGCCGCGAGCGCGGTGCGCAGGCCACGCTCGATCAGCAGCGCGTACACCATGAAGATCGCCATCATGCCGGTCAGGCCGAGCTCTTCGCCGACCGACGTGAGGATGAAGTCGCTGTTGGCGGCGAAGCCGATCTCGCCGGGGTAGCCCTGGTTGAGGCCGGTGCCGAGGATGCCGCCGCTGCCGTACCCGAACAGGGCCTGGGCGAGCTGGTCGGAGTCGGTCAGGCTGGGCTTCGGCAGGTCGTAGTAGTACAGCGGGTCGAGCCACGCGTGGACGCGGCTCTTGACGTGCGGCTCGATCGAGCCGACCAGCGCGGCGCCGGTCGCCGACAGGGCGAGGCCGAAGAGCAGCCAGCTGGTGCGCTCGGTCGCGATGTAGAGCATCACGACGAACACGCCGAAGAACAGCAGCGAGGTGCCGAGGTCGCGCTCGAAGACCAGGATGAGCAGGCTCAGCAGCCACGCGACGACGATCGGTCCCAGGTCGCGGCCGCGCGGCAGGTAGACGCCCATCACCTTGCGGCTGGCCAGCGCGAGCGCGTCGCGCTTGACCATCAGGTAGCCCGCGAAGAACACCGTGATGATGATCTTGGTGAACTCGCCGGGCTGGAACGACAGCGGGCCCAGCGAGATCCAGATCTTGGCGCCGTTGACGGCGGGGAACGGGATCGGCAGCACGAGCAGCACCAGCGACAGCGCCATCGCCGTGTAGGTGTAGCGCTGCAGCAGCCGGTGGTCGCGCAGGAAGACCACGATGCCGAGGAACAGCAGGATCCCCAGCGCGCTCCACATCAGCTGTGTGGGCGCGGTCTGGATCGCCTTCGGCTGGCCGCGGGTCGGCTCCAGGCCGATGCGGTAGATCAGCACCAGGCCGATGCCGTTGAGGAACGTCGCCAGCGGCAGCAGCAGCGGGTCGGCGTGCGGTGCGAACTTGCGGACCACCAGGTGCGCGCCGAACGCCAGCAGGCCGAGGCCGAGGCCGTACTTCACCAGGCCGGCGGGCAGCCGGCCGTCCCCGGCGAGTCCGATGTTCGCGTAGGCGAGCACCGGCACCAGGACCGCGAAGCCGAGCATCATCAGCTCGGTGTTGCGGCGGTTCGGTGCGGACTGCGGGGTGATCGTCGTGTTGCTCACGGCGTTCCCCCTCAACTTTGACCGACCGGTTTGACGTCGCAGCCCTGGGCCAGTTCGTTCTTGTCCGCGCTGCCCAGATCGAACTTGGGCGGCGCGGGCGGTGCGCTCGTGGGCGGTGCGCTCGGCGGCGGCTCGGTCGCGGTCGGCGTCGCGCCGGGCGCGGCGGCCTTGCCCGCGCCGGGCGGCGCGGACGTCCTGCCGGACTCCGGCGTGCCGCGGGTGCTCGAGCGGGACACGGGGTCACTGCCCGGGCGGCCCGTCGCGGTCGCCGTCGGCGTCGGGGTGCGCAGCGGCGCGGCCTGCACCGACGAGGTCGGACTCACGGTCGTCCCTCCCGGGCTTCCGGTCGCCGCGGGTGTCTGCGGCGTCGGGTTCTGCGGTACCTCGGGGGAGACGGAAACCGGGTGGTCCTGGTTCCACTTGATGACGTCCTGGCACACGGACGCCTGCAGCTTGAGCTTCTCGACGTAGTCGCGCGCGTCGGACAGGCCGGAGGCGCTGTAGTTGCCGTCGAGGTTCTGCCGGTACGTCTCGCCGATCAGGCTGGTCTTGACCGTGTCGTACTGCTGGTACGGGCTGGACAGCGAGACACCGAAGATCTGGGTGTCGATGCCGCGGTAGATCGCGACGTGGTCGCCGCTCTTGGCGACGTAGTACTGGGTCTGGGTCCACCAGTAGGCGCCGCCGAGGATCGCGAGGACGCCGAGCGCGGGGCCCCACACGGGCAGCGTGCGCCGCCACGCGGGTTTGGGGCGGCGGCGGTTCGGCGGGCCCGGGTCGGGGACGAGGGCCTCGGTCTCGTACTCGCCCGCGGTCAGTTCGCGGGCCCGGGAGGCCGGGGTGGTGGGCAGCGTCGCGGTGTCGCCCGCGAGGTCGTCGGCGACCGCGCCGACCACCATCGGGATGTCCGACGGGCGCTGGTCGACGTCGACTATGTCGGCGACGATGCACGTGATGTTGTCCGGGCCGCCGCCGCGCAGCGCGAGCTGGATCAGCTCCTGGACGCAGTCGCGCGGGTCGGCGAGCGACAGGAGGGTGTCCTCCATGGTCTCCCGGCTGACCACGCCGGACAGGCCGTCGCTGCAGATGAGGTAGCGGTCGCCGGCGCGCGCCTCGCGCACCGACAGGTCGGGCTCGACCTGGCCGCGGCCGTCGAGTGCGCGCATCAGGAGCGAGCGCTGCGGGTGGTGCCCCGCCTCCTCCTCGGTGATGCGGCCCTCGTCGACGAGGCGCTGGACCCACGTGTGGTCCTGCGTGATCTGCCGCAGCTCGTTGTCGCGCAGCAGGTAGGCGCGTGAGTCGCCGACGTGCACGAGGCCGAGGCCGCTCCCGGTCCACAGCAGCGCGGTGAGCGTCGTCCCCATGCCCTCCAGGCCGGGGTCGTCGTCGATCATCACGCGCAGCCGGTCGTTGGCGCGGTCCACCGCGATGCGCAGGGTGTCGCGCACGTCGGCGCCGGGCAGGTCCTCGTCGAGTTCGACGATCGTCGACAGGACCTCGGAGCTGGCCACCTCGCCCGCGGCGGCGCCGCCCATGCCGTCGGCGACCGCGAGCAGCCGCGGACCGGCATAGCCGGAGTCCTCGTTGCCCTCGCGGATCATGCCTTTGTGTGATCCGGCGGCGTAGCGGAGAGAGAGGCTCATTCAGGCTACCTGCGCAGCTCGATAACGGTCTTGCCGATGCGGATCGGCGCTCCGAGGGAAACGGGGGTGGGGCCGGTCAAGCGCGTGCGGTCCAGGTAGGTGCCGTTGGTCGACCCGAGGTCCTCGACGATCCACTGGCCGTCGGGCGCCGGGTAGATGCGGGCGTGCCGACTGGACGCGTAGTCGTCGTCGAGCACGATGGTCGAGTCGTGGGCCCGGCCGATGGTGATCTGCTGGTCGGTCAGATTCATCGTGGTGCCGGTGAGGGTGCCACCGGTGATCACCAGCTTCGCCGGGGTGTTGCGCGGCGCGCGGCGTGGGCCGCGGGCCTGCTGCGGGGGCGCCTGCTGGGCGACCGGCGGTGGCACCGCCGCTGCGGGGGCTCCGGCCGTGGCGGGCGCCGCGTTGCGGCGCCGCATCGGCCGCTGCGTGACGCGCGTGCCGAACAGATCGCTGCGGATCACCTGGACCGCGACGATCACGAACAGCCACAGCACGGCGAGGAATCCCAGCCGCATGACGGTGAGGGTCAGCTCAGACATGCGCCCGATGTCACCCCTCGGTTTGACGGAACACGACAGTGGTACTGCCCAGGACGATTCGCGAGCCGTCGCGCAGGGCGGCGCGCTGGCAGTGCTGCCCGTCGACGACGATGCCGTTCGTGGAACCGAGGTCGGCGATCGAGGGCGGCGGTCCGACGCGGATCTCGGCATGATGCCTTGAGACGCTCGGGTCGTCGACCCTCACGTCCGCGTCGGTGCTCCGGCCCAGTTTGACGGCCGAAGCGGTGATCTCGTGACGCATGCCGTTGACCTCGACCCAGGTGCGGGTCACGGACGGCGGGCGGTACGGCGTGGGCGCGGGCCCGGGCGGAGCCGGGGGGCGCGGCGGAAGTCCGGGCCCCGGGCCCATGGGCGCGCCGGGCGGCACACCGCCGGGGCCGGGCTGCGGGTAGCCGGACTGGAAGTGCGGTGCGGGGCCCTGCGGCGGCTGGCCGGGCTGGGCGTACCGCGGGTCGTTGTACGCCGGCTGCTGCTGGTGTTGCGGCTCGGGCGCGTACGGCGACGGCGCGCCGGCACCGGGGCCCGGGCCGTAGCCGGGGTCGTAGCCGGGGTCGCCGCCGGGCTGGCTGCCGGCGAGCGCCTGGCTGCGCACCCGGTACAGGCCGGTGTCGAGGTCGTCGGCCTGTTCGAAGTGCACCTCGACGGGGCCGATGAAGGAGTAGCGCTGCTGCTGCGCGTAGTCGCGGACCATCGTGGACAGCTCGGCGCCGAGCTGCTGCGCGTACGGGCTGAGGCGCTCGTAGTCGTGCGAGCCGAGCTCGACGACGAAGTCGTTCGGCACCATCGTGCGGTCGCGGTTCCAGATGGTGGCGTTGCTGTCGCACTCGCGCTTGAGCGCGCTGGCGATCTCCACAGGCTGGACGTCGGACTTGAACGCCTTGGCGAAGGCGCCGTTGACCAGCCCCTCAAGTCGTTGTTCGAACTTCTTCAGGACACCCACGGGCACCTCCTTCCTTCAAGCGTCGCCGTCGTCTTCGGGGGCGTGACCGCATCGTTCCGGGTGCTCCCGGGCAGGTGCAGTCCTACAGTCAGCTCACTGATCGTATCCACGCTCGGGAAACGGGCATGGTTCCCCGCCATGGTCACTGTAGGGAGTGTTGGCCCTCACAAGGATTCCTACACCCCCGGCCCCTCGTCCTGGCTCGCTTGTCGTCGTTGTGGTGTGACCAGGTGCGTCTACCCCGCCTGTGCGCCGTCCTATCTCGGGCGGCGCAGGTCAAGCATGCCGGAGTCGGAGGGGCTCCGGGGATGGCCCCGCGCAAAGAAGGAGCGGGCGGGTGCGGAGTGTGCGCATCCGCCTGGTTTGGGCGCCACCCGGGGGGCCCGGGGTTAGCCCGTGGGTATGGATTTGAACCTGCCGCCGCATCCTTGCTAATCTTCAATTGCTCGCGCGGGTGGCGGAATAGGCAGACGCGCTGGATTCAGGTTCCAGTGCCCGAAAGGGCGTGGGGGTTCAACTCCCCCCTCGCGCACCGAGCAAGAGGCCCGAAGGTCGTAGACCTTCGGGCCTCTGCCATGTCCGGGGCGGGTACTCGGGGGGTCTCGGCCCGCCCCGCTTCGGGGCCGGCGGTCAGCCGGCGGCGCGCTTGTCGAGGAAGTCGGCGATCAGCGGGGCGATCTCGGGAAGGTGGTCCTCGAGGGCGAAGTGCCCGGTGTCGAGGACGTGCAGCTCCGCGTCGGGGACGTCGCGCAGGTAGGCGCGGGCGCCGGGTTCGGGGAAGAAGAAGTCGTTGCGGCCCCAGACGATGAGCGTCGGCGGGCGGTGGGTGCGCAGCCACTCCTGCCACTCCGGGTAGCGCGCGAGGTTGGCGTGGTAGTCCAGCGCGAGCTCGACCTGGATGTCGGCACGCCCTGGCAGGTCGAGGAAGTGCTGGTCGGCTGTCCAGCCGTCGGGGGCGACGCGTTCGGGGTCGGCGGTGCCGCCCTCGTACTGGCTGCGCGTGACCGGGAGGGTGAGGATCCCGCGCACGGCCTCCTCGGCACCGGGGACGCCGGGGCGGTTGGCGGTCATGTCGCGGGCGGCGGGGGAGAGGCCTTCGAGGTAGGCGTTGCCGTTCTGGACGATCAGGCCCTCGATCCAGTCCGGGTGCCGGGTGGCGATGCGGAAGCCGACCGGTGCGCCGAAGTCGAAGACGTACATGGTGAAGCGGTCGAGGCCGAGCGTGACGAGGAACTTCTCGGTGACGTCGGCGAGCGCGTCGAAGGTGTAGGTGAAGTCGCCCGGCGCGGGCGCGTCGCTGTGCCCGAAGCCGGGGTAGTCGGGGGCGACCACGTGGTAGTCGCCCCCGAGCGCGTCGATGAGCCGGGCGAACTGGCGGGAGCTGGACGGGAAGCCGTGCAGCAGCAGGAGCGTGGGTGCGTCGGCCGGGCCGGCCTCGCGGTAGAAGACGCGCACGCCGTCGATGTCGACGGTGCGGTGCTTCACGTGGGGGAGGACGAGCGCGGGCATGGCGGACCTCTTCTCCTGGCGGCTGCGCGGGGCTTCCGAACGACTCCTAGATTAATGGATGCCTTGGATTTCTTCCATTAGTTCTTGGGTGGGACCGCGCACGACTCGTCGGCCTCGGTATAGGTGACGAGGCGGACGGCCGGCGCCGAGACCACCTGGACCGTGCCGGTGCCCGGGACGCGCAGGTGGAGGAAGCCTCCGGCGATCGTGAACTCCGCCTCGACCGTGTCGGTGGGGCCGCCGTCCGGGCCGACGACCGTGTAGCCGGGGACCAGCTCGACGGCGGCGGTGCGCCAGGTGTCGGGGTTCACGCCTTGACCTCCGGGAAGTCGAGCTCCGGCTCGGCCAGGTGGTTGAAGTAGTTGCTGAGGGTGTTGAGCGCCACGTGCGCGACCACCTCGGCGAGTTCGGCGTCGGTCACGCCGGCCGCGCGGGCGGCGGCGAGCGCGTCGTCGTCGACCCGGCCGCGGGTGCGGACGACCTCGCGGGCCAGGCGCAGGATCGCGTCGACGTGCGGGTCGTCGTCGGCGGCCTCGCGGGTCTTCACCAGCTGCTCGTCGCTGAAGCCCATCTTCGAGCCGCGCAGCGTGTGCGCGCTCACGCAGTAGGTGCAGGAGTTCTCCTGCGCGATCAGCAGTGCGAGCTGCTCGCGGACCTTGGCGCGGAGCACGCCCTTGGTGAGCGCGTCGCGCATCGCGAGGTATCCGGCCAGTGCCTGCGGGCCGTTGGCGAGCGTTGCGTACAGGTTCGGGACCCGGCCGAGCTGGCGCTGGGTGGCCTCCAGGAGGCCTTCGGGGTCGCCGTCGACGACGGGGATGCGAGGCATGGTGACTCCAAACGGTACTGATCGGTTCCGTTCTGACGAGCAAGACGGTACCGATCGGTTCCGTTTCGGGTCAAGGGCCATTACGCTTGCGGGCATGCCGGTTCAAGCGCGCGAACGACTCCTCCGCACCGCCGAGGACCTCTTCTACGCCGAGGGCGTCAGGGCGGTCGGCGTCGAGCGCATCCTCAGCGAGTCCGGGGTCGGCCGGGCGTCCTTCTACCGCCACTTCCCCGGCAAGGAGGACCTGGTCGTCGCCGTCCTCGAAGGCCGCGACGTGCGGTGGCGGGCCTGGCTCGCGCAGCGCGTGGCCGCGCACGGGGGCGGTCCGCTCGCGGTGTTCGACGCGCTGGCGGAGCGGTTCTCCGCGGCCGACTTCCGCGGCTGCGCGTTCATCAACACGATCGTCGAGACGGCCGACCCGGACAGTGCGGCGCACCAGGTCGCGGCCGGGCACAAGGCGGCGGTCTGCGAGTACGTGCGCGGCCTGCTGGCCGCGGACGGCGTCGCCGAACCCGACGTGCTCGCCGGGCGGTTCGTGCTGCTGATGGACGGCGCGATCGTCACCGCGCTGCGCGAGCGCACGCCCGACGCCGCCTACCGGGCGCGCGACGTCGCCGAGGCGTTGCTTGCCGCGGCGGAGCGGGTGGGGTGATTACTATCGTTTTGCCCTGAAGTCCGATCATCGCTGATCGTCCCCGCGCGGAGGACGCCTGTGGTCGCGCTCGTCGTGCTGAGCCTGGTCGTCCTCTGGTACCTGCTGCGCGGCCTCGCGCGCGTGTGGACGCCGGTCCGGATCGTGGTGGCCCGCCTCGGGCCGTGGACCGTCCGGCTGCGCGCGTGGGTGCTGTCCGCGCCGGCCACGTTCACCTACATCGTGCTCTTCACGGCCTGCACCTTCGTGCAGAAGACCGCGCCGCCGCGGCTCATCGACCTGCTGACCAAGGTCGACAGCACCAACCTGCACCGGCTGTCCGACGACCCGGCCACCGTGCTCGTCACCAGCGCGCTGTGGGTCGCCGACCGGGGTTCGGGGCTCTCCCTCTATATCGGCGTCTTCGGCACCGTCGTGGCATGGGCCGAACGGCGCTACGGCACACCGCGCATCATCCTCGTGGCCATCAGCGCGCACGTGCTGGGCTCGCTCACCACCGCCCGCGTCGAACGCTGGGCCATCGACACCGGCCGCGCGCCGCACAAGCTCGCGGCGGCCACCGACGTCGGCGTGAGCTACGTGATGGTCGGCTGCTGCGCCGCCGCCGTCCTGATCATGCCGGGCCTGTTCCGCTGGGGCGGCGTGCTGGCCATGGCGTTCACGGTGCTGGTCCCGGTGTTCGTCAGTCACACGATCTGGGACCTCGGCCACCTGTTCGCGACGCTCTACGGACTGGCGGCGGCACTGATCGTGCGCCTGAGCGGACCCCTGCGCACACCGCCGCCGCTGGTCGAGCCGTGGCGTACGCCCCGGCCCGTCGCCGAACCGGAACGTACGCCTGCCGCCGGGTGAGTCCCGGCGGTCCGACGGGCGGTCAGCACGCGCACGCGACGCCGGAGACCGGGGCGGTCAGCGGGTCGGGCGCGGTGCGCGACATCCCGGTGGCGGACTCGACCTCGAAGCCCTCGCGCGCCCAGTACTCGAAGCCGCCGATCATCTCCTTGACGGCGTAGCCGAGTCGGGCGAAGGCGAGGGCGGCGCGGGTGGCGCCGTTGCAGCCGGGGCCCCAGCAGTAGGTGACGACGGTGACGTCCTTGCCGATCAGCTGCGGCGCGAGCTCCGGGATGCGCGCGGTGGGGATGTGCAGCGCGCCCGGGATGTGGCCCTGGTCCCAGCCGACCTTGCTGCGGGAGTCGACGACGACGATGCCGGGGGCGCCGGACGCGAGGTCGGTGTGCACGTCGGAGACGTCCGCCTCGAAGGCGAGCCGTGCGGCGTAGTGCGCGGCGGCGACCTCGGGGGCGGCGGCCGGGACGCTGGTGACGGCGGACTCGATCGTGTACTCGGCGGCGGCGGTCATCTTCGGCTCCTGGGAGGGGGGCGCGGCTCGGTGCGGCTCGGTGCCGTTCGGCCGGTGTTTCCTGCTGACGGGAAAGATCCTGTCGCGCGGCCCCGGGGCCTCGACAGTGGCGGCAACGACCCCTATCGCTAACATTCCGCCATGACGATCGCCGTGCTTCCGCCGACCCTCGACCCCGCCCCGCACTGCGGCACGGTCGCCGTCCTGGCCTTCGACGGGATGGCCCCGTTCGAGATGAGCTCGGTCGTCGAGATCTTCGGGATGCCGCGGCCGGAACTGGGCATCCCCTGGTACCGGCTGTTCGTGTGCGGCGAGACCCGTGCGCCGATGCGCGTCGTCGGCGGGTTCTCGATCCTCGTCGAGCATGGGCTCGACGTGCTGGCGTCCGCCGACACGGTGATCGTCACGGCCGTGCCGGACGTGCGAGGCGAGGTCTCCCCCGCGCTGGTCGACGCGCTGCGCACGGCGCGGGCGCGGGGCGCGCGCATCGTGTCGATCTGCTCCGGCGCGTTCGCGCTCGCGGCGGCCGGGCTGCTGGACGGGCGCACGGCGACGACGCACTGGAAGTACGCCGACCTGCTGGCCGAGCGCTATCCGGAAATCACGGTCGACCCGGACGTCCTGTACGTCGACCACGACGAGATCCTGACGAGCGCGGGCAGCGCGGCCGGCCTCGACCTGTGCCTGCACCTGGTGCGCAAGGACCACGGCGCGAAGGTCGCGAACTCGGTCGCGCGCCGCCTGGTGATCCCCCCGCACCGGGAGGGCGGGCAGGCGCAGTTCATCCAGGCGGCGGTGAACGAGGTGGACGGCGACGACGGCGTCGCGCGGTCGATGGCGTGGGCGCTCGAGCACCTCGCCGAGCCGATCACGGTCGCCGACCTCGCGGCCCAGGCGCACGTCTCGCAGCGCACGTACCTGCGCCGCTTCTCGGCGGCCACCGGCACGAGCCCGGTGCGGTGGGTGCTGGCGCAGCGCATCCAGGCCAGTCTGGGGCTGCTGGAGGAGACCGCGGCGTCGGTCGAAGAGGTGGGCGCGGCGGTCGGGTTCGAGAGTCCGGTGACGTTCCGGCACCACTTCGGGCGCGCGATGGGGACGTCGCCGTCCGCGTACCGCAAGGCCTTTCGGGCGTCGGTGGCGTAGTCCGGACGCGCCGGGGGGCGGCCCCTCGGTCGGGGCCGCCTCGGCGTGCTGCTGTGCTGCCGCGGGGCGCTACTGCGCCCAGGGGAGCGGGATCGTGTCGCCGCCGGGGGCGCCGGCGCGCGACTCGGCCGAGCCCATGCAGATCGCCGTGAAGCCGGTGTCGGCGTCCGGGGTCATCTGGCGCGGGACGTCGGCCGGGATCACGAGCGTGTCCCCGGCGGCGAGTTCGACCTTCTCGCCGGCGATGTCGACGACCGCGGCGCCGGTCAGGAACGTCCAGACCTGGTCGCGGGTGATGACGTGGACGGGGCCCGCGGTGCCCGGCGCCGCCTCGACGCGCCACAGTGCCTGTGCGCTCTCGCCCTGGCTCGGCGACACAAGCGTGGTCATGACGGCGGCGGGGGTCTCGGTGCGGCGGGCGTCGGTGGCGCGGATGACGGGCACGTAGGCTCCTTGCTGATAGACAACCTTGTTGTCTTTATGGTGGATCAAGATCGACGGCCCGTCAAGGTGCTTTTCCGGTACGGGTTTTCCCGGCCTCCCGTGCATTTCGGACAGCACCGGGGGTCACGCGGGCAGGCCTGCGCGCCCGCCGCGCTGTGTGCGCGGCGGGCGGGGTGCAGGGCCTGGTGTCAGCCGTTCCGGGTGAGCGTGCCGACGATGCCGCCGCCCGCGCTCGTCTCGTACACGAGCTGGTCGCTTCCGGAACGCGTCAGCGTGATGTCGACGAACGCGGTACACCTGGTGGTCGCGTTGCGGGTGATCTCCTCGCGTACCGCGGCCCCGGTGTCCCGCGCGGCGACGAACACCCAACGGCCGCCGCACGTGAGGCCCGGATAGTCGACCGTCGCGATCTGGTCGCCGGGAGCGGCCCCGGTGGACGAGGTGCTGAAGACCACCGTCACGGTGTACTTCTCGGAGCCGCGCTGGGTCAGCACGCCGCTCCACGTGCCGCTGTACGTGAAGGGCTTCGCGGACGTCCCGGTGGCGCGTGTGTCCGTGCCCGGCTGCGCGGGGGCGGACGTCTGCGGTGCCGCGGGAACGGTGCCCGGGCCCGCCGACGAACTGCTGCCCGACGCACCGTCGTTGCCGCCGCCCCAGGTCAGCCCGACGACAAGTGCGGTCGTCAGCACGGCGAGGACACACACCGCGGCGAGAACGGGTACGAGGAGGCGGCGCTGTGGGGGCGGCTGGTGCGGGACGGCATGGACCGTCGGTGGCGCCGGCGGCGGTGTGTGGGCAGGCGCGCGGGGCGGGGTGTGCGGTGGCGGCATGTGCGGCGGCGGCATGTGCGGCGGGGCGCCCCCGTAGCCGACCGTGGGCAGGCTCGCCGGCATGGGAGGCGGCGTGTTGCCCACCGGCGGCTCGGGGATCCGGCCGTGCGGCGCCGTCGGGTCCTCCACGTCGAGCAGGCGGGCGCTGCGCCGCCCGATCTCGGCGGTCAGCGCGGCGGGCAGCCACGTGTCCGCGGTGGACGCCCGGCTCGCTTCCGCCGCCGTGGCCCGGATCTCGGCGACCGCCGGCCGCGCGCCCGGCGACTTGTCGAGGCAGGAGCCGATCAGCGGCAGCAACGACTCGGGCACGCCCGCGAGATCGGGCGCATCGGTGGTGACACGCAGCATGACCGCGTAGCCGCCGCTGTCGCCCACGCCGAACGGCGCCCTCCCTGTGGCCGCGAACGCCAGCACCGAGCCGAAGCTGAACACATCGCTCGCGACGCCGAGATCGCCGCCCTGGATCTGCTCCGGGGACATGTACGCCGGCGAACCGAGCGTCATGCCGGTGCGGGTCGCGATGCTCGCGTCGGCCGACCGCGCGATGCCGAAGTCGATGACGCGCGGGCCGTCCAGCGTCAGCATGACGTTCGACGGCTTGAGGTCGCGGTGCAGCAGGCCGCGTTCGTGGATGTGCGCCAGCGCCTCGGCGAAGCCCGCCGCGAGCGACCACACGGCCCACTCCGGGAGCGGGCCGTGCGAGGCCACCGCGTCGTGCAGGGTCATGCCCGAGACGTAGCCGGTGGCCAGCCAGGGCGTGTCGGACTCGCTGTCCGCGTCCAGGACCGGCGCCGTCCAACGGCCGTCCAGCAGGCGCGCGGAACGGACTTCGGCCCGGAACCGGGCGCGGAACTCGGCGTCCTGCGCGAGCTGGGCGTGGACGACCTTCACCGCCGCCATGCGGCCGTGCGGCGAACGCCCCAGATATACGCGGCCCATGCCGCCCGCGCCGAGGCGGGCGAGCAGGCGGTAGCTACCGATTTGTAACGGATCATCCGACGTCAGAGGTTCCATGGCCTCGTGCGCTCCCCACCCGATGCCCCCGCGTGCCCCCCGACACGCGCCCGAGACTTTCAACGTACCCGAGCGGCGCGCGGCGTTCGCCGGTTTGCCGAACTAGCGCCCAGGCGGGCGTGCGGTGGGGGCGGCGGGTCAGCGTTCCGGGGTGGGGAGCGCGCTGAGGCGGTGGCGGTGAGCCGTCGCTTTCGGCTCCCCCGTCACGCTCCGGGGCGGCGGAACGGCGCGGCGCCGGCGAGCTTGCCGCCGTCGATCGGGAGCGTCGCGCCGGTGATGAACGAGGACGCGTCCGAGCACAGCCAGACCGCGGCGGCCGCGACCTCTTCCGGCTGCCCGATGCGCTTCATCGGCATCGCCATCGCGGCGCCCATGCGGGCCTGTTCGCCCGCGGCCTCGAGCTGCTCGGTGTGGATCGGGCCCGGCGCGAGCGCGTTGACCCGGATCCCCGCGTCGGCGTAGTCGAGCGCTGCGACGCGCGTCAGACCGACGAGGCCGAACTTGGTGGACGCGTACGCCGCGAGACCGCCGACCGCCTGGAGGCCCGCCGTGGAGGACATGTTGACGATCGTGCCGCCGCCGCCCGCCAGCATGGCGGGGATCTCGTGCTTGAGGGAGAGGAAGACGCCGCGCAGGTTGACCGCGAACGCGCTGTCGAAGTCCTCCGTCCTGACGTCGGCGAGCGGGGTCGGCGGGTGGCCGCCGCCCGCCGCGTTGTTGACCGCGGCGTCGAGCCGGCCGAACTCCTCGACGGTGCGGGCGACGAGCGCCGCGACCGAGGCCTCGTCGGTGACGTCGGTGGGGACGGCGAGCGCGCGGCCGCCGTCGGCGGTGATCTCGTCGGCGAGCGCCTTCAGCGCGTCGGCGCTGCGGGCGGCCAGCACCACGGTGGCGCCGGCCTGGTGGAACGCGCGGGCCGTCGCGGCCCCGATGCCGCGGGCGGCACCGGTGACGACGGCGACCTTGCCGTCGAGCGGGTGGTAGGCGGGGGAGTCCTGAACTGTCGTCATCGCTGAGCTCCTGACCAGTGACGCGGACGAGGCGGGCCGGTAGAATTCATTGGACCGACTGTAAATACAAATTTCGAGGACGGTCAAGCCGGATGAGCCCCCGCAAGTACGAGTCGGAACGCCGTGCCGCCGCCGTGGGGGAGACCCGGCAACGCGTCCTCGCGGCGGCCCGCGGCCTGCTCGCCGGGCCCGCCGCCACCCCGATCTCCGTCGACGCCGTGGCCCGCGCCGCCGACGTCTCACGCCAGACCGTCTACAACCTGTTCGGCTCCAAAGCCGGCCTGCTGGAAGCCCTGTTCGACCACCTCTTCGCCAGCGCGGGAACCGACTTCTCCCCGGCCTTCACCGCCCCCGACCCGGCCACCGCACTGGCCCACTTCGCCGACGCCTTCTGCCGGTTCTGGGAGTCCGACCGCACGGTGATCCGCCACGTCCGTGCCATGGGCGCCCTCGACCCCGACCTCGGCCGCATGATCGCCACCCGCGACGCCCTCCGCCGCGCGGTCCTGGCCCGGGTCCTCGAACGCTTCGACGCCGCGGCCGACGACCAGCTCGACGTCATCTGGCAGTTGACGAGCTTCGAGACCTACGACGCCCTAGCCGCCGACCGCACCCCCGAAACCACCGCCCACCTCATCGCCACAGCGGCCACAGCGGTCCTGGAGGCAGGCGCCGCAAGGTGAGGGCTTCGGCCTGAGGCGCGACCGGCACAGGCCTTCTGACCTGCGGCCTTAGCTGCTGACGGGGGCGCCTTAGGGGGTGTCTTAGGTGTCTTAGGCGTGGGCTGAGGCACCTCAGTCCGAGGCGCGTCGAATCCGCCGTCCAAGATCGGGCATCCGTCCGATGCCCGGTACCCCACTGGGAGACGAATCTTGAGTCATGCCCGGAGAGACACCGGGAACCCGGAGCGGAAAGCCCGCCGAGGGAACGGACTTCAAGGAGTCACCGTGATCGAGTACCAGCTCTTCCAGGCCCGGGTGAACGAGATGCGCGAGGTCGCCGCCCACGAGCGGATGGTCTCCTCCGTCCTGCGCACCCGCCGCGCGGCCCGCCGGGCCCGTCGC
>NZ_JASAOI010000013.1 GCF_029953285.1 Yinghuangia seranimata | reverse complement strand
GGTCAACACATACGAAGGAGCCGCGCTCCGTCGGAGGAATAGTCCGACCAGCGCATGCGTCCTTGCTGTGACCCCCGGCCGCTGACATGGCCGGAGGATTTTGTACCAAAGGAATCCCTACGAACACCCAGGAGACGACCGGACGGTCGATCCTGTAGTGAACGCCGGGGTTGTTATTTGGCGTTGACTTTTGGCACGCTGTTGAGTTCTCAAGGAACGGACGCTTCCTTTGAGACCCTTTCACCGGTCTCTCCGGGCGTTTCGCTTCTTTTGTGTTTCGTTTTGTTTCTTTTCTTTCTGCTCTTCGAGCTTACCAGATCCGTTTTCTCGTTTTCAACTCGCTTCCGAGTTGAACACAAGCCGCGCACCTGGCGTTCTCGATGCATCAACCTTAGCAGGTTTCTGCGGGGCTCCGAACCACTTCCGTTTTCCGGTGCGAACACCGCCGAAAGCAAATTCGGACAGCACAAATAACGACTCCCGGAAATCGCATGGGAACGATTCCGTTCGATTCGCTTCGATGTGTTGGTCGCTGCGGGACCGGCCATCGCGCCACGGACGCGGACCTGCTTCAGGCGCACGACGAATCGCGCTGCTCTGGAAGGGGGTTCACGGATGGGCGCGCCTGTCCGGGCCTCCCGAACTAGCGACTCGGACGACATTAGACCAACGCCCGGGACGAGTCAAGCCGGGCGGGGGAACCTCGTCGGAGGTGCCCCCGCCCGGCTTGACGGGGTCGCGAACTGCCTTATGTGTCAGCCGAGTTTGACGGCACCCAGGTTGCGCTTGCCCCGGCGGAGCAGCACCCACTGGCCGTGCAGCAGGTCGTCGGCGCCGAGGAGCGCGTCCTCTTCGGTCACCTTCACGTTGTTCACGTAGGCGCCGCCTTCCTTGACGGTGCGGCGGGCCGCGCCCTTGCTGGCGACCAGACCGGTGGCCACCAGCGCGTCGACGACGGTCGGCAGCTCGGTCACGGACGCCGAGGGCAGCTCGGCGACCGCGGCGTTGAGCGTCGCGCGGTCGAGCGTCGCCAGGTCGCCCTGGCCGAACAGTGCGCGGCTGGCCTCGACGGCGGCGGCGCACTGGTCGGCGCCGTGCACGAGCGTGGTGAGCTCCTCGGCGAGGGCACGCTGGGCGGCGCGGCCGGCCGGGCGTTCCGCGGACTCGCGCTCGAGGGCCTCGATCTCGTCGTGGCTCCGGAAGCTGAAGGTGCGCAGGTAGCGGGCGACGTCGCGGTCGTCCGAGTTCAGCCAGAACTGGTAGAAGGCGTAGGGCGTGGTCAGCTCGGGGTCGAGCCAGACCGCGCCACCCTCGGTCTTGCCGAACTTGGTGCCGTCCGCCTTGGTGAGCAGGTTCATCGTCAGGGCGTGCGCCTGGCCGTGCGGGGTGTTGCCGGTGACGCGGCGGACCAGGTCGAGGCCTGCGGTGATGTTGCCCCACTGGTCGCTGCCGCCGATCTGCAGCGTGCAGCCGTGCCGGCGGTAGAGCTCCAGGTAGTCGAAGGACTGGAGGATGACGTAGCTGAACTCGGTGTAACTGATGCCTTCGCCGCCGAGCCGGGACTTCACGGTGTCGCGGGCCAGCATCTGGTTGATGCTGAAGTGCTTGCCGAGGTCGCGGAGCAGGTCGATGGCGGTGAGGTCGGCCGTCCAGTCGAGGTTGTTGGCCATGATGGCGGTGTCCGGCCGGTCGCCTTCGAAGTCGAGGAAGGCGGAGAGCTGGCCGCGGATGCGCCCGGTCCAGTCGCGGACGGTGTCGGTGTCGTTCAGCTGGCGCTCGGCGGACGGCTTGGGGTCGCCGATGAGGCCGGTGGCGCCGCCGACGAGGGCGATGGGCCGGTGGCCGGCGCGCTGGAGGCGGCGCAGCGTGAGCACGATGACGAGGTGTCCGACGTGGAGGCTGGCCGCGGTGGGGTCGAAGCCCGCATAGACCGTGATCGGACCGTCCGCGAGGGATTTGCGCAGGGCGTCCTCGTCGGTGGTCTGGGCGATGATCCCGCGCCACTTGAGGTCCTCGACGATGTCCGTCACGGTCGTTCTTCTCCTTGGTGGGAAGGTCAGGAAGATGCGGTCGGCCTACAGCGTGCCCGACGGGTCCGCCGCGGCGCGAACCGGATTCCGGCGGACGCGCGGGGTGTGGGCCCGATAGGGGCTGACGGTGGGGTCGGCGTCGATGTGGAAGCGCCAGGGGTGGGCGGCGCCGTCGCCGCCGACGCCGGTGCGCGGCCCGGTGCGGACCGCGCCGGCCTGCGGGGGTGTGCCGTACATAAGGCGGAAGCCGGTGTCGGGTGCGCAGGCGTCGGCGCCGTCGTCGGTGCGGTCGATGCCGAGGGCGAGGGTGAGCCGGGCGGGGCCCTGCGCCAGTTCACTGGGACGGCGGGCGTTGGGGCGTCGCGCGGCGGCGAGGTCGGCGCCTTCGACGATCTCGCCGGCGCGGAGGAGCACGGCGGAGGCGCGTCCTTCGGGGCCGCAGACGACGTTGACGCAGTAGTGCATGCCGTACGTGAAGTAGACGTACAGGTGTCCGGGCGGGCCGAACATGGTGCTGTTGCGCGGGGTCTGTCCGCGGAACGCGTGCGAGCCCGGGTCGTTGTGTCCGTCGTAGGCCTCGACCTCGGTGACGCGGAGCACGATCGGCCCGTCCGGGGTGTCGTGGCGCAGCAGGCGTCCGAGCAGGTCGGGGGCGACGGCCAGAACGGGCCGGGCGAAGAACGACCGGGGTAGGGCTCGACGCGGTGCTGCGGGCATGGTCCAGACTCTACGGCGACGGGGGTCAGGTGCTGGTGCGGGGCCTCCGGGCCCGTCCCAGGAGAAACGGTCCGGCAGCGGTCGGTCCCGGCAGGGGAGGAACCATGGTGTTCAAGAAGCTGATGGCGAGCTTGGGAGCCGGCGGGGCATCCGTCGAGACGGAGCTCTACCAGCCGAATGTGACGCCGGGCGGCTTCGCCGAGGGCCGCATCCGGATCCAGGGCGGCAAGGTCGACCAGGTGATCGAGGGCCTGTACGTCGAGCTGCGCGCGGTGGTGGAGATCGAGACCGAGGACGGCGAGTACAAGGTCAACCAGGACTTCGCGCGTCTGCAGGTGGGCGGAGGCTTCCAGCTGCGCGAGGGCGCGGTGCACGACGTGCCGTTCTCGCTCGGCATCCCGTGGGAGACGCCGGTGACGGTGTTCCGGGGCGTTCAGCTGCGCGGCACGAGCATCGGGGTGCGCACCGAGCTGGAGATCGACAACGCGATCGACAAGGGCGACCTGGACCCGGTCCAGGTGCACCCGCTGCCGGCGCAGGCGGCGATCCTGGACGCGTTCGGGAACCTCGGGTTCCACTTCAAGGGCGCCGACCTGGAGAAGGGGCACATCCGCAACACGCGGCAGCGGCTGCCCTTCTACCAGGAGATCGAGTTCGCGCCGTCGGCGCAGTACGCGCGCGGGATCAACGAGGTCGAGCTGACGTTCATCTCGGACGAGCACGCGACCGAGGTCATCCTCGAGCTGGACAAGAAGGGCGGGCTGCTCACCGAGGGCAGCGACGCGTACCGGCACTTCACGGTCGACCACGCGGCGGTGGCGGGGACGGACTGGACGGCGTACCTGCACGGCTGGCTGCACGAGGTGGGCTCGCGGCGCGGCTGGTTCTAGTCGTTCCCGTCGGCGCCGGCGGCTAGCGGCTAGTGGCTAGCGGCCGAACATGCTGTTCACGTACTGCGCCCAGTCGCGTTCGAAGTCGGCGCGGCCGCGTCCGGTGGCGTCCTTGATGGCGCGGTCGACGGACGCGGGTGACGGGTCCGCGTAGACGGCGCTGACGAGCCGGTAGACGGCGGCGCTGCCGCGGGTCTGTTCGATGCGCAGCAGGACGAGGTGGGCGAGCTCGTACGAGGCGGCGTTGCCCACCGGGTCGGCCTGGTAGAGGTCGGCGTCGGTGGGCAGCGTGCCGGGGAAGCGGCCGCTGCGGACGTAGGTGCGTGCTTCGGCGAGGTCGCCCTCGAGGTGTCCGTGGTGCGGGCGGAGCGCGAGCCAGTCGGCGAAGCCTTCGACGAGCCACACGGGCTGGTTCTGTCCGGCGAGTTCGCTGCGCAGCGGGGTGATGAGGGCGTGGGCCGTCTCGTGGCGGAGCAGGACGGCGGCGCGTTCGGGGTCGCCCGACGTGAAGTAGCCGGAGGTGACGTCGACGACGATGCGGGCGCCGCCGAACTGGGGGGTGCTGCCGGGGGCGGACTGGGTGGCGGTGGTCCCGGTGGGTGAGGTGCGCAGCGCGTAGGTGAGGCCGGACTCGTCGCCGTGCTGGTCGGCGCGGCCGCCGTAGAGCTCGTAGAAGGCGGCGCGGTCGGCGACGGGGACGAGGACGAAGCCGGGAGATGTGCCGCGGGGGCCCGCGTAGCCGGTGAGGTCGGTGACGGCGGCCTGTTCGGCGGCGTCCGCGAGGGATTCGGCGCGGTCGGCGACCTGGGGGTCGGCGAGGACGACCGTGTGGGGGCGTCGGACGACGGTGAGTGTGGCGCGGTCCCAGGGTGCGGGGTAGTCGCGGGCGTAGCGGTATCCGGCGCCTTCGTACGGGGTTCCGGTGATGCTGCTGATGCGCAGGGGCGCGCCGGGCGCGGGCCGGGTGACGGTCCAGCGGTAGCCCTCCCCCACGGTCGCGACGTCGGCGTTGGTGATGCGGTGGTCGAAGGAGACGTCGACGATCAGCGTGCCGGCCGCGCCGGGCACGGGGCGGCTGCTGTCGACGCGGTAGGCGGCTTCGTCGAACGGGATGGGCCGCAGGTTGCGGAAGAGCCGGCGTTGTTCGTCGACGAGGCCGGGGGTGGCGGGGTCGAGTGCCGCGGTGAAGGCGGCTTCGTCGCCGGCGGCGAGCGCGTGGGTGCGGGCGGCGGCGAGGGCGTCGAGCTGCGCCGGGGTGATGCCGGTGTCGGTGCCGGGGACGGCCGGGGTGGCGTCGCCCGGTTGGGTGGCGCTCGGGACGCCGGGCTGGGCGCCTTGGCCGGGGGTGTGCGGGGTGCCGCCGCGGCTTCGGGTGGCGCCGTACGCGATGACCGACGTGAGCAGGACGACGAGCAGGATCAGGGCGACGGTGGGGCGGTTGACGCGGCCTGCCCGGCCCGTGGTGGGCCGTATCGGTCGCGCTTGCGCCACGTGGCCCGCTCCCCTCGGTTCGCTTCGCCCGGTGGCGGGAGGATACCTGGGCGTGGGCGTGGCGCCGAGAGATGATCGTGCTCGCGTTGTCCGTGGTGGGCGGGATGCCGCCTGGGGAGCGCGTAGGGTCGGAGGGTTGGTGCCGTCCTGGAGACGAGGAGTGGTCGTGTCGGACCTGAAGCTGCCCCCGATGCCGTATGAATTCCTGCCGGAGAAGCCGTGGTTCACGGTGGAGAGCACGGATGTGGCGGACGGTGTGACGCTGCCCGACCCGTACGTGAGCGGGGTGATGGGCGCGGGTGGCGAGGACGTGTCGCCGCAGCTGTCGTGGGCGGGTTTCCCGCCGGAGACGAAGAGCTTCGTGGTGACGTGCTTCGACCCGGACGCGCCGACCGCGAGCGGGTTCTGGCACTGGACCGTGGTGGACGTCCCCGTGTCGGTGACGGAGCTGCCCCGGGGCGCGGGCGCGGCGGACGGCAAGGGGCTGCCCGCGGGCGCGTTCCATGTGCGCAACGACGCCGGTATGCCGGGTTATGTGGGTGCGGCGCCGCCGGAGGGGCACCACGCGCACCGTTACGCGTTCGTCGTGCACGCGGTGGGCGAGGAGACGCTGGGTGTGGACGAGAACGTGACGCCCGCGGTGGTCGGTTTCAACCTGTTCTTCAAGACGCTGGCGCGGGCCATCATCACGCCGGTGTACCAGCGCTGACGCCTTCCCCCGACGAACCGCGCGCCCGTCGTGGAGCCCTGCTCCGCGGCGGGCGCGCGGTCGTGTGCGCGCCCGCGCGACGCGGGGTGTTCGGCGGGTGTTCGGCGAAATTGCGTTGTCCGGCTGATCGTGCGGGGGGCACAGTGGTCACGGCCCGCGGCCGTGACGCGGCGGGCCGCCGAGTCGGAATTCCCCGAACCGGGCCGTCGAGTTCACGGAAAGGCGCGCATGGCCACCGCGGCACCACCGCTCTGTTGAGGACGATCCGGCGCGCGTAGCGTGTCGGCGCGTTCCGGCGGGCGTCTGCCCGGCGGTGCGCGGTGTCGTTCCGGGTTCCCGGCGGTCCACCCCCTTGGAAGGAGGGCGGACGCATGCGGGACACGTTGGTGCTGAACGCGACGTACCAGCCGCTCGCGACGGTGTCGTTCCGTCGCGCGCTTGTGCTGGTGTTGCAGGAGAAGGCCGTCGTCGAGGACGCCGATCCCGGCCGGGTCGTGCGAGCGGCGGCGCTTGAGCTGCCGGTTCCCCGGGTCATCAGATTGCTCCGCTACGTCCGCGTGCCGTTCCGACAACGGGTCGCGTGGTCGAAGCGCGGGGTGCTGCAGCGGGACGGCCGCAAGTGCGCGTACTGCGGCGGGCGGGCCACGACGGTGGACCACGTGCGGCCGAAGTCGCGCGGTGGCGCGGACTCGTGGCTGAACACGGTGGCGGCCTGCGCGGCGGACAACCAGCTCAAGGCGGACCGGACGCCGGAGGAGGCGGGGATGCGGCTGCTGTTCGAGCCGTACGAGCCCGCCGGGTCGCGTGCGCTGGTGCTGGCGTTCGGCGTGACGGGGGCGGAGCAGCAGGCGTGGTTCGGTGAGCCGGTGACGGCCTGACGCGGCGTGTGCCGCGGCCGTCCGGCGGTGGGTGTCCCGGCGTGTGACGCCGGTGTGGAGTGCGAGGACTTCGGCTGACCCGTGGGGTCAGCCGAAGTTCTTGCGTGTCCAGTCGGCCCAGGCCTTCTCGAACTCGCTGAGGTTCTTGCCGGTGGCGGCGCGCATCGCGGCGTCGAGGCTGCTGGAGGTGCCCTGGTAGACGTCCGCTATGAACGCGCAGGCGCGGTCGGCGCCGTAGGTGTCGGCGAGGTAGCGGATGGCCAGGTGGGCCTGGTTGTAGGCGGCGTCGATGACGTCTTCGTCGGTGGAGTCGAAGTCGGCGTCGGTGGGCAGGGTGCCCTTGAACTTGCCGTTGTGGATGAGGTCGGCGACGCCGCGCGCCTCGTAGGTGCCGCGGATCGACCGGTCGGCCTGTGCGGCCCAGTCGGCGAAGCCCTCGGCGGCCCAGAGGGGTATGCGGGTGAAGTCGGCGCGGGTGATGGGGTCGAGCAGGGCGTGCATCATCTCGTGCCGCAGGATGACCTTGGCGAAGACCGCGTCGCGGTCCATCTCGGTGAGGTCGATGACGACGCGGCTGCCGCCGACGCGGTCGTTGTCGCCGGAGGCGGACAGCGGGAGCGCGAAGCCGGCCGCCCAGTCGCCGGCGGACTCGCGGCTGTACATCTTGTCGAAGTCGGCGCGTTCGCGGGTGAGCGCGATGACGAAGCCGGGCGAGGTGCCGGTGGGTCCGGACCAGCGCTGGAGGTCGTAGGTGGCGGCCGCTTCGGCCTCGTCGGCGCGGATGCGCAGGTGGTCGCCGAGGGAGCGGTCGCCCAACGTGACGACGTGCGCGCGGCGTTCGACGGCGAGGTCCCACAGGTCCCACGGCGCCGGGTAGCCGGAGGGGCCGGTGACGTGGCTGTCGTCGGCGCCGACGACTTTGGTGACGGCGCACGGGTCGGTGCTGGTGGCGCAGCGCACGGTCCACACGTAGTGCTCGGCGACGGCGCCGACGTCGGCGCCGGTGATCTTGTGCTGGAACGCGACGTCGACGGTTGCGGTGACCGGCCAGCCGCCGGTGGCGCCGGGGTCGGTGCGGGCGTCGGTGACGCGCTTGGCGTTCCACGTGGACTCGTCGAACGGGATCTTGCGCAGGTTGGCGAACAGCCGGTTCTGGCCGTCGAGGAGCGCCTTGTCGTTCTTGTCGAGGCCGCGGGTGAAGGCGGCGGCGTCGTTGGCGCGCAGGGCGGTGGTGCGGGTCGCGGCGAGGGCCTGGGTGCGGGTGAGCACGGCGGCCTCGGCGGAGGAGGACGCGGTGGGGCCGGTGAGCCCCGGGTCCTTGGTCGGGTTGGTGCCGCCGGGCCGCGCCGGGTCGCCGGCCTGGGGCGCGTACGGGTGGGTCTCGCCGTGCGCGGAGTCGGCGGCGGCACCCGCCGAGCGGGCGGCGCCGCGGTCGGCCGCGACGCCGACGTAGGCGATGAGGGTGACGACGGCGGCGAGCAGGCTCAGCGCGACGATGGCGGGAGTCTGCTGGTCGCGGCGGGGGTCGACGACGGCGTGCGGCCACAGCCGCTGCGGGTCGCCGGGGTGCGCGTACGGGATCTGGCCGAACGGCGGGCGCTGTCCCGGGAAACCGGTGGGCGTCCACTGCCACGCGCCGGGCACGGGGGCGGGCCAGTACGGGGTGGGCTGCCGGTTTGTGCCGGGGGCGGGGTACGGGGTGGCGCCGCGGGTCTGCCCGGGGATACCGCCGGATATCGGGGCGTCGGAGGACTCCCCCTCGACCATGGGGCCAGGTGCGCTGTCGTCCATGGTCATCCTTGTGCTCCGCGGGTGCCGTCACCCGTGCGGGTGCAGCGTGAGGATATCGGGGTGCGCCCGGGTCGGGGGAAAACCGGGCGAATGCGGCGTCGGCGCAAGGCCGTCGCGTGGTGTCGTGTGCTCATCCGACCTTGTTCTTGACGTATTGCGCCCATTTGGCTTCGAAGGTTGTCCGGTCCAGTCCGGTCGCGGCGGTGAGCGCGGCGTCGACGGCTTCCGGGCGGGGGTCGCGGTAGACCGCGACGACGAAGCAGTAGGCCTTGGCGGGGCCGTACTTGTCGGCGATGAAACGGATCGCGAGCATCGCGAAGTGGTAGCCGGTCGCGCTCGTCTTGGAATCGGTCGAGTAGATCTCGGTGTCGGTCGGCAGCCGGCCGGAGAAGCCTCCGGAGCGGACCAGTTCGCGGGCGGGCGGGACGTACCAGCGGTCGAGCGAGCGGTCGGCCCACTCCAGGTATCCGGCGAACCCCTCGGCGACCCACAGCGGCGGCGCGGCGCCGACGACGCGCTTCTGGAACGGCGCGACCATGGCGTGGCCCATCTCGTGCCGGAAGATCGCGATGGTGCCGTCGGCGGCGCCGTCGCTGATGTCGGCGGAGGTGGAGTCGACGTAGATCCGGCTGCCGGCGAAGTCCGGGGTGTCGGGCGCGCGTTGCACGGGGTCGGCGGGCAGGGACAGGCACACGCCGATGGCGTTGGAGGTGACGCTGTCGCCGC
This sequence comes from Yinghuangia seranimata, assembly GCF_029953285.1. Taxonomy (GTDB): domain Bacteria; phylum Actinomycetota; class Actinomycetes; order Streptomycetales; family Streptomycetaceae; genus Yinghuangia; species Yinghuangia seranimata. Next base: position 32,993 of record NZ_JASAOI010000013.1, on the reverse strand, counting down.
CGCGGACCGCGTCGAACGACGCGTGGTCCGGGGTCAGGAAGACGACGAAGCGCTCGGGCGGGCGCTCGGGACCCTGCCAGGCGGCCAGGTCGCGGGTCGCGGCGGTCTCCGCGCGGGTGGCCCAGGTGGCGGCCTTGGACTCGTGCTGCCGGGCGGCCAGCAGCAGCACGTGCGGCTTGTCGACGAGGACGAGTTCGGCCGCGTCCCACGGCGCCGGATAGGTCGAGTTGCGGCGCGCGGCGTCGGTGGGGCCGCCGTCGACGGCGGTGATCAGCGCGGGCGCGCCCGGCGCGGCGCGGGTGACCGTCCAGTGGTACATCTCGGCGATCGCGCCGACGTCGACGCCGGTGATCTGGTGGGCGAAGACGATGGTGGCGGAGCTGGCGCGCGGGCCTCCGGGGGGCGGGCCGCCGCCTCCAGGTCCTCCGCCCGGACCACCGCCGGGGCCGCCGGGGCCGTGCCCCGCACCGCCGTTCGGGCCGCGGCTCGGCGCGCCGGGACCGCCACCTGGGCCGCCTCCAGGGCCGCCGCCGGGTCCGCGTCCGGGACCGCCGCCCGGGCCCGGACCTCCAGGACCGGGACCGCCCGGGCCTGGGCCCGGACCGCCACCGGGCGGGCGGTCCGGCGGGGGTTCCGGCCGGACGTCCTGCAGCCGGTACTCGGCGCGGCTGAACGGGATCTTGAGCAGGTTGCCGAACAGCCGTACCCGTTCGGCGCGCAGGTCGGGCCGGTCGGGTGCGTAGGCGGACAGGAACAGCTGCTCGTCGCGGGTCCGCAGTGCGGTGTTCTGCGTCGCGACGAGCGCCGCGACCTCGTCGCGGGTGGGGTCGGCGGGGCGGGCGCGTCCGGGTCCGCCGGTCTCGCGGTCCGGCTGCCCGCCGGCGCCCGGGATGCGGCCGTCGGCGCCCACGTGGTCGACGACCGAGCGGGCGGCGTCGGGGCGTTCCGCGAGATAGGGTCCGGCGGCGAGGCCGGAGGGGATGAGCAGTGCGGCGGCGACCGCGATGGCGGCGGCAAGCCGTACGCCGGGCCGGCCCGGAGGGCTGCGGCGGTCGGCGTCGTCGGGCCCGGAGGCTTCCGTCACACGTGGCTCTTGACCCACTGCGCCCACTTCGACTGGAACGTCGCCATGTCGAGGCCGGTCGCCGCTTGGAGCGCGCTCTCCACCGCGGTCGGCTCGCGGTAGACGGCGACGACGAACTCGAAGGCCTTGCCCGCACCGTACTTGTCGGCGATGTACCGGATGGCCGTCATGGCCAGGTGGTAGTTGATGCCGCTGGACTCGGGGTCCTCGCCGTACAGGTCCTTGTCGCCGGGGAGTTTGCCGGTGAACTCGCCGCTGCGGACGTAGTCGCGGGCGGCGGGCACGTAGTACTCGCCGAAGCGGTCCACCCATTCGAGGTATTCGGCGAAGCCCTCGACGACCCAGAGCGGGGCCTCGGCGCCGCGGGTGTTCTCGAACGCGTCCATGAGCGCGTGGCCCATCTCGTGGCGCATGACGCCGCTCTGGCCCTCCGCGCTGGTGGTGCCCTTCGCGCGGCTGTTCCAGGTGAGGCGGCTGCCGACGACCGTTCCGCTGCCACGGGAGCCGTCGCCGACGAGCGGGGCGCAGAACGCCACGACGCCCTTGGGCATGCCGGGGCCGTACGCCTTGGCGAACGTGTCGTCGTCGGGGCTGGCGAACACGATGAAGCGGGACCGGATTCCGTCGGGGCCCTTCCACAGCTCGAGGTCGCGCTTGGCGGCGCCCTCGGCGCGGTCGGCCCAGGTGCCGAGCTTGCCCTGGTCGGCGGCCGCGGCGAGCATGATGACGTGCGGGCGGTCGGCCTTGACCAGCTCGGCGAGGTCCCACGCGGCGGGGTAGCCGCCGCCGCGCCCGGACGAGCCGCGCACCTTGGTGATGCGCAACGGGGCGCCGATGGCGGCACGTTCGAGGGTCCAGACGTAGACCTCGGCGACCGGCGCGGCGTCGACGCCGGAGATCTGGTGGACGAAGCTGACCTCGACGTCGGCGGCGACCGGGCCGGTGTCGCGCCCGCTGAGCGCGCCGGACGCGACGCGGTCCCAGCGGAACTCGGCGCGGTCGAACGGGATGAGGCGCAGGTTCGCGAACGTGCGCCGGCGTTCCGCGAGCAGGTCGGCGGAGGCGGCCCCGGTCTGGTCGTACGGCGCGAGGAAGGCGTCCACGTTCCCGCCGCTCAGCGCGGCGCTCTGCGCGGTGGCGAGCGCGCGGACCTCGTCGAACTTGATCTCGGTGTGCGGTGGTTCGGACGGCGAGGGCGAGGCGCTCGCGGAGCCGTGCGGTGTGCCGGCCGACGCGGACGGGCCGGACGCCGCGGCGGGCGCGACGACGTCGCCCGCGCCCGGGAGTGAGACGAGGCCGCTGCCGACGATGAGCACCGCGAGCACGGTGGCGATGACCATGAGCGGCACGAGCACCGGGTGCATCCGGCGCGGCGGGGCCACGGCGGCGGGTTCGGCCGGGACGTCGGCGGCGGGCGGCGCGGAGGCGGCGTCGACCGCGCCGACGACGGTGCTTGTGGCCGGCAAGGGTTCGTCGGGTGCGGTGTTCGGTGCCGCGGACTGCGCGGCCGCGGCCGGATCGCCGACTCCCGCCGCGTCGGGGCCGGACGGTGCCGTGCCTTCGGCCTTCGGGCCTTCGGTGACGACGAGCGGCGCGGGCGTGAGGTTTTCTCCCGGCTGCGCGGCGCCGTGCGGCGAGGCGAACGCCTCGGGCTCGGTGGCCGGGTCGGCGAGGACGTCGGCCGTGGGCTCCGGCGGCGCGGCGGGGGGCAGCGGCCGGGCGAACGCGTCGGGTTCGGCCGCGGGGTCGGAGTAGGCGGGTGCCGGGCGTTCAGGTGACGGCGCCGGGGCCTCGCGCGGCTCGTCCGCGGGGTCGTTGTCGGCGGCCGGTTTCGGCTCGGATCCGCCTTGCGCTACCGCCGGTTCGGCGTCGTGACGGTCGTCGGCGGATATGCCGTCGTCGTGAACCCCGGCCATCGCGCCGCCTCCCCCGTGCCCGTGACCGACGTCCCCCCGTGCGGTCGTCCGGGACTTGCCGTTCCAATGTTCCGCGCAAGCGCGTTCGCGGAGAGTACCGGGCTTTGCCTCCGCACCGTCAAGCGGGTTGCCCCCGGGCCGTGCGGGTCAGCAGTCGACGGACTGCCAGCCCGGCCGGTGGGCGGCGAGGAGGCGGTCGGAGGCGTCCCGCAGGGTGTCGACCTCGGCGGGGTCGAGCACGGCGAAGAAGGCCTCTTCGGCGGCGCCGAGCAGGCGTCGGCTGGTCTCGACGGCCTCGCGTCCGGCGTCGGTGACGTGCACGAGGTGGCGGCGCCGGTCCTCGGGGTTGCGGCGCCGTTCGGCGAAGCCGCGGTCCTCGAGTTCGTCGATGACGCCGACGAGGACGTTCGGGTCGATGCCGAGGATGCGGCTGACGTCCTGCTGCGAGAGCCCGTCGTAGGTCAGGAGGGTCTCCATGACGTGGACGTGCTTGGACTTCACGCCGAGCGGAGCGAGCGTCTCCTCGGCCAGCGAGAGCATCGCGTCACCCAGTTTGACCAGGCGGTATCCGGTCCTGTCGCCCATCGGCGGCCGTCGCTCCATGCGCCTAACTCTAGCGAGCATCAATCATATGCACTCCATATGAACTCGTCTTCATATCGTATGCTGCCGATACGATTTCTTCGATCGGAAGGTCGGGCGATGTTCGCTGCCCTCGCACGCCTCGCCACCGGACGGCCACGGCTGCTCCTGGTGTCCGCACTCCTCTTCCTCGCCCTCGCCGGCTTCGTCGGCCGGGACGCCGCCGACCACCTGCTCGGCGGCGGCAACCAGGACCCCGGCTCGGCGTCGGCGCGCGCCGCCGAGGTGCTCGACCGCGACTTCCCCGGCGGCCGCCCCAACCTGGTCCTCCAGGTCACCCCCGTGGGCGACGGGCTGGACGCGCCCGCCACCGCCGCGAGCGCACGGGCGTTGGCCGACCGGCTCGCCGCCGAGCCCGGTGTGGCGGGCGTGCAGTCGTACTGGGCGACGGGGGCGCCCACGCTGCGTACCGACGACGGGCGTTCGGGGCTCGTCGTCGCGCACCTGACGGGTCGTGAGACGACCGCCGCGGACACGCTGGAGCGGATCGCGCCGCACTACCGCGGCACCCACGGCGGCCTGACCGTGCGCATCGGCGGCATCGTCGCGGTGCAGCGCGACATGCAGTCCACCGCGTCCGAGGACCTCATGCGTGCCGAATTCATCGCACTGCCGATCACGCTGCTGATCCTGGTGCTGGTCTTCGGCAGCGCCGTCGCGGCGCTGCTGCCGCTCGGCGTCGGCATATTCGCGATGTTCGGCACGAACGCGGTGCTGCGCGTGGTCGCGGGGCAGACGGACGTGTCGGTGTTCGCGCAGAACCTCACCACCGTGCTCGGCCTCGGACTCGCCGTCGACTACGGCCTGTTCGTGGTACGCCGCTACCGCGAGGAACTGGCCGGCGGCGCGGGCACGGCGGACGCTATCGCGGCGACGCTGCGCACCGCGGGCCGGACGGTGCTCATCTCGGCGCTGACGCTCGCGGTGTCGCTCGCCTCGATGCTGGTGTTCCCGCAGTACTTCCTGCGGTCGTTCGCGTACGCCGGGATCCCGGTCGTGCTGCTGGCGGCGGTCGGCGCGCTGGTGTTCCTGCCGGCCGCGCTGGCGCTGCTGGAGCACCGCATCGACGCGGGCGACCTGCGGCGGCTGGTGCGCCGCCGCTCGCGGTCGGCCGCCGCCCCGGAGCGGGACGCGCATCGGCTGCCGGGTGCCGGCTGGGAGCGGCTGGCCCGCGCGGTGATGCGCCGTGCGCCGCTGGTGTCCGGCGCGACGCTGGTGGGCCTGGTGCTGCTCGGACTGCCGTTCCTGGGCGTGCGGTTCGGGACCGGCGACGACCGGCAGCTGCCGAAGTCCGCCGAGTCGCGTCAGGTGCAGCAGGTCATCCGGGAACATGTCGACGGCCGTCCGGCGGGCACGATCGAGGTGGTCGCGCGGGGCGGGGCGGCGGTGGACCCGGCGGCGCGCGCGGACTACGCGGCCCGGCTGTCGGCGCTGCCGGGGGTCGCGCGCGTGGAGGGCCCGGACGGGGTGTTCCGGGCCGGCGCGGCCGCCGCACCGGCGGGGCCCGCGGAGGCCGGGCGGATCGCGGCGGGCTACGCGTACCTGTCGGTGGTGCCGTCGGTGGAGGACCTGTCGCCGGCCGGCCAGGACCTGGTGCGGGACGTCCGCGCGACTGCGGCGCCGGTGCCGGTGCTGGTCGGCGGGCTCGGCGCCACGGTCGTGGACAGCAAGGCGGCGGTCGCCGAACGCCTGGTGCCGGCCGGGTTGATCGTGGTGCTGGCGACGTTCCTGCTGGTGTTCGCGCTGACCGGGAGTGTGGTGATGCCGCTGCTGGCGATCGTGTTCGCGGCGCTGAGCCTGACGGCGATGTTCGGCGCGGTGGTGTGGGTGTTCCAGGACGGGCACTTCGCGGGCGCGCTCGGGTTCACGCCGACGGGGTCGATCGAGACGGTGCTGCCGGTGCTGATGTTCTGCATCGCGTTCGGGCTGTCGATGGACTACGGCGTGTTCCTGCTGTCCCGGGTCAAGGAGGAGTACGACCTGACGGGTGACCACCGGCGGTCCGTCGCGGTCGGGTTGGCGCGGACGGGCGGCATCATCACGGCGGCCGCGGCCGTGCTCGCGGTGGTCATGGGCGCGATCGGCACGTCACGGGTGACGAACACGATGATGCTGGGCTGCGGTCTGGCGCTGGCCGTGGTCGTGGACGCGTTCGTCGTGCGCAGCCTGCTGGTTCCCGCGGTGCTCGGGATGGTCGGCGAGCGGGCGTGGTGGGCGCCGCCCGCGTTGAAGCGCCTCCACGCGCGGTACGGCGTGTCCGAGGGCGGTGCGGCTCCGGTCGCGCGTCAGCCGGTGGCGGACGAAGGCGCGGAGCCGGTGCCGTCCGGCGTGGGGTCGGGGTCGTCGGGTTCGACCTCGAGCACCAGCCACGAGTCGGCCACCCGGTAGCCGGGGACGTCCCATGACACCTGGGGATCGGCGGCCAGGCCCTCGACCTGGACGGGGTCGAGGCCGGGTCCGCCGGGGAGTTGCTCGGTGTAGCGGTAGTGCAGGTGGCCGTGCGCGACCAGGTCCGGGTGCAGGGCGTCGACGAGGGCCTGCACCCGGTCCTGGTTCGGGAAGCAGCGTTCGTCGTCCTTGCGGTTGAACTCGGGCTTCGTCGCGCGCGGTTTGTCGTGGGTGAGCAGGACGTCGACGCCGTCGGGCAGCGCGGTGCGCGCGGCGGCCAGGACGGCGTCCGTCTCGGCGTCGGTGGCCTCCTCCTCGGGGAACCACAGCGTGCCGGCGAAGTCCGCGACGTCGCCGGGCGGTCGGCCGGCCGCCTGCCGGAAGCCCTCTTTGCGGGCGGCCTTCTTGTGGCGGCGTTCCTCCTCGGCGAGGCGCCAGTCCTTGTCGAGGGACAGGGCGCCGCCGAAGGCGAGGAAGGTGGTGCCGTCCCACGTCCAGTGGTGTCCGCGCGGGGCGTAGCGGACGCGGCCGCGGACGGCGAGGAAGCCCTCGGTGTCGGCGCGGTCGCCGTAGCGCTCGAGGAGCAGGCCGGTCTTGTCGTGGTTGCCGTCGAGGAAGTAGACGGTGACGCCGCGGGAGCGGGCGGAGCGGTGCAGTTCGTCGAGGAAGCGGACGCCGGCGGGTTCGTGCTCCCAGTAGCCGAAGTCGCCGAGCTGGAAGATCCGGTCGGCGCCGGCCTCCGCGGCGACGTCGAGCAGCAGCCGCAGGTGCCCGAGGTTGCCGTGGGTGTCTCCGGCCAGCAGGATCCGCATCGTCGTTCCCCCGTGTGTCGGTTTCTCCTCCCCCCATGATCGCCGCCTGCCGGAGTGCCCGGAACCGGATTTGCGGCGGCGGCGTCGAACCCGCGTTCACAGCACGGAGCGAGGAACGGGGCCACGGGCATGAAGACCAGGCGATGGACGGGGGCGGCACCCGCGCGGTGGCTGACGGTGCTGCTGCTGGTCGTCGGGATACAGCTGGGCGGACTGGTCCGTCCGGCGTGGGCCTGCGGCTGCGGGGCGGCGGTGCCGGCGGCGAACACGACGTTCCGGGTGACGGAGGAGACGTCGGCGGTGCGGTGGGACGGCCGGGCCGAGGACATCATGATGCGCCTGACGGTCGCGGGGAACAGCGACAAGGCGGCGTGGATCATGCCGGTGCCCACGCGGGCGACGGTCGCGCTCGGGGACGACCAGCTGTTCTCCCGCCTCGGCCACGTCGTGGAGCCCGTCGAGGAGACCCGGCACTACTTCTGGCCCCGCGAGGGCGACTGGCCGTTCACCGACCGGCCGGACCACGAGTCCGTCGCCGGGGCGCCGCGCGGCGGCGGGGAGGCCGCCGGCGCGCCGCCGGTGTCGGTGGTCGGCTCGGGGAGGCTGGGGCCGTTCGAGTTCGTGCAGTTGGCGGCGACGGACCCGGCGGCGCTGGAGTCCTGGCTGGGCGCGAACGGGTTCTCGATGCCGGACGGGCTCGCCCAGTCGCTGCGGCCGTACGTCGACCAGCACTGGGAGTACGTGGCGGTGAAGCTCGCCCCGGACACGCGCGGCAAGGTGCTGAGCGGTCCGATGGACCCGCTGCGGATCAGCTTCGCGTCGGACCGGCTGGTGTATCCGATGCGGCTGTCGCAGCGGGCGAAGAACCCGCAGCAGCTGAGGCTGTACGTGTTCGCGCCGCACCGTGTGGAGGCGGTCGCGGACATCGGCGGGGGCGGCACGACCGAGCTGCTGTACGCCGGGAAGCCCGACGCCGACGACGTGCGCTGGCCGGGCGAGGGCCTCGGCGCAGCGCCCTATCTGACGGCGATGGCACGGGACCTGTCGGCGCCCTCGACGATCACGGGTGACTTCGAGTTCCGGCCGGCCGCGAAGGACACCCGGTACCACCGTGTGAAGTACCGGGACGAGCTGCTGACGGTCGGCGGTGTGCCGGTGTGGCTCATGTCGGTGCTCGGCCCGGTCGTGCTGCTCGTCGCGTGGTGGGCGGTGCGGGCGCGGCGGCGGCATGTGCGCCTGATGGCGTCGTATCCGCCTCCGCCGCCGCTGCGGCCGCTGTAGGTCCGCGCCGAGGGCCCGGCCGAGGTCTCAGCCGCTGTTGAGCTGGCTGAGGCTGGGCTCCTTGTCCTCGATCGTCAGGCCGTTCTGGGTGCCGACGGACTTGAGGCCGTCGATCACGGAGCCGACGTCGTTGACGTCGGCGTCGGTGGCGTTGCCGCCGGACAGCTTGCCGCCGAGGTCCCTGAGTTTGTCCGCCACCGCGGTGATCGGGACCAGCGCCTTGGACAGCGTGGGGTCGCCCTGTGCGGCGTCGAGGGCCTTCTTCACCTCGTGGTAGGTGAACGCCCCCGCGAGGCCGGCCTTGACGAGCGCGAACGTGCGGCCGTCGGCGCCGGACTGGAACTTCCCCTCGCGGTACGGCTTCACGATCCAGCGGTACGACGCTCCCGCGGCGAGCCCGGAGTGCAGCACGAACTTGGTCTTGGCGAACTTCACCGGGTCCTTGGACTGTTCGACGGCGTCCGAGGTCTTGTCCTCGTTGCAGCCTGCGGTGCCGAGGACCAGCATGCACGCGGTCAGCACGGCGAGCAGGGCGCGGCCCAGCGGTGAGCGCATGGTGGATTCCCTCGCCTTCACACGAAAGTACGCACCATTGAGACACGGATCACCACAGTCGGCATATTGAGGCCGAAACCCCGAGAATCCGACGATCGACGCGGCCGATTGGGCCGATCGGGCCGGTCAGGCCCCCGGCGGCAGGAACGGCAGCCCGCCGGGGGCGCCGTGTTCGATGAGCCGGTCGACGGCGGCGTTGTCGAGGTGGTCCGCGACGAGGTCGCCGAGCGCGTCCAGGCGGGCCTGGCGCGCGGCCTCGAACGAGGTGTCGGGCGACACGGCGAAACGCCGCCCCGTCCATTGCGCCACCCGGGTGAGGAACGCGCGGCGGAAGCCGTCGTTCTCCAGCGCGCCGTGCCACAGCGTGCCCCAGGTCGCGCCGACCCGGCAGCCGTCCAACGGGGTGCCGTCGGCGGACGTGAACAGCGGGTCGCCGCCGTCGACGGTGACGACGCCGTGGTGGATCTCGTAGCCGGACACCGGCTCTCCGTCGGCGAACCCGGTCGGGCGCGCGAGGGTCTTGTCGGCGGCGAACCGCACCCGAACCGGGAGCAGGCCGAGGCCGGGGACGCGGCCGCGCCGCGACTCGACGGCGTCGTCGATCTCGGTGCCGAGCAGCTGGTATCCGCCGCACACGCCGAGGACGGGGCGGCCCTCCGCGACGCGGCGGGCGAGGGCGTCGGCCAGACCACGCTCACGCAGCCACGCCAGGTCCTCGACCGTCGCGCGGGTGCCGGGGACGACGACCAGGTCGGCGTCGGCGAGTTCAGCGGGCGAGGTGACGAACCGGACCACGACGCCGGGTTCCACGGACAGCGCGTCGATGTCGGTGAAGTTGCTGACCCGGGGCAGCCGGACGACGGCGACGCGCAGGATGTCCTCGCCGAGCGGCGGCACGGCCGCGCCGCGGTCGGCATCGAGCGCGAGCGAGTCCTCGACGTCCAGCCACAGGCCGGGCAGGTACGGCAGCACGCCGAGCACCGGGCGGCCGGTCAGCGCGCGGATCTGCGCCAGGCCGGGCTCCAGCAGGGCCTTGTCGCCGCGGAACTTGTTGACGACGAACCCGCACAGCAGCGCCTGGTCCTCGGGCGAGAGCAGCGCGACGGTGCCGAACAGGTGGGCGAACACGCCGCCCCGGTCGATGTCGCCGACGACGAGGACGGGCAGGTTCGCGGCGCGCGCGAGGCCCATGTTGGTGATGTCGCGGTCGCGCAGGTTGATCTCGGTGGGGCTGCCGGCGCCCTCGCACACCACCACGTCGTAGCGGGCGCGCAGGTCGGCCAGCGACTCCAGGACCGCCTCGAACAGGCGCGGCTTGAGGTCGCGGTAGTTCATCGCCGACACCTCGGCGACCGGGCGGCCGAGCAGCACGACCTGGCTGCTCATCGCGCCGCCGGGCTTGAGCAGCACCGGGTTCATGACGGCCTCGGGGGCGATGCCGGCGGCGGCTGCCTGCATCGCCTGGGCGCGGCCGATCTCCGCGCCGTCGGCGGTCACCATCGAGTTGAGCGACATGTTCTGCGCCTTGAACGGCGCGACCTTGACGCTCTCCCGCGCGAGTCGCCGGCACAGCCCGGCGACGAGGACGCTCTTGCCGGCGTCGGAGGTCGTTCCGGCGACGAGCAGAGCGCCGTTCATGAGTGCGGTCCTTCGGGCGGGGTCGGCGGACGTGCGGCCGCAGGGCCGCGGTCCGATGATCCCACCGCGCGGGTGGAGGACAGCAGGGGCACCCGTGCGGCGCCCGGTGCGCCGCACACCCGCAATGCTCGCCGGGCCGCCCGGCCGTCGGCAAGCCGCGGTCCGAATCTGTGGACAACTCGGCGTTCCGGGTCGGGTGAGCCTCAACCTGTGGACGACGAACCGCGGTTCCGGACGACCAGGGTCATGATGGTGAGCGCGGCCGCGGACAGCCCGACGGCGGTCGACAGGCGGTTCGCGCGCGGAATGTCGGCGGCCTCGGCGGAGCGGCCGTCGCCGAGCTCCGGGCGGTCCTCGGTGCGCCCGGCGTAGACGTTGCGGCCGCCGAGCCGGAGACCGAGCGCACCGGCCGCGGAGGCTTCGCAGCGGCCGGAGTTCGGGCTGGGGTGCGCCGCGCCGTCCCGCCGCAGGACGGTCCAGGTGGTGCGGGGAGAGCCACCGACCAGCGGTGCGGCGGCGACGGTCAGGAGCCCGGTCAGGCGCGCCGGGATCCAGTTGGCGGCGTCGTCGAGGCGGGCCGAGGCCCAGCCGAACTCGGCGTGCCGGGGCGTGCGGTGCCCGACCATGGCGTCCAGCGTGTTGGCCGCGCGGTAGGCCAGCAGCCCGGGGACGCCGGCGACGGCGCCCCAGAACAGCGGTGCGACGACGGCGTCGGAGGTGTTCTCGGCGACGGACTCCACCACCGCGCGCGCGATGCCGGTCTCGTCGAGGCCGGACGGATCGCGCCCGACGAGGTACGGCAGGCGGGCCCGCGCGGCGGGCAGGTCGCCCGCCGCGAGCGGGGCCCCGATCGCCCGGGCCTCGCGGCACAGCGTCGTGCCGCCGAGCACGGCCCACGTCGCCGCGGCGGTGACCGCGGTGCGCGCGACACGGCTGCGCCGGGTCAGCCGCGTCGCGGCTTGCCCGAGCGCCGCGCTGCCGCCGACCAGCAGCGCGGTGTAGACGGCGCCGCGGGCGCGCGTCGGGGCGTAGAGCCGCTGTTCGAGCCGGTGCGCCGCGCTGCCGAACAGCGCGACGGGGTGCCCGCGACGCGGGTCGCCGACGAGGGCGTCGGCGGCCACACCGAGGGCGAGCCCGAGGGCGGGTATGGGCACGGCGGATCCTCCGAGGTCGGCCTGGCGGCGGCGGGAGGCCCATCACACCACGGCGCCCGCCCCACCCCGACGACGGGCCGCGACACCCGACGCGACGAAGAGCATCACGCCCGCGCCCGCGTCGAACAGGGCAGGCGCCGCGGTGAACACGCGCATGCCCTGCCGCGTGGCCGCGTCGTACTCGTCCTTCCTGGTCGCTACGCGCACCGTGGCGCGCTGCTCGTCGCTCCACTACGTCGCGTAGCAGCCCCGCGCGTCGGGCGCAGCAGCGCCTTCACCGTGCGCAGCGGGTTGTAGGAGACGAGGCGGCGGCCACGCAGCAGGTGGTGGGCGCGGGAGACGAACATGGCGGCAAGGCCTGCGAACCACAACGGGAAGGCCAGCAGCACCAGCGTGATCACCAGTGGCCTGGAGACGTGCGATTCGCCGGGCAGCCGGGTCAACGCGCTCAGCAGCAGCTCGAGCACGGACGCGGCGATCGCGATGACGAACAACGTGCGGTAATGACCGTGAAGTTCATCCATGCCGCCCCCCTGAGGCAACACCCCGGACTCCGTCGCCCCGGTCGACCCGTCGGAGGGTCAGGCGGCGAGGAGGCGCACCACGGCGATGGTGCCGACCACGACGATGACGGCGCGCAGGACGGTCGGCGACAGGCTGCGGCCGATCTTGGCGCCGAGCTGTCCGCCGATGATCGAGCCGACCGCGATCAGCGCGACGACGGCCCAGGAGACGTCCGCGACGATCATGAAGAGGATCGCGGCGACGCCGTTCACGAGCATCGCGAGGACGTTCTTGACCCCGTTGAGCCGCTGGATGTCCTCGGCGACGAAGACGCCGAGGAGGGCGAGCAGGATGACGCCCTGCGCGGCGCCGAAGTAGCCGCCGTAGATGCCGGTCGCGTACACCGCGCCGAACAGCACCGGCCCTCCGTGCGCGGGGACGCCGCCGCCGTTGCCGGCTCGGCGCGCCTGGAGCCGCCGGGACAGTGCGGGCTGCACGACGACCAGGACCAGCGCCACGATGATGAGCGCCGGCACGATCGCCTTGAACGCGCCGGCGGGCAGCGTCAGCAGAAGCACCGCGCCGGTGATGCCGCCGAGCACGGAGGCGATTCCGAGTCTGATCAACCGGCTTCGCTGTCCGGCGAGTTCGCGCCGGTATCCGATCGCCCCGCTGAGCGATCCAGGCACGAGGCCGATCGTGTTGGACACGTTGGCCGTCACCGGCGGGTAGCCGATCGCGAGCAGCACCGGGAACGTGATGAGCGTCCCGGAGCCCACGATCGTGTTGATGCCGCCCGCGGCGATGCCGGCGCCGAAGACCGCCAGCTGTTCAAGCCATGTCATGTCCGGTGGTTCCTTTGACGTCCCGTCGACCAGGGTCCCGCACCAACGTTCCTCGTGGGGCACCCTAACCGCTGTCCGCGAGACGAGATGGACCTTCCGGAATGTGGACACAACAGCGACGCAGGAAGGCCTGTACGGCGACGACAGGCGACGACAGGCGCCGCACAAGCGCGGGGCCCGCACCCCGGATCGGGATGCGGGCCCCGTGGAGGCCTGAGGCCGTACTCAGCCCAGCGGGCCGTTGTCCCGCGGCTGGCGCCGGCCCGGCGCGGTCGGGCGCTCGATGCGCGGCGGGTCCACCTGCTGCCGCGTGCCCCGGCCCGGTGCGCGCCGGCCCACGTCGGGCCCCGGCAGCCCGGCCGGGCCCGGGTCCGCGTCCGGGTCCTCCGGACGCGCCGGCAGCGTGCCGCTCGGCGGCGCCTGCATCGGGATGGTCGGCGCGGGCGTCTCGGCCGGCGCCTGAGCGGGCGCGCCCGGCTCGTCGATGTCGGACGGCACCTCGGCGGGCGGCCGCGGCTTCGCGGCGCCGAACGCGGCCGGCTCCTGGTCGGCGGCCGGCGGCGCGACCGGGGGCGGCAGCGGCGCCGCGGCCCCGCCGACCTGCGGGGCGCCGGCCAGGTTCCCGAACACGCCGCCGATGCCCTCCAGCGCGCGCCCGATCTCGCTCGGCACGATCCACAGCTTGTTCGCGTCGCCCTCGGCGAGCTTCGGCAGCATCTGCAGGTACTGGTAGGCGATGAGCTTCTGGTCCGCGTCTCCGTCGTGGATGGCGCGGAACACCGTCTCGATCGCCTTGGCCTCACCTTCGGCGCGCAGCGCGGCGGCCGTGCGGTCGCCCTCGGCGCGCAGCACCGCGGCCTCCTTCTCGCCCTCGGCGATCAGGACCTGCGAACGCTGCGTGCCCTCGGCCGTCAGGATCGCCGCGCGGCGGTCCCGCTCGGCGCGCATCTGCTTCTCCATCGACTCCTGGATGGAGGGCGGCGGTTCGATCGCCTTCAGCTCCACGCGGTTGACGCGGATCCCCCAGCGGCCGGTCGCCTCGTCCAGCACGCCGCGCAGGCCCGCGTTGACCTCCTCGCGCGAGGTCAGCGTCTGCTCCAGGTCCATGCCGCCGATGATGTTGCGCAGCGTGGTGATGGTCAGCTGCTCGATCGCCTGGATGTAGTTGGCGATCTCGTACGTCGCCGCGCGCGGGTCGGTCACCTGGAAGTAGATCACCGTGTCGATCTGGACGACCAGGTTGTCCTCGGTGATGACCGGTTGCGGCGGGAACGGCACGACCTGCTCGCGCAGGTCGATCATCTGCCGTACGCGGTCGATGAACGGCACAAGGATGTTCAGCCCCGCGTGCAGGGTCCTCGTGTACCGGCCGAACCGCTCGACGATGGCCGCGCTCGCCTGCGGGATGACTTTGACCGTGCGCACCAGGGCGACGATCACCAGCAGGACGAGAACGATCACGACGATGACGACGGTCACGACCCCTCCCCCAATTCCGTTTCGGAAGTTGCTGTGTCGACCTTACGGGTTGCCGGCGCCGCCTGGGACCGCAACACGACCGGTCCCTACCCGCTTACCCCGTACGAGGGTTCGCCGACCCCCGTCCGAACGCCCGGGCGCGTCGGGTCAGATGACGACGGCGGTCGCGCCGTCGATCTCCGCGACGTCGACCTTCTCGCCGGGCTCGAACACCTGTGTCGCGTCCATCGCACGCGCCGACCACACCTCGCCCGCGAGTTTGATGCGCCCGCCGTTCTCGTCCACGCGCTCCAGGACCAGCGCGGTCTTGCCGGTCAGCGCCTCGACGCCGGTGCGCGTGCGCGGCCCGCCCTGCAACTGGCGTATGGCGATGGGCCGGACGAACACGAGGAGGGATACGGACACCGCGGAGAACACGATGCACTGCACGATCAGTCCGGCCCCGAGTCCGGCCGCGATCGCGGCGGCGAGCGCGCCCACCGCGAACATGCCGAACTCGACGACGGACGTGAGGACTCCGACGATGCCGAGCCCGCCCAACGCGACCAGCCACCACATCCATGAGTTCACAAAGCCATGGTAGGGCGGCGGATTCGCGTGACGTAGGGGTACGGGGGGACGAAGATCGGCCGAAGTCGTCGACGGTCACGGTCGGTTGGGCGCCGGAAACGCCGGAGGCGGGGCCGGTCGTGTCGACCGACCCCGCCTCCGGCGGGGGTTCATCGCCTCACGCGTGCAGCGGCAGGCCCCGGGCCGACCAGCGGTCGTGCTTCTGCTTGACCACGAGCGGGAGGCCGAAGCAGAGCGACAGGTTGCGCGAGGTCAGGGTCTCGGCGATCGGTCCGGCGGCGAGCACCCGGCCCTGGCGGAGCATCAGGACGTGGGTGAACCCGGCCGGGATCTCCTCGACGTGGTGGCTGACCATCACCATCGCGGGCGCGTACGGGTCGGACGCCAGCCGGCCGAGCCGCCGCACCAGGTCCTCGCGGCCGCCGAGGTCGAGGCCCGCGGCGGGTTCGTCGAGGAGCAGCAGCTCGGGGTCGGTCATCAGCGAGCGGGCGATCTGCACGCGTTTGCGCTCGCCCTCGGACAGCGTGCCGAAGCGCCGCTCGGCGAAGTCGATCATGCCGAGCTGGTCGAGCAGGAACAGCGCGCGATCCTCGTCGCTCTCCTCGTACCGCTCGCGCCACGTCGCGGTCATGCCGTACGCCGCGGTCAGCACGATGTCGAGGACCTTCTCGCGGCGCGGCAGCCGGTCCGCGAGCGCCGCCGACGCCATGCCGACGCGGGGCCGCAGCTCGAACACGTCCACCGAGCCGAGCTTCTCGCCCAGGATCGCCGCGGTGCCGGTGGTCGGGAACAGATACGAGGAGGCGATCTGCAGGAGCGTGGTCTTGCCGGCGCCGTTGGGCCCGACGACGACCCAGCGCTCGCCTTCCGCGACCGCCCACGTGACCTGTTCGACCAGTGGCCGGCCGCCGCGGATGACGGATACATCCACCAGCTCAAGAACATCGCTCATGCCTGCGCCTCGCTGTTGATTCGCTCGCCCATTCGCGTACCAGCTCCCCATCGCGTGCAGTCCGTGCGGTGCCGCTGTCGACTCACCCACTCGTGGAGAAACCTATGACACCGCGACCCCTTAGTCTCAACCGCATGCTTGATGTCCCGCGCTCCGGTGCCTTGGTCGCCTGGGGCAACGCCCTGCTCTCCGGTCGGGTCGGCCCCGACGACGCCGTCACCCGGATCACCCACGGGGACGAGCCGCACCGCGTCGTGGGCCTCCCGGGCGAGTCCGGGCCGGTGGGGCTGTCGCTCGCGCTGGGCCGGCTGCGCGCGCTCGGG
Organism: Yinghuangia seranimata; assembly: GCF_029953285.1. Classification (GTDB taxonomy): domain Bacteria; phylum Actinomycetota; class Actinomycetes; order Streptomycetales; family Streptomycetaceae; genus Yinghuangia; species Yinghuangia seranimata. The sequence continues at coordinate 16,850 of NZ_JASAOI010000013.1, read as the reverse complement.
GCGACGGGGCTGCGGCTCGCGCTGCCCGCGCCGGGCGATCCTCTGGGGCTGCCGGGGCCGCCGGAGTTCAACGACGCCGCGCTGCAGGCCGGAGAGGCCGCGGTCACGGTGGGCCTGCCGGGCGGCCAGCTCGGGCTGGTACCGGAGGGCGAGGTGTACGGCCCGCCCGGCGACCAGGCGGTACGCGTGCTGTGGCGGGTGTACGAGGCCGCCGACCGGCCGTTCCCGGGGCCGTTCCTGGCCGAGGCCGACCGGGAGCTGGCGGCCGCGCTCAAGGAGGCCACCGACGTGCTGATGCGTCTGGACGTCGGCGGCACCGGTGCGCGCACGGGCGCGGTCGCCGCGGCGCTGCGGGCCCGCCCGGGGGGCCACGAGTCGCCGCTGGCGCCCGGCTATCCGCAACGCGCGGTGCGGGTGGTCGAGCAGGCCTACCGGGTCGCGACGATCCTGGAGCTGGCCGGGCAGGACCACGGCGCCGCGGTGAACGCGTACGAGATGAGCGCGCGGACGGACTCGCTGGTGCCGTTGGAGCGGGCCTGCCGGCGGGCGCTGGTCGCGGCCTTCGGCGCGGCGTTGGAACCGTCGGCCGCCGACTGACCCGGCCGACTCGACGGAACCGGCCGACCCGGCCGAACCGGCAAACGCGAACGGGCGCGGACACCGGGGCTTCCCGGCGTCCGCGCCCGTTCGGCGCGTCAGTTCTTCTTCGTCCTGGCCTTGCGGCCGCCCGCCTTCGGGTCGAGCCGGCGCAGCATCAACATCGCGATGCCCGCGTACACCATGATCTGGGCGCCGAGTATCGCGACGTTCGTGTACCAGACCGACGCCTCGGGCTTCCAGAGCGGATCGGGGCCCTTGCCCGAGTCCTTCATGGGCGCCTGGAAGATGACGTCGACGGTCCCCGCCGCGGCGGAGAACGCCCAGCGGGCGGGGGCGATCCAGGCGAGTTGCTCGATGCCCGGCGACCCGTGCAGCGGGAACAGCGCGCCGCACAGCACGACCTGGATGATCGCGATCACGACGAGCAGCGGCATGGTCAGTTCCGGGGTGCCGACGAGCGCGGAGATGACCAGGCCGAGGGCCATGGCGGCGACCGCGGACAGGATGACCGCGATGCCGATCTCGACGATCGGTGTGCCGGTGACGACGCCCTTGTCGGGCAGTTTCACCCCGATCAGCGCGACCGCCGTCAGCGCCGCGCCCTGCAGTGCCGCGATGGCGCCGAGGACCAGCAGTTTCGAGCACAGGTACGCGGACACGGACAGGCCCGCGCTGCGTTCGCGCAGGTAGATCGCGCGTTCCTTGATGAGTTCGTTGACCGCGGTCGCCGAGCCCATCAGGCCGCTGATGACGAACAGCACGAGCAGCTTCGTCATCACGTCCGGGTTGCTGCCCGCCTGGTCGGTGACCAGCTTGCCGGGGATGGCCCGGCACAGCGCGCCCAGGAAGACCGGGGCGGCCAGCAGCAGCATGAGGTACTTGCGGTCGGACGCGATGACCGAGAGGTAGCGGCGCGACAGCGTGGCCAGCTGCGAGCCCCAGCTCTGCGGCTTCGGCGGCTTGACCTGCGGGCGGTCGGCCTGCGGCTGCGCGGTCGCGGCCGGGGTCGTGCCGGTGTCGACGTAGCGGGCGTGCGGCTCGGACGCACGGAACCGCTCGGCGAGCACCTTGCCGCGCTCGTTGTTGAGCATCTGGAACGCGGCGCGCCAGTTCTCCTTGCCGAAGTACGCCAGCGCCTCGCCGGGCGGCCCGTAGTAGGCGACGTAGCCGCCGGTGACCAGCACCAGCAGGCGGTCGCACACCTCGGCGCTGTCGAGGTCGTGCAGCACGGTGATGACGGTGCGGCCGTCGTCGGCGAGGTTGCGCAGGTTGTCCATCAGGTCGCCGGCGGAGCCGACGTCCAGGCCTGAGGTGGGCTCGTCCAGATACAGGAGGGACGGCTTGGTGAGCAGCTCGACCGCGACGCTGACGCGCTTGCGCTGGCCGCCGGACAGCTTGTGGATGGGCAGTTCGGCGCGCTCGGTCAGGCCGAGGTCGGCGATGACCTCCTCGACGCGGCGGGCGCGCTCGGCCTTCTCGGTGTCCTCGGGGAACCGGAGCCGGGCCGCGTAGCGCAGTGCCTGCCGCACGGTGAGCTGCTTGTGCAGGATGTCGTCCTGCGGGACGAGGCCGATGCGCTGCCGCAGTTCGGCGAACTGGGCGAACATGTCGCGGCCGTCGTACAGCACGTTGCCGCTGCTGACCGGGAGCGACCCGGTGAGCGCCTTGAGCAGCGTGGACTTGCCGGCGCCCGAGGTACCGACGACGGCGAGCAGCGTGCGCTCGCCGACCGGGAACGACACCTCGTGCAGCAGCGTCTTGTCGCCGGCCTTCACTTCCAGGTTCTGGATGTGGAGCGAGACCTCGCCGGTGTCGATGAACTCGCGCAGTTCGTTGCCGTCGAGGCGGAACGTCGCGTGCCCGATGCCGACGATGTCGTTCGCGCCGAGGACCTGCCGCTCGACGGGCACACCGTTGACGTACGTGCCGTTGTGGCTGCCGAGGTCGGCGATCTCGTGCTGGCCGCCGGGCGTGGTGCGCAGCTCGGCGTGGTGCCGCGACACCATCAGGTCGGTGAGGACCAGGTCGTTGTCGAGCGCGCGGCCGATGCGCAGCGTCCGGACCGGGATGCGGATGACCTGGCTGGGCCGCCGGTCGACGCTCGGCCGGCGGTCGGCGAACGGGCCGGGCGCCATGTTCTCCCACAGCGCGCCGCCTGCGCGGCCGCCCGCAGGCGTTCCCGGGCCGCCGCTGCCGGGTCCGGGTCCGGGCGCGCCCGAGCCGACGCCCTGACCGCCGGACGGCGGCTGCGGCACGCCCGACGGGCCCTGCGGCCTGTTGTCCGGCCGGTCCTCGTACGGCTGCGGCGGGTACGCCTGGCGGTCGCGGGCCGGCACCAGCTCGGTGGCCTCGGCGACCGGGCTCAGCGTGAGGCGTCCGCCGTCGTCGGGGTCCCCCAGGCGGACTTCGCATCCGCCTCCCACGACGATCCGGGTCACGCGCTGGCCGCGCACGTACGTGCCGTTCACACTTCCGGTGTCGACGAGCTCCCAGCCGTCGGCGGCCACGCGCAGGACGGCATGGCGGCGCGACACCCGGCGGTCGTCGACGACGACGTCGCACGACTGCGGGTCACGGCCCACGATGTAGTCGTGCCCGGGATCGAGCACGACGGATTGCCCGGCGTCGGTGCCCGCCGTCAGTCTCGGCACGGCCGGGTCTTCGGATGCATACCTGCCCCCCATGTCCAGCGAGTTTAGGGACCATCGGGCCTGTGTGGCACCTGTTCGCCCAGGCTTCCACTCGGATCGGTGTACGAGCCCGGGGCCGGTGTGCTCCGTGCGCCGGACGGCTGAGGACAAATGCGTGCGGCCTGGTCACGCGGGGTGTGCGCAGACCGTCGTGATCCGGGCGGGCGGGGCGTTACGGGCAACCGGAATTTCGGCGTGCGCCAAACCCGTTGGCTGCGGCCCCGGTGTGTCGGCGGCGACACGGACGGGTGTGGGAAACCCGTCCGAACGGCCGTGTAACAGGCGTTCACCCGTCTCAGCGATCCCGTTGACGTGCGTCACGCCGGGTCCGATAGTCATTCATGTCCGAATGGGGGGCTGGATACCTCGCCGTACTGCGCCCTCGTCACCTCAGTCGCAGGGAGCGGGCGTGTCCTGGAACAACCCACCGCAGCCCCCCGGACCGGGGCCCGGCCCCGGCGCCGGCCGCGGCCCGCACGGCGGGCCCGGACCACGGGGCCCGCAGGGGCCCCAGGGGCCGCCGCGCAACGCCCGGCCCCCCGCCGCGCCCGCGGTGCGGTTGTTCGGCGGGCTGGAGGCGTGGCTCCACGCGTTCGTGGCGGTCTTCGCGTCGTTCGCGGCGATGGCGGCCACGGCGTGGCTCGCCCTGTGGCTGCTGGGCGCGGGCGACCTGGGCGGCGGGTCGATGCCACCGCTGGTCGCCGCGACGATCGCGCTGGCGGTCGGCGGGAAGGTCGAGCTCAAGGGCGCCGAGAACCTGCAGACCGGCGACAACCCGCTCGGGGGCCTGATCCCGATCGACGACCTGTCCGTCGCGGAGGGCAGCGGCCACGTCGACGTGATCATGCTCGGCGTCGGACTGGTCGGCGCGCTGGTGCTGGGCTGGCTGTTCCTGCGGCCGCTGCGCTACCGGCTGGTCATCGGGGTGAACGAACTGCTCGCGCACGTGGCCCGGATCGCGGTGTTCACCGTGGCCGCGCTGGGCGCGTGCGCGGTGCTCGGCACCCACAACCTGCCGATCGGGGACGTCGTCCCGAAGGTGAAGGCCGACGAGCTGATGGGCATCTTCAGCCTCGGCGCGACGGCGAAGTTCACCACCGACACACCGACCACGCTCGGCTTCGGGCTGCTGTGGATGGTGCTGACGCTCGTGCTGGCGCTGGCGGTGTCCGCGCGCGGCCCGCTGCCGCGGCTGTGGCTGCGCTACCGCGACGTCGTGCGGCCGCCGGTGGCGGGCGTGATGGCGGTGTTCCTGGGCGCCGTGCTGCTCGCGATCATCGGCGCGCCGTTCGTGGCCGCCGCGGCACCGGGGCCCAAGCGGATGATCGGCGGCATGCTGCTGGCGATCCCGAACGTCATGTGGCTGTTGTTGACGCTTGGCATGGGCGTCGAGTGGAAGTCCAGCGGCGGCGGCGCGTTCAGCTTCGGTCTGCCCGGACCGCTGGGCAAGCTGCTCAACGAGTCGGGCAGCAAGGGCCTGCCGATCACGATCAACCGGCTGGCCGAGCTGGACAGCCGCGCGTGGTGGATCCCGGTCGTGTCCGGGATCCTGCTGCTGTTCGGCGGCACCGTGATGGCGCTGCGCTCCCCCGCGCAGGTGAAGCTGTACCAACACGCGTGGCGGTTCGCCGTGGCGTTCGCGGTGACGGCGGTGTGTGCGGCGGCCATAGCGCAGATCCAGCTGAAGGCGAACGTCGACGTGCTGGGCGACAGCGTGCAGCCCGGCGGTCAGGTGAACCTGCACCCCGACTACGCCATGACGGCGGGCCTCGGCGCACTGTGGGGCGCCTGCGCGGGCCTGCTCGGCGGCGCGATGGCCGCGTGGATCCGAGCGGTGCGCGCGAGCCGCAACCCGGCCCCGGCCGCGCGCCAGCGCGCGGTCCCCCGTCCGAAGCCCGCAGGCGGCTACGGCGCCGCCCCCGCGCCCGGCCCGGGACGCGCTCCCGCGCCGGGAACCGCCCCCGGCCCCGCGCCCGGTCCCGCCCCCGGCGGCCCTGGGGGCTACGCAGGCGGCCCCGGAGGCTTCACCCCGCGCAGACCCTCGGGCCCCGGCGCCCAGCCGCCTGGCGGGCAGCCGGGCGGCTACCCGCCGCCTCCCCCGCCTGGCCCACCACCGGGGCAACGCTGAACGTGTGACGTGCGGGAACCGTCCCGCGGACCCGCGCGGTCGTGATCGTGTCCACCCAGCGGAACCGCGCGACGCCGTCGTCGCGGCGCCGGGTACCGTGATCAATCATGGACGCCGCGCCCCGCACTCTCCTGGTCAAGATCTTCGGGAAGGACCACCCCGGGATCACCTCGTCGCTCTTCGAGACGCTGGCCGGGCACGGACTCGACGTGGTCGACATCGAGCAGACCGTCACGCGGGGCCGCCTGACGCTGTGCGTCCTGGTGCCGGCTCCCGCGGTCGACGGGCCGCTGCGCGCAGAGCTGCACCGCTGGGCCGAGGGCGAGCGCCTCGACATCGAGATCATCTCCGGCAGCGGCGACAACCGTCCGCGCGGCGAGGGCCGCTCGCACGTCACGGTGCTGGGCCACCCGCTCACCGCCTCGGCGATCGCCGCCATAGCGGGCCGGATCGCGGCGACCGGCGCGAACATCGACCGGATCTTCCGGCTCGCGAAGTACCCGGTGACCGCGATCGAGCTGCAGGTCTCCGGCGTCGAGACGGACAAGCTGCGCGGCGAGCTGGCCGGCGAGGCGGCCGCGCGGCGGGTCGACGTCGCGGTGCAGCCTTCGGGCCTGCTGCGGCGCGCCAAGCGCCTCGTGGTGATGGACGTCGACTCGACGCTCATCCAGGGCGAGGTCATCGAACTGCTCGCCGAGTACGCCGGCTGTCTGGACGAGGTCGCCGAGGTCACCGCCGCGGCGATGCGCGGCGAGCTGGACTTCGCCGAGTCGTTGGAAGCCCGCGTCGCACTGCTGGCCGGCCTGGACGCGTCCGCGATCGACGCCGTCCGCGAGCGCGTCGAGCTCACCCCCGGCGCGCGCACCCTGGTGCGCACCCTCAAGCGGCTCGGCTACCAGGTCGGCATCGTGTCGGGCGGCTTCACGCAGGTCACCGACGTGCTGGTGGAGCGGCTCGGACTGGACTACTCGGCGGCGAACACGCTCGAGGTGGTCGACGGCAAGCTGACCGGCAAGGTCGTCGGCGAGATCGTCGACCGGCCCGGCAAGGCCCGGATGCTGGCGCGGTTCGCCGCGGACGCGGGCGTGCCGTTGTCCGCGACCGTCGCGATCGGCGACGGCGCGAACGACCTGGACATGCTGAACGCGGCCGGCCTGGGCGTGGCGTTCAACGCCAAGCCGGTGGTCCGCGAAGCGGCGGACACCGCCGTGAACTTCCCGTTCCTGGACACCGTGCTGTTCCTGCTCGGCCTCACCCGCGAGGAGGTCGAGGCGGCCGACGCCGCCGACGACGACCTGGGCGACGCCGACGCCGAGCACTGATCCGCCCGTACGCGGACCGCTCCCCGTTCCGACGGAACCTTTCGCCCCGGCCACGGACTAATAGCCGTGACAGAGGTCCGGTTCCGTGGAACGGGGAGTGATGGATCCCGAGGAAGACTTCAAGGAGTTCGTCGAGGGCGCGTGGCCCCGACTGCTGCGCACCGCGTATCTGCTCACCGGTGACCACCACCGCGCCGAGGACCTGGTGCAGACCGCGCTGATGCGGGTGCACCGCCGGTGGGAGCGGATCGACCGGTCGATGGGCGCCGAGGCGTACACCCGCCGGGTCGTGGTGAACCTCAACAGCTCGTGGTGGCGCCGGGCGGCCTCGCGCGAGCAGACGTGGGCGCAGGTCCCGGACAACGCCGCGCGCGACGCGCACGCCCCGGTCGAGCTGCACGCCGACATGTGGAAGGCACTCGGCACCCTCAAGCCGGCGGTACGCGCCGTGCTGGTGCTGCGCTACTACGAGGACCTGCCCGAGACCGAGGTGGCCCGCCTGCTGGACCGGCCGCTCGGCACCGTGAAGAGCCAACACGCCCGCGGCCTCGCGCAGTTGCGCGCCGCGCTGGCCCCGGAGAAGCGCGCGGCCGGCCCGCGCCCGCGCCCCCGTGAGGAGTCCGCCCATGCCTGACACGCACGACGAAGTGCCCGGCGAAGACCGGCTGGTGGCCGAAATGGTCGCCACGATGCACGCCCGGGCCGACGCGGTCACACCGTCGGCGACGCCGTACGCCCGGTTCCGCTCGGTGCGGGCCCGCCGCGCCCAGCGGGCCCGGGTCGCGGTGGCGGCCGCGGCCGCCGTGCTGGCACTGGCCGGCGGCACCGCGTGGGCGGGCTACGCGGCGGGCGAGCGGTCGGGGGTGGCCGCGGGGTTCGACGACGCCGAGCCGTACAAGGTGACCGAGCAGTGCGGCAGGCAGGAGATCGCGGGCACGGAGGTCACGCTCCTCAAGGGGGAGGCCAAGGCCAAGGCGGATGCCGCCGCCGACGCCTACGACGAGGCGTTCCGGCAGTCCCCCGACGGGGCGGCGTCGAGCGCCGACCGCCAGTTGGTCTACGAGGTGGTGTGCGCCTACGACAAGTTCGGCGGTGTCGCGGGCCTGGACGTGAGGCTGTTGTGGAGCGGCGGCATGCCGACCGGAGGCAACGGCGTCGTGCTGGCTTTCACGCGCGGGACGGAGACGATCCAGGAGTTCGCCGTCCCGGGGAGGCGCGGCGGCGGCGTCTGGCCTGCCGAGCACCGGCAGGGGCCCTGGCTCCTGTCCGAACTGGGCAGCAGGAACTGGGCGGTGTTCGCCACCCCGGCGACGCGGGTCGAGCTGCGGGACACGTCGACGGGCGAGGTCGTCGCGCAGGGTGTGACGGACACCGACGGGTTCGCGACCATGGTCGCGACGAAGCCGATCATGCCGGGCAAGGCGGCCACCACCCTCGTGCGCGCGGACGGCGGCAGGGTCGACGGCCCGGGAGCCTGGACGGCGGAGACGTCGGCGCTGTCGTGCCACGTCGCCCAGAACCGCGACAGCTGCCCGAACCCGTGGGACGTGCCTTTCACGATGCCCACGATGGAGAACTGGTCGCCTGACAAGTGACTCCGGTGCCGCGCGCCGCAGCCGCCCGACGGGGCGCCGGGTGGGGCGGACGCGGCACCGGGTACGGCGAGGCCCCGCGACACGTGGTGTCGCGGGGCGCTCGGGTGTGACGGCCCGCGGTCACGGCCCACGGGGGTGCGGGCTGCGGACCGCGTATGCGCCTAGGCGCGCGGCGTCGCGAACGCCGCCAGGTGCGCGGCCTTTTCGTTGAGGTCGCCCCACGCGCCCTCGAAGCGCAGCAGGGCCACACCCGAGGTGGCGTACTTCTCGCGGGCGCGCTCCAGGGCGTCGCCGTCGGCGCTTCCGGCGAGGACGGACACGAGGGTCGCGACGCCGGGGTTGTGGCCGATCATCACCAGGGTGTCGACATCGTCGGCGGTCTCCTGGGCTACATAGAGCAGGGACTGCGCGGTCGCCTCGTAGAGCCGGTCGTCGTAGACGGTGTGCGGCTTCGGGTCGAAGACCTTGCCCATGAGCTTCCACGTCTCACGGGTGCGCGCGGCGGTCGAGCACACGACGTGGTCGGGATGGACACGGCGGTTGACGAGCCAGTTGCCGATCTCGGGGGCGTCGTGGCGCCCGCTGTCGGCCAGGGGGCGCTCGTGGTCGGGAACGTCGGGCCAGTCCGCCTTGGCGTGTCTGACCACGACGAGGGTGCGCTGTCGGTGCGATGCCATGGGATCCAGCCTCTCAGAATTCCCGCATAACGCGCGGCGGGTCCCGGCCATGACGGCCGGGACCCGCGTACTCGGGGCGGTGTTGTGCGGCGCTGTGCGGTCCGGTGCGGTGGCCGGGTTCAGCCGACCGGCGGACGGGGCAGGCGCGTCGAGCCGGAGACGTCCTCGTACCCGGCGTACGGGGCGGCGTGCCGGCCGCCGGCCAGGACCGGCTCGCGGACCGGGGCCGGGGGCGCGGCGTCGTCGGCGCCGTGGTCGAGCTGCGGCAGCCAGCCGAGCCACTTCGGCAGGTACCAGTTGCGCTCACCGAGCAGGCCCATGACGGCGGGGAGCAGGACGGCTCGGATGATGGTGGCGTCGAGCAGGACCGCGACCGCGAGGCCGACGCCCATCTGCTTCATCTGCTGCATGGACAGGGTGCCGAAGACCGCGAACACCGCGACCATGATGACCGCCGCGCTGGTGACGACGCCCGCGGTGCTGCGCACGCCGTGGGCGACGGCGCTCTTGGTGTCCATGCCCTTGTCGTAGGCCTCGCGGATCCGGCTGACGACGAAGACGTGGTAGTCCATCGACAGGCCGAACAGGACCACGAAGAGGAACAGCGGCAGCCACGAGGTGATCGCGCCCGGCGCGTCGGTGCCGACCAGGTTGTCGCCGTAGCCGTGCTGGAAGACCAGGCCGAGGACGCCGTACGCGGCGCCGACCGACAGCAGGTTGAGCACGATCGCGGTGAGCGCGATGGTGAGCGAGCGGAACGAGACGAGCATCAGCAGGAAGGCGAACAGGAGCACGAACCCGAACGCGATGGGCGTGGTCTTGTCGAGCTGGTGGTTGAAGTCCTCGGTTTCGGCTACCCGGCCGGAGACGGGCGCGTCGAGGCCCTTGACCTTGCCGAGGGTGTCGGGGATCACCGTGTCGCGGAGGGTGTGCAGCGCCGCCACCTGGTGGTCGGGGTCCTTGAAGGGGACCTCGACGGTCATGACGTCGGTCTTGCCGGGGAAGGTGCGCGTCTCGATCTGGTCGGTGGAGACGCCGCTCGCGACGGCCTGCTTCTTGAACGCCTCCAGGGCGGCCTTGAAGTCGGCGGCGTTGATGTCGCGGGTCTTGATGACGACGTCCGCGGGTGCGGGGCCGCCGGGGAACTTCTGGTCGATCTTCGTGTAGGTCTGCACGATCGCGCTGTCCTTGGGCAGTTCCTTGTCCAGGGGCAGCAGCGACAGCTTCATGTCGAGCGCGGGGAGGGCGAGCGCGACCAGGAGGCCGGCCGAGGCGACGGCCCAGACGACCGGGCGGCGCAGCACGGTGCGCAGGATCGCGCCCCAGAAGCGGCCGCCTTCGGGCGACGGGCGGCGCATGCGGCCGAGGCCGGGGATCTTCCCCGCGTCGACCTTGTCGTGGAGCATCGACAGCAGCGCCGGCAGCACGGTGACCGAGCCGATCATGGCGGTCAGGACGACCAGGATGGTGCCGAACGCCATGGACTGGAACTGGGCGAGGCCGGAGAACATCATGCCGGCCATGGCGACCATGACGGTGATGCCGGAGACCAGGACCGAGCGGCCGGACGTGGCGGCGGCGATCTCCAGGGCGCGCTCCGGGGAGCGGCCCTTCGCGCGCTCCTCCCGCTCACGGCGGATGTAGAAGAGGCAGTAGTCGACGCCGACCGCGAGGCCGATGAGCAGCATGACGGACATGGTGCTGTCGGTGGTCGGGAGGAGCCGGGTGCCGAGGGCGAGCAGGCCGCCGGCCGCGATGAACGCGGTCATGGCGAGCGCGACGGGCAGCAGGGCCGCGACGACGGCGCCGAACGCGATGAGCAGGATTCCGAGGGCGAGCGGCACGGCGGTCCACTCGGCCGTCTTGAAGTCGTTGCCCATGGTCTCTTTGAACCACTTCTCCGAAGTGGCGTCGCCGAGTTCGTCGAAGGTGAGCTGCGGGTGGGCGGCCTTGACCTGCTTGACCGCGTCGATGACGGGGTCGATGTGGTCCGTGGCGTCGTCGTGCTTGCCCGCCATGTCGAACTGGACGAGGACCGAGCCGCGGTCCTGGGAGATCGCGCCGCCGGGGCCGTACGGGCCGCGGACGTTCATGGCGACCGCGCCGCTCTTGTCCTTGGCCGCGGTGATCCGGGCGACGGTGTCGTCGACGGCGGCGTGGAAGGCCGGGTCGTCGGCCTTGAGGGTCGTGCTGCTGATGAGGACCATCTCGCTCGCCGGGTACTCGACGCCGGCGTCCTCGATGATCCGCTCGGCGCGCCCAGCCTCGCCGGGCGTGTTCTCCCCTTCGGACAGTTCCTTCGAGCCCACCATGCCGCCGATGACGACGGCGAGGACGACGAACGCCAGCCAGGCGAAGACCGCCGTCTTGCGGTGCCGTGCACTCCAACCGCCCATTGATGCGGCGAGATTGCGCCTGCTAGCCATGGGTCTGCTCTCCTTGTCGCGTGTGCGTACGCGCAGGAACCGCCCCGAGTCGGTGGTCCCTTGGTGTCGCTACGACGCTACGGGCGAGCGGTGGTCGGGCCCCATCCGGCGAACTGCCGTGTCCGACGGGGTGCGGGCGCCCGGTCGGCTGGTGGGGCTAGCCCTACCCCCTAGGGATGCCGCGGTGCGGCGGCGGTCAGCTGACCAGGGTGGCGAGCAGGGCGATGGCGCCGGTGATGAGCAGCATGGCGCCGAGGATGGCGAGCATGGCGCGGCTGGCCGGCTTGTCCGGGTCCGGCGGCGCGAGGACCGGCGTCCAGCCCTGGTCCTCGCCCTGGGCGGCGTGGTCGGCGGCCTCGGCGGCGGCCCGGGCGCGGGCGGCGTCGTGGTCGGCGGCGCGCGCCTGGTCCTCGCGGGCCTTGCGGGCGGCGACCGCGCGGGCGTAGCGCTCCTTCGCGGTCTCGGTCCGGCCGGTCTGGGGCTGCGGCGTGGGATCTGCGGACATGACGTCGAGTCTCGCAGACGCCGGGGGTGGGAACGCCGCGAGGGCCGGTTCCCGGGTGGGAGCCGGCCCTCGCGGGCGGAGTACAGCGGTGCCTCGGTCAGGCGCCCATGGCGTGCAGGCCGCCGTCGACGTGCACGACCTCGCCGGTGGTCTTGGGGAACCAGTCGGACAGCAGGCCGACGACGCCGCGGGCGGCCGGCTCCGGGTCGTTGAGGTCCCAGCCGAGCGGGGCCTTCTCGTTCCACACGCCCTCGAACTGGTCGAAGCCGGGGATCGAGCGGGCGGCCATGGTCTTGACGGGGCCGGCCGATACGAGGTTGACGCGCACGTTCTGCTCGCCGAGGTACTTGGCGAGGTAGCGCGAGGTGGCCTCCAGGCCGGCCTTCGCGACGCCCATCCAGTCGTAGCCGGGCCACGCGACCTGCGCGTCGAAGTCGAGGCCGACGACGGAGAGCGAGCCGTCCTCGGGCTTGAGCGGCAGCGCGGCCATGGTCAGCGACTTCAGCGAGAAGGCGGAGACCTGCACGGCGGTGGAGACGTCCTCGTACGTGGTGTTGAGGAAGTTGCCGCCGAGCGCGTCCTGCGGACCGAACGCGATGGAGTGCACGACGCCGTCGATGCCGTCGACGTGCTGGCGCACGTTGTCGGCGAGCGCGTCGAGGTGCTCCTGGTTGGTGACGTCCAGCTCGATGACCGGGGCGGGCTTGGGCAGCCGGCCCGCGATGCGGTTGACGAGCGAGAGCCGGCCGAAGCCGGTGAGCACGACCTCGGCGCCCTCCTCCTGCGCGAGGCGCGCGACGTGGAAGGCGATCGAGGCGTCGGTCAGAACGCCGGTGACGAGAATGCGCTTGCCGACCAGAAGGTCACCCATGCGTCAGTGCCCCATTCCAAGTCCGCCGTCCACAGGGATGACGGCTCCGGTGATGTACGACGCGGCGTCCGAGCAGAGGAAGCGGACGACGCCCGCGACCTCGTCGGTGCTCGCGTAGCGGCCCAGGGGTACCTGGGCCAGGATCTCGGCCTTGCGGTCCTCGCCGAGGACCTCGGTCATCGCGGTGTCGACGAAGCCGGGCGCGACCACGTTGGTGGTGATGTTGCGGGAGCCGAGCTCGCGGGCCAGCGAGCGGGCGAAGCCCACCAGGCCGGCCTTGGAGGCGGCGTAGTTCGCCTGGCCGGCGGAGCCGAGCAGCCCGACGACCGACGAGATGAGCACGATGCGTCCCTTGCGGGCCCGCAGCATGCCCTTGCTGGCGCGCTTCACGACCCGGAACGTGCCGGTGAGGTTCGTGTCGACGACCTCGGTGAAGTCGGCCTCGCTCATGCGCAGGAGGAGGGTGTCCCGGGTGATGCCGGCGTTGGCGATGAGCACCTCGACCGGGCCCTGGTGGGCCTCGACCTCCTTGAACGCCTGCTCGACCTGCTCGGGGTCCGTGATGTCGCAGCGGACGCCGAACAGCCCCTCGGGGGCCTCTCCGGACCGGGAGGTGACCGCGACCTTGTCGCCTTCGGCGGCGAACGCGCGCGCGATGGCGAGGCCGATGCCGCGGTTTCCTCCGGTGACGAGAACCGACCGGCTCAACGGATCACTCCTTATTACCCGGGATCGTGTGAGGTGCGCCTAACCGTATCGGTCCGGTGACTGCGGGAAGGAATCGCTCCCCACAAGAAGATCCGCGCACGCGTGTGGGAACTCGCCAACCGCTCCGGGAGTCGGAGGAGTAGTCGGACAGGCCTGCCCGCGGGCGCGCGACGCGCCGGAAAAGCAGGACCGGCCCGTGGGCCGCGCGTGGTTGACTGCGAACCGTGTGTGCCCGGATGTAAGCGCGAACCGCGAGGACACCGCGACCTCACTGCGACATCACCGCGACATGAAGGACAGGTGAGAACCCCAGTGCCGCATCCCATCGATCCGGAGTTCCTGGCGTACCCACTGCGTGCGATGGCCGACGCCGCGCTCGGGCGTGCCGCCGAACTCGGTGCCGAGCACGCGGACTTCCGGCTGGAGCGGATCCGTGACGCGTCCCTGAGGCTGCGGGACGGCAACACCCAGTCGTCGCTGGACACCACGGACGTCGGGTTCGCGGTGCGCGTCGTACACGACGGCGCGTGGGGCTTCGCGGCCGGCGTGGACCTGACCGTGGACGCGGCGGCGCGGGTCGCCGAGGAGGCGGTCGCGGTCGCGCGGGTCTCCGCGTCGATCGCGGCGGCGTCCGGCCTGGGCGACCGGGTGGAGCTGGCGCCCGAGCCGGTGTACGCGGACGCGGTGTGGGTCTCGGCGTACGACGTGAACCCGTTCGACGTCGCCGAGGCCGAACGGGTCGGGCTGCTCGCGCAGTGGAGCCGCGAGCTGCTGGCGGCCGACGGCGTGGACCACGTCGACGCGGGCCTGATGGCCGTGCACGAGAACAAGTTCTATGCGGACTCGGCGGGGACGACGACCACCCAGCAGCGGGTGCGCATCCACCCGCAGCTGACCGTGATCGCGGTGGACCGCGAGTCGGGCGCGTTCGAGTCCATGCGCACGCTGGCGCCGCCGACCGGGCGCGGCTGGGAGTACCTGACCGGCACCGGGTGGGACTGGAAGGCGGAGCTGGCCGAACTGCCGGCGCTGCTCGCCGAGCGGCTGGCGGCGCCCTCGGTCGAGGCCGGCACGTACGACGTGGTGGTCGACCCGAGCAACCTGTGGCTGACCATCCACGAGTCGATCGGGCACGCGACCGAGCTGGACCGGGCGCTGGGCTACGAGGCGGCGTACGCGGGCACGTCGTTCGCGACGTTCGACAAGCTGAACACGCTCAAGTACGGCTCCGAGATCATGCACGTGACCGGCGACCGCACCGCCGAGCACGGCCTGGCGACGATCGGCTTCGACGACGAGGGCGTCGCCACCCAGCAGTGGGACCTGGTCAGGGACGGCGTGCTGACGGGCTACCAGCTGGACCGCAACATGGCCCGGATGAAGGGCTTCGGCCGGTCGAACGGCTGCGCGTTCGCGGACTCGCCGTCGCACGTCCCGGTGCAGCGCATGGCGAACGTGTCGCTCCAGCCGGCCGCCGAGGACCGCTCCACGGCGGACCTGATCGGCGCGGTCGAGCGCGGCCTCTACATCGTCGGCGACAAGTCGTGGTCGATCGACATGCAGCGCTACAACTTCCAGTTCACCGGCCAGCGCGCCTACAAGATCGAGAACGGCCGGCTCGCCGGCCAGGTGAAGGACTTCGCCTACCAGGCGACCACCACCGACTTCTGGGGCTCGATGGAGGCGGTCGGCGGCCCGTCGACGTACGTGTTCGGCGGGGCGTTCAACTGCGGCAAGGCACAGCCGGGGCAGGTCGCGGCGGTCGGGCACGGCTGCCCCTCGGCGCTGTTCCGCGGGGTTCGCATTCTCAACACGGTGCAGGAGGCCGGGCGATGACACAGACGACGACGGTGACCGGCCCGGGCGAGACGGTCGAGCGCGCGCTCGCGCTGTCCCGCGCGGACGGCCTTGTGGTCATCGCGGAGGAGACCTCCAGCGCCAACCTCCGTTGGGCGGGCAACGCGCTCACCACCAACGGGCTCACGCAGGGCCGCCGGATCACGGTGGTGGCCACGGTCGGCGGCGCCGAGGGCACCGCGTCGGGCGTGGTGTCGCGCAGCGGCGTCACCGTCGACCAGCTGGAGGGCCTGGTGCGCGCGGCCGAGGCGGCGGCGCGCGACGCGGGCCCCGCGGAGGACGCGAACCCGCTGGTGTCGGGCGACGCGTTCGCGGCCGGCTTCGAGGACGCCCCGGCGCGGACCTCGATCGACGTGTTCGCGGACTTCGCGCCCGCGCTCGGCGAGGCCTTCGGGCGGGCCGGCGCGGCCGACCGGAAGCTGTACGGCTTCGCCCGGCACGACGTGGTGTCGACGTACGTCGGCAACACCGCCGGGCTGCGCGCCCGGCACGACCAGCCGACCGGCAGCTTCGAGCTCAACGCCAAGTCCGCCGACATGGCGCGCTCGGCGTGGGCGGGCGTCTCGACGCGCGACTTCCGCGACGTGGACGTCGCCGCGACCGAGGCGGACGTCGCCCAGCGCCTGGAGTGGGCGCGCCGGCAGATCGACCTGCCGGCCGGGCGGTACGAGACGCTGCTGCCCCCGACGGCGGTCGCCGACCTGATGATCTACCTCTACTGGTCGGCCGGTTCGCGGGACGCCCACGAGGGCCGCACGGTGTTCTCGAAGCCGGGCGGCGGGACCCGGGTCGGCGAGAAGCTGGCGGCGCTGCCGCTGACGCTGCGCAGCGACGCCGCGTACCCGGGCCTGGAGTGCACGCCGTTCTCCACGGCGATGGCGTCCGGGGACGGCTCGTCGGTGTTCGACAACGGGCTCGCGCTCGCGCCGACGTCGTGGATCGACGAGGGTGTGCTGCGCGCGCTGCCGAGCAACCGGTTCACGGCCGGCCTCACCGGGCTGCCGCTGGCGCCGGAGACCGACAACCTCGTGCTGGAGAACGGCGGCGAGGGCAACGACCGGTCGCTCGCCGAGATGATCGCCTCGACCGAGCGCGGGCTGCTGCTGACCTGCCTGTGGTACATCCGCGAGGTGGACCCGCAGACGCTGCTGCTGACCGGGCTCACCCGGGACGGTGTGTACCTCGTCGAGAACGGGGAGGTCACCGGTGCGGTGAACAACTTCCGGTTCAACGACTCGCCGGTCGACGTGCTGGGCAGGATCACCGAGGCCGGCCGCACCGAGCGGTGCCTGCCGCGCGAGTGGGGCGACTACTTCTCGCGCGCGGCGATGCCCGCGGTGCGGGTGCCGGACTTCAACATGAGCTCGGTGAGCCAGGCCTCGTAGTCGGGGCGGGCGGAGCGGGGGGGGGGGGGGGGGGGGGGGGGGGGGGGGGCGGGCCCCCCCCCCCCCCCCCCCCCCACACACCCACA
>NZ_JASAOI010000012.1 GCF_029953285.1 Yinghuangia seranimata | reverse complement strand
GGGGGGCGGTTGGGGCACGGGGGGGGGGGGGGGCGGGGGGGGAGGGGGGGGGGGGGGGGGGGGGGGGGGGGGGGGCCCCCCCCGCCCCGCCCCCGCCTTCCCATAAGGCAACAAAAAATGACAATCCATCACCATCAAGGAGGCATGTGAACGAAAAGCGCATGGTCAAGGTGTCGAAATACCTGTCGAAGACGCTCCGGCACCAGCCGGAACGGATCGGCATCACCCTTGACGCCGCGGGCTGGGTCGACATCGAGGTGCTGCTGGCGGCCTGCGCCGCACAGGGCTTCGCGGTCACCCGCGCGGAACTCGACCACGTGGTCGAGCACAACGACAAGAAGCGGTTCGCGGTGTCGGACGACGGCGCCCGCATCCGCGCGAGCCAGGGCCACACCGTCGAGGTCGAGCTCGGGCTGGCCGCGGCCGTCCCGCCGGACGTCCTGTTCCACGGGACGATCGGCCGCGTCGTGGACGCCATCATGACCGAGGGCCTGCTGCCCATGGACCGGCACGACGTGCACCTGTCGCCCGACGTCGACACCGCGCGCAGGGTCGGCGCGCGCCGCGGGCGGCCCGTCGTCCTCCTCGTCGACGCGGGCCGGATGCACGAGGACGGACACGTGTTCCGGGTCTCCGACAACGGCGTGTGGCTGGTCCCCGTGGTTCCGCCCGGCTATCTGCGGCGGCAGGCCTGACAGTCCCGTCCGGACGGAGGACCCGGGCGGCGGACGACGCGCCGCCGGCCGGGACCCGGTCTCGTTCCACGCTTCCGCGCGGCGTACCGTGGAAGTGGCGGTGCGGCAGCGGAGCCGGGCCGCGCGAGCCTGCGGCAGGTGGACGAGTGCTGGTCAATCGCGAGCGGGGCGCCAAGGCACCGGTGTTCGAGATCAGCGGTGCCCGTAAGAGCCTGTCCGAGGACGTCCGGGCACGCCAGCGCCGGTACATCATCTCGATGTCGGTGCGCACCGTGTGCTTCCTGCTCGCGGTGGTGTTCAGCGGGCCGCTGCGGTGGGCGATGCTGGCGGGCGCTGTGCTGCTTCCGTACATCGCGGTGGTCGTCGCGAACGGCGGCCGGAGCCGCCACCAGGGCGACCCGCCGGCTTCGCAGGTCGTCCCGCCACAGGAGCACCGCGCCATCGAACCGCCGTCCGCGGCGGTGCTGACGAGCGCGGAACGGCACGACATCCGGATCGTCCCGGAGGACGCGTGGATCGTGCCGGACGAGGCGCCGGAGCCGCGCGTGCGCGACGTCCCCGGCGAGGTCGTCGAACCGGCGCCGGACGGTGCCGGGGTGGCCGCGTCGGCGACATCTGACGCGCCGCCAGAAGGTAACCGTCAGTAAGTTGTTCGCGCGGCGCGCAGGGCGCGGTGAGGGTACCGCGCGGCCCGGACAAATTAGCTCCAGACGCGTTGCCGGATGGGGCTTCACGTCGGGCGCGGACGTGCCATACTTCAAAACGTGCTCCGTATCCCCCGTCGGAGCGACCGACGCGATGCCGGGCGGCTCCCCCCGTGGCTGCCCGGCATCGCCCGTGTCCGGGCCCTGTAGCCGCGCGGCACGCCCCCGGCTCCGGCGGCCGGTGATCGTCTCCCGTCATCACGCAGCGCAGCGACCCGCCGCCCGAGGGGACTCGTCGGCGGATTGCCATACTGGGCGCATGTTCCCCACCGAAGAACCGACCCGCCCGATCTGCTCGGCCAAGGCCTGCCGTGCCGACGCCCGTTGGGTCCTGGTCTGGAACAACCCGAAGCTGCACACGCCCGACCGCCGCAAGACCTGGCTCGCGTGCGACGAACACCGCGAGCATCTGGGCCAGTTCCTGGCGCTGCGCGGATTCCTGAAGGACACGGTCGCCTTCGACGAGTGGACCGCGGCCCGGCACGCCGAGGCGGAAGCGGGCGACGAGTAGCCGCCCGACACGCACGCGTTCCGGGCGGTCAGCCGCCGATCGCGGACATCGGGCGGACCGGCTGGAGGAAGGTCGGGTCGTCGATGCCCGCGCCGGCCTTCTTGGTGGCCATCGCGGCACGCCAGCGGTCGGCGATCTCCTCGTCCGCGGCGCCGCCGCGGAGGGCCGCGCGCAGGTCGGACTCCTCGCGGGCGAAGAGGCAGTTGCGGATCTGGCCGTCGGCGGTGAGGCGCGTGCGGTCGCAGGCGCCGCAGAACGGGCGGGTGACCGTGCCGATGACGCCGACCCGGCCGGGGCCGCCGTCGACGAGCCAGCGTTCGGCGGGGGCGCTGCCACGGGCGTCGGAGCCCTCGGGTTCGAGGCGGAAGGCGGCGGCGAGGTCGCGGAGGATCTCCTCGGCGGTGACCATCTTGTCGCGGCTCCAGCCGTGCTGGGCGTCCAGCGGCATCTGCTCGATGAAGCGCAGTTCGTAGCCGCGCTCGAGGCACCACGCGAGCAGCGCCGGGGCCTCGTCGTCGTTGACGCCGCGCATCAGGACGGCGTTGACCTTCACGGGGGTCAGTCCGGCGTCGGCCGCGGCGGCCATGCCCGCGACGACGTCGTGGTGCCGGTCGCGCCGGGTCAGGGTGCGGAACCGCTCCGGGTCGAGGGTGTCGAGCGAGACGTTGACCCGGTCGAGCCCGGCGGCCTTGAGCGGGGCCGCGAGCTTGACCAGGCCGAGCCCGTTCGTGGTGACGGACAGCTTGGGCCGCGGCTCGAGGGCGGCCACCTGCTCGACGATGCCGACGAATCCGCGCCGCATCAGCGGTTCGCCGCCGGTGAAGCGGACCTCGGTGACACCGAGCCGGGTGACGGCGATGTCGACGAGCCGGACGATCTCCTCGTCGGTGAGCAGGTCGGGCTTGGGCAGCCAGTCCAGCCCCTCTTCCGGCATGCAGTACGTGCACCGCAGGTTGCACCGGTCGGTGAGGGACACCCGCAGGTCGGTGGCCACCCGGCCGAAGCCGTCGACGAGCGCGCCGGTGCGCGCCGCGGGCTCGACTGTCGTCATCGTGGCGGTCTCCTCACCCCCGGCGGCGTCAGGCGCCGGATCCTGCCGTGTTTCGCCCCCAGAGTACGCACGTGTCGCGCCGGAGCGATCTCCGCGTCCGGCTACTGGTACGTAGCCACCGCGTGTCGGGTTGCAGCGCGGGGGCGTGGTCTTTCCCATACGGCGGCGGAACCGGTTCCGGGCACCGCGACGTCCGTCATACGTAATGATCCTCGGGGAGGATTCGACGTTGAATCAGATACCGCAGCACCACGACGGCAGGGCGCAGGACGGGCCGGACGGTCAGCCGCCCGAGGCCGGTGCGCAGCCCGCCTACGACGCGGCGACGCAGGTCGTGCCGGTGCAGCCGGCACCGCCCGGCGCAGCCGGCGCACCCGTCGCACCGTCCGCGTTCGACGCCGAGACGCGGCTGGTGCCGATCCAGCAGCCGCCGGCGCGGCGCGCGCCCGGTGCGCCCGACGCACCCGTCGACCTGGCGGAGACGCGGGTGGTGCCGCTCCAGCACGCGCCGTTCGCGGCCGGCTCCGGCGCGGGCCCGGTGGACACCGCGCCGGGCCCCGACACTGCGGGCGCGTGGCCGACCGGCGGAACCGCGGCGGCGTGGGACCAGAGCCGCACCCAGGGCCGGGCCCAGGAGCCCGGCGACGGCGCGCCCGACCTCGACCTCGGCGCGTACGCGATGGCCCCCGGTACGGCGGCGCCCGCCCGGCGTCTCGGCCCCGCCGCGGACGACCGGGCGGCGAACCCCTTCGCCCCGGTCTCCCCCGCGGCGCCGGCGGCCGGCCAGGGTGCCGCGCCGTCGCCGGCCGGTTTCGGTCCGGTGGGCACGGGCGCCCCGGTGCCCGTCGCCTTCGACGTGTCCGCCGAGCCGACGGTCGTGGCCTCCGCGGCCGCCTTCGCCTCGGCCCCCGCGTTCGCCGGCGGGACCTCCGGTCCCGGCCTGCCCGGCGACGCGGGCGGGGCGCCCCCGGCCCAGGCGTTCGAAAGCGGCGGTGACGACGACGCCCCGCACGGTCGGCGGCGCCGCATGCTGGTCGTGTGGGGTGTCACCGGTGCCGTGCTGCTGGCCGGCGCGGGCGTGGTGGCCGCGAAGACGCTGACCGGTGGCGACGGTTCCCACTCCGCGGCGGCGGACGCCTCGCCCACGGCGCAGGCCCCGGCCGTGCCGACGGCGCAGCCGCCGGCGACGAGCGCCGACCCCGCCCCGACCACGAGTGCGGCGGCGCCCAGCAGCACGCGCCCGTCGACGTCGCCCTCGGGGTCGAAGTCGGCGTCGGCCTCGGCTTCGGCGTCCGGCAGCAAGTCGCCCGGGTCGAAGACGGACGACGACGGTGACGGGATCACCGACGACCCGGGCGCGAAGGACCCGAGCAAGCTGAACCCGGACGTGCGCACCGCGTGGGGCCAGGTCAAGACCGCGATGGCCGCCGACGG
The DNA here is from genome assembly GCF_029953285.1 of Yinghuangia seranimata. Lineage (GTDB taxonomy): Bacteria > Actinomycetota > Actinomycetes > Streptomycetales > Streptomycetaceae > Yinghuangia > Yinghuangia seranimata. Next base: position 59,392 of record NZ_JASAOI010000012.1, on the reverse strand, counting down.
CATCACGCTGACGCTGAACTCCGGCAAGCGCTCGTACCAGCACCAGCAGGACCTGTGGAACAAGGAGGTCCGCGACAAGGGCTCCGAGGAGGCGGCGCGCATGCGCGTGCTGCCGCCCGGCGAGTCGTCGCACGTGAAGGGCTTCGCGATCGACGTCGACCCGGCCGCCGCGCAGAACTGGCTGAAGACCAAGGGCGCGCCGTACGGCTGGTGCCAGATGTACACGAACGAGTCGTGGCACTTCGAGTACCAGGCGAAGTACAAGACGGACGGCTGCCCGGGGCTCAAGGCGCACCCGTAACCACCGTGTGCCGCCCGCGTGTTCACCGGAACGCGGGCGGCGGTGCCCTACGCGGTCAGGGCTTGTAGGGCAGCGACGGCACGACGGCGCAGTTCGTGTTCATGTCGGGCACCTGGTCGACCCAGCCGCCCTTGCCGCCGTTCGCGCTGTCCTGCCAACGGACCACGTTCGTACACCACTTGGCGGGCTTGACCGCCTCCTCGGCGGTCTGCGGATTGAAGTTCACGGGGATCAGCAGGCCGTGCCCGTCGTATCCCTCGGGCCGGTTCACGAACGCCTCGACGCAGGCCCGGGTGACCGTCGCGCCGCACGAGGCGACGGCGTCGGTGAGCCACTGCGCGGACGCCCAACCCTCCAGGGCCCATTGCGACATCAGCGGGGCACGGTCGGGGAAGTACTTGGCCATCGCGTCGCGGAACTCGCGCACGGCGGGGTGCGACACGTCCTCGTAGTTGCGGCTGGTGCCCGTCACCTGGATGGTGTTGCGGCAGCTCGGCGAGTCCTTGAAGTCCGTGCCGGCCGACGCGGTCTGGTTCTGCACCGTCGACACCTTGGCCTGGACGCGCAGCCCCGCGCCGTCCATCGCCTTGCACAGCTGGGCGTTGCCGCGTGTGTCGATCGCGTCGAAGACGATGTCGACGCCGCGGTTCTTCATGTCGACGACGGCCGCGTCGAAGTTGGACAGCACGAAGTCGACCTGCTTGTCGACGACGGTGTAGCCCTCCGCCTTGAGGCCGTCCTTGATGGTCTCGGCGTAACGCGCCGAGTCGGCCTGGTTGTAGGAGACGACGGCGGCGGTGCGGGCGCCGAGCTTCTCCTTGAAGTACCGGTAGATGCCGGTGTTCTGGAAGAGCGTGCCGTTCCAGCCGACCTGTCCGTCACGCGGCGCGCTCGAGCCGTAGAGGCTGTACAGGTGCTGGTAGGTGTCGTAGGCGTTGCCGATCGGGATGCCGCCGACGTCGGGCACGCCCTTCGACGACACGTAGCCCGCGCCGTCGTACTTGTAGATGCTGTTGCCGGCGAACGCGAAGACCTTGTCCTGGTCGATCAGCTTGCGCACGCACGACTGGTTCTCCAGGCCGAAGCCCTGGTCGTCGCACGTGACGACCTTGACCTTGCGGCCGTTGACGCCGCCCTTGTCGTTCAGCGCCTTGAAGAACGCCTGGGCCCCGTACATCGGCCCGGAGAAGGTCTCCTTGCCGAGCAGTCCGCTGGCGGTGTCGACCATGCCGACGGTGATCTCGTTCGGCGTGACGCCCACGTCGGACGCGGTGTTCGCGTTGGACGCGGCGGCCCCGGGCGCGGGCGGGGCCGCGGTGGGGGCGAAGTCCCGTTCGGGGACGCGGGATCCGCACGCGCTCAGCAGCAGCGCCAGCGCTACCGCGGCGGTGGCGGTCCTGGCTGCTGTCCTGCGCATCGCGTCTCCCCCCGGAGGTGGGTTTGGCGGACGGGCCGCGGGTGCGCGCGCGGAGGTGCGCACACCCGCGGCCCGGCAGTACTCAGGCTAAACCTGCCTGGCGGGCAGGATCAGCCGGCGCAGGCCGGCGGAAGCGACGCGGCCGGGACACCGCCGTACTGCGACGCGAGGCCGCAGATCATCTTGGCGGAGACCAGCCACTTGCCGTCCTTCTTGACGACCTCGACCGGGACGCTCGGGGCGACGACCGCACCGCCGGCGGAGATGTCGACGGTGACGGCGCCCTTGTCACCCGACAGCTGGGCGTCCTTGACCGTGGTGGACACCTGGCCGATGAGCGGGTTGGTGAGCAGCGCCTGGATGACCGGGTCGATCTGGTCGGCGTTCTGGATGAGCGCCTTGCGGTCGGCCACCGACTGCTTGCCGTCGAACATCTTGTTGACCGTGGCGGCCGCGGCCTGCTGGTCGGCGTTGAACGTCGCGGTGTTGCCTGCGGCCGGAGCCGACGAGGCCGGCGCGGGGGCCGAGCTCGGCGCGCTCGGCGCGGAGCTCTGCGCCGCGGGGGCCGAGGCGGAGGGCGAGGAGCTCTTGCTGTCGTCCTTCTTGTCGTCGCTGCAGCCTGCCAGCATCAGCACGCCCGCGACCGGCAGAACCGCCCACGCCATACGACGAGTCCGTATGTTCCGCATGTGCTTTCACCACCCGTTCCCGCCGGGTCTCCCGGCGTAGATCACAGAAGTCAGGTCGGAGCGTACGGCAACTTACCCGCGCGTCACATACCGGCCGGGCCGCACGGTTGCGACTCGTGACCCACCTGTATCCCGCCCGGGTTGCCGACATGCAGTCGGCACGCGGTCGGTATCGAATCGTTCTCTGCGATATCGGACACGGACGGGGACCGCGAAAGGACGCGGTTCCGTTTCGACCACAACTAACCTGGACCAGGCAACGGGTGCGCGCATCCGGAATTCCGGCTGCGACGGGTGGCGAATCAGTAGAGGCGGGCCGGTGGAGGGTTCGGAGCGGACGCACTGGAACGGCGACGTACGTTCAGCCGTCCGGGTGTACGGCGGCTGGTTGGTGGCCCTCGTCGGCGCGATCCTGTGCGCGGTCGGCTGGTACGGCGTGTCCGGCGAGAAGTACGAGGCGCGCCAGATCCCGTACCTGGCCTCCGCGACGGTGCCGGGCGCGGCGCTGATCGTGGCGGGCGCCGTGCTGATCGCCGCACGGCTGCGCGGCCGGGACGGCGACGGGCCGTCCGACACGGCGCTGCGCGCCCAGATGGCCGAGTTGCACGCCCTGTTGGTGGAACCCGTGCCCGACGCCCCGGCCCTCGCCGACGAGCCCGTCGCCACCGACACGGCCCGCCCCTGGGTGGCCCTCCCCCGCGGCGCGCGCTACCACCGCGCCGACTGCGACCTGGTCCACGGCAAGGCGGGCGTACACGCCGTCACCCGGGACGAGGCCGCCGAACAGGACCTGAGGGCCTGCGCCTTGTGCGATCCGGACGACCCGGACGACGCGGGCGCCGAGGGCGAACGGCCCGCGGGCAAGGGCACCCCGCCGCAGCCGACGTACGCGCCCCGCGTCCCGACTACGCCGCCGGAGGGACCGGGCGCGCCTGCCGCGCCCGACGCACCGACCGCGCCGGGCCCGGACAGCGCGGCGACCTCGCCGGGCTCCGAGCCGGGCTCGGCCGCTCCCGGCTCGTCGGACGGGCCTACTCCGCCCGGTGCGGCGCGGTAGTCCGGCGTCGTGCTGACTGTCGACCTGGCGCTGGCCGGGCTGGGTGTCGGGGCGATCGCGGCGTTGGCGGCGGTCGGGCTGATCACGTCGTACCGGGCGACGGGGGTGTTCAACCTCGGGTTCGGCGCGTTGGCGATGGTGATCGCGTATCTGCTGTGGCAGCAGGTGCGGGTGTGGGACTGGCCGGTGGTGCCGGCGGCGTTGTTCGACGTGCTGGTGGTCGCGCCGGTGTTCGGGCTGCTGTTGGAGCGGTTCGTGTTCCGGGGGCTGGGGCGGCGTGGCGCGGGCCCCGCGGAGATGCTCGCGGCGTCGCTCGGCGTCCTGGTGATGCTGCTCGGCGTCGCGATCCTCACCTGGGGCACCGAGTCGCGGCTGGATCCGCCGGCGCTGTTCGGCGGTCCCCCGATCGACCTGTGGGGCGACGCGACGGTGTCGCGGGCGGCGGTGATCGAGCTGGGCGTGGTGGTCGGTGTCGCGCTGCTGGTCGCGGCCGTCACCCGGTTCACCCGGTTCGGCGCCGACCTGCGCGCGGTCGTGGACCAGCGCGAGCTGGCCGAGCTGACGGGTGTTCCGGCGGACCGGGTCGCGGCGGTGGGCTGGGCGTTCGGGTCGATGCTCGCGGGGCTGACCGGGATCCTGCTCGCGCCGCATCTGCGGCTCGACCCGTTCGGGCTCACGCTGCTCGTCCTGGAGATCATCGGTGTCGCGGTCGTCGCGCGGCTGACGAGCCTGCCGGTGGCGATCCTGGTGGCGGTCGCGATCGGGGTCGGGCAGAGCGAGCTGACCCGCGTCCAGCTGACCGGTCGCGCGCAGAACCTGCTGCAGGCGTTGCAGTCGAACCTGTTCGTCGTCGTGCTGCTGCTGGCGTTGCTGCTGCTGCCGCGCATGGTCGAGGTCGGGGCGCGCGGCACGTCGCCGTGGACCGACCCGGGCGCGCGGGGGCGGCTGCCGGCGCTGTGGTGGCTGCCGTACCCGCTGCTGCTGGCCGCGCCGCTGGCGCTCGGGACGGAGCACCTGCAGTCGGCGCAGCAGGTCCCCGCGCTGGCGATCGTGTTCGTGTCGCTGGTGATCGTGACGGGGTACGCGGGCCAGGTGTCGCTGGGCCAGGCCGGTTTCGCGGGTCTGGGCGCGTTGATCGCGGCGTCCCTGGTGAGCGGGCAGTTCTTCGGTCTTCCGGAGACGCCGGGGCTGCTGGCGCTGCCGCTGGCGGCCCTGTTGGTGATCCCGCTCGGGCTGCTGACGGGCTGGCCGGCGATCCGACGGCGGGGCCTGGCGCTGGCGTTGACGACGTTCGCGGTGGCGGCGGTGGTGTCCCGGTTCGTGTTCGCGCAGCCGATCTTCACGACGGGGCTGAGGCTCGACCATCCGTGGCCGTTCGACGACGAACGTGCTTTCTACGTACTGGAGTTGCTGTGCCTGGGGCTGGTCCTGCTGCTGGTGCGGCGGCTGCACCAGGGGCGGCTGGGCCGGATGCTGGTGGCGACGCGCGACAGCGAGGGCGGCGCGGCGGCGTCGGGGGTCGACGTGCCGAACCTGAAGGTGTTCGTGTTCGCGGTGAGCGCGGGTGTCGCGGCGCTCGGCGGGGCGCTGCTCGGCATGGCCGGACGGGCCTTCGACGCGCAGGTGTTCGACCCGATCCAGGGCCTGATCTGGTTCGCGGCCGTCGTGGTGTTCGGTGTGGACAGCGCGGCGGGCGCGGTGCTGGCGGCGGCCCTGATCGTCGGCCTGGACAGCGGGACGCGGCCGGGCATGTCGGTGATCGTGGTGGGCGCGGGGGCGGTGCTGCTGTCGCGGATGCCCGGCGGCGCGCTCGCGACCGCGCGGCGGTTGTGGGACTCACGGCCGCCGGAGTCCGCGCCGCGTGCTCCCGTGCGGTTGACGGCGCGCGGCGAGGCGGTGCGGGCCCGCGTCCGCTCCCGGCGGCCCGCCGAGGCTCCGACGGGTGACGGTGCGGGCCTGCCCGACGCGCCGGCCGGAGGCGTCTCATGAGCGAGGCACAGGACATGCTCACGGCCCGCGGCCTGGTGCGGCACTTCGGCGGCCTGCGCGCGGTGGACGTCGTCGACCTCGACGTCCCGCCCGGGCGGGTCACCGCCGTGATCGGGCCGAACGGCGCGGGCAAGAGCACGCTGTTCCACTGCCTGGCCGGCGCGCAGCGCCCCGACGAGGGCCGGATCCGGCTCGGCGCCCGCGACATCACCCGGATGGCGGACCACCGGCGCGCCCGGCTCGGTATCGCCCGGACGTTCCAGGTCGGTTCGGTGTTCGCGAGCCTGACGGTGGCCGACAACCTGAGGGTGGGCGCGGAGAACCGGGGCGGGGCGAGCGCCACCGCGCGCCTGCTCGGGCTGCCGGATCCCGCGCGCGGGCGGACCCGCCGGGCCGTCGACGAGGCGCTGGACGCGGTCGGGCTGACGGACCTGGCGGACGTCCCGGCCGGGCGGCTGCCGACCGGCACGCTGCGGCTGGTCGAGCTCGGCCGGGCGCTGGCCGCGCGCCCGTCCGTGCTGCTGCTCGACGAGCCGGCGAGCGGCTTGGACGACGCCGAGACCGTGCGGCTGCGCGTGCTGCTGAGGCGGCTCGCCGACGAGGGGCTGGCGGTGCTGCTGGTGGAGCACGACATGGAGCTGGTCTTCGGGGTCGCCGACACCGTGCACGTGATGGCTGCGGGCAAGGTCGTGGCGTCCGGGCCTCCGGCGGCCGTGCGGGACGACCCGGCGGCGCGGAGCGCGTACCTGGACCCCGTGGGGGCCGCCGGACCCGAGGGGGGCGCCTGATGCCCACGGCGCTCTCGCTGCACGGCGTACGGGTCAGCTACGGCCCCGTCGAGGCGCTGCACGGCGTGGACCTGGCGTTCCCCGACGGCGCGGTCACCGCGCTGCTGGGCCGCAACGGCGCGGGCCGCTCGACGCTGCTGCGCACGCTCGCGGGCCTGCTGACGCCGACGGCGGGCCGCATCGAGTGGGACGGCCGCGACATCACCCGCTGGACGGCCGCGGAACGGGCCCGCGACGGACTGGCGTTGATCCCCGACGGCAAGGGCGTGTTCGGCGGCCTGTCGGTGCGGGACAACCTGACGGTGTTCGCCGGGGGCGCGACCGACATCACGCCCGCGCTCGACGCGTTCCCCGTGCTGCGGAAGCGCCTCGCGCAGCGCGCGGGCACGCTGTCGGGCGGCGAGCAGCAGATGCTGGCGGTCTCCCGGGCCCTGCTGCGCCCTTCACGCGTCCTGCTCCTCGACGAGCTCAGCCAGGGCCTCGCGCCGCGCGTGGTGGGGCAGTTGTACGAGGTGGTCACCCAACTGGCCGCCGAGAAGCGGGCGGTGGTGCTGGTCGAGCAGTACGCCGGCGAGGCCCTGCGGCGGGCCGACGTCGCCTACGTCCTCCGCCGCGGCCAGGTCGCGTTCGCGGGCGAACCCGGCGAACTCATGACCGACGGGCACGTGTCGCTGTTCGACTGACGCCGCGACAGGAGCAGGCGAACACCCGCCCTTGGCAACGTAGTTCACTTCGACAGCGCCGCCCCCGCACACATCGGCGACGACGGGCGACGTGCAGACGTGGGGCCGCACGTCGCCCGTCGGCTCCGCGTCAGTCCGTGACGTGGCTCTGCGATGCGTACACCAGGTCCTGGTACTCCGGGTGCTTGCCGATCCAGCCCGCATAGAACGGGCAGGTCGGCAGGACCTTCAGGCCGTCGGCGCGGGCGGCGTCGAGGGATGTGCGGACCAGGGCGCCGCCGATGCCGCGGCCTTCGAACTTCGGGTCGACCTCGGTGTGGACGAAGGCGATCAGCTCCGGGGTGCGGATGTACTCGGCGACTCCGGCGACCTCGCCGTCGACGCGGGCTTCGTAGCGGCTCGCGTCGGGAACGTCGGTCACCACGGGTGTCTCACTCATGTGCGGTCCTTTCAGGTGCGCTGATCCTGCGTGTGCCGAAGCCCGTCGGGGCTAGAGCACGGCCCCCGAGACGATGTTGCCCCGCAGCACGATCACCGTCGGAGCGGTCAGCACGGCGACGTCGGCGCGCGGGTCGGTCTCGTACACGACGAAGTCGGCCGGCGCGCCCTCGGTGAGCCCGTCGCGTCCGAGCCACTCGCGTGCGGCCCAGGTCGCCGCGGAGAGCGCGGCGCGCGTCGGGAGCCCCGCGCGGACGAGTTCGGCGACCTCGTGGCCGACCAGGCCGTGGGCGAGCGAGCCTCCCGCGTCGGTGCCGACGTAGATCGGGATGCCCGCGTCGTAGGCGGCCCGCACGTTGGCGTACCGGCGCGCGTGGAGGGCGCGCATGTGGGAGGCGTACTTCGGGAACTTGGCCTCGGCGCCGTCGGCGATCGCGGGGAACGTGTCGATGTTGACGAGCGTCGGGACGATCGCGATGCCCCGCGCCGCGAACTGCAGGACGAGGTCCTCGGTCAGTCCGGTCGCGTGTTCGACGCAGTCGATGCCGGCCGCCACGAGGTCCGGCAGCGAGTCCTCGGAGAAGCAGTGCGCGGTGACCCGCGCTCCGACCGCGTGCGCGGCGTCGATGGCCTCTTTGAGCGCGTCGTACGGCCAGCAGGGCGCGAGGTCGCCGCTGTCGCGGTCGATCCAGTCGCCGACCAGCTTGACCCAGCCGTCGCCGCGCCGCGCCTCCTGGAGCACGTAGGCGGTGAGGTCGCCCGGTTCGATCTCGTGCGCATAGTTACGCAAGTACCGGCGCGGGCGGGCGAGATGGCGGCCGGCGCGGATGAGCTTGGGCAGGTCCTCGCGGCCGTCGACCCAGCGGGTGTCGCTCGGGGACCCCGCGTCGCGCAGGAGCAGCGCGCCCGCGTCGCGGTCGGTGAGCGCCTGGCGTTCCGCGGTGTCGTGGTCGACGGCGCCGTGCGCGTCGAGGCCGACGTGGCAGTGCGCGTCGACGAGGCCGGGCAGCACCCAGCCGCGCAGGGTGACGGCGTCGGCGCCCGAGTAGCGCGGCCGGTCGAAGGTGATCCGGCCGTCCAGCACCCACAGTTCGTCGCGGACGTCGTCGTCGCCGGGCCCGGTGAGCACCGGGCCGACGACGTGCAGGACGGCGCTCACCGGGGTCCGCCGGGGCCGGGCGCGTCGGACGGGTAGTAGCCCGCGTAGTCCTCGGGCTCGTCGTACCGCGCGTTCGGCTCGGGTTCCTCGGGCTCGTCGGGCTCGCGGAGCACGTCGTACTCCTCGGGCGCCGGCGCGGCGGCGGGCGCGGGCACCGGCACACGCGCGGGGGCGGGCGGCGCGATCGGCCCGATCGGCCAGTCCCCGGCGATGCGTTCGCCGTGCCCGGGCTTGGTGCGGTCGAGGTACGCCTGGAACGAGGCGGCCTGTTCGGCGGCCCACGCGCGCTGCTCGTTGTGCAGGGCGTGCGGGTCGAGCACGGCGACCTTCGGGTAGCGGGCGCCGATCTCCTGGGCGAGGCGCAGGCAGGCGAGCGCGTCGCCGTCGGCGGTGTGCGCGCCGTCGACGGCGACGCCGTAGAACGCGCTGGTGGCCTCGAGGGTGCGCTTGCCGCGGCGGAAGCGGTCGAGCTGCTTGTCGATGATCAGCGGGTCGACGATCGGGCCGAGCACGGGCGTGCGTTCGGCGAGCGGGGTCAGGCCGTGCCTGCGCAGTTCGGCGTCCAGCAGCGTCAGGTCGAACACCGCGTTGTAGACGGCGACGGGGGTGCCGGACGTGAGGTGGCCGGCGAGGATGTCGGCGATCTCCGCGAGGCACTCGGCGGCGGGGCTGCCGTGGGCGCGTGCGTGCGCGGTGGTGATGCCGTGGACGGCGGTCGCCTCCGCCGGGATGTCCCGGTCCCCCGGGTCGACGAGCCACGTGCGGGTCGCGCCCGAGCTGTCGCACACCGCCGCGCTGACGATGAAGTCGGCGGTGACGTCGACGCCGGAGGTCTCCAGGTCGAAGGCGGCGAGCGGCCGCTGGTGCCAGCCTTCGTGCGTGCCCCGGGCGGGCGCCGCGGGTTTGGGCTCGCAGTCACGGCAGTACGTCGTCCACTTGCCGTCGACCCGGGTCAGCGCGCCTTCACCCGGCTGGACGTACGTCGAGCAGGTGGCACAGGCGGCGCCGTATCGGTTGGTGGCCACAGGCTGGTTCCTCACTCCTCACGTCAGGTCGCATCAGTTCACGGTGCGTCGGTCGGCCCCAACGCTACGGGGTCGCGACGACGCGCCCGGCACGGCACGCGACGAGGCGCCGCAGCAGCGGGCGTTCGGCGGCCGACCAGGCGGAACTGGTGACGACGTACAGGCCCGCGGCGAGCGGGGCGACGGCGACCGTGGCGACGGTCGCGAACGGGAGCCAGACGGCGGCTTTGGCGGCCGTCGCGGCGGTGGGGTCGGACGGGGTCTCGGCCCCGGCGGCGTTCGCGGCGGCCTGCCGGTGGTGGGCGTAGGCGACGAGCGCGGTGAGCAGGAGGACCGCGACGAGGACGAGCGTGCCGGGGCCGGACAGCGCCGCGACGGGGTGGGCGGACAGCGGTGCCCCGGCGAGGGTGTGGCCGAGCAGGTCGCCGTCGCTGGTGAACAGCCGGTACAGCACGAACAGGACGGGTGCCTGGGCGAGTGCGGGCAGGCACCCGGCGAAGGGTGAGACCCCTGCTTCGCGGTGCAGTTCGGCGAGTTCGCGTTGCAGGAGGGCCGGGTCCTTGGCGCGGCGGCGGTCGTGGCGGCGGCGCAGTTCCTGGACGCGGGGCGCGAGGGCGCGGCGGGCGAGGTCGGCGCGGGCCTGTGCGTACGAGAGCGGGATGAGCGCGACGCGTACGCACATGGTGAGCAGGACGATGGCGGCGGCGACCGAGCCGCTGCCGCAGAGCGGGGCGACCGCGTGCGCGAGGTGGGTGACGATCGCTCCGGCGATGTCGATGGGGCCGCCGGTCGCGGCGGAGGCGGTCGGGGGCATCAAGGCGTGCGTGATGGCGGGCATGGGAGGCCTCTCCGGGCGTCAGGAACGTGGACGCGTCGGACGGCGGCGTGGCGCGCGGAGTCGGCGGAACCAGGGTGCGCGAAGGCGGGGCCTCGGCGCGTTGCGAGTGCCGGAAGACTGCGGCTAGGCGGCCGTCGGGACCCGGCCGCCCGGGGCGCGCGGCCTGGTGTGGCCCGGCCCGTCGGGGTCGCGCAGCGGCAGAAACGCCAGTTTCAAAGCGAGTTCGCGCAGAACACGGGCGCGCACGCGCTCCGGTCCGCCGCGCAGATGGTCGCCCGCGAGGCGCACGGACAGCATGACGGCGAGCGTCGCGAACAGCGCCGCGAGCGCGAAGCCTGCGGCGAACAGGCCCGGCGCGGCGGCGTCTTGGCCGACCAGTCCGGCGACGGACGCGCCGGCGGTAAGCAGGGCGAGGCAGAACACGCGGACGAACTCGGCGACCTGCCTGATGCGGTCCGTCATGACGTGTGCCTCCTCCCAGGGTGCGTGCCGCGACCGGCTCGGTGGAGCCGCCGCGATCGGCGTGGCGCCAGCATCGCACACGACCGAGCCGGTCACGTGCGATGCCCGTCGTCGAACATTCCGGACCTGGTCTGCACGGCGGGCCGTGCGCGGTGCCACTATGTCGGCGTGCGCGTACTGGTCTCGGACGGTTTCGGTGTGACATCGCGTCAGGTCGCCTTGCTGCTGGCCCGTGCCGGGCACGAGGTCGACCTGCTGGCGCCCGAGGGGCGGCCGCCGCTGCGGCTGCCTCCGGAGGTCGGTCGGGTCCACCCGGTGCCGGCGTTCGGGTCGGCGCCGTGGCAGTGGCTGGAGGCGGCCGAGAAGATAGCCCGGGTCGACGGCCACGACGTGCTGATACCGGCGGGCGACCAGGTCGCCGTGCTGTCCCGGGCGGACGCCGGCTCGGGCGCGCTGGCCGGGCGTGTGGCCGTACCGCGGTTCGCGGCGCTGGAGCGCGTGCAGGACAAGGTGTCGGCGGCCGTGACGCTCACCGAGATCGGGCTGCCGCAGCCCGAGGGGACGGTGGTGAAGTCGGCGGAGGCGTTGCGGCAGGTTGCGGACCCGCCGCTGTACGTCAAGCTGGCGGTCGGCTCGCGCGGTGACGGGGTGTTCCGCATCGCGCGCCGCGAGGAACTGCTCGCGCTGGCCGACCGGCTCGAGGCGGACGGGGTGTTCGCGGGCGGCGGTCGGGTGCTGGTGCAGCATCCGGCGCAGGGTCAGATGATCAGCGCGCAGGCGGTGTTCGACAACGGGCGGCTGGTGGCCGCGCACGTGTTCCGGCACGTGCGGTCGGACGGGCGCAGTGGCGCGGTGGCCAAGCAGAGCGTGGACATGCCGTCCGTCCGCGAGCACATCACGCTGCTGGGCGCGCACGTCGGCTGGCACGGGGCGCTGTCGATGGACGGCGTGCTGACCGCGGACGGGCCGATGTGGATCGACGTGAACCCGCGGCTCGTGGAGCCGGCCAACGCGGTGCTCTCCGGGACAGACCTGGTCGCGGCGCTGATCGGGGTCTCGGTGGGCCAGGCCCCGCCCGCGGCGCTGCGGGGCCGACCGGCGGTCATGACCCACCAGTTCGTGCCCGCGCTGCTCGCGGCCGCGGGCGAGGGGCGCCTGGCGGTGCTGCGTGAGCTGTGGCAGGCGACGGTGCGGGGCGGCGTCTACCGGGACAGCGCCGAGGAGTTGCTGTCGCCTCGCACCGAGCGGCGGGCGATCCCGTCGCTGCTGGGGCTGGCGGCCGGACTGCTGACCGCCCCCGACTGGGCGGTGCGGCGGGCACGGCGGGGCGAGGACGTGGAGGCGCTGACGGCGTCGGCGTGGGGTCAGATACGGGCGGGGGCGCCGCCGGGTGACCTCGCGCCGACCGACTCGTTGTTCCGTGAGTGACTGAATCGACAAATACTCACGAAACAGCGGCAATCGCACCTTCGCCCGCTGAGCCCTCGCCCGCCGCGCCGTCCATGGCCCGGATCGCCGTCGCGTCGTTCTCCGGGACCGCGATCGAGTTCTACGACTTCTTCGTCTACGGCACGGCGGCCGCGCTCGTCCTCGGGCCGGTCTTCTTCCCGTCGTTCTCCGCCGTCGCCGGGACCCTCGCCGCGTTCGCCACCTATGCGGTCGGCTTCGTCGCGCGGCCGCTCGGCTCGATGCTGTTCGGGCACGTCGGCGACCGCATGGGGCGGCGCCCGGTGCTGATCGCGTCGCTGCTGATGACCGGGCTGGCGACGGTCATGGTCGGGCTGCTGCCGACGTACGCGCAGATCGGCGTCGCGGCGCCGCTGCTGCTCGTCGCACTGCGGTTCCTCCAGGGCCTCGGCCTGGGCGGCGAATGGGGCGGGGCCGTGCTGCTGGCGGCCGAACACGCGCCGGCGCGCAGGCGCGGGCTGTGGGCGAGTTTCCCGCAGACCGGACCCGCGGTGGGGTTCCTGCTCGCGAACGGCGTCATGCTCGTGCTGTCGGCGACCCTCACCGACGCGCAGTTCCGCTCCTGGGGCTGGCGGATCCCGTTCTGGGGCGCGGCGGTTCTGGTCGCGGTCGGGCTGCTGCTGCGGGCGTCGATGGCGGAGACGCCGGCGTTCCGCGAACTGACGGAGAGCCATACGACGGCACGCGTACCGCTGTTCGAGGTGTTCCGCGACCACTGGCGGATCGTGCTGCTGACCGCGGGGGCGCTGTCCGTCGGGTACGCGGTCTTCTACACCGTCACCACCTGGTCGCTGCACCACGGCACGCACGACCTGGGGGTGAGCCGTACGACGATGCTCGCCTGCATCATGGCCGCCGTGGCCGTCAAAGGCGTCTCGACGCCCTTTGTGGCCATGCTCGGTGACCGCTACGGCCGCAAACCGCTGTGCCTGCTCGGCACGACCGCGGTGCTGCTCTGGTCCTTCCCCCTGATCGGACTGCTGCAGACCGGCAAGCCGCTCTACATGACGCTCGGATTCGTGGTCGCGCTGCTGGGCTTCATCACGATGTTCGCCGTCCTCGGCGCCTACCTCCCTGAGCTGTACGAACCGCGCATCCGGTGCACGGGGGCCTCGACGGCGTACAACCTGGGCGGCGTCCTCGGCGGCGCGCTGACCCCCATCGTCGCCACCGAACTCTCCCGTGGCGACGGCACCCCGTGGGGCGTCGCCGCCTACCTGGCGGCGATCGCCGGCGTGAGCCTGCTGTGCTTCGCGGCGCTTCCGGAGACCCGCCCGGTCACGGTCGCCGAACCCGCGCCCGTGCCGGCCTGACGCCGCGCGGCTCTCACGACCCGGCGGGTCGTTCACCTGCCGCCGGGGTGGCGCGGCGTCGGCGCACCACCCCGGCGACGGCACGAACGGCGTTGACGACGGCGGCCGCACGGCCGAGCCATTCGAAGACCGTCGTCGGGTCGAGGTTCACGATGCTGATCAGGTGCACGGCGTCCTCCCGGACCACTCGGGCGAGGCCCTGGGCGGCCTCGCTGATCCAGGTGTAGGAGCGGGCGGAATACTCCTGGAGGGGCCGCGGAGTATGTGCGGAGACGATCGCGGGAGACGGCAGGCGTCGCGTGCCGCTGTCCGGACTATCCGGAGAATCAGCGGAGTTCGCCAGCTAGCCTGTGAGGTCAGCCTTGGGGGGAGGACCACGTGGGCCGCAGTCTCAGTCCGCTCGATCCGGACGCGCCGCAGGAAGTCCGCGAACTCGCCGCATCGCTGCGGGACATCGCAACCGCCGCCGGATACGCCAACGTCGCGGCTCTCGTACAGGACGTCGGCCGAAGCTCGGCGACGGCGGTGTACGACGCTTTCAACGCCCGCCGGGTGCCGACCGAGGACGTGCTGCGGCGAATCCTGAAAGCGTGCAACTCGGCCTACACGTTGCGGTGGGAGAACCGGCTGCGGGCCGCGCGTTCGGCCGAGGCGGGGGCAAAGACGGACGCCTCGCAGGCGGAGCCCGCCCCGCCACCCGTCGCGCCCCTCGTCCGGACGTCCCTCTCGCCGCCGCTGCGCGAACTCCCGGTCGCCGTCCACGGGCGCGACGACCTCCTCGCGGTGCTGCGGGAGCGGGTCGCGGCCCCGAACGGCCGCATGCAGGTGCTGCACGGGCTCGGCGGGTCGGGAAAGACCGCGCTGGCGCTGGCCGTGGCTCGGAACGCGCTCAACGTCGGCGCGCAGGTGTTCTGGATCGACGCGACGACCGAGCACGGCATCGACGCGGCGATGCGTCAGGCGGCGTGGGCGCTGGGGCTGACCGACGAGCAGTTGGACGACGCGTCGTCACGCGGGCTCAGCCCGGTCGACGCGGTGTGGGACCACTTGGAACGCGCACCGCGCGCGTGGCTGCTCGTCTTCGACAACGTCGACGACCGCGCGCTGGCGAACGCCGGCTGCCGGACACCGGGTGACGGCACAGGATGGCTGCGCGCGGGGCGGCGCGGACTCACACTCGTGACCACCCGCATCCGCGATGCGGAGCTCTGGGGCACGGACACCGAGCGGTGGCCGGTCGACGTGCTGCCGCCGGAAGCCGGCGCGGACGTGCTGCTCGACCTCGCACCGCGCGCCGGGGACCGCGAGGACGCGGTGCGGCTGGCCGAGACACTCGGCGGCCTGCCGCTCGCGCTGCGGCACGCGGGCGCGATGCTGCGGCGCACGACGGAGGGCACCGCCGGGCTGCTGTCCGCCCGGCAGGGCTTCCGCGTTCGGACGTTCGCGGACTACGGCGCCGAGTTCGGGGCATCCGGGATCAGCTTCCTCGACCGCGGTGCCCGGCAGGCACTCGACCTCGACGAGACAGAGGTGCGACACCGGGCCCTGGTGAGCCGCACGTGGGAACTGAGCCTCGACCTGCTCGAGCAGTCGGGCCTGCCCGAGGCCCGCGTGGTGATGCGGGTGCTGTCGTGCTTCGGGCTCGATCCCTTCCCCCTCGACCTGCTGGACCCGGCGGCGCTGGCGGCCAGCGGCGTGATCGGGTCGCCGCCGGACGTGGACCGGCTGGACCGGGCCTTGGAGGCCCTGAACGCGCTGTGCCTCGTCGACGTTCGCGAGGTGCAGCTCGGGGGCGCGGGACGGGCCAACCACCTGACGGTGCACCGGTTGGTGCTGCAGGCGACCCGCGTGCGGCTGGACCAGGAGGCGCCGCAGGTGCGGCGGGACGTGGGGCGCGCGGCGGCCGCCGCGTTGGAGGTCGCCGCGGCACCGGCGCCCGAGCTCGACGCGAACTGGGCGTACTGGCGAACGCTGAGCGGCCATGCGACGAGCGCGCTGGCGGGAGTGGACCTCGGGGACGAATCGGCGCTGCTTCCGGTGCTGCGCTCGGCGCTCCGCTGCTTTGCGTACCACTGGTTCGTCCGGGACTTCGCGGCCGGTGAGACGTTGGCGGCGGACGTGCTCGCCGCCTCGGCCGGGCTGCCGGACGACCACGCGCTGCGGCTGATCGCCCGCGACCGCTACGCGCTGGCGTACCTGAGCGGCGAGGCGGAGTGCGCCGAATACCGGACCGCGTGGCAGGGACTGCGCCGACAGTTCGGGGACCTCGACCCGGATGTGATGATCAGTCACCACAACCTGCTGGCCCGCGGCGCGTGGGGCGGCGAAGACGCCGCGGCACGCGTGGAGGAAACCTACGACCTTCTCCTGCGGCGCACGCGTGTGCACGGCGAGTACCACCCGTACACATTCCTCACGTGGTGGCTGTACGTGGACACCCTGGCCGAAGTCGGCCGTGCGGACGAGGCGGAGGAGCTGGTCGACGGGCTGTCCGCACGCATCGGGAGCACCGCGGAACTCGGAGACGTCGCGCTGGAGACCCGGCACCGGCTGGCGCACTGGCTCGACGACCGGGAACGCTTCGAAGCCGCCGAACAGCTGTACCGGTCGGTCCTTGCCACCTTGGACACGGCGGGCGAGCCGAGCCGTCGCCTGGAGTCCCAGGGCCTGCGGCGCTGTCTCCAGAAGAACCTCGAACGGCAGGGGCGCGACAAGGACGTGCTGGCCGCGCGTGAGGAGTACGTGGCGTGGCTGGCCGAGAACGTCCCGGCCGACGACCATGAACGCCTCAACGCGACGCACGAGTACGCGGACTGCCTCAAGGACGCGGGGCGTTACGCGGCGGCGGAGGCGCTGCTCCGCCAGGTCGAGGAGATCCGGCGCGGGTACGCCGACGACGCGTCCCCGGCCCTGCGGGACGACCGGCACTGCCTGGCTCACGTGCTGTTCGCGCTGGGGCGGCGCGAGGAGGCCCTCGAGCTCGTGCGGGCATCTGTGAGCACCACAGAGCCGCCGGAAGGTGTTTTCGACGATACCTACCGCCGCCATTTGTTCTGCCTCGTCAACACTGTGCGTCGCACCAGCCCCGAGGAGGCTGAGCGGCGTACGCGGGAGTACCTCGCATGGGCGGCCACCGTGGGCGGCACGGTGCCCGGTGTGCTGGCGGCCGAATGCGTGCTGGCCCTCCTCGCCCACGACGCGGGGGCCCTCCCGGCTGCGGACGCCAGACAACGCCTGGAAACCCTGCGGGGCCGGCACCAGGAGAACGACTCGCCGGACGAGGTCGAGACCCGCCTCATCGACGACTACTGCACGGAACTGGCCTCTTGAGTTCTGCGGCGCGGGTCTCCACCATCGGGCGCATGACCGACGCAGCCGAGACCCGCCGCCGCAACCGCGCCACCCTGGAACGCGCCCTCGCCGCGGTGGGGGACGTCCCGGCGCAGATGGCGCACTACACCGAGGACACGGTGTTCGAGTTCCCGTACGCGACCCCGCCCGGCCGGGTCGAGGGCAAGGCGGTCATCGCGGAGTACCTGACGGGCGCGCTGAAGATCTTCAGCATGAAGCTGACGGTGACGCAGATCCACGAGACCACCGATCCGGACGTGCTCATCGCGGAGTTCACCAGCGAAGGCGTGGTGACGACCACCGGCAAGCCGTACGCCAACACGTACATCTCCGTGGTCCGCTTCCGCGACGGACTGATCTGCGCACAAAAGGAGTTCTACAACCCGAACGCGGCGACGGAAGCCCTCACCCCGGACGAGTGACCTCGGTATGACCACTGCGACCGCCCGCCACAGCCACCACCCCGGCATGTGCTGCCGCGTCGTTCCCCCGTCGACCACCACCCCACCACGGTTGTACCGGCGGGAGCGTTTTCCCCGCGTCGGCCCTGAGGACCACGCGGCACGGCCCCGGTGCCCGCTCGAGCGGCGGGTACCGGGGCCGTGTTCGTTGCGCCGCGGCTACGGCGTGACGCCGGGGAGCCCCACGAACGCCGGGCACTTGTCGGCGCCCTTGGGGATGTCCTCGATCGCGAGGGGCTTGAAGACCTGGGCGACCTCGGGGCCGACCTTCGCCGCGATCGGGGCGAGGAAGTCGAGGTCGAAGCCGTACAGCTTCGCGGCGTTCCCGCCCACCATGGCGGCGACCTCGTACGGGTCGATGCCGTGGTAGGTGAGCTGGAGCGCCTCGCGGCTGAACGGGTGGCTGGCCTCCTTGTGGGGGTAGTCGCTGCCCCACATGACGCGGTCGACGCCCACGGCGTACCGCAGCGCGGCCTCGGCGGGGCGCTGGAAGCTCGCGCCGACGTGGCACTGGCGTGCCCAGTACTCGCTGGGCTTCAGCGACATCGAGGAGACCAGTTCGTGCCCCCATTCGTACTCCTGGGAGCCGACGGCCTTGCCCATGCGGCCCCAGTAGTAGTCGAGCCGGCGGCACTCCTCCGGGATCCAGGCGGTGCCCTGCTCCGTGAAGACGAACTGGAGCTCGGGGTGCCGGTCCATCGTCCCCGACACGATCAGGTGGGTGAACGCGCGGTGCGCCCACCACGACACCTCGGTCAGGAACACCACCTTGTCGATGAGCGTGTCGCCGATGGGCGGGGCGGCCGAACCGGTGTGGTGGTTGACCGGCATGCCGAGTTCCTCGCACACGTCCCACAGCGGCTTGTAGTGGTCGTACTGCCACAGCGGGACCAGGCCGGAGCCGGGCGGAGTGCCGGGCAGCAGGACGCCGCCGGTCAGCCCGGCCTCGGCCGCCCAGCGCACCTCCTCGACCGCCGCGTCCAGGTCGTGCAGCATGATCTGGACGATGCCCGCGCGGCGCCCGGGGGCCGCCGCGCAGAAGTCCACCATCCACCGGTTGTGCGCCTTGAGGCCTTCCCAACGCAGCTTCAGGTCACCGGCGTTGGCGGCCGGCGGCTGGTCGGTCAGCGACGACTTCGGGAAGAACGGCGGGACGGTGTTCGGGTAGATCACCTCGGCGACGACGCCGTCGTCCTCGAGGTCGCGCAGCCGCCGCTCCGAGTCCCAGTTCCGCTTGCCGGCGTCACCCAGCAGGTCGGGGTAGGGCACCTCGTAGTCGACGACCCACGCGTCGAACTGCTCGTGCAGGCCGGACGGCAGGTAGGCGCGGTACTCGTTGATCTCGCCGCCGCCGTGGCAGTCGGCGGAGACCACGGTGTAGCGCTCCGGCCCGTCGTACGCGGCCAACAGCGGGTCCTCGGGCATGCCGGACGGCGTCATGCCGGTGTCGCTCATGAGTTCTAGACCTCCGCAGCTTCCGCGTTCGGGTTGATCGCGGCGCCGGTGTCGTGACCGGTCATCCAGTGGCGGCCGATCTCCTTGGCCGCCGCCCACTTGGTGTCGAGGTCGCGGAGCGCCCCGTCGGGTCCGGTCTGCCCCAGGGTCTCCGGGGTCACACCAATACGCGCGGCGTGCGGCGCGAGAACGTCCAGGTCGAAACCGTAGACCCCGGCGACCGCTTCGCCGAGCATCACGCGCGTTTCGGCAACCGGAACGTCGCCGAACGTCTTGCGCAGGATGTTCAGGG
This sequence comes from Yinghuangia seranimata, assembly GCF_029953285.1. GTDB lineage: Bacteria > Actinomycetota > Actinomycetes > Streptomycetales > Streptomycetaceae > Yinghuangia > Yinghuangia seranimata. The sequence goes on along the minus strand of NZ_JASAOI010000012.1, from coordinate 40,207 downwards.
TGTCGGGCCACGTGCCCTCGGGGTGCGGGAAGTCGTTGCCCCAGCAGATGTTGCCGAGACCGATCTCGTACCGCATGCCGATCTCGCGGCGCTTGGTGTTGGACGCCCCGATGAAGCAGTTGCGGTCGAAGTACTCGCTCGGCAACAGCTTGATCTCCTCGAAGCCGGCCAGCTTCTTGGCGCCGCGCGAACCGAGCAGCAGCCGGTCCATGAACCACAGCATGTTGCCGACCCACCAGCAGCCGGCCTCGGTGACGCCGAACTTCAGGCGCGGGAAGCGCTCGAACACGCCCGACCACAGCAGGAACCACAGCGGCCGCGCCGGCCACCACGTCACCTCGGTGACGTAGATGCCCAGGTGGTTGCCGTACGACTCGCGGTCGGCCGGACCGGAGTGCGTGACGACCGGCAGCTCGAGCTCCTCGCACAGCGCCCACACCGGGTCGTACTTGCGGTCGTGGTACGGCGCCTGGTTCATCCACATCGCGGGGATCATCACCGCGCCGAGCCCGTCGGCCTTGATGCGCCGGATCTCGGCGAGCACGTCCGGTAGTTCGGCGGTGATCGGGATGAGCGCGACGCCGCGGCGCCGCTCCGGCGAGGTCTTGCACAGGTCGGCCAGCCACCGGTTGTGCGCCTGCGCGCCGGCCAGGCCGAGTTCGGGGTCCATGTCGCCGGACAGGCCGAGGCCGGCGCCGAACGGCACGCAGGTGCGCGACTCGACGGCGTCCGCGTCCGGGAAGATCACTTCGCCGGTCACGCCGTCCTTGTCGAGCTCCAGGTCGCGCCGGTCCACCTCCCAGCCGCTGCGCAGCACTTCCTCATTGGTCTCGAACCAGTTCGCGGCGAAGTCCTCGTTGCGCACGCCGAGTTCGGTGATCGCCTTGAGCTGCGCCTCACGCTCGCTCATGAACTGGTCGAAGGCGGCGTGGTGCTTGGCGGACAGGTAGTCCCGGTACAGCTCGGTCGGCAGTCCGGCGTGGGTGTCCGAGGAGATGATGATGTACGGGTCCAGGCTGGTCACTCAGATCACTCTCACTTGTCCAGAATGAACGTCTCGAGGTACGACGGGTTCGAGCGCGCGAGCATGCTCTGCGACCGCGCGGTGATCTGCTGGTCGCTGTGCTCGCTGGGCGGCAGGATCCAGAAGCGGTTCTCGCGGATGCCCTCGACGACGTTGGCGGCGACCGACTCGACCGGCGTGAACTCGATCTCCTGACCGGCCTCGCGCATGGCCTTCTCCCACGCGTCGAGGGTGTTGTACGGCGTCTTGCGGGGCCGCGACTTGGCGTACTTCTCGGGCCGGTTGCGGTACGACTCCCACAGCCCGGTGCGCAGCATCTTCGGCCCGGGGAACAGCACCGACGCGCCCAACTTGGCCTGAACCTGGTGCAGTTGCGCATACAGTGCCTCGGTCATGGTGACCACGGCGGCCTTCGTCGACGCGTACACGGACGCGTTGGGCAGCGGCGCGATGCCGCCGTCGCCGGACGAGGTGTTGACGATGTGGCCCTCGGTGTCCTGCGCGAGCATGCGCGGCACGAACGCCTGGATGCCGTTGAACACGCCGAAGACGTTGACGGCGAAGCACCAGTCCCAGTCCTTGGGGTCGTGCTCCCACATCCGGCCCTCGGACCCGGAGCCGATGCCGGCGTTGTTGCACAGCACGTGGACCTGGCCGTAGCGGTCGAACGCGGCGTCGGCGGTGGCCGTCACCGAGTCCCGGTCGGACACGTCGGTGACCTGCGCGAACACGTCGCCGCCCTGCTCGGTGAGGACGGCGACGGCCTTGTCCAGGGCGCCCTGCTCGATGTCGGCGAGGACGACCTTCATGCCCTCGGCGACGAACCGCTCGGCCATCGCGAAGCCGATGCCGCTCGCGGCGCCGGTGACGACGGCGACCTTTCCGGTGAAGTCGTTCAGCATGTACGTGGATTCCCTTTGCGTCGCGGCGGCGTGGAACGTACGGGGTACGGGTGCGGGACCGGTCAGGCCGGGTCGCCCGGCGCGGGCGGTTCGTCGGCGATCTGCGCGACGTCGTCGTACCGCTGGTGGATGTACGGCAGCACGAGGTCGGCCTTGACGTGTTCGGCCACGAACCCCTGCTGGTCGCTGGTGCGTTCGCTGAGCGTGATGGAGACGAGCTTGCGGACCGGCAGGTCGGCGACCGGGTCGAAGTCGGAGTCGCGCAGGACGACCTCGCCCTCGACGCGGTGCGCCGAGCGGGTCTTCTCGTTGCGGGTGACGTGCACCAGCAGCGGGTCGGCGTCGAAGCCGTCGCCGTCGATCGCGGGTAGGAACTTGTAGTAGAAGCTCAGCGTCTGCCGCGGCTCCGGCAGCGGGAGCTCCTCGGCGACGGTGCCGCGGATCTCCAGGTAGGTGACGCCCAGGCGGGTGACCTTGGCGACGACCTCGTCGCCGTCGCGCTCGACGGTGACGTCGGCCAGCTTCTTCGGCTCGCCGAACACCTCGCGGCCGCCGATGACGGAGCGCTCGGTGGTCATCGGCATGGTCAGCGTGTAGTCGCCCTCGACGTCGCCGTGCTTGCAGCGGACCGCGACGGCGCCGGCGCCGAGCGGGTAGCCGTTGATGTCGCAGCCGGAGATGTTGGCGCGGACCAGCGGCCGGTCCGCGGGGACCAGCGGCGGCGGCAGGACGGCCGCGATCACCTCGGGGTCGGTCTCCCACAGGGCGACGACACCGGTCGACCAGATCTCGGGCAGGACGCTGCGGTCCTTGGCGGTCTTCGTCAGGGCCGCCTGGGAACGCGCGCCGTACCGGGCTCGTGCCACGTACCTCACCTCTTCTGGATCAGCGTGATCTCGCATGGTGCGGATGGAGCGGATCGTGCGGGTGGTGCGGTGGAGCGGTCGTGCCGTGGTGCGGGTGGTGCGGGGGTGCCGGTGGAACAGTGCCGGGTGTGGTGGTGCTCACTCGCACCGTTCTCTGTAACACTGTTACACCCGGATGGCGGCGAGGTAAAGAGGGACATGAGGGCCCCGGCGCGCCGCGGGGGTCCCGGCGACCGCGAGAATGGGATGCGATGGAGCGAACCAGAGCCACCCCGAAGCCGGCCCAGGGCGGGCCCGCGGGTCCGCGCGTGACCCGCGACGCCGTGCTGGACACCGCGATGCGCCTGGTCATGGAGACCGGGACCGAGGGCCTGAGCATGCGGAAGCTCGCCGCCGAGCTCGGGGTCGCCGTGACGTCGATCTACTGGCACGTGGGCAACCGCGAAGCGCTCATCGACGAGCTGGTCGAACGGGTGCTTCAGGACATGGGAACGATCCGGGTCACCGGGCGTACCCCGGTGACCCGGATCGTGTCGATCGCGCAGGCCAACCGCCGCATGATCCTGGACCGGCCGCACCTGATCAGCCTGGTCCGCGAACGCGGCCTGGAATCGTTGATGATGCTCCCCGCCCGACGCGCCCTGGTGCGCGAGTTCGCGGCCGCGGGCGTCCATGGCGCACGCGCGGCCCTCGCCGTCCAGGCGGTGCAGTTCCAGGTGGCGGGGTTCGTCATGCTGGAACGGGCCCTGACCGGCCATCCGCAGGAGCCCGCTCAGGTGCAGGCGTGGCTGGCGGAAGTCGCCGAGGGCGACCCGGAGTTGGCGGACAACCTGCACACTCCGGGGGCACCGGACGCACTGTTCGACGTCGCGGTGCGGTCGATGGTGGAGTCGTTGCTACGGGAGGACTGACCCGCGGGCCGTCCGCCGGCTTCGGATCAGGAGGCCGGCTGGGCCAAGGGGACGGCGGTGTTGGTGCTCCGGGTGCCCGGCGGAGGAGTGTCCGGCGCCTTCTCCTCGTGCAGGTACAGCGTGAATCCGGGGTCGACGAGGTGGTTGCGGTCGAAGTACGCCTGCGCCGCGGCCGCGTTGTCGACCTTGACCTGGATTTCCGACCCGTGCTCGATGTTCACCGAGGAGATCCAGAACCCCGGCTGCGGATCCTTCATCAGCTGCGCGCGGATCTTGTCCGCCTGGGCGCGCGCCTCCTTGGCGCTGTGCGTGGCCTGGACGAACTTGATCACCGAGCCGTCCACCGACGGGTCGTGCTTCTTCAGCTCCTGGACGAAGGCGTCCTTCTTGCTCAGGTCGGTGAGCCAGACCGAGATCGTGCACTTGCAGTCGTCGATCTCCGCGCTCACGTAGATGTCGCGGAACTCGTGCGGGCCGACGTCCCAGGCCCACCAGGCCGCCTTCTTCACCGGCTCCGGCATCCCTCCGCCCATGTCCCACGGCCCGGCCCCGATCGCCGTGCCGGTGGGCCGCGGGATACTCGCCTCCTTCTCCTCCTCGGTGCCCGCCGACGGGAGGCCCGGCACCAGCGTCGGGGCGGTCGTGATGGGCAGCGGCATGTGCTGCGCCCCGCTGGGCGTCGGGCTGCCGGGCATGTTCGTCGGCGCGTTGGGCGCCGGAGTTTCGGCCCCCGTCCGCACCGTCGCGCCGTCGCCCTGGGCGCCCGCCGCGACGACGATGCCGCCGCCGACCGCGGCCGCGAAGGCCGCCGCGCCCATGGCGGCCACCACGCCGGCGCGGATCCGCCGCGCCCGGGCGGCGCCGGTCAGCACCGCGTCGCGGTTGATCGGCCGCAGCGGGCCGGCCTCGTCCGCGAGCTCGGAGAGCCGGTAGGAGAGCCTGGTGTCGTCGATGCCGTTGTCTGCCATCACATCTCACCTCGTATCAACTGGGACGGCCGACCCGCCGCCCCCTCCGTCCAGGTCCGTGCCAGGGTCTTGCGTGCGTCGTGCAGGTGGCTCTTGACCGTGCCGACACCGACGCCGAGCAGATCGGCGATCTCGGTGACGGACAGGTCCTCGTAGTAGTGCAGCGCGATGACCGCGCGCTGCCGGGCGGGCAGCCGGGCCAGGGCCGCGCTCAGCGACACCCGGTCGGCCACCTGCCCGCTCGAGTCCGCCACCTCCGGGCGCGTCGCGATCCGGGGCAGCAGGCGCCGCCAGATCGAACCGCGCCGCGCCTCGTCCACCACGAGGTTGACGATCACGCGGCGCACATACCGCTCCACTTCCGTCACGTCGTCGGGCACCTTCTTGGACAGCACCCGCGTCAACGCCTCTTGCACGAGATCGTCCGCACGGTGGGCGTCACCGCACATCAGGTACGCGTACCGCTTGAGGGCCTGCCCTCTTGTCGCGACCAGCGCGTCGAGAACCTGCCTGCGCTCGTTCATCCGGCAATCCGCCCCCGTTCCGTCGGCGTGCTTTGAAAACCTTGAACGAACACCTCGCCCGGCGGGTTGGGTCGCTTTCCCGAGGAATCTCGGGGGAGCTCGTCACGCAAACGGTGTATCCCGATTTGCCCTGATACGTTCCTGGCCTCGATCGTTGTCGCGTACGCCCAGCGCATTACTCACACCACTCACACCGGCAAGGAGCTCCCCGTGGCGCGATGCGAGGTCTGCGGCAACGACTACTACGCCTCGTTCGAGGTGCACGCGGCCGACGCCGTGCACGTCTTCGACAGCTTCGAGTGCGCGATCACCCGGATGGCCCCCATCTGCGAGCACTGCCGCTGCCGCATCATCGGGCACGGCGTCGAGGCCGACGGCCGCTACTTCTGCTGCGCGCACTGCGCGAAGGCGGAGGGCGCGATGGGCATCAAGGACAACGTTTCGGTGGGCGCCGCGATGTAGCGGCCCCCGCAGACCTCCGGGGCACGGCCTGGCGCCGCTACGGCCGCCAGGCCGTCCGCATGCCCTGGATCCGCGCCAACTGCTGCCCCAGCGCGACGACCTGCGGGTGGTGCGCCCCGAGCGTCCGTTGCTCCTCCGCCAGCAGCGGCCCGAGCACCGACTCCGCCTGGTAGGCGTCGCCGACCGCCGCGAGCAGCAGCCCGATCCGTTCGCGCACCTCGAACCCGAAGTGCCGGTCCCCGTTGGGCACCGTGCGGAACGCCTCGTACAGCGCCCGGTACTCGTGCAGTGCCCGGTGCGTGTCGCCGAGCTCCTCCAGGCAGGACGCGACCTGCCGCCGGTACTCCATGGCCTCCGCGTCGAGCGGTCCGAGCCGGGCCGCGAAGGCGACCGCCAGGTACTCGAGCTCGGGCAGCGCGCGCCGGTACTGCCGGTCCGCGAGCAGCGTGTCGGCGAGCGCCTGCCGCAACTCCAGGACGACGGGATCGTGTTCGCCGTGCCGAGCGACGGCCGCGGGCAGCGCGGCACCCAGCACGTCGACGGCCTGCGCCAGCTGGCTCTCGCCGAGCAGCCGTGCGGCGGCGTCGAGCGCGTCGGCCACGTCGAGCCCGCCGGGCCCGGGGTCCGGCGCCGCGGACGGGACGGCGGACCAGTCGGTGGCGGTGATGTCCGTGACCGGCTCGCCGCCGAACGCGGGAACCGGCGCGGGCGCCGCCGCCTGCCGGGGTACCCCGGGAGGGACGGACGGCACCGGGGGCACAGCTGACACCGGAGGCGCGAAAGCCTGCGGCGGCACGCCGGACGACGCCGTCGGCGGAACGACGTGCGACGGCTGCGGCACGGCCCCCAGGTCTCCGCTGACCGAAACATCCGCGACCACGACCGGCGACGGCTGCGGCGCGGCGGGATGCCGCAGCGGCCGCGTCGGGTCCATCGCCGTCGCGGGCGCGAGCGCGGCGTCGGCGTCGCGCACGGCGGCCGGGAGCAGCGGCACGAGCCGCCGGTAGACCTCCTGTGCGGTCGCGGGCCGGTCCTCCGGCTGCTTCTCGAGCAGGTCGGACACCAGCCGGTCGAGCCCGGCCGGCACGTCGGGCCGGTGCGTCCCGACGGGGTCCGGACGATCCGTCAGGTGGCGCTGCAGCACGGCCAGCACGGTAGGGGCCGTGAACGGCGCCCGGCCGGCCAGCATTTCGTACATGAGGCAGCCGAGCGCGTAGAGGTCGCTGCGCGGCTCGGCGAGCCCGGTGAGCGCCTGCTCGGGCGCCATGTACGCCGGCGAGCCTGGCAGCGAACCGGTGTTGGTCAGCTTCGTGGAGTCCGGGTCGAGGACGGCCGCGACGCCCAGGTCCAGCACCTTCACCGTGCCGTCCCGCCTGACCATGACGTTGCGCGGCTTGAGGTCGCGGTGCACGACCGGCGCCGCGTGGATGGCCGCGAGCACCGAGCAGATCTGCGCGGCCACCGCGACGACCCACTCCCACGGCACCTGGTCCTGTTCGGCGATCAGGTCGCCGAGGTCCATGCCGTCGAGGAGCTGCATGACGAGGTAGAGGTCGCCGTCGTCCATGCCGGCGTCGTAGACGGTCACCAGTCCCGGGTGGTCGATGCCCGCCGTCACCCGGCACTCGCGCAGGAACCGCCGTTCCAGCGTGGCCCGGTCGGAACCGCCGCCGACCAGGTCGGAGCGCAGCAGCTTCACCGCCACCCGCCGCTGGAGCGTCCGGTCGTACGCCTTCCAGACCTGGCCCATGCCGCCCCGGCCGACGGCCACGGACAGCTCGTATCGGTCGGCGATGATGCGCCCTGGTGCCGTCACGTCGGTACCGTATCGATCCCTGGCGGCGCTGTCCTCACGCGAGTACCCGTCTGCCTCAGCGCATCCGCCGCCGCGGGTGCGGGGAACACGCGTACGCCTCGCGCCGGTTCGGCGCCGCGCCGACGGGCGCCGGAGACGCTCGGACGGACGAGCGCTGCCGGGGCTTTTACTTGCCGTCCCGCTCGCGCAGCCGTTCGCTCAGCCCTTCGAGCCGGGCGCGGGCGCGTGCCGCGTGCGGGTCGGCGGCCGGCGCGGGCTGCGCCGGACCGGGCTGCGGCTGCGGCGCGGCGTAATGGGGCGCCTGCTGCGGCGGTTGCGGCGACATCTGCGGCACCGGCCCCGCCTGCGGCGGCACGCCCGGCGCGTACGCGTGTCCCAGCACCCCGCCCGGTCCCGCCTGATATCCCGGCGCCTGCCCCGGCATCGGCCGGTACCCGCTGTCCGCGGGCCGGTGCCCCGGCGGGATCAGGGCCGGCTGCCACCCGTGCCCGGGCGCCCGGCGACGCAGTTCCGCGTCCGGGCTGACCGCGGCGCGCGTCGTGCGGCGCGTCGTGACGAGCCAGTACGTGGGCACACCCGCCAGCAGGCCGATGAGCAGGACGCCGGCGATGTCGCCGGGCACGGACTCGAGCCCGCTCGGCGTCGCGTCCGGGCCGCCGCGCGCCTTCGCGCGGTCGTCCGCGGCGCCGTTCGCGATCAGCAGCCCCAGCGCCGCCGCGAGTCCGCCCACGGCGATCCCGAAGGCCAGCCAGGCCGCGCGCGTCCGCCGGTACAGCGCCAGGACCAGGAGCGGCAGCCACGACAGAAGGGTGATCGAGACGACGGGCACCACGGCCCACGCGATGCGTACGGCCTGCGCCTTCGCGCCGCCGTGCCCGGCTCCGGGGAACGCCCCGGGCGGGACGCCGAGGGCGTAGGGCGCGGGCGTCTGGCCGGACATCGCGTTGCTCCTGGAGGGCTCGGGACGGCGCCGTGCGGCGGGAGAACCGGCTCCGGCCGGCGGACGCGCCGAAGCGGCGCGATGGCCGCAGCGTACCGGTGTTCGATCCGCATGTGGGCCAATCCGCCTGTTTCGTTGGGCGGATCGGCGCGGGGCCGGAGCGACCAGGCCGCGTGCCCCACCAAGCTCCGAACACGCCGCCCCACGCGGGCCGCCCGCCACCCCGCGATGATGGCCGCATGCCTGACCGTGGATCACCCTCCCTCCCGCCCGGCCTCGACCTGCCCGTCGGCACAGGTCCCGCGCCCGTCACCGGCGCGGCCCACCCGTCGCCCCCCACCACCCATGTTCGAGTCGCTCCGCTCCCGCCCCTCGTTCCCTCCCCCGCGTTCACGTTCGCGTTGATCTCGGACCGCACCGGCGCCGCCCGCCCCGGCGTGTTCGAGCGCGGCGTGGCGGCGCTGAACGTCCTGCACCCGAGCTTCGCCGTGCAGCTCGGCGATCTCATCGAGGGCTACACGGACGACCCCGAGGTGCTGGACGCCGAATGGGCGGAGGTCGACGCGATGCTCGCCCCGCTGCGGATGCCGCTGTTCCACGTGCCGGGCAACCACGACGTGGGCACCGAGCTGACCCGGCGCCGCTGGCTGGAGCGCTACGGCCGGCTGCACTACCACTTCCGCCACCAGGACGTGCTGTTCGTCGTCCTCAACACGCAGGACCCCGAGTACGACCTCGACCCGGAGGCCAAGGCGCGGCTCGCCGCCAAGCTCGCGGCGGCGGACGGCGACGAAACGCTGACCCGCGAGGCGTACTTCTCCGAGTTCGACTGGGACGGCACCCAGCTGTACGCGGGCCTCTCCGAGGAGCAGCTGGTCTGGGCCGAGGGCGTGCTGCGCGACCACGCCGACGCGCGCTGGACGTTCTTCCTCATGCACATGCCGCTGTGGCAGGGCGACGGCCATCCCGCGTACCACCGGCTGCGGGCCGCGCTCGGCGACCGGCCGCACACGATGTTCGCTGGGCACGTGCACAACTACAAGGCGTCCGAGATCGACGGCAACCGCTACATCCGGCTCGGCCCGACGGGCGGCGTGTGGGTCTTCGGCCCCGACGACCCCGGCAACGTCGACCATGTGACGCTCGTGACGGTGGACGCCGACGGCCCGCACGTGGCGAACCTCGCGCTGGACGGCATCCGCGACGTGGAAGGCCGCCTGGTCTGAGCCGTCCGGCCCGGCCGGCCCGGCCCGCGGAGCGGTGGCGGCTCCGCCCCTGCGCGGGGCCCGCGCGGGGGCGGAGTACCGTCTTATCCCGTGTACCGCTTCCTGCTGACCCCGCGCTGGATCGCCCTCAACCTGCTCGTGGTGCTGCTCATCCCGGTCATGATCAAGCTCGGGTTCTGGCAGCTCCACCGCTATGAGGCGAAGGCCGAGCGCAACGACAGACTCAGCGCGAACCGCGGCCACACCCCGGTGCCGGTCGGCGACCTGTTCGCCGTGGACCGGGACATCCCGGCGAGTGTGCAGTGGCGCAAGGTCAGCGCGACCGGGCACTACGACGCGGCGCACGAGCTGCTGATCCGCGGCCGCACCAACGACAACGTGTACGGCTTCTACGTGGTCACGCCGCTGATCACCGGCGACGGCACCGCACTGCTGGTCAACCGGGGCTGGGTGAAGGCGAGCGAGGACAGCGCCGCCGTGCGCCCCGTCGTGCCGGCCGCACCGAAGGGCGAGGTCACCGTCGTCGCGCGGGCGCGCCCGGCCGAGACGCGGGCGCGCAGCGGCATCCGCGACAACGACGGGCTCCCGGCGGGCATCGTCATGCGGATCGACACGGAGAAGCTCGCGCCGACGCTGCCCTACCCCGTGTTCGGCGGGTACGGCCAGCTCGTCGAGGAGACCCCGAAGCCGGCCGAGGCGCCGACCGCGCTCGGCACGCCGGAGTCCGAGGACACCGGGCTGAACATGGCGTACGCGGTGCAGTGGTGGATCTTCGTCGTCGCGCTGGTGGCCATGTGGGTCAAGGTGGTGCGGCGCGAGGCGGCGGAGCTCGAGGCCGAGCTCGCGGCGCTGGACGCGGCCGAGGCCGAAGCGGACGCGGAGCCGGAGCCCGCGCCCGCCCCCGTCACTCCGGCGCGCTGACCCCGTCGCGCGGTCCGAGCCCGTCCACGAGCTCCGGCAGCACCGTGCCGATCGGCTCGCGCAGCACGGCGTCGGCGACCGCGTCGTACGGCGTCTCCTCCGCGTTGACGACGACCAGCCGCGCCCCGGCCTCGCGGGCCACCCGGCACAGCGACGCGGCCGGCTCGACCTGCAGCGACGTGCCGACGGCCAGGAACAGGTCGCACACCTGCGACGCGATCGCGGCGCGCTCCAGGACCCGTCGCTCGAGGGCCTGCCCGAACATGATGGTCGCGGTCTTCTGGATGCCGCCGCAGAGCGTGCAGCGCGGGTCGTCCTCGCCGGCGTCGACGCGCGCGAGGGTCTCGTCGAGGGTGGTGCGGTGCCCGCAGTCGGTGCACACCACCTCGAACATCGTGCCGTGCAGCTCGATGACCTTGGCGGCGCTGTTCCCGGCGCGCACGTGGAGGCCGTCGACGTTCTGCGTGACCAGGCCGAGGAGCCTGCCCGAGCGCTCCAGCTCGACGAGCGCGCGGTGCCCGGCGTTGGGCTGCGCGAGCCGGGCCGGGTTGTCGCGGCGGGCGAGCCATGAGCGGCGCCGGATGTCCGCGTCGCCCATGTAGTCGGGGTAGCGGACCAGCTTCTCGGCGTCGGGGTTGGTGGTCCACACGCCCTGCGGACCCCGGTAGTCGGGGATGCCCGAGTCGGTGGAGATACCGGCGCCGGTGAGCACCGTGATGGAATCGGAGGCCCGGATCCACTCCCGGACGGAGGCGTTCATGAGATCGAGCGTAGCCACCGGCCAGATTTGACGGCACGTCATTTAGCGGACAACAGGAGGGGTCATGGTGCGCGCTGCGGTACTGCACGGGGTCGGCGAGCCGGTCCGGATCGAGGAGATCGAGCTGTTCCCGACCGGGCCGGGCCAGGTGCGGGTCAAGGTCGCCGCGTCGGGGGTGTGCCACTCCGACCTGTCGCTCGCCGACGGCACGCTCGACCAGGCGTTCCCCGTCGTGCTGGGCCACGAGGGCTCGGGCACGGTCGTCGAGGTCGGCGAGGGTGTCACGCACGTCGCGCAGGGCGACCCGGTGCTGCTGATCTGGGCGCCGCCGTGCGGCGAGTGCTGGTTCTGCGAGCACGCCGAGCCGCACCTGTGCGTCAAGGCGATGGACGCGGCGCGCGTGCCGTACGCCCGCCTCGCCGACGGCACGGAGGTGCTGCCCGGGCTGGGCACCGCGACGTTCGCCGAGGAGACGGTCGTCCCGGCGGCGGGCGTCGTGAAGCTGCCGCGGGGCGCCGCGCTGGCGGAGGCCGCGCTGCTGGGCTGCGCGGTGACGACGGGCACGGGCGCGGTGTGGAACACCGCGCGCGTCGCGGCCGGGTCGAGCACCGCCGTCATCGGCCTCGGCGGCGTCGGGCTGTCGGCGGTGCAGGGCGCGCGGGTCGCCGACGCGTCCGTGATCATCGCGGTGGACCCGGACCCGGACAAGCGCAAGCTGGCCCTGGCGCTGGGCGCGACCGACGCCCTCGAACCGGCGCCTGACCTCGGCAAGCGCGTGCGCGCGCTGACCGGCGGGCGCGGCGTCGACCACGCCTTCGAGTGCGTCGGCCGGGCGGCGACCATCCGCACCGCGTGGGGTCTGACCCGGCGCGGCGGCATGACCACGGTGGTCGGGGTCGGCGGCAAGGACGACAAGGCCGAGTTCAGCGCGCTGGAGCTGTTCCACTTCGCGCGGACGCTGACCGGCTGCGTCTACGGCTCGACCGACCCGGCCCGCGACGTGCCCCGGCTGCTGGAGCACGTCGCCGCGGGCCGCGTCGACCTCGGTGCGCTGGTGACCGCTCGGATCGGGCTCGACGGCGTCAACGACGCCTTCGCCGCGATGCGCGAAGGCCGGGGCGCGCGGTCGCTGGTGGTCCCGGCCTCCGCCTAGGGCCTGACCGGGTCGGACCGACCGGACCTGCTCGGTCCGGTCGGTCCGATGGAGTCGGTCCCCGGTCGGTCCGATGGGGTCGGTCCGGCTAGATCGACCGGATGGCGCCGCCGTCGACCGGCACCATCAGGCCCGTCAGGTACGACGCCGCCGGCGAGAGCAGGAACGCGGCGACCCTGCCGAACTCCTCCGGCGTGCCGTAGCGCTGGAGCGGGATGCCCGCCTCGCTGCCGGCCCGGGCCGCGGCCGGGTCGGCGGCGAGGGCGTCGAGCTCGCGGACCCGGTCGGTGTCAATGCGGCCGGGGAGCAGGCCGAGCACGCGGATGCCGCGCGGGCCCAGCTCGTCGGCGAGGGTCTTCGCGGTCATCGCGAGCCCGGGCCGCAGGCCGTTCGAGATCGCCAGCCCGCCGATCGGCTGCTGCACGGACACCGACAGCACGAAGCCGATGACGCCCTCGCCGCCGGCCGCCGGGCCGGTGCGGTCGCCCATGGCGTTGGCGGCCGCGCGGGCCAGGCGGACCCCTCCGAGGAACACCGACTCGAAGGCGTCGCGCCACGCGTCGTCCTCGGTGCCGACGACCGAGCCGGCGGGCGGTCCGCCCACGCTGATCAGGATGCCGTCGAGCCGGCCGAACCGGCTGACCGCCGCGGCGACCAGCCGCTCGGCGGCGCCCGAGTCGGCGTTGTCGGCCGCGACCCCGATCGCCTGCGGCAGCCCGCCCAGTTCGGCGGCGGCCTTGGCGGTGCGCTCCTCGGAGCGGCCGGTCACGACGACCCTGGCCCCGTCGTCGACGAGGGCGCGGGCGGTGGCGAAGCCGAGTCCTCGGGTGGCACCGGTGACGATGTAGACGCGATCGCGAAGTCCTAGATCCATGTCCAAATCCTGGCGTGCGGCCCGCGCGCCGTCACTGACCCGCACCGGTGACATACCCGACGCGCCGACGCCGGACGAGGCGCCGCGTCGCGCGTGCCTCGTCCCGGTCGTCGCCTCGGGCTCGGCTATTCGATGCGGCGGCGCGGCAGCCCACGTGCCGTACGCAGTTCGACGAACACCGGCAGGTACTCCAACTCGACCGCGCCGCGCCCGTGTTCGACCGCCTCGTCGCGGATCGCCTCGAGCACGGCGCGCGGTTCGGCGCCCGCCTCGGTGCGGACCGCCACGTTGAGGCGCGGCCCGTGGCGGCGGCGCACCAGGCGGGCGTGCACGGACTCGACGTCCGGGGTCCGCTCGAGGTCGTCCTCGATGGCGTCGGAGAGCGCGTAGCCGTTGACGGTGATGGTGTCGGCGTCGTCGCCGACCATGCCGAAGCCGGTGCCGAGTCCGGACGGGCCGCCGCCCGCGTCCGACGAGGTGTCGGCGACCCGGATGGTCTTGACCGGGCGGCGCCGGAACTGCGCGAAGAACCACCACACGCAGATCACCAGCAGCAGGCCCGGCGCGCCGAACGCGACCCACCACCACCAGCCGTGCCCGACCAGCCGCTCGGTCTGGCTCGGGGTGATGAGCGGCTTGTGCGCGGTGTGCAGCACGCTGCCGAGCTGGTCGTGGAACCAGCCGCGCGAGCGCGCGACGACGGCCAGCCCGCCGACCAGCAGCACGAGGCCGACGACGCTCAGCAGGACGCGGTTCAGGACACGGCGCATCGGGAGTCCGTCACCTTCCGCTGGTGGGTTGGATCCGCACGTCGACGAACGGCACCCGGGCGAGCAGCAGCGCGTCGGCGCGTTCGCGCAGCGCGGTCTCCAGCTCGTCGTGCAGTTCGTCGGGGTCGCGGAAGTGGTAGTCGACGCGCACCAGGGCCTTGCGGCGGCTGACCCGCACCCGGGCGTCCAGCACGCCGGTGGACGACAGTGCGGTGTGCCGCAGCAGCGTGCCCGCGGTGCGGCGGGTCATGTGAGCGGTCATGTCGGTGCCGACCGGCTCCAGAGGCAGCAGGTGGCGCTTCCCGGGCGTCCACGCGAGCAGCAGCAGCCACGCGCCGAGGACGGCCGCGACCGTGCCGCCGATCCACACCCAGCGGTCGGTCCACTGGTGCGTCTGGACCCAGTCGAGGACGTCGTACGCCCACTGCTGGGTGTGCTCCAGGCGGGCGGCGATGCCGAAGAACAGCAGTGTGCCCGCGACCCCGCCGAGCAGGAGCGCGGTCAGCGCCGCCGTGAATCCGCGCGTCGACCAGGCGCGGCGCGGCTTGCGGTAGCCGGCCGGGCGGGGCGTCTCCGCGCCTTCCCCGCCTCCGTCCGCAGGCGGGGCGCCGCCCTCGGGCGGCGCGTCGAGCACGCTCACTGCACGCGCCTCCTGCCCTTGCCGATCCGCGTCATGCGGCCGACGACGACGTCGATGCGGATGACGGGCATGCCGGTGAGCCGCTCGACGTCGTCGCGCACCCGGTGCCGCACGGTGCCGGCGATGTCGGTGATCCGGCCCGGGTAGGGCACGTCCAGGTCGAGCTTCACGGTCGCGTGGTCGTTGCGGACCTTCACGCCCGCTTTGGGCTCGCGCAGCTTCGTGTCGGGCGCGGCCGCGCCGGTCGCCTCTTTCGCGGCCCGGGCGGCGATCTTCTCAACGACGCGTTCGCCGATGCGCAGGGAGCCGCGGTACGGCGCGGGCGCGGGCGGCTCCAGGCGCGCCGCGCCGCTCAGGCGGGAACCCGCCATCAGCGGCGCCGGCCGCGCGACGAGAACAGCTCGCTGAGGTCGAGGTCGCCGTCGAAGTAGCGCCCGGCCAGGAAGCCGACCGCACCGAGCGCGGCGACCAGCAGGAACGCGCCGAAGCCGCCGATCGCCGCGGCGAGACCGAGGGCCATGCCGACCAGCAGGCCCACGACTGGTGTGCTCATGACTACCTACTCCTTGTGCGGCACCGGAGCGCCGTCATCCGTGTGGCTGCCCTATCCCGCGTGCGTCACCGCACGCGAGGATTCTGCCGCCTGCGGTGCCGCTCCATGACCGCCCGCCACAGTTGCGCGGGGAGTGAACCGCGTCGGTAGGCGGTCGTCTCCGCGGCGGCCGGCGGGTTGCCGGTGCGGCTCGCGGGGACGGGCCCTGCTCCGTCGGGGGAGAGCAGGGCCCGGTAGCGGGTCAGCCCGGCGACGAACTCCTCCGGATCCCCACCCCGGTCGGGGTGTTGTGTCCTGACGAACTCCCGGTACTCGCGCAGCAGTTCACGGCGCGCGTCCAGGTCTCCGGGATCCACCGCCATCGCCGGGCCCCCGTCCTACTGGAGCTGGCGCTCCCTCTCGTCCTCGTACTCGATGTGGATGTCGTCGACGGCGATGTTCACCTCGACCACCTCGAGCGCCGTCATGCGCTCGACCGACGAGATGACGTTCTCCCGGACAGCGGCCGCCAGTTCGGCGATCGGCACACCGTAGTCGACCACGATCGCGAGGTCGACGGCACACTGCTTCTCGCCGACCTCGACGCTCACGCCCTGCGCGACGTTGGGCTTGCCGCCCGGCACGCGCTGCCGCACGGCCGCGAACGCGCGGGCCGCGCCGCTGCCGAGGGCGTACACGCCGGCGATGTCACGCGCGGCGATGCCGGCGATCTTCGCGACGACTCCGTCGGCGATCGAGGTCCGCCCCCGGTCCGAGGTCAGCCTGGCCACCTCGGTGGAACGGCCCTGTCCAGGAACGACCCCCTCCTTCTCCACCTGCGATCCGGCCCGCTGGGTCGTCGTGTCCGACATCGACGCACTTCCCTTCGCCATAGGATTCTCCCCTGGTGTTTCGATCCTGCACATGCCCTATATGCGGGTCGCCACACCTGTACCAAGGGTATGAGCAAGTCGCCTCCGCGACCGGGATCGAATCGCCTTTGTCGCCCGGTGTACGCGCGGAATTCGCAGAACCGTTCGGGAAGGCGGTCCGATGGGCGCGCAAAACCACGCGCGGGACGACGCATTCGACACAAAGGCGGCACCGCTGCCGACGGCCGAGGAGCTGCTGGCCGCGACCACTCCTCCGGCCCGCGGCCGATCGGCCCATGCCGCACCCGACGCGTCGGCGTCGTTGGACGCCGAGCCCGAAGGCGCCCGCGCGCTGCGGGCCGCCGCCGACGCCGAACCGGGCGTGCGGTCGCGGAGCTGCCTCATCCGGACGGAGGACGACGGCCGGCCGGTGGTGACGCTGTCCATCGCGGTCGCCTACGGCCGGCCCCTGCACGAGGTCGCCGACCGGGTGCGGGCGCGCGTGACGAAGGCCGCCGGCCGCGCGCTGCACACGCGAAAGAAGCCCACCGTCGACGTCAAGGTCGTCTGGCTGGACGACTGAGGTCAGCCGGCCAGGGCCGGCTCCTCCGTCCCCTGGTCCGGTGCTGCGTCGGGGTCCTGGGTGCCGCCGGCGCCGAACTGCCGGTGGTACAGGTCGGCGTATGTGCCGCCCAGGGCGAGGAGTTCGTCGTGGCGGCCGCGTTCGGCGATGCGTCCCGCGTCGACGACGAGGATCTGGTCGGCGTCGCGGATCGTCGACAGGCGGTGCGCGATGACCAGCGCGGTGCGGCCGCGCAGGGCGTTGGCGAGGGCCTGCTGGACGGCCGCCTCGGACTCCGAGTCGAGGTGCGCGGTGGCCTCGTCGAGGACCACCACGCGCGGTGCCTTCAGCAGCAGGCGGGCGATCGCCAGGCGCTGCTTCTCGCCGCCGGACAGCCGGTGGCCGCGTTCGCCGACGACGGTGTCGAGGCCGTCGGGCAGGGCGCCGACGAGGTCGGCGATGTGCGCGGCGTGCAGGGCGTCCCACAGCTCGGCCTCGTCCGCGCCCGGGCGGGCGTAGAGCAGGTTGCCGCGGATGGTGTCGTGGAACATGTGCGAGTCCTGCGTGACCACGCCGACGGCGTCGCGCAGCGACTCGAGGGTGACGTCGCGGACGTCGTGGCCACCGATGCGGACCGCCCCGTCGGTGGCGTCGTACAGCCGGGCGACGAGCGAGGTGATCGTCGTCTTGCCCGCGCCGGACGGCCCGACCAGGGCGACGACCTGGCCGGGTTCGGCGGTGAACGACACGTCGTGGAGGACGGTGTCGCCGCGCGACCGGTCGAGTACGGACACCGACTCGAGGGACGCGAGCGAGACCTCGTCGGCGGCCGGGTAGTGGAAGCCGACGCCGTCGAACTCGACGCGCGCGGCGTCGGCGGGCAGCGGTGCGGCGCCGGGCTTGTCGGCGACCATCGGCACCAGGTCGAGGACTTCGAAGACCCGCTCGAAGCTGACCAGCGCGGTCATGACGTCGACGCGCACGTTTGCGAGCGCGGTCAGCGGCCCGTACAGCCGCCCGAGCAGGACGGTCAGCGCGACGAGGGTGCCGACGGTGAGCCTGCCGTCGACGGCGAGGTGGCCGCCGATCAGGTAGACCAGCGCGGTGGCGAGGGCCGCGACGAGGGTGAGCGCGGTGGCGAAGACGCGGTTGACGAGCGCGATGCGGACGCCGACGTCGCGCACGCGGGCCGCGCGCGCGGAGAAGAGCGCGTCCTCCTCCTCGGGCCGCCCGAAGATCTTGGCGAGCATGGCGCCGGAGACGTTGAACCGCTCGGTCATGACGGTCGACATCTCGGCGTTCAGCTGCATCTGCTCGCGGGTGAGCGCCTGGAGACGGCGGCCTATCCACTTGGCGGGCAGGACGAACAGCGGGAGCAGCAGCAGCGAGACCAGGGTGATCTGCCACGCCAGGTAGAACATCGTGCCGGCGACGAGGACGAGGCTGACGAGGTTCGAGACGGTCCCGGCGAGCGTCGAGGTGAACGCGCGCTGGGCGGCCAGCACGTCGTTGTTGAGCCGCGAGATCAGTGCGCCGGTCTGGGTGCGGGTGAAGAACGCGATCGGCATGCGCTGCACGTGCGCGAAGACCTGTGTGCGCAGGGCGTAGATGGAGCCCTCGCCGATGCGCGCGGAGTACCAGCGCTCGACGAGCCCGACCCCGGCGGCGACGACGGCGAGGCCCGCGACCACGAGCGCGAGGGTGGTGACCAGCCCCGCGTCGTGGCCGAGGACGCCGTCGTCGACGATGCGCTGGGCGAGCAGCGGCGGCAGGACCGTGAGCACCGCGTCGACGACGACGAGCCCGAGGTACGCGGCGATCTGCCCGCCGAACGGCCGCGCGAACGCGCCGACCCGGCGGACCGTGCCGGGGGCCAGCTTCTGCTTGACCACCGAACCGTCACGGGACCAGGACCTCGGGGACACCCCCAGCGAACCGCCAGGAACCATGCGTCGTCATTTCCCCTCGTCGCGGAGACTGCTGTCTGAACTGCCGGAGGGGTGCAACGCCGCCGCTCGCCGTGTTCTTCCTGGAGGCTACTCGCCCGCCCCGAGGAGGTCCTTGAGCCGACGCCCCTGCGCCTCGCGCTCGGCGGCGCGCTGCTCGTCGTAGGTGCGCTCGGCGGCGCCGCGCAGCAGGGCCTTGGTCTCGACGACGGCGTCGCGCGGCGCGGCGGTGAGCGCCTTGGCGAGGCCGAGCGCGGCCTCGTCGAGTTCGGCGCGCGGTACGACCTGGTTGGCCAGGCCCAGCGCGGCGGCCTCCGCGGCGCCGATGCGGCGGCCGGTGACGCAGATCTCCAGAGCGCGCGCGTAGCCGACGAGGTCGACGAGGGGCTTGGTGCCGGCCAGGTCGGGGACCAGGCCGAGCGATGTCTCGAGCATGCAGAACTGGACGTCGTCGGCGCACACGCGCAGGTCGCAGGCGAGGGCGAGCTGGAACCCGGCCCCCACCGCGTGGCCCTGCACCGCCGCGATGGAGACCAGGTCAGGACGCCGCCACCAGGTGAAGGCCTCCTGGAACTCCGCGATGGTCTCGTCGACCTCGGCGTCCCCCCGGGTCGCCAGGTCGGCCAGGTCCGCTTCCCCCGGCACGCCGCCGCCGCCCGGGAAAAGGCGGCGGTCGAGCCCGGCCGAGAACGACGATCCCTCACCCCGGAGGACCACCGCGCGGACGTCACCGGGCAACGAGCGCCCGACCCCGGCGAGATCCCGCCACGTGGCGGGCGTCTGCGCGTTGCGCCGGTCCGGATTGGCGAGGGTCACCACGGCGAGTGGGCCCGTGAGCTCCAAGCGGACGTTCTCCGACATGCTCTGCCTCCACGTGCGGAACGGTTCCGGGCCGGGGTGCGGTCCGGGGTGACCGGGATCGGCCACCCGGCCTACGGTATGAGGTCGGGTGGCCGCACATGAGAGGTGGTACCGGCTGGTAACTTAAAAGCCGTCGGCAGTACTGTGACGTGCTGCGGGAAGTGCCGCGAGAGACATGGAACTGGTCGGGCTGGTCTGACTGGTCGGGCAACAGGAGAAAGTACGCGCGGGTCGCGACAGGCGTCAGGAGGAGGTCGCCCTCGTCTTGCCCCGGGTGGCCCCGCCCCTACCGCGCAGGGTCACGCCGGACTCGCTCAGCATGCGGTGCACGAAGCCGTAGGAACGGCCTGTGGACTCCGCGAGTGCGCGGATGCTGGCGCCCGAGTCGTACTTGCTCTTGAGTTCCGCGGCGAGCTTCTCGCGCGCGGCGCCGGTCACCCGGCTGCCCTTCTTCAGAGTCTCGGCCACACGTGCCTCCTCATAGGAAGTGCGCTCTGGCTTCCCATGATCACCCCTGAGGGGCGGCGAGGCCAGTGGTTCCGGGCAGCTCGTAGGGCCCGTTGAGGCCGTTCCCAGGCCGCCGGAGCCCATGATCCATCGTTCGGAAGCCCGGATTCCGCGGCGAATTCCTTGACGATGTCCGGCGTCGCTCGGCAAAGCCGCTGGTCACGCATGGGGTTTGCGACCTTGCTGAGCGTGGCTGACCCTACGGGTGGCGCATTACGGCGCACGACCGGAACGTGTGCTTCCTCTTGTGAGGATTTGGTGAGGGTCCTCAGGCCAGCGCGACGAGGTCGGCGTAGTCCTCGTTCCACAGGTCCTCGACGCCGTCCGGAAGCAGGATGATCCGCTCCGGCTGCAGCGCCTCGACCGCGCCCTCGTCGTGGGTCACCAGGACGACCGCGCCGCTGTACGAACGCAGCGCCGACAGCACCTCTTCCCGGCTCGCCGGGTCGAGGTTGTTCGTCGGCTCGTCGAGCAGCAGGACGTTGGCCGCCGACACCACGAGCGTCGCCAGCGCGAGCCGGGTCTTCTCGCCGCCGGACAGCACGCCGGCCGGCTTGTCGACGTCGTCGCCGGAGAAGAGGAACGAGCCGAGCACCTTGCGGACCTCGACCAGGTCCATGTCGGGCGCCGACGAGCGCATGTTCTCCAGCACGGTGCGCTCGGGGTCGAGCGTCTCGTGCTCCTGCGCGTAGTAGCCGAGCTTCAGGCCGTGGCCCGGCTCGATGCGGCCGGTGTCGGGCGTCTCCACACCCGCGAGCAGCCGCAGCAGCGTCGTCTTGCCGGCGCCGTTGAGGCCGAGGATGACGACCCGCGAGCCCTTGTCGATCGCCAGGTCGACGTCGGTGAAGATCTCCAACGAGCCGTACGACTTGGACAGTTCGCTGGCCATGAGCGGCGTCTTGCCGCACGGCGCCGGGTCCGGGAAGCGCAGCTTCGCGACCTTGTCCGCCTTGCGCGTGCCCTCCAGGCCGGACAGCAGGCGCTCGGCACGGCGCGCCATGTTCTGCGCGGCGACGGTCTTGGTGGCCTTGGCACGCATCTTGTCGGCCTGCGACATGAGCTGCGACGCCTTCTTCTCGGCGTTGTCGCGCTCGCGCTTGCGGCGCCGCTCGTCGGTCTCGCGCTGCGCGAGGTAGGCCTTCCAGCCGACGTTGTAGACGTCGATCGCGGTGCGGTTGGCGTCCAGGTGGAAGACCTTGTTGACGCACGCCTCGACGAGGTTGACGTCGTGGCTGATGACGATGAAGCCGCCCTTGTACGTCTTCAGGAAGTCGCGCAGCCACACGATCGAGTCGGCGTCGAGGTGGTTGGTCGGCTCGTCGAGCAGCAGCGTGTCGGCGTCCGAGAACAGGATGCGGGCCAGCTCGACGCGGCGGCGCTGGCCGCCGGACAGGGTGCGCAGCGGCTGCGACAGGATGCGGTCGGGCAGGCCCAGGCTGGCCGCGATGGTGGCGGCCTCGGCCTCGGCGGCGTACCCGCCCTTGGTGAGGAACTCGGTCTCGAGGCGCGCGTAGCGGCGCATCGCCTTGTCGCGGGCCTCGCCGGTGGACGACGACATGGTCTGCTCGGCGGCGCGCATGCCGTTGATCGCGGCGTCGAGGCCGCGCGCGGACAGGATGCGGTCGGTGGCGAGCACGTCGAGGTCGCCTGTGCGCGGGTCCTGCGGCAGGTAGCCCACCTCGCCGGAGCGGGTGATGGTGCCGGCGGCGGGCTGCGTCTCGCCCGCGAGGGTCTTCGTCAGCGTGGTCTTGCCGGCTCCGTTGCGGCCGACCAGCCCGATGCGGTCGCCGGGCGCGACGCGGAAGCTGGCCTGCTCGAGAAGGACGCGGGCGCCCGCACGCAGCTCGACGGCGGTGGCAGTGATCATGTGGGGACGTGACTCCAGGTCAGGCCGGACTCACGGGTTCCGGCTCGGGGACTTCAGGGCAGCGGGCGGGCGGGCTTCCGCCTACCCCTATGGGGTCACGCCGCGGTCACGCAACGGATTAACTGCCTCGACCATACGCATCAGTCTAACGGGGGACCGAGAGCCGGGATTCCCCCGCATGCCACCCGCCGGGATCACCTGTGGATCCCGGCGGACGGTAGGTGCATCGTCCCCGTGCGGTTCAACGACGACGCCGGACGTCGGACCGGCGGCGTCAGGCGGACAGCAGGTCCACGTCGCACCACACGACCTTGCCGCCGGGTACGAGCCGGCTCCCCCAGTCCTCGGCGAGCGCCTCCACGAGCATGAGCCCGCGCCCGTGTTCGTCGGCGGTGGCGACGGGGGTGCGCGGACGCGGCAGCAGCGTGGCCGCGGCGTCGGTGACGGCGATGCGCACCGACCGCTCGCGGCGCAGCACCTCGACGGTGACGGTGCCGCTGTGCGGCGAGTGCCGGACGGCGTTGGTGACCAGTTCGGAGACCAGGAGTTCGAGGATGTCGAGCGGACCGGACGGGATGAGCGCCCGTACCGAGCCGCGCAGCGCGTGCCGAGCCGTGGGCACCGCCTCGACCGTGACCGGCAGGCGTAGGCACAGGACGACGACAGGCTGCCTGGCGGATTCGGTGGCGGACGCGGTGAGCTGCTGCGGTATCTGTGCGGTTCCGGTCACCCTGCCCGGCCCGGCCCGGCCGGGTACCGGCGCCGCTTGCGCGGTGCCGGCGGCGGCCCCCGCGCAGGGCGACCGGGTAGGTGCCGTCGGATCGGGCTTGGACTCCCCTTGCTGCCGCCGTGGTGCGGTCTCGCCCACAACTCCCCCTGAGTCGCCGGATTTCGCGCTGGTCGTCTTCGTCCCCGCGGGCGTTGCCCTTGTTAGTGAGATCGACTAGTGCGGCGTGCCCGAAACCTGGTTGGCGCGATGAGACCCGGCGCGAGGCGCATCCGTCGGGGCGTGGGTGGTGGCCGGTCCCATAGGGGCGCACGCCCGGCGCGCGATGGTGGTGCGACAGCGAAGGCGGGATCGCGGAGCCCGGAACAGGGGTGACGCGGCGTACGTTGGGACCCTGTAGGAACCCGGCCGACGTGGAGCGGCGGAGCATCGCGGAAGGAGGCGACGGTGATCGGCGGCATCTTCGAGGAGCTGTTCAGCCCCGGACGCAAGCACACCGACGACGAGCACAACCGGCTCGCCCTCGCCCGCGACGACGACCGCGAGGAGGGCGGCCCGGGCCCGGTCGACCTCGACCGCGGCGTCATAGTCATACGCCGCAGCGTCCCGGCCGCCGAAGCCGACGCCGCGGCGCGCGCGCAGGCGCCGGCGGCCGCCGGCCGCGCCGACCGTGGCGCGACGCGCCCGACGGCGTCCGTCGACCCGGGCGCGGTGGTCCTGCCGGGGCGTCCCCCGTCCGCCTGACCGGCGGCCCTCTGACCAGCGGCACTCCTCCGACGGGCGGCGATCCGTTCGGGAACCAACCGATCCGCCTGGACGTCCCGGATCCCGGGTGGCGCGTACGGCGCGACCGCCCTGTGCCGAGCGCCTTCGCGAGCGCTACCGTCGGCACCAGCAGCGGCAACAGCAGCGTCACGGAGGATCCGCATGCAGCCACGGCTCGAGGCCACCCTGGCCGACTTCGTCCCGGCCTTGCGGTTCCTGTCGCCGGAGAGCGTCGACCGCCACCTCGGCCATCCGGACCTCCCGCCGGCCTGGTGGACCGGCGTGCCCATCGCGCGCGCCGTCGACGCCATCGGCGCGGCCGAGCTGCCGAGCCGGCTCGCCGACCTCGCCTACGCGGAACTGCGCCACCTGCGCCTCGGCGACCTGCTGCCCGCCGCATGGCTGGCGCGCAACGACTTCCGCCTGTCCCAGTGGCCGGACGGCGTGCGCACGAGCGTGCTGGTCCGCACCCCCGACTGGGGCGACCTGCTGGGCGCCACGGTGCAGGAGATCGGCGACTGGACGCAGATCGGCACGTCCACCGTGCGTCCCGTCATCGCGCAGCTGTTCGCCGAGGTGCTGGGCCTGCTGCCGGCCGAGGGCGCAGGCGCCCCGGAGGAGCCGGACGCCGTGGCGGAGGACTCCGCGGCCGAAGACCCCACAGCGGCGGACGCAGCGGACGCGGACGACGCGCCGGACGAAGGCGAAGCCGCGGCACTCCAGGCCGACGCCGCCGACCGCCCCCGAGGCATCCGCATCGCCAAGCGCCGCCCCGCCGAAGCCGCGCAGGACAGCGCGTTCGCCCTGCCCGCGACCGACGCGGACGACTCCGCCGCCGACCGCGAGGCGTTCGCGGACACCGCGCCGGGCGGCGCCGACACCTCGTCGACCGAACTCGAGCCGGTCAGCGACCTGCTGGACGCCATCGAGGACGAGCTGCGCCCGGTCAGCATGCCCGCGCCGCCGACCGGCGACCTCGGCGCCGTGGTGCGCTGGCTCGCCGAAGAGGCGCCCGACGTCCCGCTGATGTCCGAGCTCGCGCGCGTCACGTTGGAGACCGTCGCGGTCGTCGGCGTCGAGGGCGCGCCGCCGGAGGTGCGCACCGCCGTGCTGCGGCTGACGTCGCTGGTGCCCGAGACGCTGCTGCCCGAGGGGCTCGACGTGTCGGAGGACGCCTTCGAGGTGCCCGGCGCGGACCTCGAGGACCCGTACGACGCCCCCGAGATGACCGTGATGCTGGCGGGCGTGCCGGACCCCGTCGAGACGTTCGAGCCGGAGGCCCCGAAGGCCGAGGTCCGGCCGGAGCCCGAGCACGAGCCCGCGTCCGCCCGTGACAAGGCGGCGGCGCGCGAGGCGTACCTGGAGGGCGACGACGAGGCGCACGAGGACTTCGCGCCCGTCTACGAGCCGGACTTCACCGGCGCGACGCCGACGCCGCCGTCCGTCCGCGCCGTGCCCGCACCGGTCGGTGCCGAGGACATGACCGTCCTCGCGATGCCCGCCGCGCGCGAACCGGAACCCGCCGACACGCCCGACCCGGTCGACGCGTTCGGGGAGATCCCGCCCGCGACCCGTGAGGACAGCGCGGTACGCGTGCCCGAGGCCGAGGAGCCGGCGCAGCCGGTGGACGCGTTCGGCGAGATCCCGCCGCTCACCCGCGACGACGTCCCGGTGCAGCGCCGGGACCTCGAACGCGAGGCCGAGGCCACGGTGTTCGAGCCGCCCGCGGCCGCCACCCAGGTCGCGGGCACGCCGCCGTGGGCCGGGGCGGACGACGTCACCGTCGAGGTCGGCAAGGCCGAACCGGCCGAGGACCGCGTGCCCGCGGCGAAGGCGGCCGAGCCCGAGGCGGAGGCCGCAGCGAGCCCCGCGGAAGGTGTCGTCTACCCGCCGAAGCCGTCCTCGCCCCCGCCGATCCCGCCGATGCCGAGCACCCCGCCGCCGGCGCCCGAAGCCGAGCGCGAGCCGGACCCCGAGCCGGACGACATCGTCATGGTGCTCGCGGCGCTGTTCCGCGGCCGCGAGCCGCGCTGGCGGATGCTGGCCCGCGACCGGATGTTCACCGACACCCCGCGCGACACGGCGTCCGTCGCGGCCGAGTTCGGGAAGTCCGACGCCGAGGTCGAGGCCCTCGAACGCGCCCTCAAGCGCCACCTGTACGACCAGCTCGAGCAGCCGGTGGGCGCGCGCGTGCGCGACCACCTGGGCTTCGTGCAGGCACGGTTGGGCTCGGTGTCCACCGTCACCGAACTGCTGGCGCTCGACGAGCGGCACACCGACACCGTGCCGGGCCTGGGCGTGCAGGTCTGGCAGGTCGTGCGCGGGCTGCTCAACCTGCACACGTCGGCCGACGGATGGCTGACCGCCGGCGCCCCGGGCGAACTGGCGTCGCGCACCTCCGAGGTCGTCGGCGGCGCCTGCGAGCAGTCCGGCACGGTCCCGCTCGCGGCGCTCAAGGAGCCGCTCCTCGGCCTCGGCATCCGCGCCGAGGTCCAGGAAGCGTGGATCGGACGCATGGAGGGCTTCGAGGTCGTCGACGGAACGGTCCGGCTGTGGCCGGCCCCGGCCGCCGCGCCGGCCGCCGACGAACCCGTCGACGCGGACGCGGCGACCGTCGAGGTGACGCCGGAGCCGGTGTCGACCGACCCGGGCGACGCCGCCCAGTGCTTCCGCGACGACCAGGGCGTCTGGTGGTACCGCGTCGACGTCGACACCCCGCTGCTGGACGGCGAACGCCTCCCGCTCCCCCCGGCGTTCGTGTCCGCCCTCGGCCTCCGCCCGGGCCAGAGCCTGCGCCTGCACCACGCCGCGGGCCCGGCCGCGCTGCGCTGGGAGGACCGCCCGTACTGCGTCTCCCTCCGCACCGTCCTCAACGGCATCGCCGCCGAGGACGGCGACATGGTCTTCATCGGCTCCGTCCGCCCCGGCCGCCTCGAGACCCGCCTCCTGGCCGGCGACGGCAAGCTCCGCCTCCCGCGCTGGGCCCGCGCCCTGCGCCACACCGGTGTCGACCCGGTCCCCGACCAGGTCAACCTCCCGTCCCTGCTGGGCGCACGCCTGGGCCTTGCCGAAGGCTGCGACCTGAAGGCGGTCCTGAAGCGCCTCCAGGACCGGGGCGACTCGGACGTCCTCGAACTCCTGGGCGTGGCCCCCGCCCGCTGACGCGCCCCCGGCGCGGGATAGTTGTAGGGCTCAGTCAAAATACCCGCAACCAGCCGGACACCACGCCACCCCGCAGAGGGGGCGCAGGGAGGGTCAGCCGACATGACGCAGTCCGCACCACCACAGCCCGAAACCCCCGAACGTGTGCCCCTCGCCGTTCACCGCCGCCAGCTGACCTTCGACGCCTTCGAGGAAGGCGACGACCTCCTCGTCACCGCGTTCCTGCGCGACGAACGCCCGTGGCAGACGGACGCCCGAGCGGTTCTCCACCACATGCAGCTCGACGTACGGGTGCGCAAGGCGGACCTCACCATCACCGAGGCGACCGCCGGCATGCACAGCTTTCCGCACGCCGAATGCCCCTTGATCGCCCCGAAGTTCGGCGAGCTCGTCGGAATGAGGGTGGGTTCGGGGTTCAACACCAAGCTGCAGGCGGCCTTCCGCGGGGTGTCCGGCTGCTCCCAGCTGTTCGAGCTGTCCCGCGCCCTCGGTTCGGCCGTGTTCCAGAGCGTCATGTCCTGCAACGCGCGGGCTCGTCTGAAAGCCGTTCCGGAGCCGCAGAACCCGCCCGTCCCCCCGCCTGCCGCGCTCGTCGACCGCATGGTCGCGCCGATCCGGGGGACGTGCCACATCTGGGACGAGGGCGGCGTCGCCGAATCAAAGATCAGGGCGGGCGTCGACCTGAACCACGGCCCCTACCCCATCCCGGCACTCGCTCCCGCGAGCCCTTCGAAGTAGCAGGAGTCCGGGGGCGGCGGCACGACAACAGGCCGCCGCCCCCGGACCAGAAGAACGTCAGACCATCGGGCGACGCCCGTCCGCGTACCCCCACGGCCGGACGGCCTCGACGGCCGCGCCGACGGTGAAGACGGTCGCGTCGTCGTACGTCTTGCCGACGATCTGCACACCGGTCGGGACTCCGTTGGAGGCGAAGCCCGACGGCACCGCGAGCACGGGCACGCGGCTGCAGATGTTGAACGGGATGGTCATCGCCATGTCCATGTAGGACGCGAGCTCGACGCCCTCGACCACCAGCTTGGTCTCGGTGTACTCGTCGCCGGCCTTCAGCGCGGGGACCGCGGTCGTCGGGCACACCAGCGCGTCGAAGCGTTCGAGCAGCGCGCCGAGTTCGGCGTAGATCTCGCCCTCCAGCTTGAGTCCGTCGAGGAAGCTGGTCTCCGCCGCGACCCGGGCCGCGTCCTCGGCGAACATCCGCAGGTAGCCGGTGACCAGGTCGGGGGCGGCCGCGATGGCCTCACCCGCGTCGGCGCCCATGATGCCCGCGAAGTGCGCGAGGCTGGCGCGCTTGATGGTCTCCTGGGTCCAGCCGAGCTCGACCTCCTCGACGATCGCGCCGGCGGCGCGCAGCGCCTCGGCGGTGGCGCGCGCGTTGGCGGCCACCTCCGGGTCGACGCGGAAGTCGCCGAGCCGGGCGCAGAACGCGATGCGCATGCCCTCGACGCCGCGGGCGCCCTCGTACGTCTCGGGCAGCACGAGCTTCGGGCGCAGCGAGACGACGTCGCCCGCCCACGGGCCGGCGATGACGTTCTCGAGGAGCGCGCAGTCGGCGACGGTGCGGGCCATCGGGCCGTCGTGGCAGAACTGGTCGAGGTTGTACGGCGGCATGGCCGGCACGCGGCCGAACGGCGGCTTGAAGCCGACGACGCCGCTGAAGGAGGCGGGGATGCGGATGGAGCCGCCGATGTCGGAGCCGGTGGCGAGCGGCGCGTAGCCGGCCGCGAGGGCCGCCCCGGAGCCGCCGGAGGAGCCGCCCGGCGAGTAGTCGGGGTTCCACGGGTTGCGGGTGATGCCCCACAGCTTGGACTGGGTGAACGCGGCGGAGGAGAACTCCGGGGTCGCGACGCGCATGTGGACGATGCCGCCGGCCTCGGCGACACGCGTGATCACCGGGTGGGTCTCGTCGGCGACGTTGTCGGCGAGGAGCAGGGAGCCTTCCTGGTGCAGGCGGCCCGCGATGGGCTGCTCCTCCTTGGCGGCGACGGGCAGGCCCTCGAGGGGGCGTATCCCGCCGCTTCCCTTGCCCATGTACCGCGCTTCGGCCTCGCGGGCGGCCGCGTAGGCCTCGTCGTGCAGCGTCTCGACGACCGCGTTGACCACCGGCTCGGTCGCGCGGGCGCGCTCCAGGACCGCGTCGAGGAGTTCGACGGGGGACAGTTCACGGGCCCGGAAGAGGGCGAGCGCCTCGGTGGCGGGCAGGTAGGCGAGATCGGCCGGAGTGGCGGACGACACAGGCGTGGCTCCCTTGCAGCGTGGGGTGGATCGAGACAGATTGACCGCGTGACCACTCCGTTGTCAACGGCGTTGATCAAAAAAGTCAACAGCGTTCACGTTTGCCGACGGCGCGAGACATAATGTGGGGATGCGCAAGAGCCCCACCGAGCCCGCCCCGCGTCGCCGACCGGACCCGGCGACCCGCGGCCCCGGCGGCGGCCGCAGGCACTTCCTCAACCGCGAGCTGCTGCTCGACACGGCCATCGCGGTGATCGAGAAGGACGGCCACGAGGCGCTGACCTTCCGCAGGCTGGGCGCCGAGCTGGACGTCGCGCCGACCGCGGTCTACCGGCACTTCGCCGACAAGGACGAGCTGCTGCGCGCGCTCGGCGAGCGGCTGATCGAGCACGCGCTCGACGGCTACGAGCCGGCCCCCGAGTGGCGCCGCACCGTCCGCGAGGTGGCCGTCGCGGCCCGCCGCGCGTACCTCGCGCACCCGCGCGTCGGCGCACTCGCCCTCGCCCGCGTCACCAGCAGCGACGTATCGTTCCGCCTGACCGACATATGCCTCGGCGCGTTCCGCTCGCTCGGACTCGACGCCGCCGACGCCGCGCGCTACTACCTGGCGCTGGTCGACATGACACTCGGGTCGGCCTCCCTGGAATCCGCCTTCGCGGCCCTGGACCCGGCCACCCGCGCCGCCGACGACGCGGTCTGGGGCGCCGAGTTCCTCACCGCCTCCGCCGAGCGTTTCCCGAGCCTGGCCGCGTCCGCCCCGTACATGACGGGCGCGTTCCGCGACGACCACTTCGAGTTCACGCTCGGCCTGCTGCTGGACGCGATCGAGCTGCGCGCGGCCGGACACGCCTGAGGGGCGGCACCCGGATCCGGGTGCCGCCCCTCGGGCCGGTCGTTCACCTCACGGCGTCGAACCGTCGTTCACCTCACGGCGACGCTATCCGGTTGAGCCCCTTGGGCAGTTGCGCGGCCGCCGTGCGGTCCAGCAGCCACAGGGTGCTCCGGCGGCCGTAAGCGCCCGCCGCCGGGACCTGCTTGTCGCCGCCGCCCGCGAGCGCGATGCGGACCGCGGCCGCCTTGTCCTCGCCCGCGGCCAGCAGCCACACGTCCTTCGCCGTACGGATCGCCGGGAACGTCAGCGTGATCCGGGTCGGCGGCGGCTTCGGCGCGCCGCGCACCGCCACGACCGTGCGCTCGGTCTCCTGCACCGCCGGCAACTCAGGGAACAGCGACGCGACATGCGTGTCCGGGCCGACCCCGAACAGCGCGACGTCGAAGGACGGCACGTCCACGCCGCCCCGCTCCCCCGCGGTCTCGGCCCGTGCCGCGACCGCGAGTTCGGCCGCGTACCGGGCGGCGGCGGCCTCGGGGTCGTTGCCGTCCGGGCCGTCGTTCGCCGGCATCGCGTGCACGAACGCCGGGTTCAGCGGCAGCTTGTCGAGCAGTTCGGCGCGCGCCTGCGTCTCGTTGCGCTCCGGGTGGCCGCTCGCCAGGAACCGCTCGTCGCCCCACCACACGTGCACGTGCGCCCAGTCCACCGCGTCGCGGGCCGGCGACTCGGCGAGCTCGCGCAGCAGCGCGTTGCCGTTGCGGCCGCCGGTGAGCACGACGTGCGCGACGCCCCGCGCGGCCTGGGCGTCGACCACGCGGGTGATGAACCGCGCGGCCGCCGCCCGGGCGAGGAGCGCCCCGTCGTTGTGCACCAGGACCGTGGGGGTGCCGGTCACTTGCCGCCGCCCGACGTGCCGCCGGTGCGCTTGCGCGGCGCGGCGGTCCGCTTGGCGGTCTTCTTCGCCGCCGTGGCGCCGGACCGCGAGCCCGCCGCCGAGCTCGCGCTGGAACGGCCGGTGCGGCCGGTCGTGGCGGGCTTCGCCGCCTCGTCCGCCGACTCGGCCAGCGTCGAGCTGCCCGGCACCGCGGTGACCGCGACGGTCGCGGACTCGTGCGCCTCCGCCTGCTTCGCCGCCGTGGACGCGGTGTTCCTGGCCTCGTGCGCCGCGTGCGCGAGCGTCGCCGCGTACACGTCGTCCGGGTCGAGCCGGCGCAGTTCCTCGGCGATCAGCTCGGCGGCGTCGCGGCGCTTGAGCGCCACGTGCCGGTCGGGCTGGCCCGGCGTGGTCAGCGTGGCCAGCACGCCGTCCGGCCGGGTGATGGCGATGTCGCCGCCGACCGTCACCAGCTTGACCGCGGTGATGCCGGGGCCGGCCGAGACGACCCGTTCGACGGGCACGCCGAGCCGGTCGGACAGCCACAGCGCCAGCAGCTCCGCGCTCGGGTTGCCGGCCTTGGCCTCGACGGCCGCGGACGAGATCTTCTCGTAGCGCTGGTCGAGCGCGGCGGCCAGCAGGCTGCGCCACGTGGTGGTGCGGGTCCAGGCCAGGTCGGTGTCGCCCGGCACGTAGCCGGACGCGCGGATCTCCAGCCAGTCGGGGCGCCGCGGCGCGGCGACGGCGTCGGTGATGCGGCGCTGCGCGAGCACGCCGAGCGGGTCCTTGCTGGCGGTCTCGGGCGCGGCGCCCGGCCACCACACGACGACGGGCGCGTCGGGCAGCAGCAGCGGGAGCACCACGGACTCGGCGTGCTCGGCGAGTTCGCCGTGCAGGCGCAGGACGACGGTCTCGCCCGCGCCGACGTCGCCGACCCGCACCTCGGCGTCCAGGCGCGGCGTGATGTCCGCGCCGGGACGGCCGATGACGACGAGGATGCGCGAGGGGTGCTCGCGGGCCGCCTCGGTGGCGGCCTTCATCGCGTCGTACTGGTTGCTCTCGTCGGTGACGATGACGAGGGTGAGCACCATGCCGAGGGCCGGCGAGCCGATGGCGTGCCGGGCGTCCACCAGGGCCGCGTTCACGGCACTGGACTTCGTGTCGGTCAGGTCGATCATCATGGGCGGCGCCAGCTCCGTCCGTCACGTGCGAGCATCTCGTCGGCGGCCTCGGGGCCCCAGGTCCCGGACACGTAGGTGTCCGGCTTTCCGTGCTTGTCCCAGTACTTCTCGATGGGGTCGAGGATCTTCCAGGACGCCTCGACCTCCTCCCAGCGCGGGAACAGCGGGGCGTCGCCGAGCAGGACGTCGAGCAGGAGGCGCTCGTACGCCTCGGGGCTCGACTCGGTGAAGGACTCGCCGTAGGCGAAGTCCATGTTGACGTCCCGCACCTCCATCGCGGTACCCGGCACCTTCGAGCCGAACCGCACCGTCATGCCCTCGTCCGGCTGGACGCGGATGACCAGGGCGTTCTGCCCGAGCTCTTCGGTGGCGGTCTCGTCGAACGGCAGGTGGGGCGCGCGCTGGAAGACGACCGCGATCTCGGTGACGCGGCGCCCGAGGCGCTTGCCGGTGCGCAGGTAGAACGGGACGCCCGCCCAGCGGCGGTTCTCGATCTCCAGCTTGATCGCGGCGTAGGTGTCGGTGCGCGAGGTCGGCGAGATGCCGTCCTCCTCCAGGTAGCCGACGACCTTCTCGCCGCCCTGCCAGCCGGCCGCGTACTGGGCGCGCACGGTGTGCCGGCCCAGGTCCTCGGGCAGCTTGATGGAGTTGAGCACCTTGAGCTTCTCGGCGACCAGCGCGTCGGCGTCGAACGACAGCGGCTCCTCCATCGCGGTGAGCGCGAGGAGCTGGAGCAGGTGGTTCTGGATGACGTCGCGCGCCGCGCCGATGCCGTCGTAGTAGCCCGCGCGGCCGCCGATGCCGATGTCCTCGGCCATGGTGATCTGCACGTGGTCGACGTACGAGCGGTTCCACAGCGGTTCGAACATCGTGTTGGCGAAGCGCAGCGCCAGGATGTTCTGGACGGTCTCCTTGCCCAGGTAGTGGTCGATGCGGAAGACCGCCTCGGGCGGGAAGACCTCGTCGACCACGTTGTTCAGCTTGACCGCGGTCGCCATGTCGCGGCCGAACGGCTTCTCGATGACCGCGCGGCGCCACGAGTCGGGGTGCGGCGGGTCGGCGAGGCCGTGCTTCTTCAGCTGCGCGACGACGACCGGGAAGAACTTCGGCGGCACGGACAGGTAGAAGGCGTGGTTGCCGTGCGTGCCCTGCTTCTCGTCCAGCTCGACGATGGTGCGGCGGAGATGGTCGAACGCGTCGTCGTCGTCGAAGTCGCCCTGGACGAACCGGAAGCCCTCGGACAGCTGGCGCCAGACCTCCTCGCGGAAGGGGGTGCGCGCGTGCTGCTTGACCGCGTCGTACACCACCTGCCCGAAGTCCTCGTCGGCCCAGTCTCGGCGGGCGAAGCCGGTGAGCGCGAAGCCCGGCGGCAGCAGGCCGCGGTTGGCGAGGTCGTAGATGGCCGGCATGAGCTTCTTGCGGCTCAGGTCGCCGGTCACGCCGAAGATCACGAGCCCGGACGGGCCGGCGATGCGCGGCAGGCGGCGGTCCTGGGGGTCGCGCAGCGGGTTGTTGGGCCACCCCGTGGGAACGCGGGTCATGCGGTACCTCCGGCAGGGGACGCGGCGGGAAGCGCGCGGACGTCGGCGAGGAGTTCGGCGAGCCCCTCGGCGGCGTCCAGCAGGTGCAGCCGCAGCACGGGGCGCTCACGCTTGCCGAGGGCGCCGAGGTCGCCGAGCGCCTGGGCGCGCTGCAGCTGCGCGAAGGTGTACGGGCGGCCCGCCACCGGCAGGTCCTCGGTCACCTCGCCGGTGACCTGCAGGAACGCGCCGACGCGCGGTCCGCCCTTGTGGAACTGCCCGGTGGAGTGCAGGAACCGCGGCGCCCAGCCGAAGGTGACCTGCCGGTCGCCGAGCGCCTCGGCGAGCAGCGGCCGCAGCTGCGGCGCGGTGCTGTCGGCGAACCGGTCGAGGTACGCCATGACGGCCAGGTAGCCGTTCTCGGGGACGGTCGCGAGCAGCGCGCGCACCGCGTCGGCGGCGGTGGTGGCGCCGTCCAGCAGCGCGGCGTCGCCGTAGACCGCGATCACCCCGTCCACGAAGGCGGGGTCGCCCTCGGGCAGTGCGCCGTCGCTCTCCAGCGCGGTGAGCAGCGCGCTGGTGTTGTCCTTGGACTCCTGGACGTTGGGCTGGTCGAACGGGTCGATGCCGATGATCCGGCCGGCGACCGCGGTGGCGTACTCCCAGAGCAGGAACTGCGCGCCGAGCGGGCCGCGCACGTCGACGTCGCAGACGTCGCAGCCCTGCGCGCCGCCGTCGCCGGTGCTCGCGAGGACGGCGTCGCCGCCGGCGCCCGTGAAGCCGGGGGCGTCGGTGCCCTCGACGACGACCGGCAGGATGCCGCGGGCCAGCTTGCCGGTGGACTCGGCGATCAGCTGCTCGGCCCAGTCGCCGAAGCCGACGATGCCGGATCCGGCCGCGTCGGCCAGCACCAGCTTGTCGCGGCCCGCCACGGCGGCCGCGCCGAGCGCGGCGCCGAGCACCAGGCCGGGGTTGTCGTCGTTGCCGGACAGCGCGGGGGCGAGGGCCGCCGCGTCGTCGAGCAGCCGGGCGACGTCAACGCCGGCGAGCGCGCTGGGCACCAGGCCGAACGCGGTGAGCGCCGAGTAGCGGCCGCCGACGTTCGGGTCGGCGAGCACGACGGTGTAGCCGGCCTCGCGGGCGGACTTCTCCAGCGGCGAGCCGGGGTCGGTGACGACGACGATCCGCGCGGCGATCTGGTCGGGCGTGAGGCCCGCGTCGCGGAAGGCCTGCTCGAACGCGCGCCGGTGGCTGTCGGTCTCGATGGTGCCGCCGGACTTGCTGGCGACCACGATGACGGTGCGCGCGACGCGGTCCGCGAGGGCGCGGCGCACCTGGTCGGCGTCGGTGGTGTCGAGGACGGTCAGCGGCCTGCCGTAGGTGGCGGCGATGACCTCGGGGGCGA
The DNA here is from genome assembly GCF_029953285.1 of Yinghuangia seranimata. Classification (GTDB taxonomy): domain Bacteria; phylum Actinomycetota; class Actinomycetes; order Streptomycetales; family Streptomycetaceae; genus Yinghuangia; species Yinghuangia seranimata. The sequence continues at coordinate 5,587 of NZ_JASAOI010000012.1, read as the reverse complement.
GCGACGAGCCGCCCATCCCGGCGAGCACGACGTGGTCGAGGCCCTCGGCCTGGACGCTCTCGCGGAGTTCAGCGAGCTGCGGGAGCAGGGCGCGGGACGACGCGGGGAGGTCGACCCAGCCGAGCCGGATGGCGGCCTCGGACTCGGCGTCCGGACCCCAAAGCGTCGGGTCCGACGCGGTCAGCCGCGCCGGGACCTTGTCGGCGACCTGCGACGCCATGGCGTCGCGCACTGCCGTGGCCTGGACGAGGTCACCGGAAACGGTGACGTCCACGCCGCCGGCGGTCACGCGTTCGAATGCGTGTTGCACGGGCGGTCAGCCCTCCTGTGGTTTTGGAGTCTGCTGAAATCATGCCCTGATTGCGTGGATTTCTCGGGGCGGCGCGGCCGTTCGGGTGACCTGCGGCCGGCCGCCCCGAGAAGGGGTGTTGCGGGTGCTGCAAAGTACTGCGGTTGCTATGTGACGCGTCCTGATGAGGGGTCAGGACGCGGTGGTGCGGCGCCGGTTACGGGCGCAGCCGGTCCAACTCGGCCTGCACGGAGGCGAGCAGCTCGTTCCACGAGGTCTCGAACTTCTCGACGCCCTCGTCCTCGAGCAGCTGCACGACCTCGTCGTACGAGACGCCGACCGCTTCGAGGGCGGCCAGCTCCGCGCGGGACCGGTCGTAGGTGCCGTGCACCGCGTCGCCGGTGATCTCGCCGGACGCGGCGACCGCGTCCAGGGTGGCCTCCGGCATGGTGTTCACGGTGCCGCGCACGACCAGGTCGTCGACGTACAGGGTCGGCTTGTAAGCCGGGTCCTTGACGCCGGTCGACGCCCACAGCGGGCGCTGCGGGTTGGCGCCGGCGGCCGCCAGGGCCTGCCAGCGGTCGGACGCGACGACCTCTTCGTACGCCTCGTACGCGAGCCGCGCGTTGGCGAGCGCCGCCTTGCCGCGCAGCGCCTTGGCCTCGTCCGAGCCGATCTTGTCGAGCCGCGCGTCGATCTCGGTGTCCACGCGGGAGACGAAGAACGACGCGACCGACTCGATCTCGGCCAGGTTGTGCCCGGCGGCCTTGGCCTGCTCGAGACCCGTCAGGTAGGCGTCCATGACGGCCTTGTACCGCTCGAGCGAGAAGATCAGCGTGACGTTGACGCTGATGCCCTCGGCGATCACCGCGGAGATCGCGGGCAGGCCGGCCTCCGTCGCGGGGATCTTGATGAGCAGGTTGCGGCGGTCGACGAGCCACCACAGCTGGCGGGCCTCGGCGACCGTCGGCTCCGTCTTGTGCGCCAGGCGCGGGTCGACCTCGATGGAGACCCGGCCGTCGACGTGGTTGCTCGCCACGAAGACCGGCTTGAGGACGTCGCACGCGCGGCGCACGTCGGCCGCCGTCATCATCCGCACGGCCTCGTCGACCGTGACGCCGCGCACCGCGAGGTCGCGCAGCTGGTCGTTGTAGTCGTCCTTGCCGGAGATGGCCTTCTGGAAGATCGCCGGGTTGGTGGTGACGCCGACGATCTCCTTCTCGCGGACCAGCTCGGCAAGGTTGCCCGAGTCGAGGCGGGCCCGGCTCAGGTCGTCGAGCCAGATCGCCACGCCCTCAGCGGAGAGGCGACGGAGGTTGTCCGTCATGACGTTCGCTCCTCTGTTCTTGTGTGTGTATCCGGCTCAAGCCGACGCGCTGCGCAGGGATTCCCGCGCGGCGGTCACGACGGCCTCGGCGGTGATCCCGAACTCGGAGAACAGCGTCTTGAAGTCCGCGGACGCGCCGAAGTGCTCCAGGGACACGCTCTTGCCCGCGTCGCCGACCAGCTCGCGCCAGCCCAGCGCGATGCCGGCCTCGACCGAGACGCGCGCCTTCACGGCCGGCGGCAGCACGTGCTCGCGGTAGGACTGGTCCTGCGCGTTGAACCACTCGACGCACGGCATCGACACGACGCGGGTCGGGACGCCCTCGGACTCCAGGGTCTCGCGGGCGGCCATCGCCAGCTGCACCTCGGAGCCGGTGCCGATGAGCACGACCTGCGGCAGGCCGCTGGACGCCTCGGCCAGCACGTAGCCGCCCTTGGCGGTGCCGTCGGCGCTGTTGTGGTCGTCGCGGTCGAACGTCGGGACGTCCTGGCGGGTGAGCAGGATGCCGGCCGGGCGGTCGGTGTGCGACAGGATCGTGCGCCACGCGACGGCGACCTCGTTGGCGTCCGCCGGGCGGACGACGTCCAGGCCCGGGATGGCGCGCAGCGCGGCGATGTGCTCGACCGGCTGGTGGGTCGGGCCGTCCTCGCCGAGGCCGATCGAGTCGTGCGTCCACACGTAGGTGACCGGCAGCTTCATGAGCGCGGCCAGGCGCACCGCGGGGCGCATGTAGTCGGAGAACACCAGGAAGGTGCCGCCGTACACGCGGGTGCCGCCGTGCAGCGCGATGCCGTTCATGGTCGAGCCCATGGCGTGCTCGCGGATGCCGAAGTGGATCGTGCGGCCGTACGGGTCGGCCGACTTCAGCGGGTTGCCCGCGGGCAGGAACGAGCTGGACTCGTCGATCGTGGTGTTGTTCGACTCGGCCAGGTCGGCGCTGCCGCCCCACAGCTCGGGGATGATCGCGCCGAGCTCCTCCAGCACCTTGCCGGACGCCTTGCGCGTGGCCATCGCCTTGCCGGTCTCGAACGACGGGAGGGCCTTCTCCCAGCCGTCGGGCAGCTGGCGCTTGGCGACCCGGGCGAGGACCGCGGCGCGCTCGGGGTTGGCGGTGCGCCACGCGTCGAGCTGCTTGTCCCACACGGCGCGGGCGGCGCGGCCGCGGTCGACGACCAGGCGGGCGTGCGCGAGCACGTCGTCGGCGACCTCGAAGCTCTGCTCGGGGTCGAAGCCGAGGATCTTCTTGGTGGCGGCGATCTCGTCGGCGCCGAGCGCGGAGCCGTGCGCCTTCGCGGTGTTCTGCGCGTTGGGCGCGGGCCACGCGATGGTGGTGCGCATGCCGATCATCGTCGGGCGGTCGGTCTCGGCCTGGCCGGCGCGCAGCGCGGCGTACAGCGCCTCGACGTCGATGTCGCCGTTCGGCAGCGGCTCGACGCGCAGGGTGTGCCAGCCGTACGCCTCGTAGCGCTTGAGGACGTCCTCGCTGAACGCCGTCTCGGTGTCGCCCTCGATCGAGATGTGGTTGTCGTCGTACACCGCGACGAGGTTGCCGAGCTTCTGGTGGCCGGCCAGCGAGCTGGCCTCCGCCGAGATGCCCTCCTCCAGGTCGCCGTCGGAGACGATGGCCCAGATGGTGTGGTCGAACGGCGACGTGCCGGCCTCGGCCTCGGGGTCGAACAGGCCGCGCTCGTAACGGGCCGCCATCGCCATGCCGACCGCGTTGGCGATGCCCTGGCCGAGCGGGCCGGTGGTGGTCTCGACGCCGCTGGTGTGGCCGTGCTCGGGGTGGCCGGGGGTGCGGCTGCCCCAGGTGCGGAACGCCTTCATGTCGTCCAGCGTCAGGCCGTAGCCCGAGAGGAACAGCTGCGTGTACAGCGTGAGGCTGGTGTGCCCGGGGGACAGCACGAAGCGGTCGCGGCCGACCCAGTCGGGGTCGGTCGGGTCGTGCTTGAGGAGCTTCTGCCAGATGAGGTAGGCGGCCGGCGCGAGGCTCATGGCCGTACCCGGGTGGCCGTTGCCGACCTTCTGCACGGCGTCCATCGCGAGGACACGAGCCGTGTCCACCGCGCGCTTGTCGAGGTCGGTCCACTCCAGCGCGCTGCTGTCGTTGGTCGGCATGGTGCTCACCCTTGTCAGGGCTCCTTCCGGTTCTCTCCGGTTGAACGCCGTGGTCGCCGGAATACCGGGCCAGTCGCCCGTGCGGCGTAAACGGCACTAAGCCGAGCCTACCGGGGCCCGGATGCGTCGACGCGGCGGAGGAGTCCGGTCGGGTGGCGCCGGCCGTCCGCGGGCGGCGCGCGGAGATGCCCCCCGCGCTTCGGCACATTGGCGAGGGACTACAGTTTCCTGCTAGTTCCTAACCGCTGCTGATGGGGTGTTCGTGACAGCCGTCGAATCCCGACCGGCCGGGCTCGCGGGTTCGTCCCGCGGCAGTCGTCCGCCGGTGGCCCGGGTCCTCGCGTTCGTGGCCCTCACGAAACCGCGCATCATCGAGCTGCTGCTCATCAGCACGATCCCGGTCATGTTCCTCGCCGCGAAGGGCCTGCCCGACCTGGGCCTGGTGCTCGCGGTGTGCTTCGGCGGCTACCTGTCCGCGGGCAGCGCCAACGCGTTCAACATGTACCTGGACCGGGACATCGACCGGCTGATGCACCGCACCGAGCGGCGGCCGCTGGTCACCGGGATGGTGTCGCCGCGCGAGTGCCTGGTCTTCGCGACGGCGCTCGGCGTGATCTCCACCGCGTGGTTCTGGGTCTTCGCGAACCCGCTGTCGGCCGGCCTGTCGGTGCTGGCGATCTTCTACTACGTGGTCGTCTACACGATGATGCTGAAGCGGCGCACGCCGCAGAACATCGTGTGGGGCGGCATCGCCGGCTGCATGCAGGTCCTCATCGGCTGGACCGCGGTGACCAACTCGCTGGCTTGGGCGCCGTTCGTGCTGTTCATGGTCATCTTCTTCTGGACGCCGCCGCACTATTGGCCGCTGTCGATGAAGTGCAAGGACGACTACGCCAACGCGGGCGTCCCGATGCTGCCGGTCGTCGCGGGCAACAAGGTCGTCGCCAAGCAGATCGTGATCTACAGCTGGGTCATGGTCGCCACCTCGATGCTGCTGTGGCCCGCCGCGCACACCGGCTGGCTCTACCCGGCGGCCGCCGCGGTGCTCGGCGTGGCGTGGCTGTACGAGGCGCACGCGCTGCAGCGCCGCGCGAACGCCGAGACGACCGGCACGAAGCTGAAGGAAATGCGGCTGTTCCACTGGTCGATCACCTACCTGACGCTGCTGTTCGTCGCCGTCGCGGTCGACCCGCTGATCTTCGGCTGACACCTCTATTACGTCGGTTAATACGTCGGTCGCGGCCACGTCGTCCGGCGGTCCCGGCGTGCGGCGGGTCTGTTGTGACCATCCCCACGGAGCCGGACCGATGACTCGTCGGTAGCATTCGCGCAAGATCGAGCGCATCGGCGAACGAGCGCGACGAGCACGTCAGAGCCAAGCGAGGTGTGAGCATGACCGCCACCACGGAGACTCCCGAGGCCCCGGCTGCGGACGGCCGGGCCGACCGCACGGTCCGCCGTCTGGCCCGCAACCTCTCGCGCTTCGCGAGCCGCCACGCGGTGGACGGCAACGCGCAGGCCGACGCCGTGGTCGAGTACGTCGGACGCGACGCCACCCGCATCGTGCTCGTCGGCGCCGACGGCCAGTGGGGCGACCAGGTCGCCAAGGACCCGCAGACCGCCCGCAAGGCGATCGAGGCGGCCGGCCTGACGCTGCACGAGGAGTTCCCTAACGACGTCGCGCTGCGCGTCAAGACCGGGCAGTACGAGTGGACCCGCATGGCGGGCATCCAGGTCGGCGGCCCGGCGAACGCCTGACACGCCGTCACCCAGAACAGCGCCGCGGGGGCCCCCCCGGGCCCCCCGGGGGGCCGGGGCGGCCGGGGGGGGCCCGCCGCGCCCCGGCACCCCCG
>NZ_JASAOI010000011.1 GCF_029953285.1 Yinghuangia seranimata | reverse complement strand
CACCCCCCCCCCCCCCCCCCCCCCCCCCCCCCCCCCCCCCCCCCGCGCCCCCCCGGGGGCCCGCGCGCCGTTCCGGGGTCAGAGCGCCTCCGCCTGCAACCTCGGCGCGCGGGCCGGCGGGTATCGGTGCGGAGGATCGGGCGGGCGCCGGCTCCACGGCCAGGCGGTGTCCAGCGCGCTCCCGAACGCGCCCGCCCCGGCGTTCGCGACCACCCCGTCCAGGCGTCCGAACCGGGTCGCCGTCTCGGTGACGGCCTCGCTCAGCGCCGCCGCGTCGGTGACGTCGAGCTTGTGGGCGAGCAGGCGTCCGCGCTGGTCGGCGGGCAAGGCGGCGCGCAGCGCGTCGAGGTCCGCTCCCCCACGCCCGCACACGGCGACGAACGCGCCTTCGGCGAGCAGCAGCCGCGTGACCGCCGCGCCGATGCCGCGGCTGCCGCCGGTGACGTAGTAGGCACGGTCGCGCAGTTCGAGGTCCACGGTGTCGTCCCGTCGCCGGTGCGGGTGGCGTGCGGTCAAGTCCTATACAAGGCCGTGGAGCAGCCCGGCCACCAGGACGTCGTGCGTGGCGCGCGACGTCGAGTAGTCCGCGGTGCGTCAGTAGATGGTCGCGGCGACCGGCTCCTCGGCCGGTGCGGGCACCTCGGCGTCCTCGCCCGCCGGGGCGTCGGCCTCGTCGCGGGTGCGCAGCCCGAACAGGATGCGGGTCGTGGTGACGACCACCAGGCTCGCGCCGAGCATGTGCAGCGAGACCTGCCACTTGGGCAGCCCGTTGAAGTACTGCGTGTAGCCGATGAGGCCCTGCGGGATCAGCACGCCGAGCAGCCACCACACGCGGTGCTGCGCGTCCTTGGGCGCGTCGGTGACGCGGAGCGCCAGTGCGAGCGCGACGGCCGCGCCGAGCAGCAGGAACGCGAGGTCGGCGTGCAGCCACGCCATCTGGTCGACGTTGACGTCGAAGCGGCGGGCCTTCTCGTCGCCCGCGTGCGGGCCGGACCCGGTGACCACGGTGCCGACGACGAGCAGCGCGGCGAGCACCGCCACGGTGCCCGCGCCGAACAGCCGGATCTCGTTGCGCACGAGCGGGCGCACGGGGGCGTAGCCCTCGCCGGAACGCTCGTACAGCGCCACCGCCGAGGCGATCATGAACATCGACAGCAGCATGTGGCTCGCGACCGCGGCCGGGTGCAGGTCGGTCAGCACGGTGATGCCGCCGAGCACCGCCTGCCCGAGGATCGCGCACAGCTGGAACGCCGCCAGGTAGCGGATCTCCTTGCGGACCGGCCGGTGCCGCCACGCGACGACGATGGCCGCGACCGCGATGGCGCCGACCACGTAGGTCAGCATGCGGTTGCCGAACTCGATGTACGTGTTGATCGAGCTCGCCTCGTGCGGCGTCCACTGCGTGTCGTTGCAGCGCGGCCAGGTGTCGCAGCCGAGCCCGGAGCCGGTCAGCCGGACCAGGCCGCCGGTGATGACGATGCCGACCTGGGCGACGAGGTTGGCGAGGAACACGCGACGCGCGAGCGGCGACACGGCGGACGGCGAACTCATGCCCGACAGCGTACGTTGTGAACGCGTTCACTAAGTACGCGGGGGCCGCCGCGCCCGACCGCCCGTCACTCCCAGCGGAAGAACCGCGCCGCCAGCCCCAGTCCGAGCACCGCCCACACCACGAGGATCCCGGCGTCCGCCCACGGCATCGACGCGCCGTGCTGGAGGACGTCCCGCAGGCCGTCGGACAGCGCCGCGATCGGCGTCAGGTTCAGGACCGCCTCGACGCCGCCGGGGAACTTGTCGAGCGGGACGATCACCCCGCCGCCGACCAGCAACAGGACGAACACCAGGTTCGCCGCCGCGAGCGTCGCCTCGGCGCGCAGCGTGCCCGCCATCAGCAGGCCGAGGCCCGAGAACGCCGCGGTGCCGAGCACGAGCAGCAGGACGACCGCGAGCGGGTTGCCGTGCGGCGACCAGCCGAGCGAGAACGCGATCGCGGTCAGCAGCGCCACCTGGAGCGCCTCGACGACCAGCACGCAGCCCGTCTTGGCGACCATCAGCCCCCAGCGCGGCAGCGGTGTGGCGCCGAGCCGCTTGAGGACGCCGTACCGCCGCTCGAAGCCGGTCGCGATGGCCTGCCCGGTGAACGCGGTGGACAGCACGGCGAGCGCGAGCATGCCGGGCGCGAGGAAGTCGACGCGCTTCTGGCCGTGCAGTTCGCCGACGTCGACCACGTCGACGGCGCTGAACAGCACCAGCAGCAGCGTCGGGATGACGACGGTCAGCAGCAGCTGCTCACCGTTGCGCAGCAGCATCTTCGTCTCGAGCGCGGTCTGCGCCGCGATCATGCGGCCCAGCGGCGCGGCGCCGGGGTCCGGCGTGAAGGTACCCGTGGTGGTGGTCACGCCCGCAGCTCCCGCCCGGTCAGTTCGAGGAACACGTCTTCGAGGGTCCGCCGTTCGACGGTCAGCTTCTCGGGCATGACGCCGTGCTGCGCGCACCACGAGGTGACGGTGGCGAGCAGCTGCGGGTCGATGTCGCCCTCGACGCGGTACGAGCCGCGCGCCACCTCGAACGCCTTCGCGCCCTCGGGCAGCGCGGCCACCATCGCGGTCAGGTCGAGCCCGGGCGGGCCGGCGAAGCGCAGCGAGTTCTCCGCGCCGTCGCGGCACAGCGCCTCGGGGGACCCGGAGGCGATGACCCGGCCGCGGTCGACGATGTGCACGTCGTCGGCGAGCTGCTCGGCCTCGTCCATGAAGTGCGTGGTCAGCACCACGGTCACGCCGTCGGCGCGCAGGTCGCCGACCAGGTCCCAGGTGGCGCGCCGGGCCTGCGGGTCCAGGCCCGCGGTCGGCTCGTCGAGGAACACCAGCTCGGGGCGGCCGACGACGGCGAGCGCGAGCGCGAGGCGCTGCTGCTGGCCGCCGGACAGCCGGCGGTAGGTGGTGCGGCCGCACGAGCCCAGGCCCAGTCGCTCGACGAGCATCGGGACGTCGAGCGGGTTGGCGTGCAGCTTGGCGACGTGCCGCAGCATCTCCTCGGCGCGCGCGCCCGCGTACACGCCGCCGGACTGGAGCATGACGCCCACGCGGGGCCGCAGCCGCTCGCCGTCCACGGCCGGGTCGAGCCCGAGCACCCGCACGGTGCCGCCGTCGGCGCGCCGGTAGCCCTCGCACACCTCGATGGTGGTGGTCTTGCCGGCCCCGTTGGGTCCGAGGACCGCGGTGACCGAGCCGCGCTCGACGGTGAGGCCGAGCCCGTCCACGGCCGTCTTGTCGCCGTACGTCTTGACCAGCCCGACGATCTCGACGGCCGGCTGCGGGGAGTCCATGGCCGAACAGTCTAGGTAGCGTCCCGTGCGGGTTTCGCCGCATGCCCCGCAACCCCCGCCGCAAGCGTCACCGACCGACTACTTTGCGCCATCCGGGGAGGTCATCGCCGCATTAGGCAGCCCTAAGTGATCGACCGCACGCGGGGCGGATTCGCCTTCGGGAACCATTAACGCAACAATGGCGTTGTGAAATACGTGCGCGAGGACTCGGAGGACCAGGGGCGGGCTGCCGCCGTTGGTCCGAACGCGCCCGAGTCCGACGCGCACGCGGGCACCCGCAACCGGGTCGCCCGGTCCATCCTCGTGCACGGTCCGTCCACCGCGGCTGATCTCGCCGAGCGCCTCGACCTCACCGCCGCGGCGGTGCGTCGTCACCTCGACGCACTGCTCGCCGACGGTGTGATCGAAGCCCGGCAGCAGCGGGTGTACGGTCACCGCGGACGGGGTCGCCCCGCCAAGGTGTTCGGGCTCACGGACGCCGGCCGCGGGTCGTTCCACCAGGAGTACGACGTCCTGGCCGCCGACGCCCTGCACTTCCTCGCGGAGGTCGCGGGCGAGGACGCGGTCCTGGCGTTCGCCCGCTCCCGGGTCGCCGCCCTCGAGACCAAGTACCTTCCGGTCGTCGAGCAGGCCCCCGAGGGCAAACGGGCCGAGGCGCTGGCCGAGGCGCTGTCCGCCGATGGGTACGCCGCGAACGCGCGGCAGACTCCCGGCGGAGAGCAGCTCTGCCAGCACCACTGTCCGGTGGCGCACGTCGCCGAGCGCTTCCCGCAGCTGTGCGAGGCCGAGACCGAGGTGTTCGCGCGCCTCCTCGGCACCCACGTGCAGCGGCTGGCGACGCTCGCGCACGGCGACGGCGTCTGCACCACGCACGTACCGAAGAACGTCACCGGGAGGAACCCCGCATGACCACCGAAGCTCGCCCCGAGCTCGACGGCCTGGGCACGTATGAATACGGCTGGGCCGACACGGACGTCGCGGGTGCCAACGCCCGCCGCGGCCTGTCGGAAGAGGTCGTCCGGGACATCTCAGCCAAGAAGAACGAGCCGGAGTGGATGCTCAAGCTCCGGCTGAAGGGCCTGCGCCTCTTCGACAAGAAGCCCATGCCGACGTGGGGCTCCGACCTCTCCGGCATCGACTTCGACAACATCAAGTACTTCGTGCGGTCGACGGAGAAGCAGGCGGAGTCCTGGGAGGACCTGCCCGAGGACATCAAGAACACCTACGACCGGCTCGGCATCCCCGAGGCGGAGAAGCAGCGCCTGGTCGCGGGCGTCGCCGCGCAGTACGAGTCCGAGGTCGTCTACCACCAGATCCGCGAGGACCTGGAGGAGCAGGGCGTCATCTTCCTGGACACCGACACGGGCCTGCGCGAGCACCCGGAGATCTTCCAGGAGTACTTCGGCTCGGTGATCCCGGTCGGCGACAACAAGTTCGCGGCGCTGAACACCGCGGTGTGGTCGGGCGGCTCCTTCATCTACGTGCCGAAGGGCGTGCACGTGGAGATCCCGCTGCAGGCCTACTTCCGGATCAACACCGAGAACATGGGCCAGTTCGAGCGCACGCTGATCATCGCCGACGAGGGCTCGTACGTGCACTACGTCGAGGGCTGCACGGCGCCGATCTACTCGTCGGACTCGCTGCACTCCGCGGTCGTCGAGATCGTCGTGAAGAAGAACGCCCGCGTGCGGTACACGACCATCCAGAACTGGTCGAACAACGTCTACAACCTGGTCACCAAGCGCGCCGTCGCGCACGAGGGCGCGACCATGGAGTGGATCGACGGCAACATCGGTTCCAAGGTGACGATGAAGTACCCGGCCGTGTGGCTGCTGGGCGAGCACGCGAAGGGCGAGACCCTGTCGATCGCCTTCGCGGGCGAGGGCCAGCACCAGGACGCCGGATCGAAGATGGTGCACTGCGCGCCGAACACGTCGTCCAACATCGTGTCCAAGTCGGTGGCGCGCGGCGGCGGCCGCACGTCGTACCGCGGTCTCGTGCAGATCGAGGACGGCGCGAAGGGCTCGACGTCGTCGGTCAAGTGCGACGCCCTGCTGGTCGACACGATCAGCCGCTCGGACACGTACCCGTACGTGGACGTGCGCGAGGACGACGTGTCGATGGGCCACGAGGCGACCGTCTCGAAGGTCTCCGAGGACCAGCTGTTCTACCTCATGAGCCGCGGTATGACCGAGGACGAGGCGATGGCGATGATCGTGCGCGGCTTCGTCGAGCCGATCGCCCGCGAACTCCCCATGGAGTACGCCCTCGAGCTGAACCGCCTGATCGAGCTGCAGATGGAAGGGGCTGTGGGCTAGCAGCCCGCGAACACCTATGGCAAGCGCAACTAACTCCGGTAGCACGACGGCCGGTTCCATCGCCGTGCGCGAGGCCGGGGCCCCGGGCGAGCTCGCGGGTCCCGGCACCGGTCGCATGGTCAGCCAGCCGGCCGACGCGCGCCAGGTCGCGACCGCGTCGTACGACGTGAACGACTTCGCGGTGCCGCACGGCCGCGAGGAGGACTGGCGGTTCACCCCGCTCGAGCGGCTGCGCGGTCTGCACGACGGCACCTTCACGACGGTCGGCTCGCCGACCGTCGAGGTCGACGCCCCCGCGGGCGTCGTCGTCGAGACCGTGGGCCGCGACGACGCGCGCCTGGGCAAGGCCGGCACGCCGGTCGACCGGGTCGCGGCGCAGGCCTACTCGTCGTTCGAGAAGGCCACCGTGGTGACCTTCCCCAAGGAACTCGCCCCGGGCGAGCCGGTCGTCGTGCGCACGCGCGGCGAGGGCGCCACGGGCTTCGGGCACCTGATCGTCGACGTGGGCCGGTTCGCCGAGGCCGTGGTCGTGCTCGACCACGGCGGCAAGGCGACCTACGCCGACAACGTCGAGTTCCTCGTGGGCGACGGCGCGAAGCTGACCGTCGTCTCCGTGCAGGACTGGGACGCGGGCTCCGTGCACCTGGGCCACCACGTCGCCCGCGTGGGCCGCGACGCGACGTTCAAGTCGGTCACGGTGACGCTCGGCGGCGACGTCGTGCGGCTGTTCCCGCGCGTGGTCTTCGACGCGCCGGGCGGCGACGTCGAGCTGTACGGCGTGTACTTCGCCGACGCGGGCCAGCACCTGGAGCACCGCCTGTTCGTCGACCACGACGTGCCGCGCTGCCGCAGCCGGGTCGCGTACAAGGGCGCCCTGCAGGGCGCCGACGCGCGCACCGTGTGGATCGGCGACGTGCTGATCCGCGCCGCCGCGGAGGGCACCGACACGTACGAGCTGAACCGCAACCTGCTGCTGACCGAGGGCGCCCGCGCCGACTCGGTGCCGAACCTCGAGATCGAGACCGGCGAGATCGCCGGCGCCGGACACGCCAGCGCCACCGGCCGGTTCGACGACGAGCAGCTGTTCTACCTCCAGGCCCGCGGCATCCCCGCCGACGAGGCCCGGCGCTTGGTCGTGCGCGGCTTCTTCGCCGAGGTCATCGCGCAGATCGACCTGCCGGAGCTGCGCGAGCGGCTGATGGAGCGCATCGAGGCGGAGCTGGAGGCGAGCGTCTGATGGCGTTTCAACTGGCGTGCGCCGAGGCTGAGCTGAGCGAGGACACCCCCCACCGGGTGGTCCTCGACGGCGTCGCGGTGACGCTCGTGCGCACCGAGGGCGAGGTGTACGCGATCAACGACGTGTGCAGCCACGCCAACGTGTCGCTGTCCGAGGGCGAGGTCGAGGACTGCGCGATCGAGTGCTGGCTGCACGGCTCGCGTTTCGACCTGCGCACCGGCCGCCCGTCGGGGCCCCCGGCGAACGTGCCGGTCCCCGTCTACCCCGTGAAGATCGAGGCCGACAACGTGTATGTCGACCTGAACCAGGAGTCCTGAGTCCGTATGGCAACGCTTGAGATCCGCGACCTGCACGTCAGCGTGGAGGCCGAGAACGGCCCGCGCGAGATCCTGCGCGGCGTCGACCTGACCGTGAAGCAGGGCGAGACCCACGCCATCATGGGCCCGAACGGCTCCGGCAAGTCGACGCTGGCGTACTCGATCGCGGGGCACCCGAAGTACACCGTCACCGGCGGCAGCGTGACGCTCGACGGCGAGGACGTGCTGTCCATGACCGTCGACGAGCGCGCCCGCGCGGGCCTGTTCCTCGCGATGCAGTACCCGGTCGAGGTGGCCGGCGTCTCCGTCTCGAACTTCCTGCGCACGGCCGCGACCGCGGTCCGCGGCGAGGCCCCCAAGCTGCGGCTGTGGGTCAAGGAGGTCAAGGAGGCCATGGACCGCCTCCAGATGGACCCGTCGTTCGCCGAGCGCAACGTCAACGAGGGCTTCTCGGGCGGTGAGAAGAAGCGCCACGAGATCCTCCAGCTGGAGCTGCTCAAGCCGAAGATCGCGGTGCTCGACGAGACCGACTCGGGCCTGGACGTCGACGCGCTGCGCATCGTCTCCGAGGGCGTCAACCGGGTGCGCGACACCGGCGAGATCGGCACGCTGCTGATCACGCACTACACGCGGATCCTGCGCTACATCAAGCCTGACTACGTGCACGTGTTCGCCGGCGGCAGGATCGTCGAGTCGGGCGGCCCCGAGCTGGCCGACAAGCTGGAGTCCGAGGGCTACGAGGCGTACACCGGAGTCAAGGAGAGCGCATGACACACACCCTTCCCGGGCTCCTGGACACCGACGCCATCCGCAAGGACTTCCCGGTCCTGTCGCGGACCCTGCACGACGGCAAGCCGCTCGTCTACCTGGACAACGCGGCGACGTCGCAGAAGCCCAAGCAGGTGCTCGACGCGCTGAACCGCTACTACGAGATGCACAACGCCAACGTCCACCGCGGCGTGCACGTGCTGGCCGAAGAGGCGACCGCGCTGTACGAGGGCGCGCGCGACAAGGTGGCGGAGTTCATCAACGCCCCGTCGCGCGACGAGGTGGTCTTCACCAAGAACTCCTCCGAGGCGCTCAACCTCGTCGCGAACATGCTGACGTGGGCCGACGAGCCGTTCCGGGTCGGCCCCGGCAGCGACGTCGTCATCACGGAGATGGAGCACCACTCGAACATCGTGCCGTGGCAGCTGCTGTGCCAGCGCACCGGTGCGAAGCTCAAGTGGTTCGGCCTGACCGACGACGGCCGGCTCGACCTGTCGAACATCGAGCAGGTCATCACCGAGGAGACCAAGGTCGTCTCGGTGGTGCACACGTCCAACATCCTGGGCACCGTCAACCCGCTCGACGCGATCGTGCGCCGCGCGCACGACGTCGGCGCGCTCGTGGTCGTCGACGCGTCGCAGGCGGCGCCGCACGTGCCGCTGGACGTCCAGGCGCTCGAGGCGGACTTCGTCGCGTTCACCGGGCACAAGATGCTGGCGCCGACCGGCATCGGCGTGCTCTGGGGCCGGCTGGGGCTGCTCGAGGAGCTGCCGCCGTTCCTGGGCGGCGGCGAGATGATCGAGACCGTGACGATGAGCGCGTCGACGTACGCGCCCGCGCCGCACAAGTTCGAGGCCGGCACGCCGCCGATCGCGCAGGCGGTCGGGCTCGGCGCGGCGATCGACTACCTGAACGCGATCGGCATGGACAAGGTCGCGGCGCACGAGCACGCGCTGACGGCGTACGCCATCGACGCGCTCAAGTCGGTCGAGGGGCTCGAGATCATCGGCCCGGACACCGCCCTCGACCGCGGCGCGGCGATCTCCTTCAAGTTCGGCGACCTGCACCCGCACGACGTGGGCCAGGTGCTGGACGAGCAGGGCATCGCGGTCCGCGTGGGCCACCACTGCGCACGCCCGGTGTGCCTGCGCTACGGCGTCCCGGCCACCACCCGCGCCTCGTTCTACCTCTACTCGACGCCCGGCGAGGTCGACGCCCTCGTCGCCGGCCTGGAACACGTGCGCGGCTTCTTCGGCTGAGTGGGGTATGGGAGCGAACGCAGGCATGAAACTCGACTCGATGTACCAGGAGATCATCCTGGACCACTACCGCAACCCCCACCACAAGGGGCTGCGGGACCCGTTCGACACCGAGGTGCACCACGTCAACCCGACGTGCGGCGACGAGGTGACGCTGCGGGTGAAGCTGGACGGCACCGGGGCGGACGCCAAGGTCGTCGACGTGTCGTACGAGGGCCACGGCTGTTCGATCAGCCAGGCGAGCGCGTCCGTGATGACCGACCTGGTCATCGGCCGCACCGTCGTGGACGCCCTGAAGGTGCAGGAGGAGTTCCTGCACCTGATGCAGTCCAAGGGCCAGGCGGAGCCGGACGAGGACGTGCTGGAGGACGCCGTGGCGTTCGCGGGCGTCTCCAAGTTCCCGGCCCGGGTCAAGTGCGCGTTGCTCGGCTGGATGGCGTGGCGTGACGCCACGACGCAGGTGATGGAGGGTCAGAAGTGAGCGACACCAAGGTGAACCCGGCGAGCGCCGACGAGGTCACCGAGGCCCTGTACGACGTCGTCGACCCGGAACTGGGCATCAACGTCGTCGACCTCGGCCTCGTCTACGGCGTCACGGTCGACGACGCGAACATCGCGACCGTCGACATGACGCTGACCTCGGCCGCGTGCCCGCTGACCGACGTCATCGAGGACCAGGCGAAGACCGCGACCGAAAACCTCGTCAGCGACCTGCGCATCAACTGGGTCTGGATGCCCCCGTGGGGCCCGGACAAGATCACCGACGACGGCCGCGAACAACTCCGCGCCCTGGGCTTCAACGTCTGAGCCCCGCACCGACACCGAAACGGCCCGACTCCCCTACGGAGTCGGGCCGTTCGGCGTTTGCCCCGGTGGTCGCTACGCGAGCGTGAGGTTGTCGACGTAGACGGCGGTGCGGCCGGAGGCGTTGGGGGCCGGGGTGAAGGTGATGCCGATTTCCCGGACGTCGGTCAGGTTGGTGAGGTTCGGGGCGGAGAGGTCGAGGCCGAGGGTGACGCCGTTCGGGCCCACGGTGACGGGGCCGGCGTCGTACCAGGTGAGGTCGGGGCCGGTGCGGATGTAGAGCTTGGCGCGGGTGCCGGTGGCCTGGTCGCCCCAGGGGGCGGTGCGGGCGGTGACGGCGAGGGTGGTGCGGCCGGCGAGGTCGAGGGGGCTGCCGGCCGGGAGGCGCCGGTTGAGGAACGTCTCGCCGCGGGACGGCATGACGTCGGCCTTGAAGGACTGGGCGCCCTGGGAACGCCACTCGGTGACCGGCCAGGGGCCCGCCTCGGTGTTGACGCCTGTCCAGCCCTGGGCCCCGGACTCGAATCCGGCGAGGACGCGCGGGCCCAGGGTGCGGACGTCGTCGACGTAGATGGCGTTGGGTCCGTACGCCCCGGACGCGGGCACGACGTCCACGCCGATCTCGCGGATGTCGGCGGTGCCGGCCAGCGCTGCGAGGTCGAGGCGCAGCGTGGTGTCGGCGCCGCTCTCCCCGATCGCGAAGGGGCCGCTGTCGTACCAGGTCAGGTCCGGGCCGATGCGCACGTAGAGCTTGGCTTTCGTGCCAGGGGCCGGACTCCCGGTGCGCACGGTGGCGGCCAGCGTCGTGCGGTCGGACAGGTCGAACGCCGCGCGCCGGTTGAGGAACGTCTCGCCCCGCTCCAGGTCGATCACGGCCGACAGCGAGCGCTTCCCTTCCGCCGCCCAGTCGGTCGTACTGATCGGCGTTGTGCGGGTGTTCCAGTTCGTCCAGCCCTCGGTGCCGGCCTCGAATCCGGCGAGCAGCGCCTTCTCGGGCTCGGTCCTGCGGGTGAGGTCGACCTCGCCGCGGTTGACCACCCACGGGTCGTTCATGAGTTCGCTCGCGTGCAGGTTGCCGTTGCCGATCGGGCTCCACATGCTGTTCCACGCGAGGAAGTACGCGGCGGTCGGGAAGCGGGTGTGCAGAGCCGCAGTCCACTTCGCGTAGTCGAAGCCGGGATCGGGCGTGTTCTTGCCGGACGCGTTCGTCGGGCCGACCTCGGTGAGCGCGAACGGCTTGCCGAGTGTGGTGAGTTCCTCGTAGCCGCGGGCGGCGGCGGGTTCGTCGACGTAGCAGTCGAGTCCGACGACGTCGGCGTACTCGTCGCCGGGGTAGTACGCGTCCCGGCCGTAGCCGCCGTAGTTGCACTGCGGGGCGTACACCCACAGGACGTTGCGCGCCTGGCCGAGCCTGTCGGTCACGGAACGGACCATGTCCTGCCACACCGCGCGGAACGCGGCCTTGTCCTGCGCGCCCCACCAGAACCAGCCGACGTTCATCTCGTGCAGCGGACGGAACAGCACCGGGACACCTGCGTCGCCGAGGTCCTTGAGGCCGGCGGCCACCTCGTCCAGGCGGGCGTGCCAGGCCTGCCCGATGGCGGTGGCACGGTCGGTGAGCTGGGCGAACTGCTGGGCGGTGAGCGGTTGTCCGCCGAGCGGGCCGCCGCTGGGGTTGGGGGCGTGCACGCTCACCGAAACGAGGCTGCCCGCGGCGGCGGCCTGCTTGAGGTAGGTGTTGCAGGCCGTGTCGATGCGGGTCGGGTTGGCGGCGGCGTCCCAGCCGGACGCGTAGTCGCAGGCGACGACCGCCGGGTACTGCCCCGTCCTGGTGTGCAGCGTCTCGATCTCGGCGGACGACGTCGCGAAGTCCGGGCGGCTGTAACCGGCGAAGTAGCCGGACGCGACCCGGTTGCCTTCCGCGCCGGAGCGGTTGGGAAGGTGCCCCAGCCAGTCGAGCACCGCGCGGGCCTGGGTCGAAGCGTACGGGTCGGCGGGCGGCAGCGAGTGCGCCGACGCGTCGGGCTGCAGGCCCGTCCGGGTGATCAGGAGCGCGGCCGCGA
Source organism: Yinghuangia seranimata (assembly GCF_029953285.1). Classification (GTDB taxonomy): domain Bacteria; phylum Actinomycetota; class Actinomycetes; order Streptomycetales; family Streptomycetaceae; genus Yinghuangia; species Yinghuangia seranimata. The sequence continues at coordinate 250,605 of NZ_JASAOI010000011.1, read as the reverse complement.
CGGCGAGGGCGGCGGCCGCGGCGACGAGCCCGTGCCGCCAGGTGCGGCGTCGTTTCAGCGCGTGCGACGCGCCGCCGCCTATGCGCGCGCCGCGGGACGTGCGTGTGCTGAGCAATCCCATGTCTCTCCCCGTGTGGATGCTGTGCGCAGCGAGCCTAAGCGCTGCTCGCACCGCGGCGTTGGCTACGGTGGCGGCGTGAGAACCACCTCCGCCCCTCCGTCGGCCGTCGAGTTCGAGGCCGAGCGGCCGCGCCTGTTCGGGATCGCGTACCGCATGCTCGGGTCCGCGGCGGAGGCCGAGGACGCGGTGCAGGACGCCTATCTGCGCTGGCACGCCGCCGACCGGTCGTACATCGACGCGCCCGGCCCGTGGCTCGCGAAGGTGCTCACCAACCTGTGCCTGAACCGGCTGACGTCGGCGCGCGTGCGGCGCGAGGAGTACGTCGGCCCGTGGCTGCCCGAGCCGGTGCGCACGGACGCGGGCGCGCTGGGGCCGCTGGAGACCGCCGAGCAGCGTGAGGCGGTGTCGATGGCCGTGCTGGTGCTGATGGAGCGGCTGTCGCCGCCGGAGCGGGCGGCGGTGGTGCTGCGCGACGCGTTCGAGTACAGCCATCGCGAGATCGCGGAGGTGCTGGACGTCTCGGAGGCGGCGGCGCGGCAGACGTACCGGCGCGCGAAGCAGCACCTGGCGGACGGCCGGGCCCGGTTCGAGGCGCCGGTGGCCCCGCGCACCGACCTGCTGGCGACGTTCCTGGCGGCGGCCGCCGAGGGCGCGCTGGACAAGCTGGAGTCGCTGCTCGCCGAGGACGCCGTCACCTGGGCGGACGGCGGCGGCAAGGTGCGCTCGGCGACCCGCCCGGTCACCGGCCGGAGCAACGTCGCACGCTTCGTCATCGGCCTGTTCACCCGCTTCGTCGAGGGCGTCGAGATCGCGTTCACCGAGGTCAACGGCGATGCGGCGGTGCTGGGCTGGGAGAACGGGCGGCTGATCGGCGCGGCGTCGGTCGACATCGGACCGGACGGCCTGGTGACGGGCGTCCGGATCATCCGCAACCCGGACAAACTCGCTTTCCTCGAAAATCAGTCTCAGGACCTGTCACAGAACGCCTAGCCGTCCGGTTCCTCCTTGTGGAGCGCCGGCAAAGGCGGGCGCGAACGAGGAGGTCAGGGCGATGTCGAACGAGCTGCCGAACACGGGGACGATCCTGGTCACGGGCGCCACCGGCGTACTGGGCCGCGAGGTGCTCGCGCGGGTGAAGGCCGCGGGGCTGCCCGTGCGCGCGATGACCCGGCGGGCGGATCTGCCGGACGAGCCGGGCGTCGTCTGGGTGCGCGGCGACCTGCTGAGCGGCGAGGGACTGGACGCGGCGTTCGACGGCGTAGCGACGGTGATCCACTGCGCGTCCGACACGCGCCACCCGAAGAACGACATCCCGGGCTTCCGCCACCTGCTCGACGCCGCCGAGCGCGCCGGGGTCGGGCACCTGGTCAACATCTCGATCGTCGGCATCGACCGCATCCCGATGACCTACTACAACATCAAGCTGGAGGGCGAGCGCCTGCTCGCCGCGTCGGGCGTCCCGTGGACGAACCTGCGGGCGACGCAGTTCCCCGAGCTGCTCAACATGTTCTTCGGCATGGGCTCGAAGCTCCCGTTCCTGATCGCGCCGTCGCGCAGCACGTGCCAGCCCGTCGACCAGGGCGAGGTCGCCGACCGGCTCGTCGCGCTGGCGCAGGGCGGGCCGGTCGGGCACGCGGAGGAGTTCGGCGGGCCGCGCACGTACCTGCTCACCGACCTGGCGAAGAGCTGGCTGAAGGCGGCCCGCAAGCGGCGCCCGGTGCTGCCGGTCAGGATCCCCGGCAAGGCGGGCGCAGGCCTGCGCGCGGGCGCGCTGACCACCCCCGACCACGCGGTGGGCGTGCGCACATGGGAGGACTACCTGGCGGAGAAGGCCGCGAAGGACGGCAAGGCCAAGAAGGCGAAGAAGGCCGGGAAGATCGAGACCACCGCGAACTGACCTACGGGGCCGGGTGATCCGTACGCTGGTCACCGTGGACACACCGCTGCTGCACGAGCGCTTCCCCTCCCACGACCCCGGCGCGCCGTTCTTCCGGCACGTCCCGCTCGGCGACCGGCCGACCCCCGTGGCGCGGCTGGCCGCCGGGCTCGCCGACGGCGCGGCCGAGGTGTGGGTGAAGGACGAGAGCGGCTTCGGGGACCAGTGGGGCGGCAACAAGGTCCGCAAGCTCGAGTGGATCATCGCGGACGCGCAGGCGCGGCGCTCGCCGACGATCCTCACCTTCGGCGCCCTGGGCACCAACCACGGACTGGCGACGGCCAGGTTCGCCCAAGCACACGGGGTGCCGGTCGCGCTCGCGCTCGTCGACCAGCCGGTGGACGACCACGTGCGCGCGCAGCTCGCACGGCTCGAGGCGTCCGGGGCGACGATCCACCGCACGCGCACCAAGCGCCGCACCTATCTGCTCGCGCCGTGGCTGATCCTGCGTCACGGCAGGTTCGTGGGCGGGCGGTTCCGGCCCGCGTACGTGCTGCCGACCGGCGGGTCGTCGCCGGTCGGCATGCTCGGGTACGTCGAGTGCGGCCTGGAGATCGCCGCGCAGGTCCGGGCGGGCGACCTGCCCGAGCCGTCCCACGTGGTGCTCCCGGTGGGCAGCGGCGGCACGGCGGCCGGGCTCGCCCTCGGGTTGCGCCTGGCCGGGCTGCGCACCCGCGTCCTCGGCGTCATCGTCAACGACCAACTCCCGTTGGACGCGCCGCACATCGCCGCGATGGCCAACAAGACGGCACGGCTGCTGCGCAAGCGCACGGGCGACTTCCGCGTCGCCGACCTGAGCCCGGGCGACGTGACCATGACCCGCGACTGGCTCGGCGCCGGCTACGGCCACCCGACCCCCGAAGCCGACCGGATCATCGTGGACTCCCGCGCCGCGGGCGGCCCGGACCTCGAACCGGTGTACACCGCAAAGGCGTTGGCCGCTCTCCGCGACCTGAACACCCGAGGCGCCCTCGGCGACGGCGCGGTGCTGTACCTCCACACCTACGGCCCGCGCTGAGCGGAACTCCACAACAGGGCGGTAACGGGCCGCCCAGTGAGCGGTGTCGATCGCTCCAGCGAGCGGCGAAATGCCTGTCTTGTAACGGTATTTCCGGAGTCGCGCCTGCCAGGATCCTCAAGGCCGCCCGCCTCATCGGCGCGGGCCCGACCGAGAGGGACACGCATGAACATCCGCAAGGCGCTCTGCTCCGCCGCCACCGCGCTGGGCCTGGCGGCCGGACTGCTCGCCGGCACGGGCGGCAGCGCGTCCGCCACCACCGACGACTACCTCTGGTGGACGATGGTGACGCCGATCCTGCACTTCCCGTGGTCGAACGAGCGGGACCCGAACCTCTGCATGGGTGTGCAGGGCGGATCCAGGGACAACGGGGCCGCGGTGATCCTGTGGGAGTGCAACGGCAACGACGACCAGAAGTGGACCTACACCACCAACAGTGCCGGGATGACCCAGCTGGTCAACTGGAAGAGCGGCAAGTGCCTGGACATCTTCAACTGGGACTTCAGGGCCGGGGCCCAGCTCGACCAGTGGGACTGCCACGGCGGGGCGAACCAGGAGTGGGTGCGGGACGGCTTCACGTTCAGGAACCCGGCGAGCCACATGGTCCTCGACGACCCGAACAGCTCGACGGCGTGGGGCACCCGTCCGATCATCTGGCCCTACCACGAGGGCTACAACCAGATCTGGCGCGCCACGACCTCACTCTGACGCGGCCGCGCCGGTTGACCGGCGCACAGTGACCGCGGGCGCGTGTGTCGCGCGCTCCACTGTGCGCGGCGAACGCCCTTGTTCCTCCCGGTCTGTTCGTCGGCGCGGGCGGTTCGCGGTGCGAGGATCTCGTCGCGCCGGGGCCACCCGCCCGCGGCGTCGACGATCGGAGAACTGTGAAGATCCGCAGACTGCTCACATCCGCCGCGGGGTCCCTCGCCCTCGCGGCCGGCCTGCTCGGCGCGGGCACCGGAACGGCGTCCGCCGAGACCCACCAGTGGACGTCCGTGCTCCAGCCGATCCTGGTCGACCCCTACGGGAACGAGCCGCGACCGAACCTGTGCCTCGGCGTCCTGAACGGAAGCACGGACAACGGCGCCCCGGTGATCATCTGGGAGTGCAACGGCAACTACGACCAGAAGTGGTCGTACTTCACGCGGGAGGACGGCTCCCACATGCTGAAGAACTACAAGAGCGGGAAGTGCCTCGACATCCCGGAGTACAACTTCAACGCGGGCACCCGACTGGTGCAGTGGGACTGCAACGGCGGCACCAACCAGACCTGGTACTTCTCGTCGGACACATATTTCAAGAACCCCGCGAGCGGCATGGTCCTGGACGACCCGGGCGGGTCGAGGACATGGGGCACCCAGGCGATCATCTGGCCGCAGAACGGCGGCAACAACCAGTACTGGCAGACGTACCGGTTCTGAGGCGCGCCCCGGTGACCGGCCCGGGGCGGGGGGGGGGGGGGGGCCCCCCCCCCGCCCGGGGGGGGGGGCGCCCGCCGCCCCCCCCCCCCCCCGGGTCTACGTCCGGACGCCGCCCTACACAGCGTCCGGGCCCGAGGCGCGGACCCGCTGGACGTGCTCCAGCGAATCGCGCAGTTCCGTGAGCCACGCGTCGGTGTTGCGTTCGACGAGGCGGACGCACCACGCGAGCGCCTCGCTGCGGCTCTTCGCGACGCCGCCCGCGATGAGCGTGTCGAGCACCTGCCGCTCGGGCTGCCGCAGCCGCGTCATGACCGGTGCGGCGACGTGGGTGAAGAGCGCGCGGCGGTCGCCGCACAGGACGCCCCACGACACCTTGCGCCCGAACTTCCGCTCGGCTTCCCGGGCGACCTTGATACGGGCCTCGCGGGTGCGCTCGCGGAACTCCGACACCTTGCCCTCGATCGCGCCCTCACGGGTGGCGTCGGAGGCGTCCTCGGCGAGTTCGGGTTCGGGGATGCGCCCGACGACGGTGATCTCCTCGCGGTCGACGGTGATCTCGGCCGCCTCGCTGAACAGCCCCTCGGGCAGTCGCCCGGCGAACCAGCCCCTGACCTTGTCCTGCTGCTCGTTTGTAATCATGTAATTGACATTACGTCGTGCTCGGGGGATCGCCAACCACGTCCGCCCTGGGCGTAACGGGCTCCTTGGCTTGATCCTCTCCGTCCCGCCCCCGGCCACCAACCCCGCGCGGTAGCGTCGCCCCGAACAGTGGGCGAGCTGTGGGGAGGGGTGGGCGGGCGTGGTCTTCGTATGGCGTCGTCGGCATGAACGCCACTTGGCCGAGTACCGGCTCCGGCTCGAACAGGCCGAGGCCGGCACCGCCCTCGTCCCCGCCGCCTCCATACCCCACGCGCGAAATCCGGCCGATCCGGAGGGCGAACTTCCGCCTCAACCAAGCACCGCCCGCGCCGTCGCCGCCGCCGTACGCCGCGAGGAACGCGACCGTGCCGCGATGCTCGCCGAACGCGCCCGCCGCCTCTCCCGGGCCGGCCGGCACACCGAGGCCTCCGCACCCGCCCGCGCCGCCGTCCGCGTACTCGGCGACCTCGCCGAACAGGACCCCGCCGAGCACTCCCCCGCCCTCGTCGACGCCCTGCGCGCCCTCGCCGCCGTCCTCGCGGGCGGCCGCGCGTACGCCGACGCCGTCAAGGTCGCCGAGAACGCCGTCACCCGCGCCCGCCGGCTCGCCGCCCTGGACGTCCACCGCCACCGGCCGCTGCTCGCCGCCACGTTGCGCGACCTCGGCGCGCGCCTGGGCGACGCGGGCGAGGCCGAACGCGCGCTGGCCGTGCTGTACGAATGCGTCGAGGCGTACCGCACCCTGGCCTCCCGCGCCCCCGAGCTGCACCGGGCCGGACTCGCCGACGCGCTCGACGAGTTCGCGGGACGACTCGCGGAGAACGGCCTCGTCGACGACGCCCTGCTGCTGTTCGACGAGGCGGCCCGGCTGCTCACCCTCTCCGACGCCGACGTGCTCGCCCAGGTCACGACCCGGCAGGCCAACCTGCTGGCCCGCGTCGGCCGCGTCGACGAGGCCCTCGAACGCGCACACTCCGCGGTACGCCTGCGCCGCACCGGCACAACGGCCGCCGCGGGCCGCGGCGACGACGCGCTGGCCGCCGCGCTGCAGAGCTTCGGCCTGCTGTTGAGCGGCGCGAACCGGCACGACGACGCCGTCGAGGCCCTGGAAGAGGCCGTCGCCCTGCGCGCCCGCCGGGTCCGCTTCGACCCCGCACTCGCCCGCAACCCCGAAGTGCCGGTCACCTACGCGGTGTACGGGCTCGTGCTGATAGCCGCCGACCGGCCCGCCGACGCCGTCCCCCCGCTCGCCGCCGCGCTCGGCGTGGGCACCGCGCTGAACCTCCCCCAGGTCGTCGACATGGCCGGCGACGCACTGATCCGCGCCCACCGCGCCGAACCCGCCGCCGTCCGATCGCGCTGGCGCGCGGCCACCGGCGAGAACCCCCCGTCGTGGATCACCGGCACGCGAACAGCCGTCGCAGGCGGCCGCATTCCACCCCGCGCGGCGAGACCCGAGACCCCTCCCCCCGCTGCACCGACCACCCCCGCCGCGCCCGAACCCGCACCGGCACCAGCACCAGCGCCCCCGCCCTCACCGGACCGCCCCGCACGCCGCCCGATCCCCGCCGTCCAGACCCGCCGCCCCCGCACCGACGCCGAACCGACGCACCCTGTCTGAGTCTTGCGCTCCCAGCGCGGTGACGCAGGTGTGACGCGAACACCCCCCAATGAGGGAGTTCTGGTGATTCGCATACGTGACGGCAAAGTGATGGGGGGTCGAGGCCGTGCCCCCGACCGAGTCAGCAGGCGCGGCCCCACGCTGGAACCGCAGCCCGGCAGCGCAACAAAACCCCGCAACAAAACCCGCACCCACAGAACGACCGCAGCCCGGCAGCGCAACAAAACCCAAAGAGCCACCACACCCCGCGCCCCTCCCGCCAGATGCGAGGTGGTTCAGCGCGGACGGCCCGCGGGTCAAGCCGCAACAGGACAAGGCCACCAGACCGAGCGCTGCCAGGAACGGCTTGACGCGCGGGCCGTCCGCGCGAAAATCAAAAAGCGGGAGGGGCGTCAGCCCAAAACCACAAACCAGGTCAGGAACGGTGCAGCGAGAAAGCCACGCTACCCCCGCCGACGCCCCACCGGCCCGATGGCCACCGCCTTACGCACGTACTCCTCGCTGGTGAGCTGCCCCAGCATGAAGTCCGCGACATCCGCCCGCGCGATCCCCGACGCCCAGGACAGCCGCAGGTCCACGCCGGCCCGGTAGTCGCCCGTCGCGGAGCGATCCCGCAGCACCGCGGGGCGCACGATCGTCCAGTCGATGTCGCGGGTGCCGTGGATGCGGTCCTCCATGACGGTCTTGTCCTTCATGATCGACCGGAGCATCAGCCAGATGGTCACCGAGAAGAAGTCCCGTCCGCGGCTGTCCCCCACGCCGAAGTCGCTGAGGGCGACGAGCCGTCGGACCCCCGCGGCGGACATCGCCGGGAGCAGCGTCTCCATCGCGTCGCCGCACACCGTCGTCCGCAGCGCCCGCTGTCCGAGGGTGCTCACGACGGCGTCGCTGCCCTCGACGGCCTGCGCGACCGCCTTCGCGTCCCGGACGTCGCCCACCACCGCGTGCAGCCGCTCCCGCGCCGGCAGCTTCGCGGGGTCCCGTACGAGCGCCACGACCTCGTGGCCTTCCCGCAGCCCCTGGTCGACGACAAAGCGGCCGGTGCCGCCCGTGCCGCCCAAAACCGTCAGTCGCATGGCACCACCCCGTATCCGCCGAACCTGCTCCTACCAGCAAGGATGGCCTCAGCAGGGGGAGATCGACCAGACACGCGCGCGATGCGGACAACCGGCGGCGGCGCTCACCACCAGACCAACCCACAGCCCAAAGACGACGGCATTCGTCACCAGGCCAACCCACAGCCAAACGGCCGCAGCGTACGCCGTCAGGCCGACGCCCCCTCCGCAGCCGGCCGGGCCGCAGCCAAACGACGGCGTCGGCGCATCACGTACCAGGTGCCGATGCCCGTCGCCGCCAAGGTAGCCGCGATGCCGCCGTACACCGTGGACTTCGGCAGCCCGGCCGCAGCCGCGAGCTCGGCGTCGCTGGGGAGTTGGTCCACGTCGGTCGAGCAGACGACCGGAACGGCGCTGCCCGCAAGCTGCGCGCACGCGGTCGACGCGATGCCCCGTCCCTGCGGCAGCTTGTCGACGCGCGCCTTGACCGCGCGGACGACCTCGCCGCCGGCGGGCAGGTCGACGGTCCACGCGATCTGTCCCTCGTGCCCGCCCGGGGCGCCGCCTTCGGTCGCGCTCACGAGCGTCAGGCCGACGGGGAGCGTCTCGACCATGGTCAGCTGGTCGATGTCCGTGGAACCGAGGTTGCGCAGCCGCACGGTGTAGGTGTGTTCGCGGTGCTCGGCGGTCTTCATCGTGCCGTCGTCCACCTTGATGGACAGGGCCGGACGCGACGGCGGGACGGGAACCGGCATGGCGGCGGTGGGGGCGGCGGTCGTGCCGTAGTCCGGCGCCGGCCCGTCGGCCGGGGGGTTCGCCACGGGGGTCTCCTCCGCCCACGCCGAGGCACCGCCCACCCCGACCGCGAGCACCATTCCGACGACCGCGGCGACCCGGCCGCCCGCGCCGACGACCCGGTGGATTGCTGCTCGGCTGCCCACGCGCGCACTCCTCAACGGCGGCTCCGGGCGGCGCGCGGCCGCCCGACCATCACTCCTCAGTGTGAGCGGCCCCCGCCCCACGGCCGGGCCCACGCGCCGTGGTTCGCCCGACGGGCGCATCAGGACAACCCGTTCGGGCCTGGCGGGCGCCCCACCGGACCGAGCGGAGCGAAAAACGCCGCAGGGGCGCGGTCACCTGACGATGACCGCGCCCCTGCGGGACGTGAAAACTACTGCCGCGGCGGTCCGGCCGCCGCGTCGAGCCGTCGGCTCGGGATCAGATCTCGCCGCGCAGCTTCGCCAGCGCCTCGGCGAGGATCGCCTCGCCGTCCGCGTCGCTGCGGCGCTCGCGCACGTACGCGAGGTGCGTCTTGTAAGGCTCGGTGCGCGGCGCGTCCGGCGGGTTCTCGCTGTCCTGCCCGGCCGGCAGTCCGCAGCGCGGGCAGTCCCACGTCTCGGGGACCTGGGCGTCGGTCGCGAAACTCGGCTGGGTCTCGTGCTTGTTGGCACACCAGAACGAGATGCGCAGGCGGGGGGCCGCTTCGCCGCGCTCGGCCTCACCCATCGGACCCGCGCCGACCCGGCTCCCACGAATGGCGTTGCCACTTGCCACGGTTAAAACTCCCCTTGGATCTGATGGTCGCGCGCCCGGTCGCGCGACTCGGAAGGTGCCGCCGGGCGGAAATGCGTCAGCCCTGGCGGCTGCCTCGCGAACCAGTGTACGTGCGGCTCGCGGGGCCGGGAACCGCGTCCCGCAGGCTTTCCGACATAGCGTCAGGAAGCTTGTGGGGCCGGTGACATGGCCGCGTACCGCAGCGTCGCGAAACCGCTAGTTCTTGAGGAGGAGACCCAACACGACGATGCAGACGAACCACAAGGAGCCGACGACGATCGTGATGCGGTCGAGATTCTTCTCGACGACCGACGAGCCGCCGAGCGAGGACGACATACCGCCGCCGAACAGGTCGGACAGGCCACCGCCCTTGCCCTTGTGCAGCAGGACAAGCAGCACCATCAGGGCGCTGAAGATGATCAGGGCGATCGAGAACGCGACAGTCACGGCCTGGCCCAACTCCTCATCAGTGAGCTTCGCGGGGCCCCGCCCCGGTCCGCTCCGGACGCACGACCAGGGATTCCTGGCCTCGGACAGGGTACGCGGTTCCCCCGCCCCAGTGGCAACCAAAGTCGCGACCGGGGCGGGGAAACTCGCGGTACCGGCTAACCTACGGCCTGGTCCCGGAAGCGGACCAGCTTGACGAACTCCTCGGCGTCGAGGCTCGCGCCGCCGACCAGACCACCGTCGACGTCGGGCTTGGCCATGATGCCGGCCACATTCGACGCCTTGACCGAGCCGCCGTACAGCACGCGGACCTTGCCGGCCAGCTCCGGGTCGTACAGCTCGGCGACGCGCGCGCGGATCGCGGCGCACACCTCCTGCGCGTCCTCGGGGGTCGCGACCTCGCCGGTGCCGATCGCCCACACGGGCTCGTACGCGATCACGATCGTCTCGGCCTGCGCGGCCGGGATGCCCTTCAGACCGCCGTCGACCTGGGCGAGCGTGTAGGCGACGTGCTCGCCGGCCTTGCGGACGTCGAGGCCCTCGCCGACGCACAGGATCGGCACGATGCCGTTCGCGAACGCCGCCTTGGCCTTGGCGTTGACGATCTCGTCGGTCTCGTTGTGGTACTGCCGGCGCTCCGAGTGGCCCACGGTGACGTAGGTGCACTTGAGCTTGGCGAGCATCGAGCCGGCGATCTCGCCCGTGTACGCGCCGCCGGTGTGCTGCGAGACGTCCTGCGCGCCGAACACGATGCGCAGCTTGTCGCCGTCCACGAGGGTCTGCACCGAGCGCAGGTCCGTGAACGGCGGCAGGACGGCGACCTCGACCTGGTCGAAGTCCTTGTCGTCGAGCGCGAAGGCGAGCTTCTGCACCAGGGCGATGGCCTCGAGGTGGTTGAGGTTCATCTTCCAGTTGCCGGCCATCAGCGGGACGCGGCCGGTCACGGCGCTGCCCGCGGGGTTCTTCTTGGTCGCCATGGTTCAGCCTTCCAGCGCGTCGAGGCCGGGCAGGTTCTTGCCCTCGAGGTATTCCAGGCTCGCACCGCCGCCGGTCGAGATGTGACCGAACGCGTTCTCGTCGAAGCCGAGCGTACGCACCGCGGCGGCCGAGTCGCCGCCGCCGACGACGGTGAAGGCGTCGGATTCGATCAGCGCCTGCGCGACGGCACGGGTGCCGCCGGCGTAGGGGGTCATCTCGAAGACGCCCATGGGGCCGTTCCAGAACACCGTCTTGGCGTCCGCGAGCTTGCCGGCGAACAGCGCGCCGGACTCGGGGCCGATGTCCAGGCCCATGCGGTCGGAGGGGATCGCGTCGGCCGTGACGACGGCGTGGTCGGCGTCGGCGGCGAAGGCCGCGGCGGCGATCACGTCGACGGGCAGCACGAACTCGACACCGTTCGCCTCGGCGCGGGCCAGGTACTCGCGGACCGTGTCGATCTGGTCCTTCTCGAGCAGGCTGGTGCCGACCTCGTGGCCCTGTGCGGCCAGGAAGGTGTACACCATGCCGCCGCCGATGAGGATGCGGTCGGCCTTGCCGAGCAGGTTGTCGATGACGCCGAGCTTGTCGGACACCTTCGACCCGCCGAGCACGACCGCGTACGGCCGCTCGACGTTGTCGGTCAGCCGCTTGAGGACGTCGAGCTCGGCGGCGATCAGCCGGCCCGCCGCGTGCGGCAGCTTGTGCGCGACGTCGTACACGGACGCGTGCTTGCGGTGCACCGCGCCGAAGCCGTCGCCCACGTACAGGTCCGCGAGGCCGGCCAGCTGGTCGGCGAACGCGCCGCGCTCGGCGTCGTCCTTGCTGGTCTCGGCGGCGTTGAAGCGCACGTTCTCCAGCACCGCGACATCGCCGTCGCCGAGGGAAGCGACGGTGGCGCGGGCCTGCTCGCCGACCGTGTCGGCGGCGAACTTCACGTCCTTGCCCAGCAGTTCGCCGAGACGCGCGGCGACCGGGGCGAGCGAGTAGGCGGGGTCGGGGGCGCCCTTCGGGCGGCCGAGGTGGGCCGTCACGATGACACGGGCGCCGCGCGAGGCGAGGTCCGCGATGGTGGGCAGGCTCGCGCGGATGCGACCGTCGTCGGTGATGGTCGCGCCGTCGAGCGGCACGTTCAGGTCGGCGCGGACCAGGACACGCTTGCCGGCGACATCGAGGTCGTCGATGGTCTTCATGGTTTTCGGATCATCCTCGTCGGTTCAGGCCGCTGAGGGTGGACGGCCTGGGGTTCGAACCTTCGGGTCTGCTGCCGCGCGAGGGGGCGCGGTGTGCGGCGGGCCCGGACGACGGATCGTCCGGGCCCGCGCGCTGTCACTCCGGGTCACCCGGTCTGACGGCGGATCCGCGAGCGGACCGGCGTCGTCAGAGCTGGCCGCCGATGTGCTTGACCAGGTCGACGAGGCGGTTCGAGTAGCCCCACTCGTTGTCGTACCAGCCGACGACCTTGACCTGCTTGCCCTGCGCCATCGTCAGCTTCGAGTCGAAGGTGCAGGAGGACGGGTCGGTGACGATGTCCGAGGAGACGATCTCGTCCTCGGTGTAGGACAGGAAGCCCTTGAGCTCGCCCTCGGCCGCCTTCTGGAACGCGGCGTTGACCTCGTCCTTGGTGACCTCGCGCTCGAGCTCGACGACCAGGTCGGTGACCGAGCCGGTCGGGACCGGGACGCGCATCGCGATGCCGTCGAGCTTGCCGGACAGCTCGGGGAGCACCAGCGCGGTGGCCTTGGCGGCACCCGTCGAGGTGGGGATGATGTTGGTCGCGGCACCGCGGGCACGACGCAGGTCGCTGTGCGGGAAGTCCAGGATGACCTGGTCGTTCGTGTACGCGTGGACCGTCGTCATGAGGCCCTTGGCGACACCGAAGTTCTCCAGGAGGACCTTCGCCATCGGCGCGACGCAGTTGGTCGTGCACGAGGCGTTGGAGATGACGGTGTGGTTGGCGGCGTCGTACTTCTCGTGGTTGACGCCCATCACGATGGTGATGTCCTCGCCCTTGGCGGGCGCGGAGATGATGACCTTCTTGGCGCCGGCCTGGACGTGCTTGACGGCGTCCGAGGCGTTGGTGAAGCGGCCGGTCGACTCGATCACGATGTCGGCCTGCAGCTCGCCCCACGGGAGGGCGGCCGGGTCGCGCTCGGCCAGCGTCTTGAAGGTCTTGCCACCGACGGTGATGCTGTCGTCGGTGTGCGTCACCTCGAGGCCGAGGCGGCCGAGGATGCTGTCGTACTTCAGCAGGTGGACCAGGGTCGCGTTGTCGGTCAGGTCGTTGACACCGACGATCTCAACGTCTGCGCCCGAGGCCAGAACCGCGCGGAAGAAGTTACGGCCAATACGGCCAAACCCGTTGATACCTACTCGGATCGTCACGAACCGATCTCCTCTTGGTGCGCCGGAGGGATGCCCTGATGTGTGTTTCCCGGCAGACGGGTTGGAATCGTCAAACCGAGACCAACTCCGACCCTATCGCGCCCCATACATTGGCCGTGACGCGGTGTCCACCCTACGGACGTGGTAGAAGCCGCCCCGACACGGCGAAGCCCCGGCCCCGGACCACGGGGGTCCGGGCACCGGGGCCGCGGCGGAACAGGGTCAGCCGCTCAGGACTGGTCGCCGACCTTCCTGGCGATGCTGAAGCCCGCGCCGGCGCCCAGCGCGTAGAAGAGGAAGTCCACCGGCTTCAGGTAGTCCTTCCACGCCTGCGTGACGACGTCGAAGTGGTCGAAGATGTCGCCGAACGACGCGTCGAGGTCGAAGTGCAGCGCGAAGACGAACCCGGTGATCTGGCCGAGGATCACGCTGCCGAAGCCGAGGAGCGCCGCGAACAACGGGAGCGCCGGGTGCTTGCCGCCGACCTTGCCGACCGCGAAGCCGACGATGGCGCCGGCACCCACCGCGATGTAACCGATCTGGCGGCCGTCGGCCTTCCAGAAGATGAAGCCGTAGATGGCCGTGGTCACCAGGAACGCGACCAGGCCGGCCACCACCGCGCTACCGGTGCGCGGCGGGCGCTGCATCGGGCCGCCTCCGCCCGGTCCGAAGCCGCCGCCAGGCTGGCCGTAGGGGCCCGGCTGCTGCGGGACCTGCCCGTAGGGGCCCGGCTGCTGACCGTAGGGCTGCTGAGGCTGGCCGTACGGCTGCTGCTGCCCGTAGGGACCCGGCTGCTGCGGCGGACCGCCGTAGCCCGGGCCGTTGTATCCACTCACGAGTTCTCGTCTCCCAGGGACGCATGGGGAAGGACGGTCGAGGCTAGCGGCCCAGGCCGTCGCCGTGCTATCGAAAACCGCCCGCTGAGCTGGGCGTTTGCCACCGACAAACGATTCATCACCCGATTTGTCGGCAAGGTTGAGGGAGTTCCCCCACAGTTCGCGCGCGGTGCGGGCCCGAAGAGTTGCGGCCGGAGACGTCAGGACCCCGGTGGGTCGAGCCCACCGGGGTCCCGGTCGCGCCTTTCCTCAGCCCTTTCCCTCTCCCTACGCCGTCACGGCGCCGGTGGGGTGCCCGCTACTTGAGCAGGTACTGGACCACCTTCGCCATGACCGCGTTCTTGTCCGCCTGCGTCGGCAGCTGCTCGAGGCCGAAGCCGAGGAGCAGCGTGTCCGGCGTGGCGACGGCGGAGTTCCCGAACACCGAGTTCGTGTGCAGGAAGTTCGCCGGCGAGTGGTCGCCCGGCGGCGGGCCGGGGGTCGACCAGGCGCCGAGACCGTTCTCGAAGCCCTCGGACTCGACCGCGGCGCCGTTCTTGACGATGTGCGTGTCGTCGACGAAGACGCCGGTGCCACCGCTGCCCGGGTCGGTCACGAAGCTGATCGAGACCTCGACCTGCTTGCCCGCGTACGCGGACAGGTCGAACGCCACCTGCTGCCAGCCACCGGAGTTGCCGGTGAAGGCGTTCCACTGGCCCGTGCTGCCGGACGGCGTGCACGGGGTGGTCTGGGTCAGGTAGTGCGCCAGGAACGGGTGGTCCTTGATGAGGAAGCTGTCCGCCGCGCACTCGGCCGGAACCGCGGTCGACGAGCGACCGTTGAGGTCCGGCAGCGTCGTCCAGTCGTCCTGGCCGACGGTGTGCGCCTCGAAGATGACGTTGTCGTAGCTCTCCTCGGTGTCCCACGACACCTGCGCGGTGAGCTTCGGCGCGTCGGCCGCCGTGGTCCCGGTCAGGTCGACGGTGCGCGTGAGGCGCATGTACGAGTCGTCCTGGTGCGGGCCCGCGACGTACTTCGAGCCTTCGAACGGGGTGAACGGCCCCTTCGGGACACCGGCGTAGACCGCGGCGGGCCCGCTCTGGAACTGCGGGAACTGCGCGGGCGGCAGCACGGTGCTGGTGGACAGGAAGCCGCCGGCTTCGTTGACCGGGTTGCTCGCGGTGCCCGGCAGACCGGTGTTGACCCCGGTGAGCGGGTCCGCGACGCCGGTGATGCCGTTGACGCCGTTGACCGAGCTGCGGTCGTATGCGCCGAGCCAGTACTGCGTGAAGTCGTCCGACAGGATGTCGCAGTCGTCACGGTAGCTGGTGGTGATCACGCACTTCTTGTCCGGCTGGCCCTTGAGGCCGTAGTAGATGCCGCCGCCGTTGGCGCCGCGCAGCGGGCCGTAGTAGGCGGTGGTCTCACCGGAGTAGAGGAGCTTGCCGCCCTCGTTGAGGTAGTCGCGCACGTTCATCGTGAGGGAGAACGCGCGGTCGGCGACCGTGCTGTCCGGGACGAAGCGGCTGCCGACCTGGGTCGGCTCGTCCGCGGCGTCCTGGGTGAGCCGGTTGTCGCCGAGGTACCAGACGACGGCCTTGAAGTGGCCGAGCACGCCGAGCGCGTCGGGCACGCCCTGCTGGTCGACGTCCCACAGCGCGGTCTTGGCGCCGGACGCCTTGAGCGCGTCCAGGTACTCGTTCGCGTACTTGGGCGCGTTGGTCCCGGCCGGGTAGGTCGGGTTCACACCCTTGTAGTCCTCGTTGGCGATCACGAGGACGTCGGCGCCCTTCTCGACGTTGGGCGCGACCTTGTACGTGAAGTGCTCGGACTCGACCTTGCCCTTGCCGGGCTTGTTGGCCGTGTACCAGACCTCGACGCTGTCACCGGGTTTGCTGTGGTCGACGGAACCCCGGTACTGCTTGTACCAGTTGATTCCGTCCTGGCCGTAGCGTTTGCCGCCGTCCCACGGAAGCACACCGTCGGTCTTGGCGGGACCGCCGTTGACCTTGTAGTTGATCTTCAGGTTGGTGAGCTTCTGCTTCGCGTCGACGGCGACCGGCTGCTCGTCGCCGTCCTCGGCGTAGGACGTGTCGAACTTGTGGATCGCCAGGTCCGGCGCGGTGTAGCCCAGCGAGGAGACCGGCTCGTCCGGCGTCGGCGCCGACTTGGCCACCGAGAGCGCGAATCCGAGGTTGTTGGTGAACTCCTTCTGGATCAGCGTCTCGTCGTCCGGGAAGTTGAAGATGCCCGCGCAGTCGGCGGGGTCCCAGGCGTCGTTCGGGTCCCAGTTCGACGCCGTCTCGCACGTGGACATCTCCGGCGTGAACGGGATCGCACCGTACTGGTGGTCCACGTAGCCGTCGGTGTCACCGTTGGTGGCGTACAGCGCCGCGCCGAGCTCGGGCTCGTAGCCCGGGACGGCGGGGTTGTTGTGGTTGCCGGCCAACGCCTGCGCGATGTAGTCGTCGGGGCTGTGGGTGGCGACCTGCCAGCCGACGCCGTACAGCAGGAGCTGCGCCGCCGAGTGGTAGTTCACGACGAACCTGGGGTGGATCCTGCCCAGCAGGTTGTCGAGCGCCTTCGTCTCGGGCTCGGAGTTCGGGCCCGGTCCGCGCCACGTGTCGTTGAAGGAGTCCGCGGACGAACCCTCGTTGTCGTAGCCCCACTTGTAGTTGAAGTTGCGGTTCGGGTCGACGCCGTCGGCACCGGTGATGACACCGTTGCCGTCGTTGTCGCGCAGCGTCTTGCGCCACTGGCGCTGACCCGGCTGCCACGTCCACTCGTAGCCGTCCGGGTTCGCGGACAGCACGAACCACAGCTCGGTCGAGTTGACGATCTTCTTGACGTCCTGGTTGTTCGACTTGTAGCCGTCCACGTAGTAGTGGAGCAGCCGGCGGTTCATCTCCGGCGTGATCCACTCGCGGGCGTGCTGGTTGGCGACGTACAGCACGGGCGGCTTGGTGCCGTCCCGACTGGTCTTCGCCTCCTTGCTCACCTTGATCGCCAGGATGTCCTGGCCGAGCGTCGACTTGCCGATCGACACCACCTTGGTGATGTCGGGGTTGGCCTTGGCGACGTCCAGCATCTCGGCGGCGAGGCCGCCTTCACCGGCGTAGTGCTTGAACACCCCGCCGGTCGGCGCGGCGGACCGGAGGCCCGCCTTCGCCTGCTGGTTGCCGCGGACCTGCACGGATATGCCGGCCTTGGTGAGCTTGGCGGCCTCCGCCTCGGAGAGGACGAGTTCGGCGGAGGCCTTGCCGTCGGCCCCGATCACGGAGTCGGTCTCGGTGCGGTCGATACCGAGGTCGTAGACCTTCTGGGCGTCCTTGGGGTCGAAGGTCGCGAGATACGCCTTCTTCCCATCGTCGCCCGCCTGGGGCAGTTTCACTGTCGGGATCTGTGTCGCTATCGGCAGTTCGTCCGACGGCGCCGGCGCCTTCGCGGCATTGGCCGCCGGCATGGCCGAGACCATGCCGATCACCAGCGATATCGCGGCCAGTCCCGTTCCGGCGATGCGCGTAGATCGTCGGGAACCCGTTGTGCGTCTCACTCAACCCCCTGATGTGAGTGGGCAAGCGCGTGGGGATGAAGCGCGACGGGCCCCTGGTGCCAACCACCGGGTCAGAGGCGGTTGTTGATGCAATCAGAGGCCCGTCGAGCTACACGCGTTACGCATGGTACGGGAATCCCGTTCCGCGACAAGGCTCTTCGGGAAACCGCTGTACGGACTTTGGTGTCCGCTTAACGATCAGTTGGGGCCTGCCGGGGCGAACACCGCCGAACCGGGACAGAAGGCGGCCGGGGGTCGGCCCGCGCGTCAGAACCAGTCCGGGCACCACGGCCCGCGCGCGGTACGGAACATCACCTCGGCCAGTTCCAGCGATCCGGGGATCAGCTCCGTGATGGCACCCTGCGCGGCCAACCGCACCGCCGAGCCGCCGCCCAGGTACAGCGAGCCGAGCGCCGACGCGCCGAGCACCAGGTGCGCCGGCTCGTCGGTGCGCGTGCAGACCGCCCCCTGCGGGCCGCCGTCCAGTGCGAACCGTCCCGCCGCGTAACCGAGTTCGTCCTCCACCTCGAGGACGAGCCGGCCCGCGACCGGATAGGTGCGCGCGGACAGCGCGGCCGGCACGTCCAGCGGCCGCACCCACACGAAGTCCCGCGGGCTGTCCCACGTGACCGCGCGCGGATCGGTGAACATGCCGCGCAGCAGGTCGTCGCTCGCCCGCTCCCCCGCGCTGATCCGCGCGACGTAGTCCACCTGCGTCGCGAACTCCCACAGCGCGACCTCGGCGGCGCGGTCCGCCGCGATCAGCTGGTCCATGTGCAGCGTGGCCTTGGGCACGAAGTCCTCCCAGGACTCCTCCACGCGGTACGCCAGGTAGCCGGTCGGCGTGCCCGACGCGTCCCGGTACACCGCGTAGAAGCGCGGGTCCGGGTTGTGGCCTGACGGACGCAGCCGCACCCGCGAGTACAGCGGGAACCACAGCTCCTGGCGGCTGAGCGCGCCGGGCGTGCGGCGCCGGAACGCGTCGTGGATCGCCGGCCCGAGCTCGACGAACGTCTCGGGCGGCACGATCGCCACGCTGCCGCCGTCCTCCTTGAGCGAGAGGGTGTGCTCGGTGAGCCTCGTGCGCGTCAGGTCGACACGGAAGACCGTGTAGTCGGTCGCCGGGCCGAACCCGAAGCGGCCGTAGATCCGGTACTCGGCGGCGATCAGCACGGCGAGCGCCTCGCCGCGCGCGGCCGACGCGTCCAGGTCCGCGCGCATCATGCGGGTCAGCAGGCCACGGCGGCGGTGCGTCGCGCTGACCGTCACATTGGTGATCGCGCTCGCCGACACGGCGGCGCCGCCCGGAACGATGATGTCACCGCCCCAGCTGCGGAACGTCCCCACGCACTGGTCGCCGTCGAACGCCCCCCGGGTCCGCGACAGGTCGACCACGTCGCGCAGGTAGTCCGCCCACTGCTCCCGGACTTCCTTCGAGTAGTCCGGCACGCGCAGGAACCCGACGTCCATCGCCGCGCCCCACGCGCCCAGTTCGTCTTCCGTGACCGTGCGAATGTCCATGGTTCCTCTCAGGGGGGTTGAGGAGGGCGGAGAAGCGGGGGCAGGCGGGAAAAGGGCAGCGAAAAAGCGCCGGCCGAAGAGACCCTAAGCCCCTCCGGCCGACGCTTTCGACTGAATTATCCGCTTGGCGCGACCGCCTACGAGACCAGCATGTCCGCCGTCAGATTGGCGTCCGTGCCGGGCATCCCCATGTCGCTCGCCCGCTTGTCCGCCATCGCCAGCAGGCGGCGGATGCGGCCGGCGACCGCGTCCTTCGTCAACGGCGGGTCGGCCAGACCGCCCAGCTCCTCCAGCGAGGCCTGCTTGTGCTCCAGGCGCAGCTTGCCCGCCGCCGCCAGGTGCTCCGGCACCTCCTCGCCCAGGATCTCCAGCGCCCGCTGGACCCGGGCCCCGGCGGCCACCGCCGCGCGGGCCGAACGCCGCAGGTTCGCGTCGTCGAAGTTCGCCAGGCGGTTCGCCGTCGCGCGCACCTCGCGGCGCATCCGCCGCTCCTCCCACGCCAGCACGCTTTCGTGCGCGCCGAGCCGGGTGAGCAGCGCGCCGATCGAGTCGCCGTCGCGCACCACGACGCGGTCCACGCCGCGCACCTCACGGGCCTTCGCCGAGATGCTCAGCCGCCGCGCGGCACCCACCAGCGCGAGCGCCGCCTCCGAACCGGGGCAGGTCACCTCGAGCGCCGAGGAGCGGCCGGGCTCGGTCAGCGAGCCGTGCGCCAGGAACGCGCCGCGCCACGCGGCCTCCGCGTCGCACGTCGCACCGGAGACCACCTGCGGCGGCAGCCCGCGCACCGGACGCCCACGGGCGTCCAACAGCCCCGTCTGCCGGGCGAGTTGGTCGCCGTCCTTGGCCACCCGGACCACGTACCGGCTGGTCTTGCGCAGGCCGCCGGCCGACACCACGAGGAGCTCGGACTGGTGCCCGTACACCTCCAGGATGTCCTTGCGCACACGCCGCGCCGCGGCCCCGGTGTCCAGCTCCGCCTCGACGACGATCCGTCCGCCGACCAGGTGCAGGCCTCCAGCGAACCGCAGAAGGGCCGAGACCTCCGCCTTGCGACAGCACGACCGCGTCACCGGGAGCCGACTGAGCTCGTCTTTCACTGCTGCCGTCATCGCCATGGCGCGATCCTTTCACGATCAACGAAGATCCGGCCGTAGGCGGCGGCCAGCCGACCCGGATCGTGTCGCGGTGTGCCGTCCCCGACCGCGACGGGGGTGAGCAGCACCTGCCCGCCGAGCTGCGCGGCGGCCTTCGCGAGCCCGTCGACGTCGTCCACGAGGTCGCTGTCGCCGAGCACCAGGTCGAACGTCAGCCCCGGCGCGTGCTCGGCGAGCACCTCCAGGTGCCGCGCGGGCGAGAAGCCGTCGGTCTCCCCCGGCTGCGGCGCCAGGTTGAGCGCCAGCACCTTGCGGGCCCGCGTCTCCACCAGCGCGGCGGCGAGCTCGGGCACCAGCAGGTGCGGCAGCACGCTGGTGAACCACGATCCCGGACCGAGCACGATCCAGTCGGCGTCCCGCACGGCGGCGACCGCCTCCGGCACCGCCGGCGGGTCCTCCGGCAGCAGCCGCATGCCGAGCACCTCGCCGGGCGTCTTGGCCAGCGCGTGCTGGCCGCGCACCGTCGTCACCGCGGCCGGCGCGAGGCGGTCGTGGCCGCGCACGTCCGCCTCGATGTCCAGCGGCACCGCCGACATCGGGAGCACACTGCCGTGCGCGCCGAGCAGTCGGCCCATCCACTGCAGCGCGGACACCGGGTCGTCGTCCAGCAGCTCCCACAGCGCGACGATCAGCAGGTTGCCCACCGCGTGGCCGTTGAGGTCGCCCTCGCAGCGGAACCGGTGCTGGATCACCCTGCTCCACGTGTTGCCCCACTCGTCGTCGCCGCACAGCGCGGCCAGCGCCATGCGCAAATCGCCGGGCGGCAGCACGCCGAGGTCGCGCCGCAGCCGACCGCTCGAGCCGCCGTCGTCGGCGACCGTGACCACCGCGGTCAGGTCGTCGGTGAGCCGGCGCAGCGCGGACAGGGAGGCGTGCAGGCCGTGGCCGCCGCCGAGCGCGACGACCTTGGGGCCGGTGTGCCGGGCGTGCTCGTATCCGTTGTTCACGAGGCCATCAACTCGCGTCACTACTCCCGGCCCTTGTCGCGGTGCACCACAACGGCCTCCACGCCGTCCTCCTGCATGCGCTTGGCCAGCCGCTCCGCCATCGCCACACTGCGGTGCTTGCCGCCCGTGCAGCCGACGGCGAGCGTCAGGTAGCGCTTGCCCTCACGACGGTAGCCCTCGGTGATGATGCGCAGCAGCTCCGTGTAGCCGTCCAGGAACTCCTTGGCACCGGGCTGGTCGAAGACGTAGCGCGCGACGGGCTCGTCGGTGCCGGTGAACGGGCGCAGCTCGGGGATCCAGTGCGGGTTGGGCAGGAACCGGCAGTCGACGACGAGGTCGGCGTCGACCGGCAGGCCGTACTTGAACCCGAACGACATCACGGTGGCCTTGAGCCGCGGCTCGCTGGACCCCGCGAACTGGGCGTCCATCTTGGCCCGCAGCTCGTGCACGTTGAGGTTCGTGGTGTCGATGACGAGGTCCGCCTGGCCGCGCAGCTCGGTGAGCAGCGCGCGCTCGGCGGCGATGCCGTCGACGATGCGGCCGTCGCCCTGCAGCGGGTGCGGGCGGCGGACGTTCTCGAAGCGGCGCACGAGCGCGTCGTCGGCGGCCTCGAGGAACACGATGCGCCGCACGACGGCGGCGGTCTCGAGCTGGTCGAGCGCCTCGCGCAGGTCGTCGAAGAAGGTCCGGCCGCGCACGTCGACCACGACCGCAATGCGCGCCACGGCCCCCTGCGTGCGCGCGCCGAGGTCCACCATCGCCGGGATCAGCGACGGCGGCAGGTTGTCGACGACGAACCAGCCCAGGTCCTCCAGGCCCTTCGCCGCGGTCGACCGGCCGGCCCCGGACATGCCGGAGATGATCACCAGCTCGGGGATGCCGGGGACCTGGTCGACCGCCTCGACGGACTCTCCGGCCGCGTCGGTACTGGCCGCGTCACTCATGGTTGCCTCCGGGCGACGCCGCGCTGTCTCACTGGTCCTCCACCCACACTCACACCGACACTCGGTTTGCTCGGGTCACGTTCATCCAGAACGATCCGGTTCCACGATCTCATCCGGAGCGTCCGTGGTGATCTCTCCCGTCGCGGTGTTGACCGCGATCTTCGGCGCCTTCGCGGCGAGCGCGGCGAGCACGCTCTCCGCGGTGCGGCGCCCCACTCCGGGCACCTCCATGACCTGCTCGACGGTCGCCGCCTTGAGCTTGCGCAGCGACCCGAAGTGGTCGAGCAGCGCCTTGCGGCGGGTCTCGCCGAGGCCCGGCACGCTGTCCAGCGCGCTCGCGGTCATCGCCTTCGAGCGCTTCCTGCGGTGGAAGGTGATGGCGAAGCGGTGCGCCTCGTCGCGGACCCGCTGCATCAGGTACAGCGCCTCGCTGCTGCGCGGCAGCACGACGGGGTCGTCCTCGCCGGGCAGCCACACCTCCTCCAGCTTCTTCGCCAGGCCGCACACGGCGACGTCGTCGACGCCGAGCTCGTCCAGCGCCCGCTTGGCGGCCGCGACCTGCGGCTGGCCGCCGTCGACGACGACCAGCTGCGGCGGGTACGCGAAGCGCTTCGGCTTGCCGGTCTCCGGGTCGATCGGCCCGGACGGCCCCTCCGCCTCGTCGACGCCGGCCAGCTCGGGCTCGCCGGTCTTCGCGCGCTCGGCCAGGTAGTGCTTGAAGCGCCGGGTCAGCACCTCGTGCATGGACCGCACGTCGTCCTGGCCCTCGAACGACTTGATCGCGAAGGTGCGGTACTCGCTCTTGCGCGGCAGGCCGTCCTCGAAGACCACCATTGAGGCGACCACCTCGGTGCCCTGGAGGTGCGAGATGTCGAAGCACTCGATGCGCAGCGGCGCGGTGTCCAGGCCGAGCGCGTCGGCGATCTCCTGGAGCGCGAGCGAGCGCGTGGTCAGGTCGCCGGCGCGGCGGGTCT
The DNA here is from genome assembly GCF_029953285.1 of Yinghuangia seranimata. Taxonomy (GTDB): domain Bacteria; phylum Actinomycetota; class Actinomycetes; order Streptomycetales; family Streptomycetaceae; genus Yinghuangia; species Yinghuangia seranimata. The sequence continues at coordinate 227,522 of NZ_JASAOI010000011.1, read as the reverse complement.
TGTGCAGCACGAGGGACTGCTGGGCGTTGCGCAGCACGGTCTCCTGCAGCGCCTTCTTGTCGCCGCGTTGCGGGACGCGCAGGTCCACGCGCGAGCCGCGCAGGCCGGAGAGCCACTCGGCGACCGCCGCGGCCTCGGGCGGCAGCGCAGGGACGAGCACCTCGCGGGGCACCGCGTCGCCGCTCTGGTCGCCGTAGATCTGCTGGAGGAAGTGCTCGACGAGGTCGCCGGGGGTGACGTCCTCGACCTTGTCGACGACCCAGCCTCGCTGGCCGCGCACACGGCCGTCGCGGACGTGGAAGATCTGCACCGCGGCCTCGAGTTCGTCGTCGGCCAGGGCGATCACGTCGGCGTCGGTGCCGTCGCCGAGCACGATGGCGTTCTTCTCCATCGCGCGTGTCAGCGCCGCTATGTCGTCGCGCAGCCGGGCGGCCTTCTCGTACTCCATCTCCGCCGCGGCCTGCTTCATCTCGCGTTCCAGGCGGCGCAGGTACGGGCCGGTCTGGCCGGCCATGAAGTCGCAGAACTCCTCGGCCAGTTCACGGTGCCGCTCGGCGTCGACGCGGCCGACGCACGGGGCCGAGCACTTGTCGATGTAGCCGAGCAGGCAGGGCCGGCCGGACTGCTTGGCGGCCTTGAACACGCCGTTGCTGCACGTGCGCACCGGGAAGACGCGCAGCAGCAGGTCGACGGTCTCGCGGATGGCCCACGCGTGCCCGTACGGGCCGAAGTAGCGCACGCCCTTGCGCTTGGGCCCGCGCATCACCTGGACGCGCGGGAACTCCTCGTTGAGGGTGACCGCGAGGCTCGGGTAGCTCTTGTCGTCGCGGTACTTGACGTTGAACCGCGGGTCGAACTCCTTGATCCAGGAGTACTCGAGCTGGAGCGCCTCGACCTCGGTGCCGACGACCGTCCACTCCACGGAAGCGGCCGTCGTGACCATCGTCTGCGTCCGCGGGTGCAGGCCCGCGAGGTCCTGGAAGTACGACGAGAGCCGCTGCCGCAGGTTCTTGGCCTTGCCGACGTACACGACCCGCCCGTGCACGTCCCGGAAGCGGTACACCCCGGGACCGGTCGGGATCTCGCCCGGCTTCGGGCGGTACGTTGCCGGGTCGGCCATCTGCCACCTCGGGGGTTCGTCGGGTCTGCGGACGGAACGGTCAGCCGACGACGATGTCGCCGTCGACCACCTTGGCCGGCAGCTCGGGCAGCCCGCTGGCGGCCGGGCCGCGGATCACCGAGCCGTCGGTGACGGAGAACTGGCTGCCGTGGCACGGGCACTTGATGACACCCTGCTCGACCTTGTTGACCAGGCAGCCCTGATGGGGACAACGGGCGTCGAACGCCTTGTAGACGTCCTTGGTGGGCTGCGTCACGACGACCCGCGAGTCGTCGAAGACCTTACCCGCGCCGACCGCCACGGTGGGGGCCTTGCCGACGGTGACCGGGCCCTTGGCGCCGGCCTGGTCGCCGGCCGCCTTCTCGCCGCCGTAGCTGGCCTTGCTGCACGCGCTGAGCGCGACGCCGGCCGCGCCGACGGCGCCGGCCGCGGCCACGCCCCGCAGGACGGTGCGGCGGTCGGGGGTGGACGGGGTGGGCTGGGTCATGCGCTTCTCCCTGACGCGTGCGGGTGCCTGGCCGGGGTTCATGATCCCACCTCCGGCCGGGCACCCGTCCCGCGTGTGTCGTGCGTTGTGCCTCGTGTGCGTCGTACTCAGAGCCGGTCGGCGAGGATCTCGCGGAGGAACTTGCCGGTGTGGCTCTCCGCGATCTCCGCGACCTCCTCGGGGGTGCCCTCGGCGATCACCATGCCGCCGCCGCTGCCGCCCTCGGGGCCGAGGTCGACGATCCAGTCGGCGGTCTTGATGACATCCAGGTTGTGCTCGATGACGAGGACGGTGTTGCCCTTGTCGACCAGCGTGGTGAGCACCCCGAGCAGCCGCCGGATGTCCTCGAAGTGCAGGCCGGTGGTGGGCTCGTCGAGGACGTACACGGTGCGGCCGGTGGAGCGGCGCTGGAGCTCGCTGGCGAGCTTGACGCGCTGCGCCTCGCCGCCGGACAGCGTGGTCGCGGGCTGGCCGAGCCGCACGTACCCGAGGCCGACGTCGTTGAGCGTCCTCAGGTGCCGGGCGATCGCGGGGACGGCCTCGAAGAAGTCGAGCGCCTCCTCGATCGGCATGTCGAGGACCTCGGAGATGTTCTTGCCCTTGAAGTGCACCTCGAGCGTCTCGCGGTTGTAGCGCGCTCCGTGGCACACCTCGCACGGGACGTACACGTCCGGCAGGAAGTTCATCTCGATCTTGATGGTGCCGTCACCCGCGCAGTTCTCGCAGCGGCCGCCCTTGACGTTGAAGGAGAACCGGCCGGGCAGGTAGCCGCGGACCTTCGCCTCCTGCGTCTCGGCGAACAGCTTGCGCACGTGGTCGAACACGCCGGTGTAGGTGGCGGGGTTCGAGCGCGGGGTGCGGCCGATCGGGCCCTGGTCGACGTGCACGACCTTGTCCACCAGGTCGGTGCCGGTGATCCGGGTGTGCCGGCCCGGCACCGAGCGGGCGCCGTTGAGCTCGCGCGCGAGGTGCGTGTAGAGGATGTCGTTGACCAGCGTCGACTTGCCGGACCCGGACACGCCGGTGACGGCGGTGAAGGTGCCCAGCGGGAAGCCGACGGTGACGTCGCGCAGGTTGTGCTCGCGCGCGCCGTGCACCACCAGGCGGCGCTTCTTGTCGACCACGCGGCGCTCGGTCGGGGTGGTGATCTGCTTGCGGCCCGACAGGTAGGCGCCGGTCTGCGACTGCTTGTTCTTCAGCAGGTCCTTGTACGTGCCGGAGTGCACGACCTTGCCGCCGTGCTCGCCGGCGCCGGGGCCGATGTCGACGACCCAGTCGGCGACCCGGATGGTGTCCTCGTCGTGCTCGACGACGATGAGCGTGTTGCCCATGTCGCGCAGCCGGACCAGGGTCTCGATGAGCCGGTGGTTGTCGCGCTGGTGCAGGCCGATGGACGGCTCGTCGAGCACGTACAGCACGCCGACCAGGCCGGAGCCGATCTGCGTCGCGAGGCGGATGCGCTGCGCCTCGCCGCCGGACAGCGTGCCGGCGGCGCGGTTGAGCGAGAGGTAGTCCAGGCCGACGTCGACGAGGAAGCGCAGCCGCTCGTTGACCTCCTTGAGGACCCGCTCGGCGATCTTCTTCTCGCGCGCGGTCAGCCGGATGGCGCCCAGGAACTCGGCGCAGTCGCTGATCGACATGGCCGAGACGTCGGCGATCGACTTCCCGGCGACGGTGACGGCGAGCACGATCGGCTTGAGCCGGGTGCCCTCGCAGGTCGGGCACGGCACCTGCCGCATGTAGCCCTCGAAGCGCTCGCGGCTGCTGTCGGACTCGGCCTCGGAGTGCCGGCGCACGACGAACGGGATCGCGCCCTCGAACGCGGTGGTGTACGCGCGTTCGCGGCCGTACCGGTTCTTGTAGCGCACCTCGATCTGCGTCCGGTGGCCGTTGAGCAGCGCGTTGCGGGCGCGCACGGGCAGCCCGGCCCACGGCACGTCGGTGCGGAAGTTCAGCGCCTCGGCGAGCGCCTCGATCAGCCGCCCGAAGTACTCGCTGGCGTGACCGCTCGACCACGGGGCGAGCGCGCCCTCGTCGAGGGTCTTCTCCGGGTCGGGGACGATCAGCTCGGGGTCGACCTCCATGCGGGTGCCGATGCCGGTGCAGTCGGGGCACGCGCCGAAGGGCGAGTTGAAGGAGAACGAGCGCGGCTCCAGCTCCTCGAACGACAGGTCGTCGTACGGGCAGTAGAGGTGCTCGGAGTACATCCGCTCGCGGTTCTCGTCGTCCTCGGGCAGGTCGACGAAGTCGAGCACGACCATGCCGTTGCCGAGCCGCAGCGCGGTCTCGACGGAGTCGGTGAGCCGGCGCTTGGCGGAGGACTTCACCGCGAGGCGGTCGACGACCACCTCGATGGTGTGCTTCTCCTGCTTCTTCAGCTTGGGGGCGTCGGTGAGCTGGACGACCTGGCCGTCGACCCGGGCGCGGCTGTAGCCCTGCGACTGGAGCTGCGCGAACAGGTCGACGAACTCGCCCTTGCGCTCGCGCACGACCGGGGCGAGCACCTGGAAGCGGGTGCCCTCGTCGAGCTCGAGCACGCGGTCGACGACCTGCTGCGGGCTCTGCCGGGCGATGGGACGGGCGCAGACCGGGCAGTGCGGGTGGCCGATGCGCGCGAAGAGCAGGCGCAGGTAGTCGTAGACCTCGGTGATGGTGCCGACCGTCGAGCGCGGGTTCCGGTTGGTCGACTTCTGGTCGATGGAGACCGCCGGCGACAGGCCCTCGATGAAGTCGACGTCGGGCTTGTCCATCTGGCCGAGGAACTGCCGCGCGTACGACGACAGCGACTCGACGTAGCGGCGCTGCCCCTCGGCGAAGATCGTGTCGAACGCCAGGGACGACTTGCCGGAGCCGGACAGCCCGGTGAACACGATGAGCGCGTCGCGGGGGAGGTCGAGGGAGACGTCCTTGAGGTTATGCTCGCGCGCGCCACGAACGATGAGACGGTCGGCCACTGGAGAATCGAAACCCTTCGACAGCTCGGCTTGGGTGGTACGAGCGCTGGATGAGAACCGCTCGATCCCGGTCAGACTGGTCTGGTCCCCCGGCAATCGTAAGCCGCTCGGCGGCGGCGTTTGTTCCCCGATCGCGACCCCCAGGTTATCGCACACGCATTCGAAAATGCGCCGGACGCCCCACCGATTCACTCGATCGTGGGACGGATCTGTGACCGCGCCGCACTCGACAATGTCACTGGACGATGATCTAGAAGTGTCTCAAGCAGGTCGCCCCACGGGCCCGCCAGCAGATACGGTCTGAGCGTGCGGAGCGCGTGCCGGACGGCGTGCGCGGGGTTCTCGGGAGGCATGCTTGACCACGGACGGGTTCGACCCCGCCGCCCTCGTCGACGAGATGGCCACCGCCACCGCGCAGGTGGTGGACACCGCGGAGCGCCTGACCCCGGAGCGCATGGCCGGCCCGTCGGGCCTGCCCGGCTGGTCGCGTGCGCACGTGCTCACCCACCTCGCCCGCAACGCCGACGGGCTCGCCAACCTGGCGCACTGGGCGGCGACCGGCGTGGTCACACCCATGTACCCGCCGGGCGGGGCGCGCGACGCCGCGATCGAGCAGGGCGCGCAGCGCCCCGGCGCCGAGATCGTGGCCGACCTCCAGGCCGCGTCGGAGCGGCTCGAACACGCGCTGGCCTCGCTGTCGTACGCGGCGTGGGGCGCGAAGGTGGCCGGGCGGGACGGGCGCGAGTTCGCGGCGCTCCAGCTGCCGTACAAGCGCATCCGTGAGCTCTACATCCACCACGTCGACCTCAACGCGGGCTGGACGCCGGCGCACTGGCCGGGCGACTTCGCGACCCGTGAACTGTTGGACGCCGCGGCGTCGTTCCGCGGCCGTCCGGACACCGTGCCGCTGCTGCTGCACGACGAGGACAGCGGTCGGCGCCTGGCGATAGGCCCCGAGGAGGCCGCCCCGCTGGCGGTCGTGTCGGGCCCGCGGCGCACGCTGCTGGCGTGGCTGATCGGCCGTACGGGCGGCGACGGCCTGACGATGGACCCCCCCGGCGCGCTGCCGCCGCTTCCCGCCTGGATGTAGACCCGCCCTGGCGGGAGGATGGCCCTATGACGACGTATCACGGCGCGGTGAAGGTCGGCGGCTCGCCGGCGGTCCGCGAGCTGGCGCATCTGATCATCACGAAGGTCGCGGTCGGGCCCTACGACAACGACTGCTACCTCCTGCGCTGCCGCGCGACCGGCGAGCAGCTGCTGATCGACGCGGCCAACGACGCGGGCACACTGCTCACGCTCATCGGCGCGGACGGCATCCGGCAGGTGGTGACCACGCACCGGCACGCCGACCACTGGCAGGCGCTGGCCGAGGTCGTGGCGGCGACGGGCGCCGAGACGCTGGCCGGGCGGTTCGACGCCGAGGGCGTCCCGGTGCCGACCGACCGGCTCCTGGACGACGGGGACACCGTCACGGTCGGCGACGTCCCGCTGACCGCGATCCACCTCGTCGGGCACACGCCGGGCAGCATCGCCCTGGTCTACGACGACCCGCAGGGCCACCCGCACCTGTTCACCGGCGACTGCCTGTTCCCGGGCGGGGTCGGCAACACGTTCGACGACCCGGAAGCCTTCCAGTCGCTGCTCGGCGGCGTCGAGGAGAAGCTCTTCGGGCGGCTGCCGGACGAGACCTGGGTGTACCCGGGGCACGGCAACGACACCACGCTGGGCGCGGAGCGGCCGAGCCTGGCGGAGTGGCGCGAGCGCGGCTGGTAGGCGCCCGGGCTCGACGGACACGCGAACGGCGGTGGGGGGGGCCCCCCCGGGGGGCCCCCCCCCCCCCGGGGCGGGGGGGGGGGGGGCCCGGGCGGGCCCCCCCCCACCGCCGTTTTGCCGCGTCGTGCCCGCCGGGTCAGCCGGTGCGGCTCGGCTCGTCCGTCGCGTCCCGCGCCTCGCGCTCGGCCGCGGCGGCGAGCTCGGCGTCCTTCTTCGACTTGCGCAGGCTCAGCACGGTCGTAACCGCCAGCGTGACGACGATGAAGCCCAGCGACGCGGGGATCCCGATCTCCGGCACGTGCACGCCCTGGCCGTGCAGCGCCTCCAGGACCAGCTTGACGCCGATGAAGCCGAGGATGATCGACAGCCCGTACGACAGGTAGACCAGCTTCTTCAGCAGCCCGCCGATGAGGAAGTACAGCTGGCGCAGGCCCATCAGCGCGAACGCGTTCGCGGTGAAGACGATGTACGGCTCCTGCGTGAGGCCGAAGATCGCCGGGATCGAGTCGAGCGCGAACAGCACGTCGGTGGTGCCGATCGCGATCATGACGATCAGCATCGGTGTGACGAGCCGCTTGCCGTTCTCCCTCACGACCAGCTTGGTGCCGCGGTAGTCCTTCGTGGTCGGCGCGACCTTCTCGACCCACCGGAGGACGGCGTTCTCCTCGAACTCCTCCTCCTCGTCGGACTGGGCCTCCTTGACCAGCTTCCACGCGGTCCAGATGAGGAACGCGCCGAAGATGAAGAACACCCACGAGAACGCGGCGACCGCGGCGGCGCCGAGGCCGATGAACACGCCGCGCAGCACGAGCGCGAGCAGCACGCCGACGAGCAGCACCCGCTGCTGGTACTGCGCGGGGACCGCGAACTTGCCCATGATCAGGACGAACACGAACAGGTTGTCGACGCTGAGCGACTTCTCGGTGATGAAGCCCGCGAAGAACTCGCCGGCCGGCTCCGCCCCCGAGACGACCCACAGTCCGACGCCGAACAGCACGGCGAGGGCGACCCAGAAGACGCCCCACAGCGCGGCTTCCTTGAGGGTCACCTCGTGCGGCTTGCGGTTGATGAGCAGGTCCACGCCGACCAGGGCCAGCAGGACCACGATCGTCACGATCCAGGTGGTGAGGGAAATATCCACAGGGCCTCCGGCGGACGTGGCAGGGTGCGTCGTCGATGCCGGAGGTCGCTTCCGGGCACGCTGACGGGTACCCCGCCCAGCATGCCAGAAGGTAAAGGGATAACCAAGTCGATCTTTACCTTTACATGGTTTTCCCGAGGCCGCGCGCCGGGTCCGCCTCGAAGCCGCGCCGCGGGCGCAGCACCCCCGTGTACGCCGGGTACTCCGGCGCCCGCGCGGGCGGCACCGCCAGCGTCAGCGCGGCGGCGCCCGCCTCGCGCAGCAGCAGCGGCAGCAGCCGCGCCGTCACGCGCGCGTCCGCGAGCGCCGCGTGCGCGTCGGGGAACTCCAGGCCGAAATAGGCGCAGCAGGTGCCGAGCTTGCTGTCCGCGACCGGCAGCGCGGTGGCCTTCGCCAGGCGCATCGTGCACAGTGCCGGCACCATCGGCATGGCCACCCCGGCCGCCGCGAACTCCGCCTCCAGGAACCGCTGTTCGAACGCCGCGTTGTGCGCGACCACCACCGCGCCGGCCAGCAGCCCGGCCAGCTCCCCCGCGATGTCGACGAACCGAGGGGCGCCCGCGACGTCAGCCTCGGTGATCCGGTGCACCTGCGTCGCGCCGACGCCGCGCCCCGGGTCCACCAGCGTCGTCCACTCGCGCAGCACCCGCCCGTCGCCCGCGATCCGGACCACGCCGATCTCGACGATGCGGTCGCCGCGTCCCGGCGAGAAGCCCGTCGTCTCCAGGTCCACCACCGCGAACTCCAGGTCGCGGACGGCGATCGCGCCGACCCGCCCGGCAGGCGTGTCGATCGGCCGGGGCGCCCCGGCCGCACTACGGGGTCCGGGCACGCCTGCATACGAGAACACGGGCAGGTACTCCAAGGGTCGTCCGTCAGCGGCCATGGACACCCTAGTGAGAACCGGCCCGGCGGTTGGGCGGATCGGGCCGGTTCCACTCGTAAGGGATGCTTCGCACCCGCTCCGGGCGCATTCCTTCGGTCGGAGCGGGGCGGAGGTCAGCTCCCGCCGGCCGCGCTGGACGCCACCCAGGACAGCAGAGTCTGCGTCACGCCCGTGCCGTCGGACGGCAGGTCGGGCGTGTAGGTCCACGAGTGGTGCACCCACGGGTCGGCGATGTGGTCCTCGGGGATCGGCGTCAGACGCAGCATCGCGCGCCACAGCGGGTCGAGCAGCGGGCCGAACGACGCGGCGTCCTCACGGCCGCCGACGACGATGACGTGCACGCCGACCCGGCCGCCCTCCTCGACCAGGTGCCGCAGCTGCGTCACGGTGCGGTCGTCGAAGCCGTACGGGAAGCCGTGCACCACCAGCAGCTGGCGGCTGAAGTCGATGTGCTCGGGCAGCGCGTCGGTCGCGCCGCTCTCGATCGCCATGCGCGCCAGCTCGACGCGGTCCATGAGCCGCGACATCAGCGCGGTGATCTCCGGCGCCGTCGTCGCGGGCGGGCCGACCAGCAGGCCGGTGGCGCCCAGCGGCGCGAACGGGCCGGCCGCGGCGCCCTTGCCCTCCGGGTCGACGATGTGCAGCTTGAGGTCGCCGACCGGGAACGCCGAGAGCATGCGCGCGACCAGCGTCGCCGCGAGCTCCGACGCCCGCGCGCGGACCTGCTCCGGGCCGCGCGACACCGAGTCGCCGTCCAGGCCGGTGGCGCCGCTGTCGATCCACAGGCCGCGCTCCATCGGCAGGCGCAGCACCATCGGGATGCGCAGCTGCGGGTTCTCCGGCAGGTGCAAGTCGCCCAGGCGCACCGCGAGCGCGACGTCCTCGGGGGCGCTCCACGCGGCCCACGCCGGGGAGTCCCAGCGCGCCAGCTCCGGCGGCAGCTGCGGCTCCAACTGCGCCACCTCGGCGCTCAGTTGCGCGGCGTCCTTGTCGAGTCCGGCACGCGCCCGCTCGACCAGGTCGCGGTGCTTGGCGCGTGCCGCGTCCTGCGCCGCGAGACCGGCCTGCGACGTGCGCGCGGCCGGGTCGCCGAGCACGTCGGCGAGCTCGTTGTCGAGGCGGTTGTCGGCGTACTCGACCGAGGAGCGGTACGAGGCGGCGGACCGGGCGGCGTCCTCGAAGATGCCCCAGACCTGCTCGTAGAGGCGCTCGACGCGGCGGCGGGCCTCCAGGGCGGCCGCCTCGCGCTGCGCGTCGCTCATCCCGGCGGTCGGCTGCGGGCGCGGCGCGGAACCGGCGAACGGCGACGCGGTGTCCGCGGGCTGCTCGGCGGCGGCCGGCTGCGGCGTCGGGGCGTTGGCCGCGGTGTGCGGGGCGCCGCCGGGGCCGGCGAGCAGCGTGCGCGCACGGTCCACGATCGGGGCACGCAGCTGGACGCCCATGTCACGCAGCAGGACGTCGAGGCCGCCCTCGTAGCCCTGGCCGACGGCGCGGACCTTCCAGGCGCCCTGGCGCCGGTAGATCTCGACCGCCTGCAGGGCCCGCTCGGTGTGCAGGTCGCCGATGGTGAACGTGGCGACCGGGGTGCCCCCGGAGGTGACGGTGGCGACCGGGGCGGCGACCGCGCCGAAGCGGTCCACGCCGCTGCCCTCGATCGTCGCCGTGACCATGACCCGCTCGACGGCGTCCGGCAGCGCCGTCAGGTCGACCTCGACGGCGCGGGGCCGGAGCGTCACGCCGGGCGCCGAACCCCCGTCGCGCTGGAGCACGTCGGCGTCGTCGCGCACCTTCAGGTCCGCGTCGAGCAGCACGGCGACGAGTTCGACCGGGCATTGCGCGGTCATCTCGACCACGACCTGCGACGCCGGCAGCGGCAGGTTTTGTCCCCGGACGAGTTCGGTGGTCATGGTGCGTTCCCCTCCCCGCCCCCCGAGGGACGGAACCGCACGAGCCGGGGCCGTCGGATGTCCCTGACGTGGCCCCGGCCCGCTTCGAAAATCGGTGCCGGACCGGCCCCTACGCACGAAGGGGCGGTCCGGCGTGTTCGGTCTTACAGGTGCGCGGCGAGCGCCGGCATGAGCTCGGTGAAGGTGCGGCCGTTGGCCGGCTCACCGATGGCGCTCATCTTCCAGCCGTCGCCGTGGCGGTACAGCTTCGCCATGATCTGGGCGTTGTTCGGGCCACCGCCGGAGAGCGTGTAACGGGCCAGCTCCTGGCCGTTGGTCTCGTCGACGATGCGGCAGAACGCGTTCTCGACCTCCTGGAAGGTCTGGCCCTGGAACGAGTTCACGGTGAAGATGATCTGGGTCACGTGCACCGGGACACGGGTCAGGTCGACGATGATCGACTCGTCGTCGCCGTCGCCGGCACCCGTCAGGTTGTCACCGGTGTGCTGGACCGAGCCGTCGTCGCTGCGAAGGTGGCCGAAGTACACGGCGTCGACCGGCTGCTGGTCGGCGAACAGCACGCACGAGGCGTCCAGGTCGATGTCCCGCTCGCGGCTGCCGAACAGGCCCTTCTTCTTCACCGCGTCCCAGCCCAGGCCCATCCGGACCAGGGTGAGCTGGCCGCCGCCCTGCTTTTCGAGCGACAGGCGCTGACCCTTGACCATGTTGACGGACACTGTGATGTCTCCCCTCACAAAATGCTTTGTTCCGCTGCACGCGGCTCGCGCCCGCAGCGTAGTGCCCAGCCGGAGTTCCCGCTGAAGGAATCGGCCGAGGTCCTATCCGTGACGAACCTATCGTTCATGACGTTTCGATACAGCGGGTCGTTCCCTCTGTTCTCCACGGGTTCGCCTGATAGGGCGTGCGACCGCCCCGTCAGGCCATACCGGCGGCCTTCATGCCGCGCAGCTCCTTCTTCAGTTCGCCGACCTCGTCGCGCAGCCGTGCCGCGAGCTCGAACTGGAGCTCGGCCGCGGCCGCGTGCATCTGCTCGGTCAGCTGCGTGATCAGGTCGGTGAGATCGGCGGCCGGCATGTCCTTCGCGTCCGGCAGGTCCTTGCCGCGCGTCGGCACCGGCGCCTTGGTGCGACCCTTCGCACCACTCATCAGTTCGACGGTGTCCGCGTCCTCGCGCGCGATCATGTCGAGGATGTCGACGATCTTCTTGCGCAGCGGCTGCGGGTCGATGCCGTGCTCGGTGTTGTACGCGATCTGCTTCTCGCGGCGCCGGTTCGTCTCGTCGATGGCCTTCTCCATCGACGGCGTGATCCGGTCCGCGTACATGTGCACCTGGCCGGACACGTTGCGTGCCGCACGGCCGATCGTCTGGATGAGCGAGGTGCCCGAGCGGAGGAAGCCCTCCTTGTCCGCGTCGAGGATCGCGACCAGCGACACCTCGGGCAGGTCCAGGCCCTCGCGCAGCAGGTTGATGCCGACCAGCACGTCGAACTCGCCCAGCCGCAGTTCACGCAGCAGCTCGATACGGCGCAGCGTGTCGATGTCGCTGTGCAGGTACCGCACGCGGATGCCGAGTTCGAGCAGGTAGTCGGTCAGGTCCTCCGACATCTTCTTGGTCAGCGTGGTGACCAGCACGCGCTCGTCGCGCTCGGCACGGGTGCGGATCTCGTGCACCAGGTCGTCGATCTGGCCCTCGGTCGGCTTCACCACGACCTCGGGGTCGATCAGGCCCGTCGGGCGGATGACCTGCTCGACGACGCCGTCGCCGCGGGACAGCTCGTACGGGCCCGGGGTCGCCGACAGGTAGACGGTCTGGCCGATCCGCTCGAGGAACTCCTCCCACTTCAGCGGGCGGTTGTCGATCGCGGACGGCAGCCGGAAGCCGTGGTCGACCAGGTTGCGCTTGCGGGACGCGTCGCCCTCGTACATCGCGCCGATCTGCGGGACGGTCTGGTGCGACTCGTCGATGACCAGCAGGAAGTCCTCGGGGAAGTAGTCCAGCAGCGTGTTCGGCGCGCTGCCGGCCTCGCGGCCGTCGATGTGCCGTGAGTAGTTCTCGATGCCCGAGCACGTGCCGATCTGGCGCATCATCTCGATGTCGTACGTGGTGCGCATGCGCAGCCGCTGCGCCTCCAGCAGCTTGCCCTGCCGCTCGAACAGAGCCAGCTGCTCGGTCAGCTCCTTCTCGATGCCGGTGATCGCGCGTTCCATGCGCTCGGGGCCGGCGACGTAGTGGGTGGCTGGGAAGACGTACAGCTCCTGGTCGTTGGTGACGACCTCGCCCGTCAACGGGTGCAGCGTCATCAGCGACTCGATCTCGTCGCCGAACATCTCGATGCGCACCGCGAGTTCCTCGTACACCGGGAAGATCTCGATGGTGTCGCCGCGCACCCGGAACGTGCCGCGGGTGAACGCGACGTCGTTGCGCGTGTACTGGATGTCGACGAACTTGCGCAGCAGCGCGTCGCGGTCGAACTCCTGGCCGACCTTGAGCTGCACCATGCGGTCGACGTACTCCTGCGGCGTACCGAGGCCGTAGATGCACGACACCGACGCGACCACGATGACGTCGCGGCGGGTCAGCAGCGAGTTGGTCGTCGAGTGGCGCAGCCGCTCGACCTCCTCGTTGATCGAGGAGTCCTTCTCGATGTAGGTGTCCGTCTGCGCGATGTACGCCTCGGGCTGGTAGTAGTCGTAGTACGACACGAAGTACTCGACCGCGTTGTTCGGCAGCAGCTCGCGGAACTCGTTCGCCAGCTGCGCGGCCAGCGTCTTGTTCGGCGCCATCACCAGCGTCGGGCGCTGCAGCCGCTCGATCATCCAGGCCGTGGTGGCCGACTTGCCCGTACCGGTCGCGCCGAGCAGCACGACGTCCTTCTCGTCGGCGCTGATCCGCCGCTCCAGGTCGTCGATGGCTTTCGGCTGGTCACCGTTGGGCTGGTAGGGGCTGACGACCTGGAAGGGCGCCACCTTGCGTTCGAGGTCCGTAATGGGTCGCACGCGACCACCGTACGGCTTCGCTCCGACAAACGGCGGCGATCCGCGGCGCGGTCAGCGCCCGGGGGCCCACACCGCGACGAAGGACCCGCACCCGAACACCTCCCCGTGCAGCTCACGGCGCACCAGCACCTCGATGCGCGACCAGTGCCGGATGGGCTGGTCGGGGCGCACCAGGTCGGGCACGTAGCCGGGCTTCGCCAGGAACCGCACGTCCAGCGTCGAGAACAGCACCAGGTAGTCGCCCTCGCGGTCGAGCTCCTTGGCCCTCTTGACCATGAGCTTGCGGGCCTCGGGGTTGGTGACCTCCTTGACGTACAGCCAGTCCATCGGGAACGGGTTGTCCAGGCGGAACAGCGGATACGCCGCGGCGGCGTCCGGCAGCACCGCGACCCGGCTCGCGGGCCGCGCCGCGACGCAGTCGCGGATCTGCGCCATGTACCGCAGGTCGCCCTCGGTGGTGCGGATGCCCCGCAGGTCCGACGAGACCGCGCCCATGCCGTGGGTCAGGCCTGGACGGCCGCCGTCGAGGTAGCCGTAGGTGTCGCGGACGTGGATCAGCTTGACGGCGCCGGCGGACGCGACGAGCGCCCCGGCGACGACGAGCACGCCCGTGCGTCGGAGCCCTCCGGGACGGATCGGCGGTGGCACGTCCCGCCACAGCACGACCAGGAGCGTCAGGGCCAGCGAGCCGCCGACCAGCGCGGGCACGTCGTAGCCGTACGACAACGCGGCCATCCACCCGAGCGCGAGCACCGGCAGCGCCCGGACGGGCGGCCGGCGCCGGACGAGGGCGTCCGCGACGGCGGCGGCCAGGAGCATCCACCACAGCAGGCAGGAGTAGAGGACCCGGTCGAAACTCATGCTCGCCTGTGCGAGCTCCCCGACGACCGCCACCGAGGCCACGGCACGCGCCCCGAGGTCGGCCCACCGCGGGACTGTGGGGAGGCGCCGGGCGAGCACCCACCCGACGAGCGCCAGGCCGTACAGCACCGCCCATCGGGCCTCCTGCGGAGTGCCCCGCAACATGTCGGGCAGCATCGTCAGCAGCCGCTCACCCCAGACCCCGTCGGCCCCGAGCAGCTGATCCGGCAGCTCGGCCGCACCGCCGCCGAGCACGACCCACACGACGTACGCGACGGGCACCCCGGCGAGGAGCGGCAGCTCCCGAACCCGGGCACGCCGATCCGGCCCCGACAACAGCAACGCAGCGGCGACCAGCGGCACGGGCGCGAAACTCTGCTTGCACACGACGGCACACCCGGCGACGACCAGCCCGCTCCGCCGCACGGCCGTCCTACGGCGGCCCCGATCGACGAGAGCCCAGCCGACCGACGCGAAGAAGATCCCGTCCGTGGTGTGCCACGTCATGGCAGGCCACATATGCAGATCGACCATCGCAGCCGCCGCCACACACCCGACGAGCAACGGCCCGAACCGAACAACCCCCCGCCCGGTCGCGAGCACGGCCAGAGCCACCGCCGAACCAACGAACTCCAGGCACGCGACCCAGGCTTGGACCAGCATGAGCGGCCCCGGCAGAACGAAGTCGACGAGATGGAACACCGCCGACCCGGCGGGCCGAGGAGAGAAGAAGTCCGCGTGCGGCACCTGCCCGTGCAGGATCCGCCACGAGAGCGCTTGCGTGAACCCTTGGTCCATCGGCGCGAACCCGTACCGCCCGACGGAGTAGGTGAGCCAGGTGGCGAGCAGCGACGGCCAGACGAGATGGACTCCGACCCCCACCCACCGCCGACGAGCGGAGCGGGTCGACCAGTTAGCCGACTCACCGACGACACCCTGAGCAGTCGGACGGGCCGCGGCCCTTTGCGGCACATGGGCAATGGACAACAACCACCGACGGGCTCGAACACCAGCAGGCCCCGGTCCGACCCACGACTCCGCGAACACCCCGGCCCGCGCGGTGGAGTCCTCCCCCACGCCAACAGAGCTGCCGCGCCCCCGGGCACCCCGCCCGCCGACCACGCGCACAGCCACGTCGACACAGCGCAGCCACCGCCGACCAGGGGGGGCCGGGGCGGGTTCGGCTGGCGGGGCCGCGGATCCTGCTTCGGCGGGCTGGGGTCGGGCGCGGTCGGCGGGGACGTTGGGGTCGACCCGTTCCGCAGGCGCGTCCGCAGCCGTCGCGTCGTCGTCCGCACCGACGGAGCCGCCGTGGCCGCCGGCGACCCACCCGCCGACCCCGCGCGCGGCCGGCGCAGCCACACCGGCAAAGCGCCGCCACCCCCGACCGACGGAAGCCGGGGCGGCTTCAGCCGGTGCCTCGGGCCCCGCATCGGCGGGCTGGGTCAGGGCGTGGTCAGCACGAACCGCGTCGGCGTCGACCCGTTCCGCAGGCGCGTCCGCAGCCGTCGCGTCAGGCTGTGCCGTCGCGTCGTTCTCCGTCGCGGCGGCGTTGGGGTGGCTTCTCGGGGGCGGGAGGACCATTCCCGCAGTCGGCGGCTCGTGGTGCCGCTGCGGCGCGGCTGGAGGGCGTTCAGGGGGCGGTGGAGCGGTGTCTGGGGCGCGCTCGTGGGGTGTGGGAGCGTTCACCGTCTGGTGCGGGGGGCGTCGGTGGGCGACCGGGTCGCCGGAGTCCGTTGTTGCGGTCGGATCGTCGGCGCGGCCGGTTGTCTCGTCGTGCATGCCCGCCCCTCGCGTCCGGCGCGGGGCGGGGTTCGGCCTCGCGTCAGGTCGTCTTCGGCGCGTTGTCCGTCAGGCGGGTCCAGAGCGCCCGCAGCTGGGGTTCCAGCGCCTCGATCGGTCCGTCGTTGTCGATGACGACGTCGGCTATCGCGAGGCGGTCGGCGCGGGTGGCCTGGGCGGCCATGCGGGCGCGGGCGTCGTGTTCGGTCATGCCGCGGAAACGCACGAGGCGGTCGAGCTGGGTCTCCGGGGACGCGTCGACGACCACGACCAGGTCGTACAGCTTCTCGAGGTGGTTCTCGGCGAGCAGCGGTACGTCGTTCACGAGGACCGCGTCCTCGCCCGCCGAGGCCGTCAGCTCCGCGGCGCGGGCGCCCACCAGGGGGTGGACGATGGCGTTCAGCGCCGCGAGCCGGGCGGGGTCGCCGAAGACGAGGGTTCCGAGCTTGGGCCGGTCGAGGGTGCCGTCGGCGGCCAGGACGTCGGGCCCGAACTCGGCGACGACCGCCGCCAGCCCCGGCGTTCCGGGTTCGACGACCTCGCGCGCGATCAGGTCGGAGTCGATGACGACGGCGCCGTACGCGGCGAGCCGTCGCGACACCTCGCTCTTGCCGGAGCCGATGCCGCCGGTGAGCCCCACGTTGACCATGGCCATGGCACGCAGCGTAGTGCGCCGGGGGCGGGTCGTCCCTCCTCGGGCTGGTCTGCGTCCGACTTGGGCGGCTCCGCCCTGTCATACGTATAGCGTGTTGGTCCGTCCGATCTCGGGGGTACTCGTGCCCCGCCTGACCGCCCGCCTGATCGAGGACCCATGGCCCGCACCCGGCTCGCGACCGTGCTGTTCGCCGTTCTGCTCTGCGCGTTACCGGCGTGCGACGACGTGCCTTCGCGCGCCGCCGCGCCCGCGCCCGCGGCGAGGACAGGGCCCGTGCCGTCCTCGCCGGAAACGGCCGACCGTCCGGTGAGCCGAGGCGTGATGCCGGAGGACCGCGGCGGGCCGGCGACCGCGCCGTGTGCCCGCAAGCGGCTCCCGGCCGGGTGGGTCGCCGACGAGAACAGGCGTCCGGGCACCGGTGATTGGCGGGTTCCGGAGCGGTGGGGCGCGGACCTGATGGGGTTCGTCGACAGCGACAGCGTGGCGTGCGGCGACACGGTCCGGCTGCGCCTGACGGGCCCGGGCCCGGGCACGGTGTCGGCGTACCGGATGGGCTGGTACGGCGGCACCGGCGGGCGGCTGGTGTGGTCGTCGGGCCCGGTGCCGAGCATGGAGCGGCCGAAGCCGAAGGCCGCGGCGCCGACGTACACCGTGGAGACGAACTGGCCGGTGTCGCTGGAGTTTCCGGTGACCGAGGAGTGGCCGCCGGGCTACTACCTGCTGGTCGTGCGCAATCCGGCGGGCAGCGCGTACGGCATCCAGCTGACGGTGCGCGACGACGCGGGCTCGGCGCCGCTGCTGTTCCAGGCGGCGAACCTGACCGCGCAGGCGTACAACACGTTCGGCGCGTACGGCCTCTACAGCGGCCCCAAGGACACCAGCGGCGCGCGCAGCGACCGGGCGCGGGTGGCGAGCTTCGAACGCCCGTACACCGGCAGCGGTTACCTGGTGCCGTTCTGGTACGACATCCCGATGGTGCAGGCGATGGAGCGCACCGGCCTGGACGTCGGATACGTGACGGACGTCGACGTGGACCGCAGGCCGTCGCAACTGCTGCGGCACAAGGCGCTGGTCGTCGGCGGCCACGACGAGTACTGGACGCGCCGCATGTACGACGCCGCGGAGGCCGCCCGCGACCGGGGCGTGAACATCGCGTTCTTCGGCGCGAACACCGTTTACTGGCACGCCCGTCTGGAGCCGTCGGCGGCGGGTCCCGACCGGCGCATGGCCGTCTACCGCAAGCTCGACGAGGACCCGCTCGCGAAGGACGACCCGCAGCAGGCG
Organism: Yinghuangia seranimata; assembly: GCF_029953285.1. Taxonomy (GTDB): domain Bacteria; phylum Actinomycetota; class Actinomycetes; order Streptomycetales; family Streptomycetaceae; genus Yinghuangia; species Yinghuangia seranimata. The sequence goes on along the minus strand of NZ_JASAOI010000011.1, from coordinate 209,672 downwards.
ACCGTCACCTGGCGGGAGTCGCCGCTGGACCGCGGTGAGCACCGCCTCGTCGGGGCGACGTGGGGCGGGCTGGGCGTGGTGGGTTCGTTCCGGGTCCTCGACGCGGCGTCGTGGATCTTCGCCGGCACGGGGTTGCGGGACGGCCAGGTGCTGGCGAACTCGCTCGGCGGCGAGTACGACGTCGCCGTGCCGGACGCCGCCGACTCCCCGCCGGGCCTGGCCGTGATCGCCGCGGCCCCGCTCAGGGTCGGCCCGCAGGCCGCGATGGGCACGATGTCGTACTACACGGCCGCGTCGGGCGCGGGCGTGTTCTCGGGCGGGACGACCTACTGGCCGTGCCAACTCCGCGGCCAGTGCCACGAGATGCCGGTCGACCCGACGAGCCGCGCCGCGCTGGAGCGCATGACCGAGACCGTCCTGCGCGCGTTCGCCGAGGGCCCGGCCGCCGTGAAGCACCCGGCGAAGCCGCTTCCGCCGCCGACCCCGGACAACCTCCTCGCGACCGCGGCCCGCCCCGAGGACGTCGGCGTCCGGCCCTGAGCCCCCGTCCCCGGAACACACGAACGGGCGGCCCCCCTGGAGGGGGACCGCCCGTTCAGCGTCTCGCGGAGTCGAGCCCGTCGGTCAGATCGGGAGCTTCCGGAAGATCGGCCGCGGCACGTGCCGCAGCGCCGAGAACACGAACCGCAGCTGGCCCGGGACCCAGATGGTCGTCGAGCCCTTGCGCAGGCCCTTGATGATGCCGTCGGCGACGACGTCCGGCGTCGTGGCCATCGGCCCGTCGGGCATGCCCTGCGTCATCTTCGTCTTCACGAAGCCGGGGCGCACGACCATGACGTGCACGCCGGTGCCGTGCGTCTTGTCCGCCAGGCCCTGCGCGAAGGCGTCGAGGCCGGCCTTGGACGAGCCGTAGATGAAGTTGGCCTTGCGGGCGCGCTCCGCGGCGACGGACGAGATCACCGCGAGCGAGCCGTGGCCCTGCCGGCGCAGCGCCTTGACCGAGGCGAGGCCCGCGGAGACGCCGCCGACGTAGTTGACCTGGGCGACCTTGGCGGCCGCGACCGGGTCCTGCTCGTCGGCCTCCTGGTCGCCGAGCACGCCGAAGGCCAGCAGCACGACGTCGATGTCGCCGTCGGCGAACACCCCGTCGATCACTTTCTCGTGGGTGTCGGGCTCGGCCGCGTCGAAGCCGACGACCTCGACCTCGGCGCCGCGCCCGCGCAGCTCGTCGGCCGCCCGGTCGAGGCCCTCGGACGGACGGCCGGCCAGGACGACCCGGCGGACCCGGTCGTCGACGAGCTTGCGGGCGGTGTGGAGCGCGATCTCGGACGTGCCGCCGAGGATCAGCAGGGACTGCGGTGCGCCCAAAGCGTCTTTCACCGTGCTTCCTTCACAACGTGGGGTTCGGGCGGGCGGTCTCAGGCGAGCCCGAGCCGGCGGGCCTGGTCGGAGACGAACACGCCGTCCGGGTCGACCTTGGCGCGGACCGCGCGGAACTCCTCGAGCCGCGGGTACATCGCCGCCAGGTCGGAGGGGTCCATGCGGGAGTCCTTGGCGAGGTAGAAGCGGCCGTCGTTGGACAGCACGATCTCGTCGAGGCGGCGCAGCAGCGCGGACAGCCCGGGGGTGTTGGTCGGGAAGTCCAGCGTGAGCGTCCAGCCCGGCTTGGGGAACGACAGGAAGCCGCGGTTGCCGGGGCCGAACCGCTTGAGGACGGTCAGCGAGGACGGGGCGCCCGCGTCGCTGATCGTCTTCACGATCGTGCGCATCGCGTCCTCGTTCTCGAACGGGACGACGAACTGGTACTGGAGGAAGCCGGTCTTCCCGTACGCGCGGTTCCACTCCTGGACGGCGTCCAGCGGGTGGAAGAACGGCGAGATGCCCTGGAGCTGGCCGACCTTGTGCTGGGGCGCCTTGCGGTACCACAGCTCGTTGAACAGGCCCATGGTGAACTTGTTCGGCAGACGCCCCGGCACCAGGTCGGGGACGGTCACCAGGCTGCCGCTCTTGAAGTGCAGCGGCTTCGCGCGCTTCTTCGCCGGCAGGTCCTCCAGGCGGGCGAACTCGCCGCAGGTGAGCACCGAGCGGCCGAGGTTGCGGCCCTTGGCCAGGCAGTCGAGCCACGCGACGGTGTAGCGGTACTTCTCGTCGGTCTCGGCCATCAGCGCCATGATCTCGTCGAGGTCGCGCGTGCGGTCGGTGTCGACGGACACGAGCGAGGTCTCGATCGGGATCAGGCGGACGACCGCCGAGAGCACGATGCCGGTCAGGCCCATGCCGCCCGCGGTGGCCCAGAACAGCTCCGGGTCGTCCTCGGGGGTGACGGTGCGGACGGTGCCGTCGGCGAGCAGCAGGTCCATGGACAGGACGTGGTCGCAGAAGCTGCCGTCGGCGTGGTGGTTCTTGCCGTGCACGTCGGCGCCGATCGCGCCGCCGACGGTGACCTGCCGCGTGCCGGGGGTGACGGGCACGAAGAACCCGAACGGCACGAACAGTTCAATGAGGCGGTCGAGGCTGACCCCGGCCTCGACGGTGACGACACCGGTCTCGAGGTCGGCGTCGAGCACGCGGTTCATGCCGCTCATGTCGAGGACGAGGCCGCCGCCGTTCTGCGCGGGGTCGCCGTACGAGCGGCCCAGGCCGCGGGCGATCACACCCCGCTCGGTGCGCCGCTGCACGGCGGCCGCGACCTGCTCGCGGGTCATCGGCACGACGACGTCCGCGAAGGTCGGCGAGGTGCGGCCCCAACCGGTCAGCGCCTTGCGGCGCGCGGCGGGGAAGAGCTCGGCCGAGGGGCCGTCAGACATGGAAAACTCCCAGGACGAACATGAGCAGCCACGCGAACCCGAGTCCGACGATGACCTTGTCCTTCAGCACAACGTCCTCGGGGGCACCCGCGGTTCCTGCGTCCACGTAAACGGCGTACCGCAGCAGGACGAACCCGAACGGGACCAGCGAGAGCTGCTGCCAGGCCAGCGTCGAGCCGCCGCGCGGGATGTCGAACGCCCACAGGCTGTAGGTCAGCACGGTGACCGCGACCGACATCTGCCACACGAAGCGCAGGTAGGTGATGGAGTAGTTGGCCAGCGACGCGCGGGTCTTGGCGGCCTCCTCGCCCATCAGCACCATCTCCGAGTACCGCTTGCCGGCGACCATGAACAGCGAGCCGAAGCCGGCGGTCAGCAGGAACCAGCGGGACAGCGGGATGTCGGCGGCGACGCCGCCGACCATGGCGCGGAACAGGAAGCCGGAGGCGACCATCATCAGGTCGAGGACCTGGACGTGCTTGAACGCGAAGCTGTAGAGCACGTGCAGCACGACGTACAGGCCGACGATCAGCGCGGTGCCGGCGTTGCACAGCAGGAACGACAGCCCGACCGCGACGACCGCGAGCACCGGGCCGAGCACCCAGGCCAGCTTGACCGGGACGACGCCGGACGCGATCGGCCGGTACTTCTTCTTCGGGTGCTGCCGGTCGGACTCCACGTCGAACGCGTCGTTGACGTAGTAGATCGCCGACGCCGCGATGCTGAAGATCACGAAGATGAAGACGCACTGGCGCAGGACGTCCCAGTGGTTGATCTTCCCGGCGGCCAACGGCGCCGCGAACACCAGGACGTTCTTCACCCACTGCTTGGGGCGCGCGAGCTTGACCAGCCCGCCGAGCAGCCCGCCCCGGGGCGGACGCGGCGGCGCCTCGACGGTGCCGACGCCGCTCTGCTGCGGCACTGCCTCGATCTCGGACGTGCTCACGGCTCAGCGCCCCTTCGTGGATTTCGGTACGGACCGCTCGGACCAGGACCGGCCCACGCGGGCGGCGGCCACGCCCATCGCCGCGCCACCGAGGACGTCGGTCGGGTAGTGGACGCCGACGACGAGCCGGGAGAAGCCCATGGCGACCGCGGCCGGCACGGTGACCCGGGCCGGCACCAGGCCGCGGAACGCGACGACCGAGGCCGCCGCGGAGACGGAGTGCGAGGACGGGAAGCTGTGCCGGCCGGCGGTGCGCACCAGCGGCTCGAGCCCCTCGAAGTTCGGGCGGGGGCGGCGCACGACCCGCTTCAGGGCCATGCTCGCGGCGTGCGCGGTCGCGATCGTCGCGGTCGCGCGCAGCCACTGGCCGCGCCGCTCACGGTCGACGGCGGCACCGACCAGGCCGGTCGCGAGGAAGAGCCCGCCGTGCTCGCCCACAAAAGAGAGGGCCTTGCTCGCCCTCTGGATCGTCGGATGCCCGGTCCGTCCGCGTACGTGCCGGTACAGGGCCACATCCGTACCGGTGACGATGCTCAATACCTGGCCGGTGGCCGGAAGCCCACCAGAGGCCATGCGAATCCTCATTCCCACATGTCGCGACGGCATTGGGCCCGGCGGCCCCCGAGTCGTCGTCCGTCGGTTGTCGGTCCGGCCCGGTCACCGGATGCACTGCGTCCGCGGCGGCGGACAGCTCGGCACCCGGCGCCAAAGCCCTCAGCCTAGACGAACGGCGGGGCCCCGCTTCGCCCAGGTGAGCCCTCACCGGGCCGTGCCCCGGGTCCGCCCGACGGTCGTTCCGTGTACCGTCCACGCAGGTCAGAGGCCGGTCGGCGGAGCGGCGGGCGAACGGCTAAACCACCCGTTCGTGACACAACTGTGGCATTCCCGAGGCCTGTGCGCGCCCATGGGCCGTGTGTGGCGGGCCGGTTCGGGCGTGGTCACCGCAGCGGCGCCGGGGAGAACGCGCCCGCGACCAACCGCGTCGCGGCACCCGATCCGTCGGCCGGGACCGACCACACGTCGGACCCCGCGCCCGCGCCGGTGGGCAGTCCGTAGGCGACGGTGTGGTCGTCGAGCCACACCGCCTGGTCGTCCACGCCGCGCGTCTCGGCCAACGCGGTCTCGGTGCCGGACGCGAGGTCGAGCACGTACAAACGCCACGGGTTGCGCCCGTCGTTGGAGACCTTCTTCTTGAACACCAGCCGGGTGCCGTCCGGTGACAGCGACGGGCACTCGACGTTCTCGCGCAGCACCGTCATCGTGCGGGCCTTCAGGTCGCCGCGGACCAGGTAGGTGTGCGGCGGGCCGCCGGTCGACATGGTCGCGTAGAAGGTGTTGTCGTCGGCGGTGAAGGTGACGCCCCAGAAGTTCCGGTCGGGCGTGCGCACGTCGGCGCCGTCCTTGGTCACCGCGAAGTCCTCCAGGCTCTGCACGAGTTCACCGGACCGGGTGTCCAGGACCGAGGTGCGGGTGGAGAACGACGTCGCGGCGTACGAGTCGCCGTAGACGAAAACCGTCCACGAGGCCATCCGGCCGGACGCGGACAGCCGTGCGCGGTTCGGGGTGCCGGCGAGCTCGACGCGCCGCACCTCGCGCAGTTGGTCGTCGAGGACCAGCGCGTAGTTGCGGGAGATGACGCCGCGGTCGACGATCAGGCACAGCGCGCGGCCGGCCGCCGCGTAGAGGCGGTCGCACGTGCGGTCCGCGACCTGGCGGGCCCCGCCGGGAGCCGCCGCGTCGACGGCCGCGACGTGTCCGTAGCCGGGCCCGGACTCGGTGCTGCGGAACAGCAACCGCGGCGGGCCCTGCAGGCTCAGCGGCACGGGGCCGGGCGCGGTGCCGTTGCCGCCGTACTTCTTCTTGTCCTCGCGCTCTATAGCGTGGACGGTGTACGCGACGCCCAGCCCGGCCAGCACCACCAGCGCCAGGACGAAGGCGAGGACCCGCCTCCGGGTGAACAGCGCCCCTACCGGTTCAGCGTCCCCATCGTGCACGTGCGCGCGCCCCTCCCATCACCGCGGCGCTGACCGCGAAGGCCACCGCCAGTGCCGCACCCGACCACATCACCGCCCGTTCGGGCCCCCAGCGGGTCCACGCCCACCCGAACGCGACGGACGACACGAACTTCCCCGCCGCCTGGCCGGTCTGCAGTACCGCGAGCCCGCTGGTGCGCAGCGGAGCGGGCAGCCCCGCGCCCGCGGCGGCCATCAGTACGCCGTCGGTCATCGCGTAGAACGTGCCGTGCAGCACGAACACGCCCGCGAGCAGCGCGAGTCCGCCGACCGGGCCGGCGAGCAGCGCGTACACCCCGCCGAGCGCCACATGCCCGAGCAGGAAGACCGTGCGGCGTCCGACGCGGTCCGCGACCAGGCCCATCGGCAGGGCCAGCAGCAGGTACACGCCCGCCGTGCCGAGCGGCAGCAGCGGGAACCAGTGGCCCGCGAGGTCGAGGCGGCGTTGAAGGACCAGGAAGACGAACGCGTCGCTGACGGTCGCCGCGCCGAGCAGCAGCGCGCACCCGCACAGCCGGCGGAACGGGGCGTCGCGCAGCAGCCGCAGCCCGGCCCGCGTCGACGCGGCCTTCCGCTCGGACGCGGGGCTCGGCCGGTCGCGGACGAACAGCAGCAGCATCAGCAGCCCGACCGCGCCGACGCAGAAGCTCACCACGAACACCGCGTCGTACGCGGTCGCGACCGCCGACAGGATCAGGAACGCGATGAACGGCCCGGTGAACGCCCCGACGGTGTCAAGCGCGCGGTGCACGCCGAACGCCTTGCCCTGCGACTCCGGTGTGCTGGACAGCGAGATCAGCGCGTCGCGCGGCGCGGTCCGCAGGCCCTTGCCCGCGCGGTCGACCGCCAGCAGCGTGCCGATGCCCGGCACGGACGCGCCGATCAGCGGGAAGCCGAGCTTGCTGACCGCGGACACCCCGTAGCCGACCGCGGCGACCTTCTTGCGCGCCGCGAACCGGTCGGCGATGTGCCCGCCGGCCAGCCGGAGGAAGACCGTGACGCCCTGGTAGAGGCCGTCGAGGAAGCCGAACTGCAGTATCGACAGCCCGAGTCCGGCCACCAGGTAGACCGGCATGACGGCGGTGACCATCTCGGACGATATGTCCGTGACGAGGCTGACCAGCCCGAGCGCCACGACGTTGGCGGTGACCACGCCGCCGGCGGCCCGCGCCCTGTCCCGGCGGACCCCGGTCGCGGTGTCCTGGCTGCGACTGGAGGACAGGTACACGCGAGAACCCTAGTGGCGCGCCCCGCCCCGCCGCTGGGCTTCGACCAGGCCCAGATCGGCAGGCGGGACACCGGCCTTGATCCCTCGTTCGAGTGATCCGGTGTGGCATCCGGTGTAGCCGCCCACGCCTACGGGGCACCACCCCGTCGGGGAGAACCGGCGCCGCCCGGACCGGGGAAGACCGGGCGGCGGGGGGACCGGGACGGAGGGGGGACGGAGGGGGAAACGCCAGAAGGCCCCGCCTCGGGGGCGGGGCCTTCTGAACGAACCACCGGACTCGACCTGACGGACAGGCCCGGAACTACTGCACTACCGGAGGGTCAGAGCGTCAGCTCTGGCCGCCCGCCAGCTTCTCGCGGAGCGCGGCGAGCGCCTCGTCGGAGGCCAGCGCGCCGCCACCCTGCGGGGCCTCGGCCGGAGCCGAGGAGTACGAGCCGCCGCCGGCACCGCTCTCGACAGCCGCCTCGGCCTCGGCCTCGCGGGCCTTGACGACCTGCTGCTGGTGCGACTCGAAGCGCGTCTGGGCCTCGGCGTACTGCCGCTCCCACTCCTCGCGCTGCTTGTCGTAGCCCTCGAGCCAGTCGTTGGTCTCCGGGTCGAAGCCCTCGGGGTAGATGTAGTTGCCCGCGTCGTCGTACGTCGCGGCCATGCCGTAGAGGGTCGGGTCGAACTCGGCCTCGGCCGGGTCCGCGCCGAACGCCTCGTTGGCCTGCTTCAGCGACAGGCTGATGCGGCGACGCTCGAGGTCGATGTCGATGACCTTGACGAAGATCTCGTCGCCGACCTGGACGACCTGCTCCGGGATCTCGACGTGGCGCTCGGCCAGCTCGGAGATGTGGACCAGGCCCTCGATGCCCTCGTCGACGCGGACGAACGCACCGAACGGCACCAGCTTGGTGACCTTGCCCGGAACGACCTGGCCGATCTGGTGGGTGCGGGCGAACTGCTGCCACGGGTCTTCCTGGGTCGCCTTCAGCGACAGGGAGACGCGCTCGCGGTCCATGTCGACGTCCAGGACCTCGACCGTGACCTCCTGGCCGACCTCGACGACCTCGGACGGGTGGTCGATGTGCTTCCAGGACAGCTCGGAGACGTGCACGAGGCCGTCCACGCCGCCCAGGTCCACGAACGCACCGAAGTTGACGATCGAGGAGACGACGCCGGAGCGGACCTGACCCTTCTGCAGGGTCGTGAGGAAGGTCTGGCGCACCTCCGACTGGGTCTGCTCGAGCCAGGCACGGCGGGACAGGACCACGTTGTTGCGGTTCTTGTCCAGCTCGATGATCTTGGCCTCGAGCTCCTTGCCGACGTACGGCTGGAGGTCGCGCACACGACGCATCTCGACCAGCGAGGCCGGGAGGAAGCCGCGGAGGCCGATGTCGAGGATGAGACCACCCTTGACGACCTCGATGACGGTACCGGTGACGATGCCGTCCTCTTCCTTGATCTTCTCGATGGTGCCCCACGCGCGCTCGTACTGCGCACGCTTCTTCGAGAGGATCAGGCGGCCTTCCTTGTCCTCCTTCTGGAGGACGAGGGCCTCGATGTTGTCGCCGACCGCGACAACCTCGTGCGGGTCCACGTCGTGCTTGATGGACAGCTCGCGGGAGGGGATGACGCCTTCGGTCTTGTAACCGATGTCGAGCAGGACCTCGTCCCGGTCGACCTTGACGATCACGCCATCCACGATGTCGCCGTCGTTGAAGTACTTGATCGTCTCGTCGATTGCGGCGAGGAAAGCTTCCTCGGAACCGATGTCGTTGACCGCCACCTGCGGGGTGGTGCGAGGGGCCTCGGTGCTGCTCGTCATGTGGGAAAGGGCTCCGGTACGGACAGAAGTCGTCGGTAAAACCACGCTCCAGGACCCGGTTTCGCCCTGTCGGACACCGACAGCAATTGAGCTGGCGGAACGGAACGACAAAGGTGAGCGCGACCTGCTCCGTCTGAGTTCACGCAGGCCCGCGGCGCAACTTGCAGCATACGGGGCCGCCCAGGCGCGGTCAACGCGCGGGTTGAGGGGCGGACACCGCCGCGACGCGCCGAGGCCGCCGCGGACCGGCCGCCAGGCCATCTCCGCACGCGCGCACGATAACGTACGCCGACCCTGAACAACAGCGTGTGAGGCAAGTCATATGAGCGAACCCTGGTCGGCGGCCTCCTTCGACGACGACCCGTGGGAGGCCGGCGGCGACGCCGCGGGCGGTGTCGGACGGCGCGAGGTCGGTCCGGCGGAGAGCGTCCGGGCCGGGCGCTCGTGGTGGGACGCGAACGCCGACGAGTACCAGGCGGAGCACGGCGACTTCCTCGGCGACGCGCGGTTCGTGTGGGGCCCGGAAGGGCTCGACGAGCAGGACGCGCAACTCCTCGGCGACGTCGAGGGCCGCCGGATCCTCGAGGTCGGCGCCGGCGCGGCCCAGTGCGCCCGCAACCTGGCCGCCCGCGGCGCGTACCCGGTGGCGCTGGACCTCTCCTACCGCCAGCTCCAGCACTCACGGCGCATCGACGCGGCGGTCGGGCTGGACGTCCCGGTGATCCAGGCGGACGCGGCGGCCCTGCCGTTCGCCGACGAGTCCTTCGACACCGCCTTCTCGGCCTACGGCGCCCTGCCGTTCAGCCCCGAGGGCGCCAAGATCATGCGCGAGGTCCACCGCGTCCTCAAGCCCGGCGGGCGCTGGGTCTTCTCGCTGACCCACCCGATCCGCTGGGCGTTCCCGGACGACCCGGGCGAGGGCGGGCTGACCGCGGCGTACTCCTACTTCGACATCACGCCCTACGTCGAGGAGGACGAGGACGGCCACGCGACCTACGTCGAGCACCACCGCACCCTCGGCATGCGCGTCCGCGAGGCCGCCGCGGCCGGTTTCCGCATCGTCGACCTGATCGAACCGGAGTGGCCGGAGGCCCTGACCCAGGTGTGGGGCGGCTGGAGCCCGACGCGTGGCCGGAAGCTGCCGGGCACGGCGATCTTCGTCTGCGACAAGGACTGACCCCGCCCGGGCGTCCGGTGCGCGGGCGGCGCGGGTCCGGCAGGATGCGCGGGTGACCACACCCGACCCGTCCGGCCCTGTCGACGCCGGGGTCCCAGAGGCATCCGACGCCCCACGCGTACCGCCGCGCCCGCGGCTCCGGCGGCTGGTGCGCGTCGGAATCGCCGTCACCTCGTCGTTCGTCGTGGCCGTGCTCGTCGTCACGATCGGGTCGCTGACCTGGTTGCGGCTGGAGTACACCGGGTCGCCCGCCGAGTCGGCGCGGTCGCGGGGGCGGGACGCGTTGTGGCTGGGGCACGCGTGGGTGGACGGCCGCAAGGGGGCGGTCGACGTTGCGGCACTGGCCGAGCGCCTGCGCGGGACCGGGGTGCGGGACCTGTACGTCCACGCGGGACCGCTGGCGCACGACGGGAGCCTGGATCCCGCCCGGTATCCGGAGGCGCGGCGGATGGTCGACGCGCTGCACGCCGCCCTCCCCGGCACGCGGGTGCAGGCCTGGCTGGGCGACGTGGTCGGGCCCGGTCGGCTCGACCTGCGCGACGGGGCGCGGCGGGACCGTGTGGTGGCGTCCGCGGGGCAGGCCGTGGAGGCCGGGTTCGACGGCGTCCACTTCGACCTGGAGCCGATGCCCGACGGCGACCGCGACTACCTCGACGTCCTGACCCGCGCACGTGCGCTCACGCACGCGCGCGGAAAGGTGCTGTCGGTCGCGGCGCACCAGATCGAACCGGCCGGGAACCTGGTCGCGCTGGCGCGGACCGCCGGCGTGCAGCGTACGAAGTGGTGGTCGCCCGGCTACTTCGGCGAGGTCGCGTCGCGCGTCGACCAGGTCGCGGTGATGGCGTACGACACCTGGATGCCCACCCGCGGGCTGTTCGGCGGCTATGTCGTCCGCCAGACCCGCCTCGCGCTCGACCGCACGCCGCCGGACGTCGATCTGCTGATCGGCCTGCCGTTCTTCCACGACGACACCGTCGGGCACCACGAGGACGCGGAGCGGGTGGCGACGGCGGCCCGGGCGGTGCGGCTCGGCCTGTCGGCGGAGCCGGACCGGCGGGCGTTCGGGGTGGCGCTGTACGTGGACTTCGCGGCGACGGACGAGGACTGGGCGGCGTACCGGAGCGAATGGGTGCGCTGAAAGCCCGCGCGCTCCTTACGGACACGGCCGGGTAACAGACACGGCCCGCCGCCCTCATACCAGGGCGGCAGGCCGGGTTCATGGACGGCGGGGCGCCGTCGGACCGGGGGCTGGGTCAGCTCGCCGGAGGCGGCGACGTGGGTCGGTCCGGGAACGCGGTCGCCGGGGTCTTGCCGTTGCTGGCCGGCGCGGGGGCGTCCGCCGCGACCGCGGCCGACTCTGAGGTGACCCCGCTCAGTGGCGGCGAGTCGGCGACGCGGGGCAGGACGGCGGTCTCGGCCGCGTTCGCGCCCGCCCCGCCGCCGGACGCTCCGACCGCCACGGGCTCGCGCCCGGCCGTGCCCTCGTTACCGCTTCCGCCGGGCCCGGACGGCGACGCGTCGTCGCCCCGGGTGCCGCCGCCCGTCGCCGGGTCGGCCTTCTTGCGCCGGCCGAGGAACTCCAGGAGGAGCGCGACGAGGAAGAGCACGACGCCGACCACGACGAGGCCCAGCGGCAGCTGGTCGTGGATGAGGAGCATCTGAGCGCGCTGGTCCTTGGCGTCCGCGATGAGCGCGTTGGACCACGCGGGGAGCATCTTCACGTGCCCGTCGAACACGACGAGGACGCCCGGGTGCGCGGGGTCGTCCGGGTTGGGCGTCCGCATCTCCTCCCGGTGCTTCTCCTCCGCGTAGACGGGGGCGCCGGTGACGGGCTCGACCCAGAAGGTGCGCACGGTGGTGTACCAGCGCTCCATGCCGGCCTGTTCGACGCTCTCGGGGGTGAGGCCGCCGGGCAGTTGGCTGGGCACGGGGACCTTGGTCCACGGAACGCTCTGCTCGAAGCGGTAGACCTCGAGCCCGTTGAAGTTCTCGGTGCCCTTGTAATCGATCGTCGCGGCGGTGTGCGCCTGCGCGTCGTAGTAGTTGTAACCGCGCTTCTGGACGAAGAACGGCCACTTGTACTGGATTCCGGTGTGCGCGACGGGCTTGCCGTCGATCTGCTCACCGCAGCAGTTCTTGGGGGCCTGCGAGACGGCGTCGAAGACGTAGCGCTCGGGAATCTGGGTGACGACCTTGCCGGTGCTGTCGACCATGGCGAGGTTCATGTCCCACACCACCGACTGGCCCGTGGCCTCGTCGGGGTTGGGCTTCACCGTTTGGATGATGTACGCCTTGGCCTTGCCGTCGCCTTCGGGCGCGCCGAAAAGCGTCGCGTTGTCGGCCTCGAGGACCATCACCTTGTAGGCCTGGTCGCTGTTGAGCGCCTTCGCGACAAGCCGCGGAAAGGCGTATTCGCGCAGCAGTGGCGCGAGCGCCACGCAGAACACCGCCAGGGTCAGGAGGACCAGGCTGGACCTACGACGCATCGAGAATGTCCCCTTGCCGATGGAACGAACTACAGGTTGCGGTCGTGCGGGAAATGCGGTCTTCAGGGCTTCGCGGGGACCTGGGTCACCTGGAGCGGCTTGTCGATCGCCTTGGGCTCCGGTACCGCGAAAGTGGTCAGCAGGTACGCGGCGCCGGCGGCGAGCACCAGACCGATGAGGACCGCGGCGAAGGCACGCATCAAAAACTCTCCTTTGCGCTCACGGAGACGGCACGGTAGCAAGGAAGGGCGCGAATGAGAACACGTTTCAGATTTTTCCCGAACAACAGATGTTGCGAACGTACGGTTGGCACAATATGCCAGCTTCATCTGCATATTCGTCGACACGCCGACACGCCCTCCGGGCGATTCCCGGAGGGCGGCGAACGAGAACGCGTTGCTGTTATCGGCCCCCGAGCGCGCCCTCGAGCGCGCCGTGACGGACGGTCAGCCGCCGGATTTCGACGGTGACTTCGTCCCGGACTTCGACGGGCTTCCGCCCGTGGCGGTCGTCTTGCCGCCCGCGGGCGTCGTCGCGGCCGGGTTCGGGCGACCGCCGTTCTGGTAGTACTGCATCCACGCCTTGACCGTGCGCAGGTAGTCGGTCGACTGGTTGTAGCTCAGGATCGCCGCGTCCAGCGACGCCGGGTCGGTCAGGTCGCGGTTGCCCGCGCACAGGTAGCGGCCCGCCGTCAGGGCGGCGTCGAAGACGTTCTGCGGGTCCGCCTTGCCGTCCTTGTTGCCGTCCTTCTCGTACGCCTTCCAGGTGGACGGGATGAACTGCATCGGGCCGACCGCGCGGTCGTACTCGGTGTCCAGGTCGAGGACGCCCTTGTCGGTGTCCTTGATGGCCTTGGTCGAGCCACTGCCGTCCAGGCGCGGGCCGAGGATCGGCGTGAGCGCCCGGCCGGTGGTGTCCACCTGGCCGTTGTTGGCGTGCGAGGACTCGACGCGGCCGATGCCGGCCAGGAGTTCCCACGGCAGCTTGCACTTCGTGTTGGCGGACGCCATCGTCGTGGCCGCCTGCTGGTACGCCGCGAGCACGATCTGCGGGATGCCTCCCCCGCCCACCGTCTGCGGCGCCGGGACCCGGATGGGGCCGGTCGCCACCGCGGTCGTCGGCACGGCCGACGAGGGCGCGCCCGGCGCGGCCGCGGGCTGCACCGGCGGCAGGTCGTAGACGCGCGGGGCGCCGCCGTCCACCGGGCCCAGGCTGCTGGGCGGTTCCGGGTCCGACATGCGCGCCACGTCGGAGACGGGCACCCGCTCGGAGGTCGCCATCGTGAACGGGTTGTTCACGGCCGTGGCGGCGGCCAGCAGCAGCGCGACGACGGCCGCGCCGCCGAACCACGGGTTGATGTACCGGCGGCGGGCGGGGACGGTCTGCGCGCCGCCGCCGCCCTCGGCGCCGTCCTCGTCGGTCTCGGCCGCGGGCGCGGCGTCGTCGTCCGCCTTGGCGGCCAGTTCCTTCGGCGTCGCGCCGAGCGAGGCGACCCACGAGTCGAGTTCGTCGCCGTCCCGCGCGCCGGTGCGCGGGATGACCGCGGTGGGCGCCTCGGCGGCCGCCTCGACCGCGACGGGCTCGGCCTCGGGCGCGACCTGGGGCTCGGTTTCGGGCTCGGCCTCCGGTTCGGCGGGCTCCGACTCGGCCTCGGGCTCCACGGCCGCGTCGGGCTCGGGTTCCGGCTCGAGTTCGGCCGTGACCTCAGGTTCAGGCTCGGGCTCCGGCTCGGCTGCGGGCTCGAGCCCGGTTTCGAGCTCAGGCGCGGCCGCCGGCTCCGGCTCCGGCTCGACGTCACGCGCGGGCGCGGCCACGGGCTCGATGTCGGTCTCGACCCCGGTCGCGGCCTCCGGCGGCTCCGCCGTCGGCGGCGATGCCACCACCGCGATCGTGGTCAGGTTCCGGGTCCAGTCCGCGTTCCCGCCGGCCGCCCCCGGCTGCCGCGGTATCGCCTGATCCCGCGGACCGGGCCCCTGTTCGGCCTCGTCCACGAACCGCCCCCTTCGCCTGGCTGGCTGCATGTCCGCGCGCCGCCTCCGGTTTCCGGGCGGAGCCGAACCAGGCTGACGACGAGCGGAGATGAAACTACGTCAGGTTTGGCCACCGCTCTAGCCCCACGGCGGCGTTTCGCAGGGTCTGCGGCATTTGTCGCCGGACAGTCGTGCCGCCCCACACGACACGGGCCCCGCGCCACCCTGCGAACCGGGTGGTGCGGGGCCCGCGCACGGCAACGGGATCCCGGTCAGTGCCCGGCGTCCTCCCACGTCGCGCCGAAGCCGACCGAGACGTCCAGCGGAGCACGCAGCGGGTACGCCCCCGCCATCTCGCGCCGCACCAGCGCCTCGACCGCGGCGCGCTCCCCCGGCGCGATCTCGAGCACGAGTTCGTCGTGGACCTGGAGCAGTATCCGCGAGCCGAACCCGCCGTCCGTCAGAGCCTTGTCGACGCCCAGCATGGCGACCTTGACGATGTCCGCCGCACTGCCCTGGATCGGCGCGTTGAGCGCCATGCGCTCGGCCATCTCGCGGCGCTGCCGGTTGTCGCTGGTGAGGTCCGGCAGGTAGCGGCGGCGGCCGAACACCGTCTCGGTGTAGCCGGTCTGGCGGGCCTCGTCGACGACGGCGCGCAGGTAGTCGCGCACGCCGCCGAACCGCTCGAAGTAGTTCGCCATCAGCTTGCGGGCTTCCTCGGGCGTGATGTCGAGCTGCTGCGACAGCCCGAACGCCGAGAGCCCGTAGGCCAGTCCGTACGACATCGCCTTGATCTTGCGGCGCATCTCGGCGTCGACCCGGTCGCGCGGCACCTCGAACACCGCCGAGGCGACGGTGTTGTGGAGGTCCTCGCCGGACGCGAACGCGTCGATCAGCGCCTCGTCGCCGCTCAGGTGCGCCATGATGCGCAGCTCGATCTGGCTGTAGTCCGCGGTCAGCAGGCCCTCGTAGCCGTCGCCCACGACGAAGGAGCTGCGGATCTGCCGCCCTTCGTCGGTGCGGATCGGGATGTTCTGGAGGTTCGGGTCGGACGACGACAGCCGGCCCGTCGCGGCGACGGTCTGGTGGAACGTCGTGTGGATCCGCCCGTCCTCGGTGACGGTCTTGATCAGCCCTTCGACCGTGACGCGCAGCTTGCTCTGGTCGCGGTGCCGCAGCAGCGCGGTCAGCAGGTCCTGCGCGGGCTCGGGGATGCCGGGCTGGGTGGCGAGCCACACCAGCGCGTCGGCGTCGGTGGTGTAGCCGGTCTTGATCTTCTTGGTCTTCGGCAGGTTGAGCTCGCCGAACAGGATCTCCTGCAGCTGCTTCGGCGAGCCGAGGTTGAAGTCCCGCCCGACCGCGCCGTGCGCCTGCTCGGTGGCCTGCTTGACGGCCGCGCCGAACTGCGCCTCCAGCCGGTCGAGGTGGTCGCGGTCGGCGGCGATGCCGACCCGCTCCATGCGTGCCAGCACGGTCAGCAGCGGCAGCTCCATGTCCTGGAGCAGCTTGAGCGCGCCGCGGCTCTCCAGCTGCTCGTCGAGCTCGGCGGCGACGTCGACCACCGCGCGGGCGGCGAGCATGAGCGCCTCGCCGCGCGCCGCCTCGGCGTCGTCCTCGCCCGACATGTCGAGCGCCAACTGGCCGCTGTCGGAGGCCTCGTCGACCTTCAGCTCGCGGCCGAGGAAGCGCTGCGTGAGGGTCTCCAGGGCGAACGAGCGCTGCCCGGGCAGCACCAGGTAGGCGCCGAGCGCCGTGTCGGACGTGACGCCCGCCAGGTCCCAGCCGTGCGCCTTGAGGGCCAGCATCGGCCCCTTGGCGTCGTGGACGGCCTTCTCCCGCTCGGGGTCCGCGAGCCACGCCGCGAGCGCCGCGTCGTCGGCCTCGTCCAGCGCCGACGCGTCGACGAAGGCCGCGGTGCCGTCGGCCGCCGCGAACGCGACGCCCGCGACCGTGCCGGTGCCGCGTCCCCATGTGCCGTCCACCGCCAGGCCGGTGCGCCCGGTGCCCGCCGCGTGCTCGGCCAGCCAGTCGCCCAGCGCGCCGGTCTCCAGGACGGTGGTGTCCAGTTCGAAGCCGTCCTCGACGACGGCCCCTTCGGCTTCCCCGCCGGCCGTGGCCAGGCCCGGGTCGACCGCCCACAGCCGGTCGCGGAAGTTGTTGGCGCGGAACTCCAGTGCGTCCAGCACCTGTTCGACGGCGGACCGGTCGAACGGCGTCCGCTCCAGGTCGGCCGGTCCGACCTCCAGCGGTACGTCCCGGACCAGTTCGGTCAGCTCGCGGTTGAGCCGGACCGCCTCGAGGTGGGCGCGGAAGTTCTCGCCGGCCTTGCCCTTCACCTCGTCGGCGCGCTCGACCAGCTCCTGGAACGAGCCGAACTCGCGGATCCACTTGGCGGCGGTCTTCTCGCCGACCCCGGGGATGCCGGGCAGGTTGTCGGAGGGGTCGCCGCGCAGCGCCGCGAAGTCCGGGTACTGCTGCGGCGTCAGCTGGTACTTCTCCTCGACGGCCTGCGGCGTGAACCGGTGCAGCTTGCTGACGCCCATCATCGGGTAGAGCACCGTGACGTCCGGCGTGACGAGCTGCAGCGAGTCGCGGTCCCCGGTCAGGATGAGGACCTCGTAGCCCTCCTCGGCGGCCTGCGTGGACACCGTGGCGATGACGTCGTCGGCCTCGAAGCCCTCGACCCGCATGGTGCGCACGCCCATCGCGTCGAGCAGTTCGATGATCAGCTCGACCTGGCCCTTGAACTCGTCCGGCGTCGCCGAGCGGTTCGCCTTGTACTCCGGGAAGCGGTCGGTGCGGAACGACTGCCGCGACACGTCGAACGCCACGCCTAGGTGGGTCGGCGCCTCGTCGCGCAGCACGTTGGCCAACATCGAGGCGAACCCGAACACCGCCTGCGTCGGCTGCCCGGTCGCCGTCGACATCGTGGCCTCCTTGAGCGCGTAGAACGCGCGGTAGGCCAAGGAGTGCCCGTCGAGCAGCAGAAGCCGCGGGCGGGTGCCGGTGCGTACAGAAGCCTGGGGTGCGTCAGTGGAAGCCACGGACAGATCCTAGGCTGGTGAACCGACACATACGGTCATGTCACCCCCCTCGCGTGGCCGAACGAGTCCGTCACGCAGAGGAGCAGCACCACCATGAGCACGATGCCGCACGTCGAGTTCCCCATCCCCGTCGACGAGCTGGTCAAGCTGTTCGGCACGAACACTGTCGGTGAGACGCTGGGCACGAAGATGGGCATCGTCGTCCAGGAGGCCTCCGTCGAGCGCCTGGTCGCCACCATGCCGGTCGAGGGCAACATCCAGCCGTACGGGCTGCTGCACGGCGGTGCGTCGTGCGTCCTCGCCGAGACGCTGGGCTCGATCGGCTCCGCGATGCACGCCGGGCCGGACGCCATCGCGGTCGGCATCGAGATCAGCGCGACCCACCACCGCTCGGCCACCTCGGGCCTGGTCACCGGTGTGGCCACGCCGATCCACCTCGGCCGCACGCTCGCGACGTACGAGATCGTCATCACCGACGAGGCGGGCAAGCGCGTGTGCACGTCGCGGCTGAGCTGCATGATCCGCCGCTCCGCCTGACCGGGCGGGTTCGCGGCCCCGCGGGCCGGAATTCCCTGTAGCGGACCGGTCTCCGACTGCTGACACGCGCGTCGTGCGGCCCGTAGCGTACTGCGCACGTGCCTGCACTACGCGCGTCCAGCGGGAGGACCGGTCGGAATGAGTGACGAGCAGCGCACCACGGAAACACCCGGCGGCGAACCGGAGAGGCCCCACGGCAGGCCGGCACCCGGCGCCGAGGACCAGGAGGCACCGGGGCCCAGAGCCCGGCCCGGCGTCGTCCTCGCCGCCGTCTTCGGGCTCCTGCTCGGCGGCGGCGCGGCGGCCGGGGTCGCCGCCGCGCGGTGGCCCGAGCACGAGAAGCCGAAACCCCCTCCGCCGCCCGCCGCACCGGCCGTGCCGGGCATGGTCGAGGGCGACATCGCGGTCGGCGCGGCGCCGCAGCGCAGCGGCAACGTCGAACTCACCGTGCTGACGCTGCGCTGCGGGATGTCGTTCATCACCGGGACGCACGCGGAGCACTTCGCCGAGCAGGGCCAGATATGCCGGGTCGGCGTCCAGATCCGCAACGACCAGACGACCAGCGTCAACGTCGACAGCACCACGCAGCAACTGGTCCTGGCGAACGGCGCGACGGCGGCCCCGGACAACCAGTCCATGCTGATCCGCCGGCAGATCGGGCTGCAGCCCGTCGGCGCGCACAACATCGTCGTGCTGGAGTACTGGTACGACATCGCCGCGGACACCCAGCCCACCGCGATCCGGCTGAAGGGCACGGCGGACCTGCCGACGGTCGAAGTGCCGCTGCCGGCCCACCAGTGGAAGCCCTGACCCGGCCGCGCCGGGTGGCACGACGAAGGCCCCGCCGGGCGACCGGTGGGGCCTTCGTCGTGCTCAGCGCGTACCGTGCGTGTGCCCGGGCGTCAGGCGCCCGCGCCCTCGCCGAGGTACGCCTCGCGGACCCGCGGGTCCGCGAGCAGTTCGCCGGCCGTGCCGGACATCATCACGCTGCCGGTCTCCAGCACGTACGCGCGGTCGGACAGCTTGAGCGCCTGCGCGGCGTTCTGCTCGACCAGGAGCACCGTGGTGCCCTGCGCGTTGATCTCCTTGATGATCGAGAAGATCTGGGCGACGATCAGCGGCGCCAGGCCCATCGACGGCTCGTCGAGGAGCAGGACGCGCGGCCGGCCCATCAGCGCGCGGCCGATGGCGAGCATCTGCTGCTCGCCGCCGGACAGCGTGCCCGCCTGCTGCGAGCGGCGCTCGTGCAGGCGCGGGAACAGCTCGTACACGCGCTCGAGTTCGGCCTTCGGCACGGACTTGAAGCGGTACGCGCCCATCTGGAGGTTCTCCAGCACCGTCATGCGCGGGAACACCCGGCGGCCCTCGGGGCTCTGCCCGATGCCGAGCGCCACCACGTGGTGCGGCGGGATGCCGTCGATGCGCTCGCCGTTGAGCCGGACCTCGCCGCTGCGCGGGCTCAGCAGGCCCGAGATGGTGCGCAGCGTCGTGGTCTTGCCCGCGCCGTTGGCGCCGAGCAGCGTGACGATCTCGCCCTCGCCGACCGTGACGTTGATGCCCTTCAGCGCCTGGATGGCGCCGTAGTAGACGTGCATCTCGTGGAGTTCGAGCAGCGGGGTCACCGGCGGCTTCGCGGCCGCCGGCTGCGTCAGCCCGTTCACCTCGGGCGTCTCGATCGTGCTCACTTGTCCTCCTCGCCCGGAACGGCTTCCTCGTCGGAGGCTCCCAGGTACGCCTCGACCACCGCGGGGTTGTGCTGGACCTCGGCAGGCGTGCCGGAGGCGATCACCTTTCCGAAGTTGAGCACGGTCACGCGGTCGGCCACGGACATGACCAGGCGCATGTCGTGTTCGATCAGCAGCACGCTGATGCCGAGTTCGCGGTTGATGTGCTTGATCAGCTCGGCGAGTTCGAGCTTCTCGGTCGGGTTGGTGCCGGCCGCCGGCTCGTCGAGGAGCAGCACCTGGGGGTCGGTCGCGAGCGCGCGGGCGATCTCCAGGCGTCGCTGGTCGCCGTAACTGAGCGACGCGGCAAGCTCGTTGAGCTTGTCGGCCATGCCGACGAAGTCGAGCAGCTCGTGCGAGCGGCGGTCGCTGGCGCGCTCGTTGCGGCGCGCCCACGGCATGCCGAGCATGATGCCGACCGGGCCGGACTTCTGCCGGGTCTCGGCGGCGATCTTCACGTTCTCGAGCGCGGTGAGCGCGCCGAACAGGCGGATGTTCTGGAACGTGCGGGCGACGCCGAGCCGGTTGACGACGTGCGGCTTGCGGCCGAGCAGGTTCTGCTCGCCGCCGTCGGCGGACAGCGTGATGCGGCCCTCCTGCGGCACGTACACGCCGGTCAGCGAGTTGAACAGCGAGGTCTTGCCGGCCCCGTTGGGGCCGATGACCGCGAGGATCTCGCCCCGGTTGAGGGTGAGGTCGACGTCGTTGAGACACACCAGGCCGCCGAAGCGCAGGGTCAACCCCCGCGCTGTGACGACCGCGTCGGTGGTCTGCGGCGTCGTCTCCTTGGTCATGGACGTGGTGCTCACGCGATCCTCCCGCCGGCCGGTTCGGTCATGGCGTCGGCGTCCCCGATGCCTTCCTTGGCCAGTGTCAGCTCACGCTTGCGCCGACGGGAAGGGATGAGGCCCTGCGGGCGGTAGATCATCATGATGACGAGCAGCGCGCCGAGGTAGGTGATGCGGTCGTTCTCGTCGACCCAGTCCTTCAGGTACTCGGGCAGCCACGCGAGGAGCGCGGTGCCGACCATGACGCCCCAGATGGAGCCCATGCCGCCGAAGATGACGTAGGCGAGCACCAGCACGGAGAACATCAGCTTGAAGCTCTCCGGCGAGATGAAGCCGGTCTTGGAGGCGTAGACCCCGCCGGCCAGGCCGGACGTCGACGCGCCGATCGCGAACGCCATCAGCTTGTACTTGACGGTGTTGACGCCGTTGGCGGCCGCCGCGATCTCGTCCTCGCGGATGGCGGTCCAGGCCCGGCCGACCCGCGAGTGCTCGAGGCGGATGAACAGGAACACGACGACCGCCGCCATGCCCATGATCAGCCACCAGTACGGCTTGGGGTCGAGCTCCCACTCGTAGTCGAGGAAGCCGAGGTGGACGCTCGGGTGCGGGATGTTCGTCGCGCCGCCCGAACCGCCGCTGAAGCCGTTGGCGTTGTTGGCGATCAGGTAGACGATCTCGTGGAAGCCGAGCGTCACGATCGCCAGGTAGTCGCCGCGCAGCCGCAGCGTCGGGGCGCCGAGCAGCACGCCCGCGATGAGGCAGGTCACCACCGCGATCGGCATGGCCAGGAACGGGTTGAGCTCGACCGGCGGCTTGGTGGGCAGCGAACCCGTCCAGAACGCCGTCGAGTACGCGCCGATCGCGAAGAACGCGATGAAGCCGAGGTCCAGCAGGCCGGCCCAGCCGACCACGACGTTGAGGCCGATCGCCAGCAGGACGTAGACCGCGACGTTGCCGACGAGGACCTGGTTCCAGCGGGTCGAGATGAACAGCGGCAGGACCGCGAGGACCACCACGACGACGGCGAGGGCGCCGAGCTTGACCGGGGTCTTGTCGAACGCCTTCTTGGTGTTCTGCCAGGCGGGCATGTCAACGGTGTTCGCCCTGGCGGTGGCCTTCGCGCGTTCCACCGGGGCCTTGGGCACGAACTCGAAGAAGGCCCAGAAGGCCACCATGAGGGCGATGCAGACCGGGAGGCGGACACCGTCGGTCATCGACTCGTTGACCGAGAAGAAGATGTCGTCGGTGCTCGCGTTGGGGCCGGTCGCCAGGGCGAGCAGCGCGGCGGCCAGCACCATGCCGAACAGCCGGGTCCAGCGCGGCTGCCGGTACCACGGGACGCGGCGGAGCTTGGCGAGGTCCATGACGACCATGTCGCGCTCGTCCGCTTCGGGGCGGGTGATCGTGCTCATGCGGTCCTCCCCAGACGTTCCCCGAGGATGCCGGTCGGGCGGAACATCAGCACCAGGATCAGGACGACGAACGCCGAGACATAGCGCCACTCCTCGCCGAACAGCGGCGACGAGAAGCTCTCCACGAGGCCGAGCAGCAGACCGCCGAGCATGGCGCCGCGCACGTTGCCGATGCCGCCGACGACGGCCGCGGCGAAGGCGGTGATGCCCGGGAAGAAGCCCATCGTGTAGCCGACCGACGAGTTCATCGCGAACAGGAACCCGGCGATGCCGCCGAGGAGTCCGCCGACGATGAAGGTCCGCGAGATGACCTTGTCGATGTCGACGCCCATGAGACCCGCGGTCTCGGCGTCCTGCGCGACGGCGCGGATGCCGGCGCCCATCTTGGTGCGGTTCACCAGCAGGTCGAGGCCGATCATCATGATCACCGCGGAGCAGACGATCAGCACCTGAAGCACCGTCACCTGCGCGTTCATCACGGTGAACACTTTTTTGTTCTCGAACGGGATGGTGAGGCTGTGGTTGTTGCGGCCGAACAGCTTGCCCGCGAGGTTCGACAGCAGGAACGACGCGCCGATCGCGCTGATGAGGAACGCGAGTCGGGGTGCGTTACGTTTTCTGAGCGGTCTGTACGCGACCTTTTCCAGGGCGAACGCGGTACCCGCGCCGGCGAATCCGGCGGTGGCGAAGCCGAGCAGCACAAGCAGGACCGACATGCCGACCGACGGGTCGTTGAAATCGATCTTGGTGAACACCATCAGGACGGCGAAACCGCCGACCATGAACACCTCGCTGTGCGCGAAGTTGATCAGTTGGAGCACGCCGTACACCATCGTGTAGCCGATGGCGATGACGGCGTACAGGGCGCCGAGCGCAATACCTGGGATCAGGTAGTCCCAGAATTCCTGGACAGTCATACGCGAGTTTCCTCAGCGGGAGCTTCCGGCGGGCGTTCGCGGGCGCCTTGTGGGCGGCGAACGGCCCGACCGTACATGGACGGTGCGGTACGGGAGAAGGACTCGGACTTACGTCGTCGCGATCCGGATCAGGACAGGAACGGCCCGGGCCCTCCCCCACCCTCGGGAAGAACCCGGGCCGCTTGGTGTCTCACGTCCGGCGAGTCCGAGCGTCAGCTCTTGGAGAGCTCCTTGATGTTGCCGGTGTACTCGATCTTCCCGCCCTTGACGGTGTACAGGAAGATGTCCTCGCCCACGTACTCACCGTTCTGGTCGAACTTGAAGGTCTTGGTCAGACCGGTGTAGGTGGCCGCCTTCAGCTTGCCGAGCAGCGCCTCGCGGGTGATGGACTTCGGGTCCGAGAAGGTCTTCATCTGCTCGATCGCGAAGTTCGCCAGGTCGTAGGACTCGGCCGAGTAGGCGCCCGGGTCCTCCTTGTACTTGGCCTTGTAGTCCGTCACGAACTTGGCGGTCTTGGCTTCCTTGCTCGCGTCCATGCACGGGCAGGTCAGCAGCCAGTTCTCGGCGGCGTCCTTGGCGTTGTCGACGAACTTGTCGTCCTTGGTGCCGTCACCCGAGATCATCGGGATCGTGACGCCGGCTTCCTTGAGCTTCTTGGCGAACGGCGCGGCGTCGTCGTAGTAGCCCGCGTAGATGAGGCCGTCGGCGCCGGAGTTCTTGACCTTGGTCGCGAGCGACGTGTAGTCCGGCGTCTTCTGCGGCGCCGACTCGCTCTGGACCTGGACGCCGGCCTTGGTCAGACCGTCCTTGGCGACCGCCGCGAGACCCTCACCGTAGGGGGTCTTGTCGTTGACGATCATGACGTTCTTGAGGTGCAGCTTCTGGCTGAAGTACATCGCCATGCCGCCGCCCTGCGCGCTGTCGTTCGGCGTGCCGCGAAGGAAGGCGGTGAAGTTGTTCTTCGGGTCCGTCAGGCTCACCCGGGTCGCGGACGGGCTGAGCGTCGCAAGCTTGGCCTTGGCGTAGTTCGGCGACGCGGCCTGCGTCGGGCCGGAGAACGCGGGGCCGACCACGACGACGACGTTCTTGTCGTCGATCAGCTTCTGGGCCGCGGCGACCGACTTGGTCTCCGACGCCTCGTCGTCCGAGGTCGTGAACTTCAGCGTGAACGGCAGGGCGCCGCTGGCGTTGGCCTGCTCGACCGCCAGCTCGGCGCCCTTCTTCTCGTTGAGGCCGAGAGCCGAGTTCTCACCGGAGAGGCCGGCCTGGAAGCCGATCGTGTAGGTCGGCTTGTCGCCGCCGCCACCACCGGGCGCGGAGCTGCTGCCCTTGCTGTCGTCCTTCTTGTCGTCGCTACCGCAAGCGCTCAGCACTAGTGCCGATGCCACCACGGGCAGCGCGATTTTGATCATGCTTCGCTTCAGCACAGCCCAACCCCTTGAGTGTCTGACGTGAACCGATGAACCGGAATATCTCCAGCGACCGCGACTTCTTCGCGCGGTGCGCCGAAATGTAGCTGTCGGAACCGAGGGCGCGGGAGTCCAGGGGATGAGATGTGATGCGCCCGTAATCAAACGTCATGGGAGGGAAACCGGAACCTCAGGAGAACCTCAGATCGCCAGCAAACTTCCCGCGAGTCTGCTAAACACGAAAAACCCGCCCCAATCCGGACAGATTGGGGCGGGCGATTGGGGGTCTACGCGCGAAAAACGGGGCCTACTCTCCCACTTCGCCCCCGGAGACGACGACCTCGGCCACGGCGCGCATCGACAGCCGGCGGTCCATCGACGTCTTCTGGATCCAGCGGAAGGCCTCGGGTTCGGACAGCCCGTACCGCTCCTGGAGCACCGACTTGGCCCGATCGACCAGCTTCCGGGTTTCCAGACGCTGCGTCAGGTCCACGACCTCGCGTTCCAGGGCCGCGAGTTCGGTAAACCTCGAAACCGCCATCTCGATTGCCGGAACGAGGTCACCCTTCGTGAAAGGCTTCACGAGATAGGCCATCGCGCCCGCGTCCCGGGCCCGTTCGACGAGTTCCCGCTGCGAGAACGCGGTCAGCATCAGCACCGGCGCGAGCCGCGCGCCGGCAATCTGCTCAGCGGCCGAAATACCGTCCAGGATCGGCATCTTGACGTCCAGGATCACCAGGTCCGGACGGTGCTCCTCGACCAGCCGCACCGCAGCCGCCCCGTCGCCGGCCTCACCGACGACACGGTAGCCCTCCTCCTCCAGCATCTCCTTGAGGTCGAGGCGGATCAGCGCCTCGTCCTCCGCGATCACCACACGGATGACCGAGGCCTCGGACGCGTCGGCGGGCGTGTTGGCGGGTGACGTCACAGCACTCCTAGGTCGGGCGATACCTGCAGGCAGAAGGGTACCCAGAGGCGGTATGGTGAGCCTCGCGCAGGGCGACCCGCGCGACCGGCCGACGGACACCCCCGAGGGTGCCTCCCGAGGCCGCGCCGGAATGGTGGAACGGCAGACACGGAGGTCTCAAACACCTCTGCCCGCAAGGGCGTGCGGGTTCGAATCCCGCTTCCGGCACCGCAGCGACACTCCCGACGGCCCGCGCCACGGCGCGGGCCGTCGGCGTTTCCGCAGGCCACCGCCCCGTACCGCCGTCCGGGTGATGCGGCCCCGGAACGGGCGGAGGGGCCGGGACACGTGGCCCCGGCCCCTCCGGCCGTCGTCCTGCACCAAGTCACGGCACCGCGCCTTACTTGGTGAGCATTTCTCCTATGTGGTGCACGCGGATCATGTTCGTCGACCCGGGCACACCCGGCGGCGAGCCCGCCGTGATGATCACCACGTCGCCCGGCTTGCACCGGCCGATGTTGAGCAGCGACGCGTCCACCTGGCGCACCATCTCGTCGGTGTGCTCGCACAGCTCGCCGAGGAAGGTCTCCACGCCCCACGTCAGCGACAGCTGGCTGCGCACCGACTGCTCGGGGGTGAAGGCCAGCGTCGGGATCATCGGGCGGTAGCGGGACAGCCGGCGCGCGGTGTCGCCGCTCTGCGTGAACGCCACCAGGTACTTGGCGCCCAGCCGTTCGCCGATCTCGGCGGCCGCCGACGCGATGACGCCGCCCTGCGTGCGCGGGTCGGGCAGCGAGCGCAGCTCCTCCTGCAGCGCCGAGGACTCCTCGGCGGCGCAGATGATGCGCGCCATCGTCTTGACCGTCTCGATCGGGTACTTGCCGACCGAGGTCTCGCCGGACAGCATCACCGCGTCGGTGCCGTCGAGCACCGCGTTGGCGACGTCGGACGCCTCGGCGCGGGTCGGCCGGGACGCGTTGATCATCGAGTCCAGCATCTGCGTCGCGACGATGACCGGCTTGGCGTTCGCGCGGGCCAGCGTGATGCAGCGCTTCTGGACGATCGGCACCTGCTCGAGCGGCATCTCGACACCGAGGTCGCCGCGGGCGACCATGACCGCGTCGAACGCCTCGACGATCTCCTCGAGGTTGGCGACCGCCTGCGGCTTCTCGATCTTGGCGATGACCGGGACGCGGTAGCCGACCTCGTCCATGACGCGGTGGACGTCCTCGACGTCCTTAGCGTTGCGCACGAAGGACAGCGCGACCATGTCGCAGCGCATCCGCAGCGCCCAGCGCAGGTCCTCGATGTCCTTCTCGGACAGCGCCGGGACGCTGACCGCGACGCCCGGCAGGTTGAGGCCCTTGTGGTCGGAGACCATGCCGCCCTCGATGACCATCGTGTGGACCCGCGGGCCCTCCACGTCGGTCACCTCGAGCGTGACGCGGCCGTCGTCGACCAGGATGCGCTCGCCCTTGCCGACGTCGCCGGGGAGGCCCTTGTAGGTCGTGGAGACCTCGTGGCGGTCGCCCGGGACCTCGTCGGTGGTGATGGTGAACTCGTCGCCGCGCTCGAGCAGCACGGGGCCCTCGGCGAAGTTGCCGAGGCGGATCTTCGGGCCCTGCAGGTCCATCAGGATGCCGACGCTGCGGCCGGACTCGTCGGAGGCCTTGCGCACCCGGTGGTAGCGCTCCTCATGGTCGGCGTAGGTGCCGTGGCTGAGGTTGAAGCGGGCTACGTCCATGCCTGCGTCCACGAGCGTGCGGATCTGCTCGTAGCTGTTGGTGGCTGGGCCCAGGGTGCAGACAATCTTCGCTCGACGCATGGGTCAACCCTAGTTCCTACCGGAAAGTAACGAGTGGGCGGTGTCCGGTTTGCCGCTAAATGCCGGTCAACATTTTGTTGAACGGCGGGGGAAATTCTCATGCACAAGGCCCCCGTGCCGTCAATAACGACGCGGGGGCCCTGATTGGTTCTGCGTATGGGGCCGGCATTGCGGCCGGCGGTGGTGCGGCGGCGCGTGCCGGGCGGATGAGGGTCCGCCCGGCGCGCGCCGGTCGTGCGTCAGACCAGCAGCTGCCGGTCGGTGGGCTTGATCGGGCGCGGCAGGTTGGTGCTGCCGGTCAGCCACTGGTCGACCTCGGCCGCGCACGAGCGGCCCTCGGCGATCGCCCACACGATGAGCGACTGCCCGCGGCCCGCGTCGCCGGCCACGAACACGCCGTCGACGGTGGTCGCGAACCGGCCGTCGCGGGCGATGTTGCCGCGCTCGTCCAGCTCGACGCCCAGCTGCTCGATGAGCCCGTTGGCCCGGTCGGTGCCGATGAAGCCCATCGCCAGGAAGACGAAGTCCGCCGGGATCTCCCGCTCGGAGCCCGGGAGTTCGGTGAGCTTGCCGTCGACGAACTCGACCTCGACGAGGCGCAGCGCCTTGACGCGGCCGTCCTCGCCCGCCACGAACTCCTTCGTGCTGACGGCGTAGACGCGCTCGCCGCCCTCCTCGTGGGCGCTCGCGACCCGGTAGGTCATCGGGTACGTCGGCCACGGCTGCGCGTCGGGGCGCTCCTCCGGCGGCCGCGGCATGATCTCCAGCTGCGTCACCGACGCCGCGCCCTGCCGGTGGGCGGTGCCCAGGCAGTCCGCGCCGGTGTCGCCGCCGCCGATGATGACCACGTGCTTGCCGGCCACGTCGATGGGCGAGGCGACCAGGTCGCCCTCCTGCACCTTGTTGGCGTACGGCAGGTACTCCATCGCCTGGTGGATGCCGCCCAGCTCGCGCCCCTGCACCGGCAGTTCGCGCCACGCGGTGGCGCCGGCCGCGACCACGACCGCGTCGTAGCGGCGGCGCAGCTTCGCGCCGTCGACGTCGGTACCGATCTGCATACCGGTGTAGAACTTGGTGCCCTCCGCGCGCATCTGCTCGATGCGGCGGTTGATGTGGCGCTTCTCCATCTTGAACTCGGGGATGCCGTAGCGCAGCAGGCCGCCGATGCGGTCGGCGCGCTCGTACACCGCCACGGTGTGGCCGGCGCGGGTCAGCTGCTGCGCGACGGCCAGGCCCGCCGGGCCCGAGCCGATGACCGCGACGGTCTTGCCGGACAGCCGCTCGGGCGGCTGCGGGGCGACGTTGCCGTCGTCCCACGCCCGGTCGATGATCGACACCTCGACGTTCTTGATGGTGACCGCGGGCTGGTTGATGCCCAGGACGCACGCGGCCTCGCACGGCGCGGGGCACAGCCGCCCGGTGAACTCCGGGAAGTTGTTGGTCGCGTGCAGCCGCTCGGCGGCACCTTCCCAGTCCTCGCGCCAGGTCAGGTCGTTCCACTCGGGGATGAGGTTCCCCAGCGGACAGCCGTTGTGGCAGAACGGGATGCCGCAGTCCATGCAGCGGCCGGCCTGCTTGGTGATGATGGGGAGCAGGGTGCGCTCCTCGTACACCTCCTTCCAGTCACGCAGGCGCACGTCGACGGGGCGTCGGGTGCCCAGCTGCTGGGGGGTGGTGAGGAAGCCCTTCGGGTCAGCCATGTGCCGCCTCCATCATCTTCTGGACGGTCTCGGACTCGGAGAGTCCGGCCTGCTCGGCGGCGTCCTTGGCGGCGAGCACTGCCTTGTAGTCCCTCGGCATGATCTTGCCGAAGCGCCGGGACGCGGTGTCCCAGTCCGCGAGGAGCGCCTCCGCGACCGCGGAGCCCGTCTCCTCGAAGTGCCGCCGCACAACGTCGTGCAGCTGCTGCCGGTCGGCGTCGTCGAGCTCTTCCAGGTCGGCGAGCTCGGTGTTGACGTTGTCGGCGTTCGGGTCGAGCAGGTACGCGACGCCGCCGGACATACCGGCCGCGAAGTTGCGCCCGGTCGAGCCGAGGACGACCGCGAGGCCGCCGGTCATGTACTCGCAGCCGTGGTCGCCCACGCCCTCCGAGACCACCGTGGCACCGGAGTTGCGGACGCAGAAGCGCTCGCCGACCCGGCCGCGGATGAGGATCTCGCCGCCGGTCGCGCCGTAGGCGATGGTGTTGCCGGCGATGACGTTGTCCTCGGCGGCGAACGTCGCGGTGCGCGCCGGGCGGACGATGACGCGCCCGCCGGACAGGCCCTTGCCGACGTAGTCGTTGCCGTCGCCCTCGAGGCGCAGCGTGATGCCGCGCGGCACGAAGGCGCCGAACGACTGGCCCGCCGAGCCGGTGAGGGTGATGTCGATCGTGTCGTCCGGCAGACCCGCGCCGCGGTACCGCTTGGTGACCTCGTGGCCGAGCATCGTGCCGACCGTGCGGTTGATGTTCTGCACGGGCAGCTGGATGCGGACCGGCTCGCCGTTGTCCAGCGCGTCGGCGGCCAGCTCGATGAGCTGGTTGTCGAGCGCCTTGGCCAGGCCGTGGTCCTGGGCCGTGGTGCAGGTGAGCGCGGCGCCCTCGGGCAGCGCGGGCACGTGGAACAGCGGCGCCAGGTCCAGGCCGGCCGCCTTCCAGTGCTCGACGGCCGCGGTGGTGTCGAGGAGTTCGGCGTGGCCGACGGCCTCTTCGAGGGTGCGGAAGCCGAGCGCGGCCAAGTGTTCGCGGACCTCTTCGGCGATGAACTCGAAGAAGTTGACGACGAACTCGGCCTTGCCGGAGAACCGCGAGCGCAGTTCGGGGTTCTGCGTGGCGACGCCGACCGGGCAGGTGTCCAGGTGGCAGACGCGCATCATGATGCAGCCCGAGACCACCAGCGGGGCGGTCGCGAAGCCGTACTCCTCGGCGCCGAGCAGCGCCGCGATGACGACGTCGCGGCCGGTCTTCAGCTGGCCGTCGGTCTGCACGACGATGCGGTCGCGCAGGCCGTTGAGCAGCAGCGTCTGCTGGGTCTCGGCGAGGCCGAGCTCCCACGGTCCGCCCGCGTGCTTGAGCGAGGTCAGCGGGGAGGCGCCGGTGCCGCCGTCGTGGCCCGAGATGAGCACGACGTCCGCGTGCGCCTTGCTGACGCCCGCCGCGACCGTGCCGACGCCGACCTCCGCGACGAGCTTCACGTGGACGCGCGCCTGCGGGTTGGCGTTCTTCAGGTCGTGGATGAGCTGCGCGAGGTCTTCGATCGAGTAGATGTCGTGGTGCGGCGGCGGCGAGATGAGGCCGACGCCGGGCGTCGAGTGCCGCGTCTTCGCGACCCACGGGTAGACCTTGTGGCCGGGCAGCTGGCCGCCCTCGCCGGGCTTGGCGCCCTGCGCCATCTTGATCTGGATGTCGTCGGCGTTGACGAGGTACTCGGAGGTGACGCCGAACCGGCCGGACGCGACCTGCTTGATCGCCGAGCGGCGCTCGGGGTCGTACAGGCGCTCCGGGTCCTCGCCGCCCTCACCGGTGTTGGACTTGCCGCCGAGGCGGTTCATCGCGATCGCGAGGGTCTGGTGCGCCTCCATCGAGATGGAGCCGTAGGACATCGCGCCGGTGGAGAACCGCTTGACGATCTCGCTGACGGGCTCGACCTCGTCGATCGAGATCGGCTCGCGGGTACCGTCCTTGAACCGGAACAGGCCGCGCAGCGTCATCAGGCGCTCGGACTGCTCGTCGACCCGCTGCGTGTACTTCTTGAAGATGTCGTAGCGGCGGGTGCGGGTGGAGTGCTGGAGGCGGAAGACCGTCTCCGGGTCGAACAGGTGCGGCTCGCCCTCGCGGCGCCACTGGTACTCGCCGCCGATCTCGAGGCGGCGGTGCGACGGCGCGATGCCGCTGGGCGGGTACGCCTTGGCGTGCCGCTGCCCGACCTCCTGGGCGATCACGTCGAGGTCGACGCCGCCGAGCTTGCTGGTGGTGCCGGAGAAGTACTCGGCGACGACGCCGTCCGCGAGGCCGATCGCCTCGAAGACCTGCGCGCCCCGGTACGAGGACACCGTGGAGATGCCCATCTTCGACATGACCTTCAGGACGCCCTTGCCGAGCGCCTTGATGAGGTTCCGGATGGCCTTCTCGGGGGCGATGTCCTGGAGGAACACGCCCTCGCGCACCAGGTCCTCGACCGACTCCATGGCCAGGTACGGGTTGACCGCCGCGGCGCCGTAGCCGATGAGCAGGGCGACGTGGTGGACCTCGCGCACGTCGCCGGCCTCGACGATGAGGCCGACCTGGGTGCGGGTCTTGGTGCGGATCAGGTGGTGGTGCACGGCGCTGGTGAGCAGCAGCGAGGGGATCGGCGCGTGCTCGGCGTCCGAGTGCCGGTCGGACAGCACGATGATGCGCGCGCCGTTCGCGATGGCGGTGGTCGCCTCGGTGCGGATCTCCTCGATGCGCTTGCGCAGCGCGTCGCCGCCGCCGTCGACCGGGTACAGGCCGGAGATCGTGGCGGCCTTGAGGCCGGGCATGTCGCCGTCGGCGTTGATGTGGATGAGCTTGGCGAGCTCGTCGTTGTCGATGACCGGGAACGGCAGCACGACGTTGCGGCACGCGGCCGGCGTCGGGTCGAGGAGGTTGGCCTCGGGGCCGACGAACGAGCCGAGGGAGGTGACCAGTTCCTCGCGGATGGCGTCCAGCGGCGGGTTGGTGACCTGCGCGAACAGCTGCACGAAGTAGTCGAACAGCAGGCGCGGCTTCTCGGACAGCGCGGCGATCGGGCTGTCGGTGCCCATCGAGCCGAGCGGCTCGCCGCCGGCGCGGGCCATCGGCGCGAGGATGACGCGGAGTTCTTCCTCGGTGTAGCCGAAGGTCTGCTGGCGGCGTGTGACGGACGCGTGCGTGTGCACGACGTGCTCGCGCTCGGGCAGGTCCTCGAGGTTGATCAGGCCGGCGTGCAGCCAGTCGCCGTACGGGTGTTCGGCGGCCAGCCCGGACTTGATCTCGTCGTCCTCGACGATGCGGTGCGACGTGGTGTCGACCAGGAACATGCGGCCCGGCTGCAGGCGGCCCTTGCGGACGATCCTCGCCGGGTCGATGTCGAGCACACCGACCTCGGACGACAGCACGACCAGGCCGTCGTCGGTGACCCAGTAGCGCGACGGGCGAAGGCCGTTGCGGTCGAGGACCGCGCCGATCAGCTCGCCGTCGGTGAAGGTGACGCACGCGGGGCCGTCCCACGGCTCCATGACGGTGCCGTGGAAGCGGTAGAAGTCCCGACGGGCCGGGTCCATCGTGGCGTGGTTCTCCCACGCCTCCGGGATCATCATCAGGACGGCGTGCGGGAG
Source organism: Yinghuangia seranimata (assembly GCF_029953285.1). Taxonomy (GTDB): domain Bacteria; phylum Actinomycetota; class Actinomycetes; order Streptomycetales; family Streptomycetaceae; genus Yinghuangia; species Yinghuangia seranimata. The sequence continues at coordinate 177,357 of NZ_JASAOI010000011.1, read as the reverse complement.
GGTGCGGCCGCCGAGATGCAGCAGCTCGAGCACCTCGTCGAACGACGCGGAGTCCGACGCGCCCGGCGTGCAGATCGGGAAGAGCCGGGACAGGTCGCCGGGGATCAGGTCCGTCGCGATCATCGACTCGCGCGCGGCCATCCAGTTCCGGTTGCCCATCACGGTGTTGATCTCGCCGTTGTGGGCGATGAACCGGTACGGGTGGGCCAGCGGCCACGCCGGGAACGTGTTGGTGGAGAAGCGCGAGTGCACCAGGCCGATCGCCGACGCGAAGCGCCGGTCCGACAGGTCCGGGAAGAACGGCTCGAGCTGACCGGTGGTCAGCATGCCCTTGTAGATGATCGTGCGGCACGACAGCGAGGCGAAGTAGACCTCGACCTCGCGCTCGGCGCGCTTGCGGAGGCAGAAGGCGAGGCGGTCCAGCTCGAGGCCGGCGCGGGTGCCCGTGGCGTCCGCGACGAAGACCTGCGCGAAGCGCGGCATGGTGGCGCGCGCGGTGGTGCCGACCAGCTCGGGGGTGGTCGGCACGTCGCGCCAGCCGAGGACCTTCAGGCCCTCCTCGGCGGCGATCCGCTCGATGGAGGACTTGGCGCGGCCCGCGTGGACGTCGTCGTCGGGGAGGAACGCGATGCCCGCGGCGTAGGCGCCGGCGGCGGGGAGCTCGACGCCGGAGACCGCGCGGAAGAACTCGTCCGGGAGCTGGGTGAGGATGCCGGCGCCGTCGCCGGTGTCCGGTTCGGCGCCGGTCGCGCCGCGGTGCTCCATGTTGCGGAGCACGGTGAGGGCCTGCTGGACGATGTCGTGGCTGGGCTCGCCGGTGAGCGTGGCGACGAAACCGACACCGCACGCGTCGTGCTCGTTGCGCGGGTCGTAGAGTCCCTGGGCGGCCGGGATCGCGGAGAACAGCGGACCCTGGCGAGGGGTGGAGGATGCAGCAGGAGGCATGGGCGCTCCCGTCGTCGTCGTGGCGTGTGGTGCGCAACAGGGACGACGTTGGCCCTCTGCGGTTTCGTGCAGGTTACACGATCAGTTGTGGCATCCGAAACACAAGACACCGTTGTCTCGCCATTCGGACATCGCGGGTGATTCTCGGGGCCGATGCCCAAGTCCGCAGCCATCTCCGCCGCCGCGCCCCTGGGTCATTCCCGGCCACCCTGTTACCGAAACGGTCGATCCGCGGTACCGAAGGTGATCGTTTTCAGGGTGAAGGTGTCCGATGACAGAAAAGTTTCGAAAAACGCACCGACACGGTCCCGCCAAGTGAACGACGCGACAAGGGTGTTCGCGACGCGGCCGACGGCCGCGCCGACCCGCCGGAACGGCTAGCCGATCCCCTGACCGATCGCCATGCCCAGCAGGTACGTCAGACCGCCTGCGGCACCGCCCAGCAGAAGCTGCCGCAGCCCGCCGAACCACCACGGCTTCGCCGTCACCCGCGACACCACCGCGCCGGCCCCGAACAGGCCCGCCGCGGTCAGCGCCAGCGCCGGCCACAACGCCGTCGCGCCCAGCAGGTACGGCAGCAGCGGCAGGATCGCGCCCAGCGCGAAGAACACGAACGACGAGCCCGCGGCCAGCCACGGCGACGGCAGGTCGTGCGGGTCCACGCCGAGCTCCTCGCGGGCGTGCACCTCCAGCGCCAGCTCCGGGTCGCGCGACAGCTGCGTCGCCACCTGGTGCGCCAGGTCCTCGTCCAGGCCGCGCGCGATGTACAGCTCGGCCAGCTCGCGGCGCTCGGCCTCCGGCGCGCGCACCAGCTCCAGGCGCTCGATCTCGACCTCGGCGCGGGCCAGCTCGGACTGCGAGGCGACCGAGGTGTACTCCCCCGCCGCCATCGAGAACGCGCCGCCCGCCAGTCCGGCGAGTCCCGTGATCGCGATCGTCTTGGCGGCGGCGTCGCTGCCGGCCACGCCCGCGATCAGCGCGAAGTTCGAGACCAGGCCGTCCATGGCGCCGAACACGGCGGGGCGCAGCCATCCGCCCGCGATGTCGCGGTGGGTGTGGTCGATCTCGGGCTCGGGCTCGGACCGGGGCTCGGACTGGGGCTCGACGAGCGCGCCCTTCACGAGCGCGTCCGCAGCCGTCCCGTCGGGTGTCGCCTCGACCTCCGCGCGGAGGGTCCCGGACGCCGCCGTGCCGCCTATGCCGCCGGTCTCGGTCACGTCTGGGTCCTCCTCGGGTGCTCGCGTCCCCACGACGCTACCGCGCGGCGCACCCGCCCCACCAGCAAGGTGAGGCTGGCCGAACCCGCTGGTCAGCGGCCTGGCAGAGACGTAAATCGGACGGCCGGACAGTCGGCCAAGGGGTCAGAACACGCGCGGCGGCCCGGATGTTCCGGGCCGCCGCGGCGGATCTGCGTGAAGGGTGGGCGTCGGGGCGGTCAGGCGGTCTCGACGCCGGCGACCCTGGTGGCCGTCGGGCCCTTGGCCCCGGCGTCGTCCTCGGACCCGCCGTCCTTGGCGTCGCCGCCCTCGGTGTCGCGGTCCTCGGCGGCGGCGACCGGCTCGTCCGTCTCCTCGGCCGCGGGCCGGCCGACGTCCCCGCCGTTCTCGTCGCCCTCGTCGTCCTCGTCGTCGTACGGGCGGGTGCCCTTGAGCGTCGCGGGGTCCTCGCGGCCGGGGCGCTTCTTCGCCGAGACGACGATGTAGGCGACGGCACCGGCGAAGACCAGGATCGACGTCCAGTTGTTCAGGCGCATGCCGAGGACGTGCTCGGCCTCGTCGATGCGCAGGTACTCGAACCAGAACCGGCCGACCGTGTACGCGGCGACGTAGAGCGCGAAGGCGCGGCCGTGGCCCAGCTTGAAGCGCCGGTCCGCCCAGATCACCAGCGCGGCGACGCCGACGCACCACACCGACTCGTACAGGAAGGTCGGGTGGAACGTCCCGGCCTCGCCCGTCGGGCTGTGGGCCGCGTCGATCTTGAGCGCCCAGGGGACGTCGGTGGCCTTGCCGTACAGCTCCTGGTTGAACCAGTTGCCCCAGCGGCCGACCGCCTGCGCGAGCACGATGCCGGGCGCCAGCGCGTCCGCCATGGCCGGCAGCGGGATCCCGCGCCTGCGGCAGGCGATCCACGCCCCGACGCCGCCGAGGAAGATCGCGCCCCAGATGCCCAGGCCGCCCTTCCAGACCTCGAACGCCTTGATCGGGTCGCCGTCGGACCCGAAGTACGGCCCCGGCGTCGTGATGACGTGGTACAGGCGCCCGCCGAGCAGGCCGAACGGCACCGCCCAGACGGCGATGTCACCGACCGTCCCACGGCGGCCGCCCCGGGCGACCCACCGGCGCTCGCCCAGCCAGATGGCCAGGATGACGCCGAGGATGATGCAGAGCGCGTAGCCGCGCAGCGGCAGCGGCCCGAGGTGCACGACACCGCGGGACGGGCTGGGGATGTATGCGAGGTCCATGGCAGGGACGACGGTACCCTGCCGCGGCCGCCGACGGGGAACGGCGGTCGTCCGGAACCCCGCCCCCGCGGCGCCCGCCGAGCGGCGGGCGGCCACCCGCCCGCGGGGCGGGCGCGGCGGCGGGTGTGCCGGCGCGACCGCCCCGCGGGGAGGGTGGGCTGCGTCAGGACTTCGGGGTCTGGGCGATGATGCCCTCGAGCTGGGCCTTGAAGGCGTCCGGGCTCATGACCTGGTTGTTCGCGACGTACTGCACCTTCTGGTCGTTCAGGGCGATCGTCGGGGTGCCGGTGACCTTCTGGCCCGCGACCTTGGCGTTGTTGAAGTCCTCCTGGGAGGCCTTCACCCACGGGGCGTAGGTCAGGTCGTTGACGCACGCGTCGAAGGTGGGGCTGCGCAAGCCGTCGACCTTGCCCGCCAGCTCCAGCAGGTAGGAGTTCTTGCCGAACTTGTCGTTGGTCTCGTCGGGCTGGTTGGCGTAGAGCACGTCGTGGAACGCCTTGAACTTCCCGGCGTCCTGGGCGCACGCGGCGGCGTTGGCGGCGTACTTGGAGCCGTTGCCGCCGAGGTTCTTGTCCAGGAACGACGCGATGTGGTAGTCGATCCGGATCTGTCCCGCGTCGGCCATCTGCTGCATGGTGGCGCCGAGCTTGCCCTCGACCTGGTCGCAGATCGGGCAGCGGAAGTCCTCGTAGACCGTGAGGACGGGCGCGTTCGGGTTGCTGCCGTAGGGCACGACGGTGCTCGTCATGCCTGTCGGCAGCTTGAGCGGCTTGTCACTGACCGAGGACCAGCTCGTGTTGCTGCTGTTCGACTTGTTCGTGCCGACGATGACGCCGATGGTCGCCGCGACGGCGAGCACGGCGACGACCGAGCCGCCGACGATCAGGGCCCGCTTGCGCTTGTCCGCGGCGCGCTGGCGTTCCCGTTCGACCTGCATGCGTTCCCGTGCGGAGCGCTTGGCGTCGTCGTTCTTCTTGCTCATCAGCTGTGTTCACCGTCTATCGGTCGAGCGGTCTGTCGGTCGGTCGGGAGATCAGTGGGTGTCGTCGTCCTCTATGGCCAGCCACGCGTCGGCGGAGAACCTGGTGCGCGGGAAGAACAGCAGCCAGCCCGCCATGGCGAGGAAGCCGATGTCGCGCAGGATCTCCTGCAGGTACTTGGTCTGGTCGGGCGCGATCGGCCCGCCGCCGCCGAAGCAGCCGCAGTCGATGGCGAGGCCGCGGGCCCACGCCTGGCTGATGCCGGCGATGAAGACCAGCAGGAGGAGCGCGGAGATGCCCGCGACGATCCGGGTGCCGAGTCCGATGATCAGGAGTGCGGCGAGGCCGAGCTCGAGGTAGGGCAGCGCGTACCCGACGGGTTCGACGAGGCTCTCCGGCAGGACGTCGAACGCGCGCACGGCCTGTGCGGCCTGCGCGGGGTTGGTGGCCTTCTCCCAGCCGGCGAAGGTCCACACGGCGGCCAGGCCGAGCCGGACCACGAGGCCGATCCAGGGCAGCGCTCTGCGGACGGTGGAGCCGCCGGCGGGGCGGGCGGCGATCGCCGCGTTCATTCGTGTGACCTCCGGGGCGGACGGACGGGTGCCCTTGTTTAACCGTTTTGGAGGTCGCGAGGTTCCTCGTACGGAGTAACTCGTTGCGGTCAAACGGCGACGGGCGGCCATCGCAGGTATGCGACGACCGCCCGCCATCTTGCCATCTATGGCGCTATGTCCAAATTTCCAGTCGGAGTCAGCGCCCCGCGCGGACCCCCTGCGCGAGCTCGGCGGCGAGGGCGCGGACCGCGTCCAGGCCGGCCTGCTCGTCGGGGGCGTCGAGCAGCGCGCGCACGAACGCCGAGCCGACGATGACGCCGTCCGCGAAGGCGGCGATCTCGGCGGCCTGCGCCCCGTTGGACACCCCGAGGCCGACGCAGATCGGCAGGTCGGTGGCCTCGCGGGTGCGGGCGACCAGCTCGGCGGCGCGGTTGCCCACGGTCGTGCGGGTGCCGGTGATGCCCATGGTGGACGCCGCGTACACGAACCCGCCGGCCGCGTCCGCGGTGAGCTTGATGCGCGCGTCGGTCGACGACGGCGCGACCAGGAACACCCGGTCGAGGCCGTGCTTGTCGGTCGCCGCGATCCAGTCGGCCGCCTCGTCGGGGATGAGGTCCGGGGTGATGACCCCGGCCCCGCCGGCCGCGGCGAGCTCTTCGGCGAAGCGCTCGACGCCGTAGCGCTCGATCGGGTTCCAGTACGTCATGACCAGCGCGGCGGCACCGGTCTCGGCGACCGCGCGGGCGTTCGCGATGACGTGGTGGGTGTTGGTGCCGTGCGCGAGCGCGTGCTCGACGGCGCGCTGGATGACCGGCCCGTCCATCTGCGGGTCGGAGTAGGGCAGGCCGATCTCGATGACGTCGCACCCGCCCTCGACCATGGCGCGGGCGGCGGCCGCCGAGCCTTCGACGCTCGGGTAGCCGGCCGGCAGGTAGCCGATCAGCGCGGCACGGTTCTCGGCACGGGCGGCCGCAAGGACCTCCGAAAGACGGCTCATGCCAGCACCTCGCTGCGCTCGGCGCCGCATTCGCCCGACGCACCCCTCTTGTTGATGAGCTCGCTTCGCTCGCTCACTGCTGGTCCTCCTCGCGGACGTCGGCGTCGAACAGGTCGAAGTAGCGCGCGGCGGTGTGCATGTCCTTGTCGCCGCGCCCGGACAGGCTGACCAGGATGGTCGCGTCCGGGCCGAGCTCCTTGCCGATCTCGATGGCGCCCGCGAGGGCGTGCGCCGACTCGATGGCCGGGATGATGCCCTCGGTGCGGCACAGCAGGCGGAACGCCTCCATGGCCGCGTCGTCGTTGACGGGGCGGTACTCGGCGCGCCCGGTGGCGTGCAGCCACGCGTGCTCGGGGCCGACGGCCGGGTAGTCCAGGCCCGCGGAGATGGAGTGGCTCTCCAGGGTCTGGCCGTACTCGTCCTGCAGGAGGTAGGTGCGGGCGCCGTGCAGCACGCCGACGGCGCCGCCGGTGATGGACGCCGCGTGGCGGCCGGTCTCGACGCCGTCGCCGCCGGCCTCGAAGCCGTACAGCTTGACGCCGGGGTCGCCGATGAACGGGTGGAAGATGCCGATAGCGTTCGACCCGCCGCCGACGCACGCCGCGACGGCGTCGGGCAGCTTGCCGGTGAGGTCGAGCACCTGCCGGCGGGCCTCGACGCCGACGATGCGGACGAAGTCGCGGACCATCGCGGGGAACGGGTGCGCGCCGGCCGCGGTGCCGAGCAGGTAGTGCGTGGTGTCGACGTTGGTGACCCAGTCGCGGAGCGCCTCGTTGATGGCGTCCTTGAGGGTGCGCGAGCCGATGGCGACCGGAATGACCTGGGCGCCGAGCACGCGCATGCGGGCGACGTTCAGCGCCTGCCGCTGGGTGTCGACCTCGCCCATGTAGACGACGCACTCGAGGCCGAGCAGCGCGCACGCGGTGGCGGTCGCGACGCCGTGCTGGCCGGCGCCGGTCTCGGCGATGACGCGCGTCTTGCCCATGCGCTTGGTGAGCAGCGCCTGGCCGAGCACGTTGTTGATCTTGTGCGAGCCGGTGTGGTTGAGGTCCTCGCGCTTGAGGATGACGCGGGCGCCGCCCGCGTGCTCGGCGAAGCGCGGCACCTCGGTGATGATGCTCGGGCGGCCGGCGTAGTCCTTGAGCAGCGCGTTGAACTCGGCGTGGAACGCCGGGTCCGTCTTCGCCTTCTCGTACGCCGCGGTGAGCTCGTCGAGCGCGGCGATCAGCGCCTCGGGCAGGAACCGCCCGCCGAAGACGCCGAAGTGTCCGGAGGGGTCCGGCTGCTCGGAGGCAGCCGAAAAAGCTTCGGTAGACATGGGGTGATCCTCTTGGGAGAGGTGGCGGAACCACCGTCCGACACGGCGGACGGCGGCATGGTCACGGCTGACGAAGGGTCAGCGGTGACGCCATCGCCTTCCCGGGACCTGGCCGGGCTCGCAGCCGATGACGAACCGGACCCGGCGCCCGAGCACGCGGCGCGCGGGGGCGCGGCAGCCACGGGGCTTGGCGCCCCGGGCGAAGCGCCCCACCAGGTCACGGCAGTTCACGGTCGGCTCAGCTCCGCCCGTGGCGCAGCGCGGGGTGCGCGCCCGCGGCGACGAGGTCGGCGACGCTGCTGCGCGGGTCGCGGCCGGTGACGAGCGACTCGCCGACCAGCACCGCGTCGGCGCCGGCGTTGGCGTACGCGATCAGGTCGTGCGGGCCGCGGACGCCGGACTCGGCGATCCGCACCACGGTGTCGGGGATCAGCGGCGCGACGCGGGAGAAGTTGTTCCGGTCGACCTCGAGGGTCTTCAGGTTGCGCGCGTTGACACCGATGATCTGCGCGCCGGCCTCCAGCGCGCGCTCGGTCTCCTCCTCGTCGTGCACCTCGACGAGGGGCGTGAGCCCGATCGACTTGGCGCGCTCGATGAGGGACACCAGCGCGTTCTGGTCGAGCGCGGCGACGATCAGCAGGGCGAGGTCGGCGCCGTGCGCGCGGGCCTCCCACAGCTGGTAGCTGGTGACGATGAAGTCCTTGCGCAGCACCGGGATGTCGACCCGGGCGCGGACGGCGTCGAGGTCGTCGAGGGAGCCGCCGAAGCGGCGCTGCTCGGTGAGGACGCTGATGACGGCGGCGCCGCCGGCCTCGTAGTCGGCGGCCAGGCCCGCGGGGTCGGCGATCGCGGCGAGTGCGCCCTTGGACGGGCTGGACCGCTTGACCTCGGCGATGACGGAGACGCCGCCGGCGCGCAGTGCGCCGAGCGCGTCCTTGGCGGGGGGCGCGGCGGCCGCAAGCTCCTTGATTTCGTCAAGGGATACGCGGGCCTGTCGCTCGGCGAGGTCGGCAGTAACACCGTCGATGATCTCGTCGAGCATGCTCACGCTTTGCTTCCCCTCGTCTCAGCCCCACGTCGCGGACGACGGACTGGAGTGGTCGGCCCGGTCGTCCCGGGCCGGGCGTCCCCAACGAACCTCGCGGTCCGAAGGTTCCGACCCTTCGATGGTATCGGCCCGCCGAAGTCCCCAGCGTCCCGCCTGCCGGTCGCCCGGCCGGATGCGACAACGGGGGCAGCATACGGCGTCGCACGGGCCCCGCGTTCCCGAGGTCCGCCGTGCGGGACGGGCCGCCGCGCCTGCCCCTCGGCGACCTGTGAGCCCCCGGTCGGGGCAGGTCAGGGCGCGAGGGCCGCACCGAACGGCAGGTTCCGGACCACCCAGAAGACCCCGATCACCACGAGCAGCGCGCGCAGCAGGCGGGGGTCGGCGGCGGTCCGGCGCACCGTCCCGCGGGCCGAACGCACCGCCCAGCGCAGCCAGATCGTGATCACCAGCGGGGCCAGCGCCACGGCCAGGACGTTGAAGCCGACGGCGGCCGGCAGGTCGCCGTGCGCGAGCGCGTTGACGCACCGCAGACCACCGCAGCCGGGGCAGAACCGGCCGGTCAGCCACAGGAACGGACAGGTCGGATAGTGGCCCGGCCGGTTCGGGTCGACCGTGCCGATGTACACCGTGGCGGCGCCCGCCAGCAGCAGCGATCCGACGGGGGCAATCAGGCGGCGGGACAGCCGGGGGTCGGGCTGCGCGGCGACGGCGGTCCAGGCGGGGGGCGCGGGGTCGTCCGCGGCGCGGGGTGCGGTCACGCCGTCCATCCTGACTCACGGAGCGACGGGGGGCTCACAGGTCGCCGAGGGTTTCCTTCCAGCCCAGCACGAACACGCCGACCATCCATGTGGTCCAGAAGATGACGCCGAGCAGCACCGCGCCGATCGTCCAGTTGCGGGCCCGCAGCGACGCCTCGTTGGCGCCGGCCTGGTCGCCGCGCAGCCAGCGCTCGTTGACCGACGTGGCCGCGAGCAGCGCGGGGATGCCGGCCAGGAAGCAGCAGAAGACGGTCGCCAGGACGGCCCAGGCAAGGTAGTTGTCGGGCGGCGGCAACGGCGGCGCCGGGGGCCGGGTGGGCGGGCCGAAGGAAGGCGGCGGCGAGGCGGTGGGAAACCCGTACGGCGACGTGTTGCCGAACCCCGGGTTGGGCCCGAACGGGGTGGGCGGCGGTGTCCCCCACCCCGGCTTCCCGCCGTCCTGCGGCGGGGGCGGATAGCCCTGAGTCATGTACTAGCGGTCCCTTCCGCGCCCACCCGCTGCCACGGAACGACACCTCGGCCCCCGCGCACCGGTCCCCGGCCCGAACCGCCACCGGCCCGAACCGCAGGCCCACAGTAGCGATACCGGCAGGTGGGATGCGGCTGAGGTGAGCTCTTGGGACGAGTTCGGAACACCGGGGCCGGGCCCGATGGGGAGGCGGCGCGAGCCACGACCACCGGACGCACGGGCGCGCGGCGGCACCTGCTGAGCGCACGGCCGCGAGGCGGCGCGGACGCCGGGACCGGCGCACGGCGGAGGCGGCGCGGGCCCGTGGCTGTGGTGGCCCCACACGAGTCCTCACGCGCGGGAGCCCGCGTCGCCCCAAGTACGGGGCGGCGCGGGCTCGGTGGCCGAGCTCGGCCGGACCTTCCGCCGCGCTCACGCCTCGGGGGCGGCGCGGCGGGGGCCGGTGACGCGTCGACGGGTCAGCGGCGGGCCGGGGCGGTGCCCATGCCGGCCATCCGCATGGCCTGGCCGGCGATGACACCCACGACGATGACGCCGATGCCGGCCCAGAACAGGATCTGGTTGGCGGCGATCACCGCGACGCCGGAGATGGTCGACCCGATCAGCGCGAGGATGGTGAGGGTCCAGGCGGCGGGAGTGTTCCCGTGGTCAACGCCCTGCGACATCGTTGCTCCTTGATACATCCGTGGTGACGGGCTGCGCCGGTGGTCGGCGGGCCCGAAGACTCCATTGTCCCCGCTCCGCCGAGTGGGTCAGCGCGTGGGGTCCTCTCCACGGTCCAGCGCGTTCCACAGATCGGCCGACGTGGTGGGCTTGACGCGCTTGTGCTCCTGGCCGCCCGGTGCCTCGTAGCGGCTCGACATGCCGGGCCACGTGCGGCCGCGCAACGCGACCAGCAGGCCTCCGACCAGCATGAGCACGCCGGCGGCGGCGGTGAACCACGGCCAGACGGTGTGCGTCACGTCGATCGCCCGGACCCCTTCGACGGCGGCCTTCGACGCCGCCTCGGCGTCGACCGCGGACCGGTCGGACGCGCCGGCCAGCGCCGCCGCCACGATGCCCGCGCCGCCGAGCGCGAGCGCGACGCCGACGACGACGCGCCACCGCCCGCGGGTGGCGAACGTCGCGAGCCCTCCCGCGAGCCCGAACAGCGCGAGCGCGAACGGCGCCTTGTTGACCGTGGTCGCGGTCGCCTCGACGGCGATCCGCGTGCCGTGCACCGACGCCGCGCCTTCGGCCCACACCCGTCCGCCGAGTGCGAGCGTGAGGCCCGCTCCGGCGAGGACCAGCAGCAGGGCGACGCCCATCTCGCGGCGCGCCTTCGACCGCGCGGGGTCGGCGGCCGCGCGGGTCACGGCGGCGGCGGCCGTGGAGGCCCCGGCCTCCGGCTCCGCCGCTATGGCGGCGGCGTTCTCGCTGCGTCCCTCGCTCATCGGGCGGCCTCCAGCGTCGCGGCCTTGGCGATCGCGCGGAGCACCGCCGCGGCCTTGTTGCGGCATTCCGTGTCCTCGCCCACCGGGTCCGAGTCGGCGACCACGCCCGCGCCCGCCTGGACGTAGGCGACGCCGTCGCGGATGAGCGCGGTGCGGATGGCGATGGCGGTGTCGAGGTCGCCGGCGAAGTCGACGTAGCCGACGCAGCCGCCGTACAGCCCGCGGCGGGTGGGCTCGAACTCCTCGATGATCTCCATCGCGCGCGGCTTGGGCGCGCCGGACAGCGTGCCCGCCGGGAAGCACGCGGTGAGGACGTCGAGCGCCGTGCGCCCCTCGCCGAGTTCGCCGACGACGGTCGAGACGATGTGCATGACGTGGCTGTAGCGCTCGATGGCCATGAAGTCGACGACCTCGACGCTGCCCGGCGCGCACACCCGTCCGAGGTCGTTGCGCCCGAGGTCGACGAGCATCAGGTGCTCGGCGCGTTCCTTGGGGTCGGCCAGCAGCTCGGCCGCGAGGTCCGCGTCCTCCTCCGGGGTGGCGCCGCGCGGGCGGGTGCCGGCGATGGGGTGGAGCATCGCGCGCCCGGAGGTGACCTTCACGAGCGCCTCGGGGCTGGAGCCGACGATGTCGAAGCCGCCTTCGGCGCCGCCGTCGGGGCCGGGCAGCCGGAACAGGTACATGTACGGGCTGGGGTTGGTGGTGCGCAGCACCCGGTAGATGTCCAGCGCGCTCGCCGGCGTGGTCATCTCGAAGCGCTGCGACAGGACGATCTGGAAGGCCTCGCCCGCCCGGATCTCCTCCTTGGCCGCGTCGACCGCCTTGCGGTAGTCGGCGCCGCCCCACGGGCTGGTCCAGCGCGGCTCGACGCCCTCCTGGACGTACGACGCGGTGCCGTCGGCGGGCCGCGCCAGGTCGGCGGTCATCGCGTCGAGCCGGGCGACGGCGTCGCGGTAGGCCTCGTCGACGCCGGACTCCAGGCCGTTCCAGTTGATCGCGTTGGCGATGAGCAGCACCGTGCCGTCGGCGTGGTCGAGGACGGCGAGGTCGGTCGCGAGCATCATCATCAGCTCGGGCACGCGCAGGTCGTCGCGGGCGTGCTCGGGGAGCCGCTCGAGGCGGCGGACGATGTCGTAGCCGAGGTAGCCGACCATGCCGCCGTGCAGCGGCGGCAGGTCCGGCAGGCCGGGGATGTCGTGCGGGGTGTGCAGGGCCTCGACGGTGGCGCGCAGGACCTCGAGCGGGTCGCCCTCGCGTGGGATGCCGGCGGGCGGTTCGCCGAGCCAGCGGGCCGCGCCGCCGGACTCGGTGAGGGTGGCGCGGCTGCGGACGCCGACGAACGAGTAGCGCGACCACGTGCGGCCGTTCTCCGCGGACTCCAGCAGGAACGTGCCGGGGCGTTCCGCCGCGAGCTTGCGGTAGAGCCCGACCGGGGTGTCACCGTCGGCGAGGAAGCGCCGGGTCACGGGGATGACGCGAAGGTCCCGGGCGAGCCCGCGGAACGCTTCGAGGTCGGGGGTGACGGTGCCGGTGGTCATGGTGCGGGGTCTCCCGGGACGCGGTGGGCGCTCGTACGGTTCAGGACGGTTCGGCGGGCGGAAAGGTGACGGCCAGCTGGTCGGCGTCGAAGCACGTGCGGTCGCCGGTGTGGCACGCGGCGCCCGCCTGGTCGACCTTGACCAGGACGGCGTCGCCGTCGCAGTCGAGGGCGACGGAGACGACGCGCTGCGTGTGGCCGGAGGTGTCGCCCTTGACCCAGTACTCCTTGCGGCTGCGGCTCCAGTAGGTGCAGCGGCCGGTGGTGAGGGTGCGGTGCAGGGCCTCGTCGTCCATCCAGCCGACCATGAGGACCTCGCCGGTGTCGTACTGCTGCGCGACGGCGGCGACGAGGCCGTGCTCGTCGCGCTTGAGACGGGCGGCGACGGCCGGGTCGAGGTCGGTCGGGCGGACGGGTTCGGATGCGGCACCGGTCATGACCGGCATTCTCGCAGACCGGCCGGGGTCGGTTTCCGGCAGCGCCGGGGTGGACGGGGGTGTCCGCGGCCCGGCCGGCGGACGTGTGGGCGCGGAATGATTGCGTAAAACCTTGTTTGAGGGAACCTCCCGCGCGGGAGGTTCACCCGATCAGGCAAGCTTTGCGCATGACGATGCCGCCGCCGCCGGGGCAGGGGGGCTACCCGCCCGGCTATGGACAACAGCCCGACACGGGCTACGGGAACCAACCGACGTACCCGGGTGGGTATTCAGGAGGGTCGTACGGCGCACCGCAGTACCCGAGCGGCCCGCCCGGCGGCGGCTCGCAGTACCCGGGCGGCCCGCAGTACCCCGGGGGCGGCTACGGAGGCGGCGGGTACGGCGGCGGGGGCTTCCCCGGACCGGCCGGACCGCCGCAGGGTGGGGGACGGGGACCGTTGATCCTGACGGTCGTCGGAGCCGTGGTGGTGATAGGCGGCATCATCGTCGCCCTGGTGCTGCTGGTGGGGGGTAACAAGGACGACAAGAACAACGCCAACTCGTCGAAGTCGCCGACGCTGACCGCGACCGACGGCCCGTCGTCGTCGACGCCGACGCCGACCTCGTCGTCCAGCCGCACCACGTCGGCCCCGTCGACGCGCAGCAGCACGGCCACCTCGCGGCCGCCGACGTCCACGACGACCGGCCCGAACCAGGTGGAGAGCGTCAAGGTCGCGGCCGGCGAGTGCATCAACTACGACTCGCTCACGGGGAACGTCGACAAGGTCGCGTGCACGACGCCGCACGACATGCAGGTGCTCAAGAACTTCAACCTGACCGGCACCACCTACCCGTCGAAGACGGACATCGAGAACCAGGTCGACTCGCAGTGCTCGGCCCTGCTGCGGAGCACGGTGGCCAAGGAGACGGACCGGACCAAGTACACGCTGCAGTACTGGTACCCGCAGTCCGACGGCTGGACCTTCGGCGACCGCGAGGCCACCTGCCTCGTGAGCGACCAGAGCGACGCGAAGATCACGAAGAAGCTCGGCTGACGTTTGGGAGGGGCCGGCATGAGCAGTCCGCAGTACCCGGGATCGGGATGGCCACAGGAGCCGACACAGGGTCCTGGGTACGGCGGAGGCTATCCGGGCGGTGCGAGCGGCCCCCCGCCGCCGCCGGGTGCGGCCGGCCCCTACGGCGGAGGCCAGTACGGCGGCGGCTATCCGGGCGGCCCCAGCGGGGGCTATCCGGGCGGCGGCCCGGGCTCGGGCGGGTACGGCAGCGGTCCGGGCGGGTTCGGCGGCCCGCCCGGCGGCTACCCGCCCAGCCCTCCGAACGGCGGCGGGGGCAACGGCAAGGCGATCGCGTGGATCGTCGGCGCCGCCGCGGTCGTGGCGGTCGTCGTCATCGTCCTGGTGACGAGTCTCGGCGGCGGCAAGGGCAACGAGGCCAAGAGCAGCCACACGCCCACCAACACGCCGACCACGGGCGGGCCGTCGACGAGCGGCTCGCCGTCGTCGCCGAGCTCGTCGCCGACGACCCGGTCGGCCAGCCCGACCACCAGCCGTCCCGCGACGTCGCCGGGCCCCACCGACACCGGTGCCGACACGGTGCAGAAGATCAGCATGACCCCCGGCGACTGCGTGGTGTTCCCGCCCGGGACGCAGGACGTGCGGAAGGTGTCGTGCACCTCGCCGCACGACGCCGAGCACGTGCGGAACCTCTTCCTGCCGGACGGCGCGTGGGCGGGCGAGGACGCGACCCGGCAGGCGGCCGGCACGCTGTGCGACGACACGGTCCGCCCGGTCCTGGCGAAGCAGCCGGACGGCGACCAGATGGGGCCCGACTTCATCTATCCGTCGCAGGAGACCTGGAACAGCGGCGACCGCGAGGTCCAGTGCATGGTCCGGTACTACCAGGACGGCAAGCAGCTCACGGCGCCGCTGAAGAAGTAAACGGCGCGCCGCACGACGAGGGGCCGGTCCCGTTCGGGACCGGCCCCTCGCGTGTCGTCCGGAGCGGTCAGCCGCGCGCCTTCTGCTGCGCCGCCCACGACGCGTGCAGCCGCCCGTACGCCCCGCCCGCGTGCACGAGTTCGCTGTGCGGACCCCTTTCGACGAGCCGGCCGCGGTCGAACACCAGGATCTCGTCGGCGGATTCGGCGGTGGACATGCGGTGCGCGATGAAC
Organism: Yinghuangia seranimata; assembly: GCF_029953285.1. GTDB lineage: Bacteria > Actinomycetota > Actinomycetes > Streptomycetales > Streptomycetaceae > Yinghuangia > Yinghuangia seranimata. Next base: position 162,250 of record NZ_JASAOI010000011.1, on the reverse strand, counting down.
ACCGCGGTGCGGCCGCGGGTCAGGCCGTCGAGCGCGCGCTGGATGCGGACCTCGGTGGCGGGGTCGACGGCGGACGTCGCCTCGTCGAGCACGAGCAGGTCGGGGTCGGCGATGTACGCGCGGGCGAGCGCGACCAGTTGGCGTTCCCCGGCGGACAGCGACTCGCCGCGCTGGCCGACCGGCGTGTCCAGGCCGAGCGGGAGCTGGCCGAGCCAGTCGCCGAGCCCGAGGTCGGCGAACGCGGCGACGAGCGCCTCGTCGTCGGCGTCGGGGCGGCCGTAGCGGACGTTGTCGCGCACGGTCGCGTCGAACAGGAAGCCGTCCTGCGGCACCATCACCACGCGCGAGCGCAGCGACGCGAACCGCACGCCGGTGAGCGGGATCCCGTCGAGCAGGACCCGGCCGGCGTCGGGGTCGACGATGCGGGTGAGCAGCTTGGCGAAGGTGGTCTTGCCGGACCCGGTCTCGCCGACGACGGCGACGCGGGTACGGGCGTGCAGCGTGACGTCGACGTCGTGCAGCACACGCGGGCCGTCGGGGTAGGCGTAGTCGACGTGGTCGAACCGCACCTCGACGGGGCCGCGGGGCAGGTCCGTACCGGCCTCCCCCGGGTCGGCGATGTCGGGTTCGGCGTCCAGGATCTCCAGCACGCGGCGCCACCCCGCGAGCGCGTTCTGCGCCTCGTTGAGCACCTCGACACCGAACTGCACCGGCATGACGAACAGCGTGACGAGGAAGAGGAACGCGACGAGTTCGCCGAGCGTGAGCTGGTTGTCGACGCCCAGCAGCACGCCGACGACGACCACGAGCGCGTTCGCGACGCCGACCGCGACCTCGCCCATCGGGAAGGTGAGCGCGACGAGCGTCTGCGCCCGGGTCTGCGCCGCGCGGTGCCCGTCGATGGCCTCGTCGATGCGGGCGGCGGTGCGGTCCTCGATGCTGTGCGCGCGCACGACCGCGGCGCCGACGACGGGTTCGGCGATGGCGCCGAGCATGCGGCCGGTGTGCACGCGCACGGCGTCGGCCGCGGCGGCGACGCGCTTCTGGAACGCCTTGAGGGTGAAGAACAACGGTGCGAAGCACGCCCAGACCAGCAGCGTGAGCTGCCACGAGTAGGCGAGCATCAGCGCGGTGACGACGACCAGCTGTCCGGCGCTGATGATGACCATCAGGCCGCCCTGCTGGATGAACCGCGTGATGGTGTCGACGTCGCCGGTCACGCGGGAGACCAGCGAACCGCGCCGCTCGCTCTGCTGGTGCAGCGTGGACAGGTCGTGGACGTGCCGGAACGCGCGCACCCGCAGCGTGACGAGGCCGCGCTCGCTGGCGTTGTAGACGCGCACGTTCATCAGGTACGACGCGACGGCCGTGCCGATGACGGCCGCCGCCGCGACGATCACCATCCAGCGGACCACGGCGAGGTCGGGCCCGTCGTCGCCGCGCAGCCCGTGGTCGATGGTCTGCTGGACGGCCAGCGGCACGACGATGCGCCCGGCGGTCGCGAGGGCGGCCAGCAGCAGCGTGACCGCGAGGCCCTGGGTGAACTCCGGCGACAGCGCGAGCCCGCGGCGCAGCACGGCCCAGCCGGACTCGCGCTCGGTGATCTGCGGGTCGGCGGTCTTGGCCGGTGCCTCGGGCGGGGCGGTTGCGACGGTCACGCGGAGACCTCCTCGTCCTCGTGGGCGTCCTGCAGGGCGTCCTGCGCGGCGGCGTCCTGCTCGCGGTCTCGTGCAGCGCGCTCGTAGGCGTTGACCAGGCGGCGGTACCCGACCGAGCCGTCGATCAGTTCGGTGTGGGTGCCGCGCGCGGCGACGCGGCCGTCCTCGATGTAGACGACCTCGTCGGCGAGCGCGATGGTGGCCTTGCGGTAGGCGACGACGACCACCGTCGACGGCGCGTCGGCGCCGCTGCGGAGTCCGGCGAGGATGGCCGCCTCGACGCGCGGGTCGACGGCCGACGTCGCGTCGTCCATCACCAGCAGTCGGGGCCGGCGCACGAGCGCGCGGGCGAGCGCGACGCGCTGGCGCTGGCCGCCGGAGAGGCTGGTGCCGCGTTCGCCGACCTTGGTGTCGAGGCCGTGGGGAAGCCGGTCGACGAAGTCCTCGGCCTGGGCGATGCGCAGCGCCGCGCGGACCTCCTCGTCGGTGGCGTCGATGCCGAGGGTGATGTTGTCGCGCACGGTGTCGTCGAACAGGAAGGCCTGCTGCGGCACCAGAGCGGCGGACGCGGCGACGCCGCCGCGCGCGAAGTCGCGCAGGTCGGTCCCGTCCAGCAGGATCTCGCCGCTCGCCGGGTCGACGAGCCGGACCAGCAGCGACACGAGCGTGGACTTGCCGGACCCGGTCGGGCCGACGACCGCGACGGTGCGGCCGGGCTCGACGTCGAAGGTGACGTCCTTGAGGACGTCCGCGCCGTCGACGTAGCCGAACCGGACGGCGCGGGCCTGCAGCCCGGCGGCCCCGGTCTTGTCGGCGACGGTCCCGCCGTAGACGGACTCGCCCTCGGCGTCCAGGACGTGCCGGACGCGGTCGTAGCCGACGATGGCGCGCGGCATGTCGCCGAGCAGCCAGCCGATCGCCCGCACCGGGAAGGCCAGGAGGGTGAACAGGTAGGCGACCTGGATGAGTTCGCCGGCCTCGAGGTCGCCGTTGGAGATCCGGACGCTGCCGGCCAGCAGCACCAGCAGCACGCCGAGGTTCGGCAGCGCTTCCAGGAGCGGGTCGAACACCGCGCGGACCCGGCCGACGGCGATGTTGGCCTCGGCGAGTTCGCGCGAGACGGCCTCGAAGCGCGCGGTCTCCTCGCTCTCGCGGCCGAGCGTCTTGACGACCAGGGCGCCGTCGAAGCTCTCGTGGGCGATCGCGCTGACGTCGGCGCGCAGTTCCTGCGCGCGCATCGCGAGCGGGCCCTGGCGACGCTGGTAGGCGACGTTGAGGAAGAAGATCGCGGGGAAGATGACGAAGCCGACCAGCGCGAGCGCCCAGTCGGTGGCGAGCATCGCGGCCGCGGCGAGCACCAGCATGACGACGACGCCGGTGGCCATGGGCAGCGGCGCGATCGGGTACCACGCGGCCTCGACGTCGGCGTTCGCGTTGGACAGCAGCGCGCCGGTGGGGTGCCGGTGGTGCCACGCCAGCGGCAGGCGCAGGTACTGGCGGGTGACGCGGCGCCGGTAGGTGGCTTGGAGGCGGTACTGCATGACGCCGGCCCACAGCCGTCGGCCGACGATGCTGAGCGCCTTGAGGACGGCGATGCCGAAGATCACCAGGAAGGCCGCGGTCAACGCGCCGGCGGTGGTCTCGCCGTCGCGGAACGCCGGGACGATCACGCGGTCGGTGACCTGGCCGAGGATGAGGGCGGACGCGACGGTGGTGGCGCCGTACAGGGCGCTGGCGCCGACGGCGGCCGCGAAGATGCGCGGTTCCTCGCGAATGGCGACGCCCAGCACGCGCATACCGCGTATGAGCACGTCCCTGTCGGTCTTCTGGCCGGACTGCTGGGTCACACAGGCTCGCTTTCGGGGCCGCAGAACAGCTGTGTCATCTGGTGTTCACAAGTGTGACCAGCCCGCGCGCATTCCCCGGCACCGGGTGGCGTACGCCAGATGGCGGTGCAACCAACCCCCCTACGGGATGCGTTGTGGTTACGCGAGGGCACAATAGATCAACGCGGGTTGATGACGTTCTGCCCCGAAAAATCCGATTCATTGATCACAGGGGACAGGACACGTGGGACTGACCAGCAGGAGCCTCATCGGCGTCTTGGGGCTGCTGGCCATCGGACTGCTGGTCGCGGTCGTGTGGCTGTGGCCGAAGCTCGCCGGGCGCGGATGGCGTCCCGTGCTGGGCCGAATATCGGCACTCGCGCTCACCCAGGTGGTGCTGCTCGCGCTGCTGGGCGTCGTCGGCAACCGGTACTACCTCTTCTACACGTCGTGGGACGACCTGCTCGGCAAGACCGGCAAGCCCAAGCTGCACGCGGGCGCGGGCGGCGACGGCCCGGTCAAGCTGATCAACCTCAAGGGGACCGAGTCGGTCGACGTCCCCAACGGCGGCAACCCGGAGGCGGCCGGCCAGATCGTCGGCATCGACGTCATCGGCCGGCGCAGCGGCCTGGACACGAGCGGCTTCGTGTACCTGCCGCCGCAGTACTTCCAGCCGCAGTTCAAGGACCGCAGGTTCCCCGTGTCGGTCGTGCTGACCGGCTATCCGGGTGACGCGCGCAACCTGATCACCCGTCTGAACCTGCCGAAGATCGCGGCCAACGAGATCAACGCCGGGCGCGTCCAGCCGACCATCTACGTCATGCTGCGCCCGTCCCAGACGTCCGGCCGCGACACCGAGTGCACCGACGTGCCCGCGGGCCCCCAGTCCGGCACCTTCTTCAGCCAGGACCTGCCCGAGGCGATCCGCACGAACTTCCGCGTCGCGCCCGGCAGCAAGGCGTGGGGAATGATGGGCGACTCGACGGGCGGCTACTGCTCGCTGAAGCTGGCCATGCTCAACTCGGACCGGATCGGCGCCGGGGCGTCGCTGTCCGGCTCGTACGGCGCGCCCAAGGACGGCGACACCGGCGACCTGTACGGCGGCAGCAAGGAGTTCCGCAACAGCCAGGACCTGATGTGGCGGCTGGACAACGTCGCGCCGCCGCCGGTCAACCTGCTGCTGACCACCAGCCTCGACGAGGAGAACTACGGGGACACGCAGGACTTCCTCAAGAAGGTGAAGGCCCCGACCAAGGCCGACCAGCTGGTGCTGCCGACCGGCGGGCACAACTTCAAGACGTGGGTCGCGCTGCTGCCGGACGTGCTGCGCTGGATGAGCGCGCACCAGGACGTCAACGCCGGGGTCTGACCCGCCCGTCGCCCCCACCGCCCACCCGTCGCCCCCACCGCCCATATTCGAGGTCGCTTCGCTCCCGCCTCCTCCCGGTCGCTTCGCTCCCGCCCCTCTCCCGCCCCTCTCCTGCGCGCCCGGTGTGGCCGGGAACGCTCGGCCGTGGCGGGCGCCACGGCGCGAGCCTTGACCTGGGCGGCGGGCGCCGGAACGATGCGCGCATGGCTTCCTACGCCCGTACGGAACGCGCCGCGCTCGCCGACCTCCTCGCCCAGGTCGGCCCCGACGCCCCCACGCTGTGCGCGGGCTGGACGACGCGCGACCTGGCCGCGCACCTGGTGGTCCGCGAGCGACGGCCCGACTCGTCGCCCGGGATCATGTTCAAGCCGCTGGCCGGGTACACCGACAAGGTCCGGCTGGCGAAGGCCGCCCAGCCGTACGACGAGCTGGTGCACCTGGTGCGCACCGGCCCCCCGCGACTGTCGCTGTTCGGGATACCGGGCGTCGACGCGGCGGCCAACACCATGGAGTACTTCGTCCACCTCGAGGACGTGCGCCGGGCGCGGCCCGACTTCAAACCGCGCGACCTCGAACCGGGCCTGACCGAGTTCCTGTGGAAGCGGGTCCGGGCCGGCGCGCGCCTGATGCTGCGCAAGGTGCCGGTCGGGGTCGAGCTGCGCCGCACCGACACCGCCGACGAGGCGAAGCCGACGCGGGTCCGCAAGGGCGAGCCGGTGGTGACGGTGGCGGGCCCGCCCGCGGAGCTGCTGCTGTTCGTGTACGGGCGCAAGGACCAGGCGCTGGTCACCGTCGAGGGCGACGAGGACGCGGTGCGGAAGCTGCGCGAGGCGCCGACCGGGCTGTGAGGCGCCGCCCCGGCCCGGTCACGCGGTGTCGGGCCGGGGCAGCTCCGCACGGCGCAGCGCCGGGGCGAGCGTGGCGGCGACCGCCGCCACGAGCCCGAGCACCGCGCCCACCCCGAACACGGCGGCCGGGCCCGCCGCTCCGGCGAGCAGGCCGGCGAGCGGGTAGCTCATCGGGATGACGCCGACCGCGCAGAGCATCTGGAGCGCGACGACGCGGCCGAGCATGCGGGTCTCCGCGGTGGTCTGCAGCAGCGCCCCCGCGACGGTGCCGACGAACCCGCTGGCGAGGCCGAGCACGACGGAGCCGGCGACGGCCACCGCGAGGTTCGGGGCGTAGCCCATGACGGCCGTGCCGACCCCGCCGACCGCGAAGCAGGCGATCAGCACGCGGCCGGCGTGCGGCACGTGGCCGCGGACCGACAGCACCAGGCCGGTGGCGACCGCGCCCACACCCCATGCGCCGAGCAGCAGGCCGAGGCCGCCCGGGCCCCAGCCGCGGTCCTGGGACAGCAGCGCGAGGCCGAGGTTCATGGGGGCGCTGAAGCCGAGCTCGGAGATCAGGCCGATGAGGACGAGGCACTTGAGGACGGGGACCGACCACACGTAGCGCAGGCCCGCGCGGATGCCGTGGCCCTCGGTGCCGGCGGCCTCGTGGGGCTCCCCTGCCGTGCTGTCCTCGCCGCGCTCGTCGCCCGGCTCCGGTGCGGCGTCCGAGGTGGCGACGGGTTCCGTCGCCACCGGCCGGAGCCGCCACAGCAGCACGAGCGAGCCGCCGAACAGCACGGCGCTGACGGTGAGCGCGGTGCCGGCGCCGCCCTGGGCCAGCGCGATGCCGCCGGCCGGGGCGGAGGCGATGGACGCGATGCGGGTGACGAGGCTGCGCAGCCCCTGGACGCGGGCGAACTGGTCGCGGGTGGTGAGGGTGGCGGGCAGCGCGCCGACGGCCGGCATGAACAGGGCGTCGACCGCGCCGAACAGCAGTGCCACGGCGGCGAGGAGGCCGATCCCGGGGGACGCGAAGACGAGCAGCGCGGCGGCCACGGCCATCGTCACGCAGCGGACGAGGTCGCTGCCGATGACGATGCGGCGGGCCCCGAACCGGTCGGCTATCGCGCCGCCGGGCAGCATCAGCGCGGCGCGCGGCAGCGTCCCAAGCGTCACCACGACGCCCGCGGCGGCGGCGCCGGCCTGCTCGACGGCGCTCCACGACAGGGCGAGGAACCAGATCTGGTCGCCGATGATCGACGCCCCGAACGCGAACAGCCAGCGCACGACGGCCGGTCCGGGGCCGCGGCGGGGTTTGGGGGCGGTGGGTGCCTCGTGGGCGGTGGGCGCGGGCTGTGCGGTGGTGCGTGACGGGCGGTTCACGGTCACCTCGCGGGGCGGTGGAGGAGGGTTCACGGCTGGTACGGGAAGCCGAGCATCTGGAGGAGGACGCGCTCACGCGGCTCGCCGTCCTCGGTGCTCTCCGGGCGGTCCCGGTAGCGGTCGACGACCTCGATCAAGTCCTCGAACAGGCTCTGGAGTTCCGCGGCGGTGAGGCGGAGCGTGGGGTGCGCGCCGAAAGCGGCGTCCTGCCACGGGGGGCTCATGTCGCGCAACCTCGCCATGGCCTCCCGGAACATCCGGGTCGAGTCGGCTTGCAGCACGCCGGCCACGGTGAAGGCGGCCTCGGCGCCGGCGGGGTCGTCGGCGAAGTCGGCGGTGGTGAAGCGCAGGTCCTTCAACGCGCGCCAGTACCGCTCCCGCCCGTCGGTCGACGCCTCGGGGTCCTCGCCGATGTAGCCGTATTTCGCGAGCGTCCGCAGGTGGTAGCTGACCAGCGACGGCGTCGCGTCGACCATCGGGGCGAGCGCGGACGCGGTCAGCGGGCCCTCGCTGTACACGAGCCGGAAGATCCGCACGCGCAGCGGATGGGTGAAGACCTTGAGGGCCTCCGCATCACGCGTGAACGGGGATTCGTGGAAGTTCGGCACGCCCCGAGACTAGATCCGAAAAATATCTTTCGCAATAACTCTTTCGCAATTTTCGCTTCGGATCCACCTGGCAGACCTTTGACCTCGCCGCCTTGCTCCGTTCACCGGGCTTTGGAAGGATCCATCGGTCATCCATCAGTCCGTCGAGGAGACGTCCTTCAGTGAGTTCGAGCATCGGCGTCCTGGACGCGGTCATTCTGGGCGTCGTCGAAGGCCTCACGGAGTTCCTGCCGGTCTCCTCCACCGGGCACCTGAAGATCTTCGAGGGCATCCTCGGCATCGACGTCGACGACAAGTCGGTGGTCGGCTTCACCGCCGTCATCCAGGTCGGCGCGATCGCGGCCGTCCTCGTCTACTTCTTCAAGGACATCGCCCGGATCGTCGGCGCGTGGTTCGGCGGCCTGATCCACAAGGACCGCCGCGAGGAACGCGACTACAAGTTCGCGTGGTGGATCATCTTCGCGACGATACCCATCGTCGTCGTCGGCCTCGCCGCGAAGAAGCTCATCGACGGCCCGCTGGCCAGCCTGTGGGTGGTCGCCGGCTCGCTCATCGCCGGGTCGGTCGTCATGTGGTACGCCGAGGCCTCGGGCGGCGGCAGCAACCGGGCCCGCCGCCGCGGCGAGGAAGAGGTCACCCTCAAGGACGCCATGTGGGTGGGCAGTTCGCAGATCCTCGCGCTGCTGTTCCCCGGCTTCTCGCGGTCCGGAGCGACGATCTCCACCGCGCTGCTGCGCGGCCTCGACCGCGTCGCCGCCACCCGGCTGTCGTTCTTCCTGTCCATCCCGGCACTCACCGGCGCGGGGCTCTACGAGCTCAAGGACGCTACCGGCGGCGACACCAAGCTCGTATCCCTCGTCGTCGGCACCGCGGTGTCGTTCGTCGTCGCCTACGCCTCGGTCGCCTGGCTGCTCAAGTTCGTGTCCAAGCACACCATCAAGGGCTTCGCGGTCTACCGCGTGCTCGTGGCCGTCGCGCTCTTCGCGATGCTCGCCACGAACTACCTGGACGCCTAGACCGGTACGAGCCGAACCGGGCCGGTCCGCCACGGCTACGCGGAGCGGCTCAGCACGACGGCCGTGCCGTACGCGCACACCTCGGTGCCGTTGCCCGCCGCGTCCGTCACGTCGAACCGCATCATCAGCACGCCGTTAGCGCCGCGCGCCCGCGCCTGCTCGATCAGCCGGTTCATGGCCTCGTTGCGGCTCTCCACCAGCGTCTTGGTCAGGCCCCGCAGCTCGCCGCCGACGAGCGACTTCAGGCCCGCGCCCATCTGGCTGCCGATGTGCCGGGACCGCACCGTCAGTCCGAAGATCTCGCCGATCACCCGGTCGACGCGGTAGCCCGGCGCCTCGTTCGTCGTGACCACCAGGACGGGCGACTGGCTGTCGAGACCGCCGCCGAACTCTCCGAGATCGTTCATGCGACCAGCGTCGTCGCAAACGCCGACCGGCGCACTCCGGGAGTCCCCGAAACGCGCCGGTCAGGTGGTGTCCGGAAGCCGCGTCACCGCACCGGGTATCCGGCGGCCTTCAGCTCGTCCTTGACCTGCGGGATCCGCAGGTCGCCGAAGTGGAACACACTCGCCGCGAGCACCGCGTCCGCGCCCGCCTCGACGGCCGGCGCGAAGTGCTCCAGCGCGCCGGCGCCGCCCGACGCGATCACCGGGACGGACACCGCGGCGCGCACCTGACGGGTCATGTCCAGGTCGTAGCCGTCCTTCGTGCCGTCCGCGTCCATCGAGTTGAGCAGGATCTCCCCCGCACCCAGCTCCGCCGCGCGAGCGGCCCACGCCACGGCGTCGATGCCGGTGCCCTGGCGGCCGCCGTGCGTCGTCACCTCGAAGCCCGAGTCGGTCGACACGCCCTCGGGGCAGCGGCGCGCGTCCACCGACAGCACCAGCACCTGAGCGCCGAACCGGTCGGCGATCTCGGCGATCAGCTCGGGCCGGGCGATCGCGGCGGTGTTCACGCCGACCTTGTCCGCGCCCGCGCGCAGCAGCTTGTCGACGTCCTGCACGCTGCGCACGCCGCCGCCGACCGTCAGCGGGATGAACACCTGCTCGGCGGTGCGGCGCACCACGTCGTAGGTGGTCTCGCGGCTGCCCGACGAGGCCGTGATGTCGAGGAAGACCAGCTCGTCGGCGCCCTCGGCGTCGTACACGCGGGCCATCTCCACCGGGTCCCCGGCGTCCCGCAGGTTCTGGAAGTTGACGCCCTTGACCACGCGCCCGGCGTCCACGTCCAGGCACGGGATCACCCGTACGGCGAGGCTCACTTGGCCCCCCTGTAGGCGTCGACCTCGACCTCGACCAGCATGCGCGAGTCGACCAGGCCGGCCACCACGAGCATCGTCGTGGCCGGGCGGGCCGCGTCGAACATCTCCTTGTGCGCCCGCCCGACCGCGTCCGCGTCACGGGCGTGCGTGAGGTACATGCGCGTGCGGACCACGTCCGCGCGCGACAGGCCGAGCTGCTTCAGCGCCTGCTCGGCGACCCGGAACGCGGCCAGCGCCTGCTCGTAGGGGTCGCCCTCGCCGACCAGCACACCGTCGACGATGCTCGTGCACCCGGACACCAGCACGAAGTCGCCGGCGGCGACCGCGCGCGAGTAGCCGACCACGTCCTCGTACGGACCGCCCGAGGAGATCCGCTCCACCGACTGCGCCGAACCCGTCATCGGGACACCGCCTCCAAGGCCTCTTCGAGGGTGAACGCCTGGGCGTACAGCGCCTTCCCGACGATCGAACCCTCGACGCCCAGCGGCACCAGCTCGGCGATGGCGCGCAGGTCGTCCAGCGACGACACGCCACCGCTCGCCACCACGGGGCGGTCGGTCGCGGCGCACACGTCGCGCAGCAGCTGCAGGTTCGGGCCGGTCAGCGTGCCGTCCTTGTTGACGTCGGTGACCACGTAGCGGGCGCAACCGTCCGCGTCCAGGCGGGCCAGCACCTCGAACAGCTCGCCACCCTCGCGCGTCCAGCCGCGGCCGGCCAGCGTCGTGCCGCGCACGTCCAGGCCCACCGCGATCTTGTCGCCGTGCCGGGCGATCGCCGAACGCACCCAGTCCGGGCTCTCCAGCGCCGCGGTGCCCAGGTTCACGCGGCGGCAGCCGGTCGCGAGCGCGGCCTCCAGGGAGGCGTCGTCGCGGATGCCACCGGACAGCTCGACCTGCACGTCCAGCTTGCCGATCACGTCCGCGAGCAGCTCACGGTTCGAGCCGCGGCCGAACGCGGCGTCCAGGTCCACCAGGTGGACCCACTCGGCGCCCGCGTTCTGCCACGCCAGCGCGGCGGCCAGGGGGTCGCCGTACGAGGTCTCGGAACCCGCCTCACCCTGCACGAGGCGGACGGCCTGGCCGTCGGCGACGTCGACGGCGGGCAGCAGTTCGAGGCGACGGGTCTCGCTCATGTCTCAACGGTCCTTCGGAGTGGTCAGAGGGTGGCAAGCCAGTTGCGGAGCACCTCGGCCCCGGCGTCGCCGGACTTCTCGGGGTGGAACTGGGTGGCGGACAGGTAGCCGTTCTCGACGGCCGAGATGAAGGGCGAGCCGTGCGTCGTCCAGGTGACGAGCGGCGGCGCGATGGCGTCGGACGGCTCCATCTCCCACTTGCGGACACCGTACGAGTGCACGAAGTAGAACCGGGTGTCCGCGTCGATCCCCTTGAACAGCACGGTGTCCTCGGGCGCGTCGACCGTGTTCCACCCCATGTGCGGAACCACCGGCGCCTCGAGCCGCTCCACGGTGCCCGGCCACTCGTCGCACCCGGCGGTCTCCACCCCGTGCTCGACACCGCGCTCGAACAGGATCTGCATCCCGACGCAGATCCCCAGCACCGGCTGCCCGCCGGCCAGCCGCCGGTCCACGATCCGCTCCCCGCGCACCGCCTTCAGCCCGGCCATGCACGCCGCGAACGCCCCGACGCCGGGCACGACCAGCCCGTCCGCGTTGAGCGCGCGCTCGTAGTCGGCGGTGACCTCGACCTCCACCCCGAGCCGCGCCACCGCGCGCTCGGCCGACCGGAGGTTCCCCGACCCGTAGTCGAGGATGACGACCTTCTTCATGACGTAGTCCCTGACTCGGTACGGCTTAGAGGCGCAGCAGACCGGCGGCGATGCACAACACCGCACCGATACCCAGCACCGCGACGACACTCTTCGACACGCCCTGCTTGACGAACGAGATGACCCCGCCGGCGAGAAACAACCCGACGGCGATGAATGCTACGGAACCGCCGCTCATGGGGTGCCTTCGTGTAGTTCGGATGGGGTAGTGAGCCGCCACGGCCTGAACTCGGGCTCGGGGACTGGCTCGGGGATCGGAGGGGCGTCGCCGAACGCGATCGCGTCGGCGAGCCGCTCGTACTCGTGGGGGTTTCCGATCTCGATGCCGTACTTGATGTAGTGGCCGCCGGTCATGATCGCGTCCGGTAGGCCGAGCGCGAACAACAGGTGGGCGTGTTGTCCCTCCGCGGACAGGGAGCGCTTGGTCAGCGCGTCGACGAGGGTGTCGCGGTCGGCGTTCGCGACGCCGAACGGCAGGAACCAGTCCGGGTCCGCGCCGATCGTCGGGATTGCGTCCCAGTCGACCTCGGTGCCGTCGTCCGTGTAGCGGAGGACGAGCATCGCGTCCGGCTCCATCGGCCGGTCGGTGTGCGGTTCCGAGTCGTACTCGTGAACGAGTTCGCCGTTGCTGTAGACGTTCATGAGCAACCGGTCGGAGGTGATCACCCCGACGGTCATGGTGTCCGGGCCGCCTGCCGCGCTGAGCCGGGCCGCCTCCTCGTCGAGGTTCTGCTCGCGCTCGTCCATGAACAGCACGGTGGAGCCGCCCGGCAACGGGAACACCCAGCCCTCGTCGTCGGGTCGCACATCGCGGAGCACGTCCTCGACCGGCGCCCGCACCAGGATGTGCTGGTACGACTGGCCCATCCTTACAGCGCGCCCTTCGTGGACGGGATCACGCCCGCGCGGCGGGGGTCGATCACGCAGGCGTCGGACAGGGCGCGGGCCAGGGCCTTGAACTGGGCCTCGACGATGTGGTGGGCGTTGCGGCCGTAGGGGACGTGCACGTGGAGGCAGATCTGCGCCTGGGCCACGAACGACTCGAGTATGTGCCTCGTCAGGGTCGTGTCGTAGGCGGTGCCGATCATCGGCGCCATGCCCTCCGGCTCGCTGTGCACGAGGTAGGGGCGGCCCGACAGGTCGACCGTGACCTGGGCGAGGGCCTCGTCCAGCGGGACGGAGGCGTTGGCGAAACGGCGGATGCCGGCCTTGTCGCCGAGGGCCTGCTTGAAGGCGGCGCCGAGGGCGAGGGCGGTGTCCTCGATGGTGTGGTGGGAGTCGATGTGCAGGTCGCCGTCGGTCTTGACGGTGAGGTCGAACAGACCGTGCTTGCCGAGCTGGTCGAGCATGTGGTCGAAGAACCCGACGCCCGTCGTGACGTCGACCCGCCCGGTTCCGTCGAGGTTCACCTCGACGAGGACGGACGTCTCCTTGGTGGCGCGCTCGACGCGGCCGATCCGAGCCATTAAGCGATCTCCTTCAGTACGGCGCGCATCGCGTCGAGGAACGCGGTGTTCTCGGCGTCGGTCCCCGCGGTGACCCGCAGCATCCCCGGCACGCCGTTGTCGCGGATGAGGACCCCGTGGTCGAGGACGGCCTGCCACACCGCGTGCGTGTCCTCGAAGCGTCCGAACTGGACGAAGTTCGCGTCGGACTCGGTGACCTCGCAGCCCATGCCGCGCAGTTCGGCGACGAGGCGGTCGCGCTGCGCCTTGAGTTCGGCGACGTAGCCGAGCAGCGTTTCGGTGTGCTCCAGGCACGCGATCGCGGTCGCCTGGGTGACCGCCGAGAGGTGGTACGGCAGTCGGACCAGCTGCACCGCGTCGACGACGGCCGGGTCGGCGGCGAGGTAGCCGAGCCGGAGGCCCGCGGCGCCGAAGGCCTTGGACATGGTGCGCGTGACGACGAGGTTCGGCCGGCCGTCGAGCAGCGTCAGGAGCGAGGCGTGGTGCGAGAACTCGACGTACGCCTCGTCGACGATGACGAGCGAGGGCCGGGCGGCCTGCGCGGCGTCGTACACGGCTTCGACGACGGAGCCGTCGAGCGCGGTGCCGGTGGGGTTGTTCGGCGAGCACAGGAAGACCACGTTGGGCCGGTGCTCGGCGATGGCGGCGACGGCCGCCTCGACGTCGACGGAGTAGTCGTCGCGGCGCGGGCCCGAGATCCAGGCGGTGCCGGTGCCGCGGGCGATCAGCGCGTGCATCGAGTACGACGGGTCGAAGCCGATGGCGCTGCGGCCGGGGCCGCCGAAGGCCTGCAGCAGCTGCTGGATGATCTCGTTGGAGCCGTTGGCCGCCCACACGTTGCCGGTGGCGAGCGTCACGCCGCCGGTCTCGGACAGGTACGCGGCCAGCCGGGTGCGCAGCTCGACGGCGTCCCGGTCGGGGTAGCGGTTGAGCTCGCGGGCGGCGTCGGCGACGCGTTCGGCGATGCGGTCGACGAGCGCGTCGGGCAGCGGGTACGGGTTCTCGTTGGTGTTGAGCAGCACCGGCACGTTGAGCTGCGGGGCGCCGTAGGGCGACTGGCCGCGGAGTTCGTCGCGGACGGGCAGGTCGTCGATCTGCGTCACTGGGGCACACTCCAGCCGAATCGGGCCTTGACGGCCGCGCCGTGGCCCGGCAGGTCCTCCGCCTCGGCGAGCGTCACGACGTGGTGGGCGACCTCGGCGAGCGCGTCGCGGGTGTAGTCGACGACGTGGATGCCGCGCAGGAAGGACTGCACGGACAGGCCGGAGCTGTGGCACGCGCAGCCGCCGGTGGGCAGCACGTGGTTGGAGCCGGCGCAGTAGTCGCCGAGGGAGACGGGCGCGTAGGCGCCGACGAAGATCGCGCCGGCGTTGCGGACGCGCGCGGCGACGGCGGCCGCGTCGGCGGTCTGGATCTCCAGGTGCTCGGCGGCGTACGCGTCGACGACCTTGAGGCCGTCGTCGACCGAGTCGACCAGGACGGTGCCGGACTGCCGGCCCGACAGCGCGGTGGTGACGCGCTCGGTGTGCTTGGTCGCGGCGACCTGGGCCTTGAGCTCGGCGTCGACCGCGTCGGCCAGTTCCTCGGAGTCGGTGACCAGGACGGACGCCGCGAGGGTGTCGTGCTCGGCCTGGCTGATCAGGTCGGAGGCGACGTGCACGGGGTCGGCGGTGGCGTCGGCGAGCACCGCGATCTCGGTGGGGCCGGCCTCGGAGTCGATGCCGATGCGGCCCTTGAGGAGGCGCTTGGCGGACGCGACGTAGATGTTGCCGGGGCCGGTGACGAGGTTGACGGGCGCGCAGGCGCCGGCGCCGTACGCGAACATCGCGATCGCCTGGGCGCCGCCGACGGAGTAGACCTCGTCGACGCCGAGCAGCGCACACGCGGCCAGGATGGTCGGGTGCGGCAGGCCGCCGAACTCGCGCTGCGGCGGGGACGCGACGGCCAGCGACGCGACGCCGGCCTCCTGGGCGGGCACCACGTTCATGACGACGGACGACGGGTAGACGGCCAAGCCGCCCGGCACGTACAGGCCGACCCGCTCGACCGGCACCCACCGCTCGGTGACGGTGCCGCCGGGCGCGACCTGCGTGGTCACGTCGGTGCGCCGCTGGTCGCGGTGCACGATCCGGGCGCGGCGGATGGTCTCCTCGAGCGCGGCCCGCACCTTCGGGTCGAGCTCGACGAGCGCCGTGGCGATGGCGTCCGCGGGCACGCGGATGTCGGTGAGGCGGACCCCGTCGAAGCGCTCCGTGATCTCGATCAGCGCCTCGACCCCGCGATGGCGTACGTCGTCGCAGATCGGGCGGACCTTCTCCAGGGCCGCCTCGACGTCGAACTCGGCACGAGGCATCACGTCGCGCAGGGCCGCGGGGCTGTCCAGGACAGCCCGCCCGGCGGCGCCGCGCAGATCAATACGGGAGATCACCTGTCCCAGTGTAGGGAGGGGCCTGGATCCGGGCTGCGGCGTGTCGGGTGCTGAGACGCGGGCGGCGGCGAGAGCACACCCGCCCCACGGGGCACGCCGGACTCGTGCGTCACACGGCACAATGCCGTCCGGGAGTGGGCACGGACACACGGGGGCGCGCATGACCGGGATCCCGGGGGATCTGACGGACGCCGAGCGGCGGGTCTGGGAGGCGTACCGGCGCGGGGAGCCGTGCGACTTCCAGGGCGGCGGGCTCGGGTTCTCGCTGGACTGGCCGTTGCCGGCGGAGGGGCTCGGGGCCGACTGGGGGCCCGAACGGACGGTGCGGGCCGAGGTGTTGGCACGGCTGCTGGTGAACGGGCCGGAGCCGGAGCCGGGGCGGATGCCGGCGTTGGAGCTCGTCGGGGCGCGGGTGGTCGGCGACCTTGTGCTGCGCGGGACGCGGGTCGACGCGTACGTGGACCTGCGCGGCTGCCGGTTGGAAGGCCGGCTCATCCTCAACGACGCGGTGGCCGGCACGGTGCGGCTCATCGGGTGCGTGGTCGCGGCCGTGCGGGCCCGGCGGCTGCGCACCGACGGGGACCTGTGCCTGACGACGACGCGGGTGGCGGACGGCGTCGTGCTCATCGACGCGCGGATCGGCACCGACCTGGTGCTGCACGGCTCGCGGATCGGGCGGCTTCGGGACGGCCGGTCGGTCTCGGGCGACGGGTTGCAGGTGGAGCGCGACCTGAGCGCGCACAACGGGTTCCACGCGAGCGGCACGGTGAGCCTGCGCAGCGCCCGGATCGGCGGCCGGGCGACGTTCTTCGGGGCGCGGCTCGACGCCCCCGAGGGGCTGGACAGCCGCGGCTACCGCCATCTCGCGTTCGACGGCGCCGCGATGTTCGTCGAGCAGTCGCTGCACATGAGCGACCGCTTCCACGCGACCGGGTCGATCCGGCTCAACGACGCGCGCATAGGCGACGGCTGCGTGTTCAGCAACGCCCACATGCTCGAGGACCCGGACGAGGCCCTGGCGATGTGGCGTGTGCAGGCCCGCACGCTGCACCTGGACATCGCACCGCGTCCAGTGGGGCGGATCCTGCTGAGCGGCGCGCAGTTGGGGTCGCTGACCGACGTGCCCGGCACGTGGCCCGGCCGGGGCCGGACGTCGATCGGCGGGATGACCTACGCCGTGCTGCGCACCTCGCAGCCGATTCCGTTGCGCGAGCGCCTGGCCTGGCTGGCGGACGCGACGCCGGAGTACGAGCCGCAGCCGTACGAGCAGCTGGCGGCGGCCTTCCGCGCGTCCGGCCAGGACGAGGACGCCCGCGGCGTGCTGCTCGCCAAGCAGCGCCGCAACCGCGAGACACTGCGCTGGCCGGGCCGGGTGTGGGGCGTCGTGCAGGACGTCGCGATCGGGTACGGCTACCGCCCCACCCGGGCCCTGTTGCTGGCTGCTCGCGCTGATCGCGGTCGGCACGGCGGCGTTCTCGGTCGACCGGCCGAGCCCGCTCAAGGCGGACGAGGCACCGCACTGGAACGCCTTCTTCTACACGCTGGACCTGCTGCTCCCGGTGGTGTCGTTCGGGCAGGAGAACGCGTGGGATCCGGGCGGCTGGGCGCAATGGGTGGCGTACACGCTCGTGGTGCTCGGGTGGGTGCTGGCGGGTGCGGCGGCGGCCGGCGCGACCCGGGTGCTCAACCGCGCGTGACGGACACGCCCCGCGCGGGTGGGAGGCACCTGCCCGCGCACCGGCCCCAGGTTGGTGAAACTCAGCCGAAACCGCGCCGTGGACGCCGATAGGCTTTGGTCCCGTGACCGACCGGCTCCCGCTGTTCCCCCTCAACTCGGTGCTGTATCCGGGTCTTGTCCTGCCCCTGAACATCTTCGAGGAGCGCTACCGCCGCCTGGCCCGCGACCTGATCGCGCTGCCGGAGGGCGAGCGCCGGTTCGGCGTGGTCGCGCTGCGGACCGGCCGCGAGGTCGGCGAGCTCCCGGTCGACGCGGCGGAGGCCGTGTACGCGGTCGGCTGCACCGCCGAGGTGGCGTCCATCCGGCCGCACGCCGACGGCCGGTTCGACGTGGTGGCCACGGGCGCCGCGCGGTTCCGCCTGCTCTCGGTCGACGACTCGGGCCCGTACCTGGTCGGCGAGGTCGAGCCCGTCGAGGAGCCGAAGGGCGACAACGCGCAGGCCCTCGGGCTCGCGGTCGCCCGTGCGTTCGCCGAGTACCAGCGGCGGCTGCTGGGCACGCAGGGCCGCAGCGCGGTCGAGATGCCGGAGCTGCCGGACGACCCGGGTGTGCTGTCCTACCTGGTGGCCGCCGCCATGGTGCTGGACCTGCCGGACAAGCAGGACCTGCTGGAGGCCCCCGACGCGACGGCGCGGCTGCGCGGCGAGCTGCGCCTGCTGCGGCGCGAGAACGCGCTGCTGGCGCACCTGCGGTCGCTCCCCGCGGTGGAGCTGGTCAAGCAGGGCGTCGAACCGAACTAGCGCGGACGCAACAGACGAAGCAGACGAAGCGGACGCAGAAGAAGGAATCCTCCGTGGCGAAGGGCAAGGCCGGGCAGGGCGGCAAGGGCACGCCGGCGACGGTGGCGCTGACCCGGGACGGGGCCGCGTACACCGTGCACGCGTACACGCACGACCCGGACGCGGCGTCGTACGGCGAGGAGGCGGCCGCGGCGCTCGGCGTGCCGGCCGAGCGGGTCTTCAAGACGCTGCTGGCGGACGTCGACGGCGCCCTCACGGTCGGCGTGGTGCCGGTCGCCGGCAAGCTCGACCTGAAGGCGCTCGCCGCGGCGGTCGGCGGCAAGAAGGCGGCGATGGCCGACCCGGCGGCGGCGGAACGCGCTACGGGCTACGTCGTGGGCGGCATCAGCCCGCTGGGGCAGAAGCGCCGCCTGGCGACGGTGGTCGACGCGAGCGCGCTGACACACCCGACGGTGTTCGTGTCGGCGGGCCGCCGCGGCCTGGAGATCGAACTGGCGGCGGCCGACCTCGTACGGATGACGGGCGCGGTGACCGCGGCGATCGGCAGGGCCTGACGCGAGCGCCGCGGGCCCGGCGAAGGCGCTACTCGGCGCGCTTCGTCAGATCGGGGCCGTCGCCCGCCGCGGGCGGCGCGTCCTCGCCGTGGCCCGGTCCGGCCCCGGGCCGAGTGCCGCCCGGCAAGCCGCCGTTCTGCTGCGGCCCCGGCTGCCCCGCCCCCGGGAACTGCCACGGTCCCGGCTGCGGGGTCCCGGGCTGCTGCGCGTATCCGCGGGGCGGCCAGCCGCCCAGCTGCTTCTGCGCGGCGTCGCGCGGCCCGAACGCCGCGTACAGGAAGATGTAGAGCACCAGCGACGCCATCGGCCACAGGTACAGCACGCCCATCGCCTGGATCCGCAGCGGTTCGTCGAAGTCGTGCCGGCCGTCGAGCGACTTGAGCTGGTCGCCGAACGTGTCGGGGCCCAGCGCCGCGCCGACCTTGTACGCGACGTACGAGCCCAGCAGCCCGCCGAGGCCCAGAGCGACCGCGACGCCGATGCCGTGCCTGCGGCCCTTCCAGAACACCGCCGCGGCGATCAGCAGACCGGTCACCACGCCGACGACCGCGAACCAGCCGTCGCGCGCGACCTCGCCCTCGACCGGGGTCTGCGGGGTGTCGTACACGTTGTGGTTGACGACGACGCGCGGCATGTCCGGCGCGAGCGCGTGCCAGACGGCGCCGGCCGCGACCGCGGCGACGAGGCACACGGCCAGGACCACGAGGCCCGCCAGGATGTCGCCCTTGCCGGCCTTCCACCAGGCCGCGGGCCCGCCGGCGGGCGCCGGACCGGGCTGCTGCGGCGGACCGCCGACGGGGCCGTCGGGGTCACCGGCAGCGGCTGCGGCAGGGTTCTGGTCGAACTGCCAGGGCGACGTCATACAGTCAGCGTCCCATGCTCGTCGTCGGGTTGCCGGATCCCGGCGGGGTGTCGGAGGTGCGGTCGGGGGGGCCTGAGCCGGGCCGGTCAGCCCCGCGCGGTGCGCCGGAACGCCCAGGTCGCGAGGCTCAGCATCGCGACACCGACCGCGGCGCACACCGCGAGGTCCGCGCCGAACGCCGCCCAGTCCGGGGTGCCGTAGGTGGCGATGAACGCGTCGACCCCGTACGAGGACGGCAGCACGTCGCGGCCCCACTCGACGACCATCGGCATGCGGTCCGCCGGGATGATGCCGAGCAGCAGCGCCGCCGACATGCCCAACTGTCCGAGCAGCGTCGCGAGTTCCTGGCGCGGCGAGAGCAGCCCGCAGACCGCCCCGACACCGGCCAGCGCGGCCCCGGACAGCGGTACGACCAGCAGCAGTGCCCACAGGTTGGCCAGCGGCAGCTGGAACATCAGCGCGCCGATGACGGCCGTCACGACCGCGCCGGGCAGCGTGAACGAGGCGTACGCCGCGGCGATGCCCAGCACCACGGCGGCGGGGCGCACCGGCAGCGTCAGGTAGTAGTCGAGCGCGTTGGCGGCCCGCAGCGCCCCGAAGTGCTGGGCGAGCAGGTTCAGTGCCACAAACGCCACGACCAGCACGCTGGAGCCTGCGACGACCGCCTCACGCGCGCTGTCGGAGCCGGTGTCGACGACGCCGCGCATCAGGATCATGATCCCGACGGACTGGAAGACCGCGACGAACAGCAGCGGCACGCGCGAGACGCGCACCCGCGACAGCTGCGCCCGGTACACGGCGGCGAGCCCGGCCCACAGCGGCGTCGCCGCCGCCAGCGGCTCGGCGTCGCTCCCGGCGGCCGAGGAACGCCCGAGGGTCTGACTCACGCGCCCGCCTCCCCGGCACCACGGCCCGCACCGCGGCCGCGCACGACGACGGCGCGGCCCGCCGCTCCCCCGCTCATCCCTTGACCAGCCCTTCGTGCCGTCCGCCCAGCGCCAGGTACACGTCCTCCAGGCTCGGCGTCGACAGCGTGAAGTCGTCCAGCGTGTCGAACGCCGGCCCCGACGTCACCGCGGCCAGCAGCTCGCGCGCGGTGCCCGGGTCCATCCTCGTGGTCCAGCGCCGCCCCGTGCGGACCGCCTCGCAGGCGAGCCGGGCGACCGCGGGGTCGTCCTGCGGCGGGTCGGTCCGCCACACCAGGTCGAGCCGCACCTCGTCGCCGACCAGCGCCTTGAGCCCGCCGGGGGTGTCGCACGCGATGACCCGGCCCTCGTCGAGCACCGCGACCCGGTCGAGCACGGTCTCGGCCTCGATGACGTTGTGGGTGACCAGCACCACGGTGGTGCCGTGCTCCGCGCGCCGCCGGTCGATCGCCGACCACACGGCGCGGCGCGCCACCGGGTCCATGCCGGTGGTCGGCTCGTCGAGCACCAGCACCGGGCGGTCGCCTACCAGTGCGGCCGCGACGCAGGCGAGCCGGCGCTGCCCGCCGGAGAGCTTCTTGAGCGGGCGCTCGGCCAGCTCGCCGAGGCCGAGCTCCTCGATGACGGCGTCGCGGGCGGCGCGCGCCGCGGCGGGGTCGAGGGCGCGCAGCCGCGCGGTGGTCTCGACCGCCAAGCCGACGGTCAGCTCGTCCAGCGCGCCGGAGTCCTGGCCGAGGTAGGCGACCAGCCGGGCGGCCGCGTCGGGCCGCTTGACGAGGTCGTGGCCGAGCAGCTCGACGGTTCCCGCGTCGGGCCGCAGCAGGCCGGTGAGCTGGCGCACGAGCGTCGACTTGCCGGCGCCGTTGGGGCCGAGCAGCCCGAAGATCTCGCCGCGCCGGACGTCCAGGTCGATCGCGTCGTTGGCGCGTACCTCGACGCGGGCCCGCCGGCGCCCGGTGCGGTACGTCTTGGTGAGCCCGGCGACCCGGTAGCACGTCCGCGCGGACACGCGGGATGCCGCCGCGTCCGGAGCGGCGGCGGCGGTCGCGCCGACAATGGCCACGCTGTGTCTCTCCTGGCCTCTTGTGCCCCTGGGTCGTCAGGGATACCTCGGATGCTGCCGGTGTGGCAGGGACAAAATCCGTGCCCCAAAACTCTACGGGGCCCGCTCCGTCTCCCGTGCCGCGGCCCTGGCCAGCACCTGCCGGGCCCTGACCCACTGTTCGCGGGGCAGCACCGCGCCGCGCCACCGGATGTCGCGCATCGCGCGGTCCTGGTCGGCGGGCAGCCGCCGGGCCGCGAACGCGAGAGCCAGTTTGAGCAGCGCCCACGGGCGGGTCGGGAGGCCGACGCGCACCAGCTCGCGCTTGAGGTTGGGCCACCACACGGTGGTGGCGTCCATGAGCGCGCCCTCGGCGTGGGACAGCCGCTTGAACGCGGCGAGTCGTCCGACGGACGCGCTGATCATCCACTGGACGAGGGCCGCGACCGCGAAGAGGACCAGCAGCACGACGCCGAGCGGGACGGTGGCGCCGCCGAACAGCAGCAGGACGCCCAGCGCCGCCAGCACGTACTTGAGGAGGAACACCAGCTCCAGCCGCCCGAGGACGAGCCGGCCGGCGATGTAGCGCAGGAGCAGCGCGGCCTGCGCCGCCGTCAGGCTGGTGTCCACGTCCGACGCGTCGGCATCGGGCCCGGGCGCACCCGTCGCGCCCGTCGCGCCCTTCGCGTCACGGCGCTCGGCCTCGCGGGCCGCTGCCCTGAGCCTGTTGCCACCGCGCGCGGCGGCCAGGCCGGCGCGGCCGAGCCTCGACCATCCGGCCATGTGTCGCGTGTCCTCCGAGCCGAATCCCGGGACCGGGTCCCGGGACGACGGGCGTGGGAAAGGGGGCGGCCTGTACGTCCCCCGAAAGAGCCGCCCCCCATCGTCGCACGCCCCGTGCGCCGCGGTCCGCCTACGCAAGTCGTGCGGACCGCGCCCGGGTCAGCCGTTCTTGCCGGGCCGCGGATCGGGCCGTTCGGTCCGCAGGTCCGGCGCCGGTGGCGCGGGCTGCTGATCGGAGGGGTGTGCGTGTTGTCGGCCGTTGGTCATGGTCGTATCCCCGTTTCCCCCCGGGCGGATCGCCCGGGGCCTTGATGGCCGCACCCGGCCGTGCGACCACATAGGGAAGAACGACTCTACGTGCCCGGGAGTTCACGCATCCGGTGTTTGACGGGATAGAAATATGCCGTTTGGCGAACTTGGTACGTACGGCCTAGGCGCCGGGCGCCGCGGACCAGGCGCCCGGCGTGTGGGTTCAGGCCAGGCAGCCGGGACCGAGCAGCGCCT
The DNA here is from genome assembly GCF_029953285.1 of Yinghuangia seranimata. GTDB lineage: Bacteria > Actinomycetota > Actinomycetes > Streptomycetales > Streptomycetaceae > Yinghuangia > Yinghuangia seranimata. The sequence goes on along the minus strand of NZ_JASAOI010000011.1, from coordinate 139,468 downwards.
TGAGGTCGCCCTTCAGCGCGGGGGTCGGATTGACCGACAGCCGCGCGTCCAGGCGCATCAACGTGGTCTTCTGCGGCGAGTGCAGCTTGAGCCGCACCTCGGTGTTGCCCTGGTGGTGCCGCAGCACGTCCTTGAGCTTGGCGACCAGCGGTGGCGCGATGCGTGCGGTCGGCAGGTGGATGACGAGCGGCTGCGACGCGTCCAGCTCCGACATGTCCGGGACGATGAGCTCCATCGCCACGAGGCGCGGCACGTCCTCCCGCTTGTCGAGCCGGCCCTTGACGAACACCACCGCGTCCTCGACCAGTTGTGTCGACACCAGGGCGTAGCTGTTGGGGAAGAACATGCAGTCGATGGCGCCCGCGAGGTCCTCGACCGTCGCGATCGCCCAGGGGTTGCCCTGCTTGGTCATCTTGCGCTGCAGGCCGGAGATGATGCCGCCGATCGTGACGATCGCGCCGTCGGGCCGCTCGTCGCCGGTCAGCGCGGCGATCATGCAGTCCGCCTTGGACTCCAGCACGTGCTCGATGCCGAACAGCGGGTGGTCCGAGACGTACAGGCCGAGCATCTCGCGCTCGTTGGCGAGCAGGAAGGTCTTCTCCCACTCGTCGGTGGAGAACTCCACGTCGAGCCCGAACGCCGGGCCGTCCGAGTCGTCGCCGCCGCCGAACAGGTCGAACTGGCCCTCGGACTCCTTGCGCTTGACCGCGACGACGGCGTCGATCATGCCTTCGTACTTCTCGGTCAGCCCCTTGCGGGTGTGCCCGAGCGAGTCGAACGCGCCGGCCTTGATCAGCGATTCCACGGTCCGCTTGTTGCAGACCACCGCCTCGACCTTGTCGAGGAAGTCCGGGAACGACTCGAACTTGCCCTTGGCCCGGCGGGTCTGCGCGATCGACTCGACGACGTTCGCGCCGACGTTGCGGACCGCGGACAGGCCGAACCGGGCCTGCGTGTCACCCTGTGGGGTGAAGTCGGCGTCCGACTCGTTGACGTCCGGCGGCAGCACCTTGATGCCCATGCGCCGGCACTCGTTCAGGTAGATCGCCGACTTGTCCTTGTCGTCGCGCACCGAGGTGAGCAGGCCCGACATGTACTCGGCCGCGTAGTTGGCCTTGAGGTAGGCGGTCCAGTAGGAGATCAGGCCGTACGCGGCGGAGTGCGCCTTGTTGAACGCGTAGCCCGCGAACGGCACCAGGACGTCCCACACCGTCTGGATCGCCTCGTCGGAGTACCCGTGCTCCCGGCAGCCCTTCTGGAAGGGGATGAACTCCTTGTCGAGGATCTCCTTCTTCTTCTTGCCCATCGCGCGGCGCAGGTTGTCCGCCGCGCCGAGCGAGTAGCCGGCGAGGATCTGCGCGGCGCGCTGCACCTGCTCCTGGTAGACGATCAGGCCGTAGGTCGGCTCCAGGATCTCCTTCAGGGGCTCCTCGAGCTCCTTGTGGATCGGCGTGATGTCCTGCTGGCCGTTCTTCCGGAGCGCGTAGTTGTTGTGCGAGTTGACGCCCATCGGACCCGGCCGGTACAGCGCGAGCACCGCGGAGATGTCCTCGAAGTTGTCGGGGCGCATCAGGCGCAGCAGCGACCGCATGGGGCCACCGTCCAGCTGGAAGACGCCGAGCGTGTCGCCGCGGGCCAGCAGCTCGTAGGTCGGCTTGTCGTCCAGCGGCAGCGCGAGCAGGTCGAGCTTGAGACCCTTGTTCTTCTCGATCGCCTTGACGGCGTCGTCCATGATCGTGAGGTTGCGCAGGCCGAGGAAGTCCATCTTGAGAAGGCCGAGGCCTTCGCACGTGGGGTAGTCGAACTGCGTGATCACGGTGCCGTCGGAGTGCCGGGTCCACACCGGGATGTTGTCGGTGAGCGGTTCGGCGGACATGATCACGCCGGCCGCGTGCACGCCGGGCTGGCGGATCAGGCCCTCGATGCCGCGCGCGGTGTCGATGACCTTGCGGACGTCCGCCTCGTTCTCGTACATGCCGCGCACCTCGCCCGCCTCGTTGTAGCGCGGGTGCGAGGAGTCGGTGATGCCCGACAGCGGGATGCCCTTGCCCATGACGTCGGCGGGCATCGCCTTGGTGATGCGGTCGCCCATCGCGTACGGGTAGCCCAGGACGCGGCTGGCGTCCTTGATGGCCGCCTTCGCCTTGATGGTGCCGAAGGTGACGATCATCGCCACCTTGTCGGAGCCGTACTTTTCGGTCACGTACCGGATGACGTCGCCGCGCCCGCGTTCGTCGAAGTCGATGTCGATGTCGGGCATCGAGATGCGCTCGGGGTTGAGGAAGCGCTCGAAGATCAGGCCGTGCGGGATGGGGTCGAGGTCGGTGATGCCCATCGCGTACGCGACCAGCGAGCCGGCCGCGGAGCCACGGCCCGGGCCGACCGCCACGCCGTTGTTCTTGGCCCACATGATGAAGTCGGCGACGACCAGGAAGTAGGCCGGGAAGCCCATCTTCTGGATCATCTTGATCTCGTAGTCGGCCTGCGTGCGGTGCTCGTCGTCGTAGCCGTCCGGGAAGCGCCAGTCCATGCCGCGCCACACCTCGGCCTCGAAGAACGAGGACTCGGTCATGCCCTCCGGCACGTCGAACTTCGGGAGCAGGTTCCGCTCCTGGAACATGTCCGTCGTGTCGACGCGCTCGGCGACCACGAGCGTGTTGCGGCAGCCCTCCTGCCACACGTCGGAGGAGTCCTGGCCGTACATCTGCGCGGCCGACTTGAGGAAGTAGCCGGTGCCGTCGAACCGGAACCGGTCCGGGTCGGAGAGGTTCTTGCCGGTCTGGATGCACAGCAGCAGGTCGTGCGCCTCGGCGTCGCTCTCCCGCGTGTAGTGCGAGTCGTTGGTCACCAGCGGCGGGATGTTCAGCTTCTTCCCGACGTCGATCAGGCCCTGCCGCACCCGGGTCTCGATGTCGAGCCCGTGGTCCATGATCTCGAGGAAGTAGTTCTCCGGGCCGAAGATGTCCCGGTACTTCGCGGCCGCTTCGAGGGCCTTGTCGAACTGGCCGAGCCGCAGCCGGGTCTGCACCTCGCCGGACGGGCAGCCGGTCGTCGCCATGAGGCCCTCGGCGTGCTCGGCGATGATCTCCGCGTCCATCCGCGGCCACTTCACGAGGTAGCCCTCGGCGTACGACCGCGAGGTGAGCTTGAAGAGGTTGTGCAGGCCGGTCCTGTTCCGCGCCCAGATCGTCTTGTGGGTGTACGCGCCGGACGCCGAGACGTCGTCCTTCTTCTGCGCGGGGGTGCCCCACAGCACGCGCTTGGTCAGTCCGCGGGCCTCAGGAGCGACGTACGCCTCGATGCCGATGACCGGGGTGACGCCGGCCGCCTTGGCCTGCGAGTAGAACTCGTACGCCCCGAACATGTTGCCGTGGTCGGTCATCGCCACGGCCGTCATGCCCTGTTCCTGGCACTCCTTGAACATCTCCTTGAGACGCGCCGCGCCGTCCAGCATGGAGTACTCGGTGTGGACGTGGAGATGAACGAACGAGTCGGCCACGGCGGCGTCCTCCCGAGTTGTCAATTGTCGCTGAACCTGCAGGTCACAAGCCCTTTAGGCCCGGTCGGAATCCGTCCGGGCCTGGCCTTGTAACGCGTGCATGGGGTCCGAGTCTAGGTCACGACGGAACGGCTGGCTCGAAGGCTCGGCCATCCGATCGGCGATGCCTGAAAGAGGCCGAAAGCACCCGGCAACGGCGGTATGCCCGTTGGACTCCACTCGTATGGGTGACTAGCTTTACGGGTTCCCGAATCGAGTCGAAGGGGTGTGCGGCAACCGTGGACGTCTGGGAGTTCCTGCGCCCACTGATCGTTCTGGTCGCGGTGCTCGTCCTCACCGGAGTCATATCCTGGCTGCTGGCGAAGGTCGCCCGCGAGGTACAGACGCGCAGACCCAGCTCAGGCCCGTTGTGGCCGATGCTGCGCCGCTCGCGGGCGTCCTGTGTCGTGACACTCGCCACAGTGCTCCTGCTGACCGCCGAGCCCGCCGCGGACCTGCCCGAGCACACCCGGGGCAGCGTGCGGCACATCCTCGTCCTGGCGGTCATCGGCTCGTGCGCGTGGCTCGCGATCCACGCCGCGAACGTGTTGGTGAACACGTCGTTCGAGCGCTACGCGGCGGTCGCCACCGACGCCGGCCGGGTGCGCCGCGTGCGCACCCAGATCGACCTCATCCGGCGGGTGGCCGCGGCGGTCGTCGGGGTCATCGCCATCGCCGCGATGATCATGACGTTCCCGGCCATGCGCACGATCGGCACCAGCCTGCTCGCCTCCGCGGGCCTCATCGGCGTCGTCGCCGGTCTCGCCGCGCAGTCGACGCTGGCGAACCTGTTCGCGGGCCTGCAGATCGCGTTCAGCGACATGGTGCGCATCGGCGACTCGGTCGTGGTCAACAAGGAGATGGGCACGGTCGAGGAGATCACCCTCACCTACCTGGTGGTGAACACCTGGGACCAGCGGCGCATCGTCATGCCGGTCTCGTACTTCACCGGCCGCCCGTTCGAGAACTGGTCGCGCACCGACATGCGCATGACCGGCACGGTGTACCTGCACCTCGACCACGCCACCCCGATCGGCGAGCTGCGCGACGAACTGCACCGGATCCTCAAGGGCTCGGGCCTGTGGGACCAGCAGGGCTGGAGCCTGTACGTCACCGACACCACGCCGTCGACCATCGTCGTGCGCGCGGTGGTCACGGCCCGGGACGCCGACGACGTGTGGACGCTGCGCTGCGAGGTCCGCGAGAAGCTGCTGGACTTCCTGCGCCGCAAGCACCCCTACGCGCTGCCGCGCATCTCCACCTCCACCGCGCCCCAGGGGCCGGACTACGGGGCCGAGGACGAGCACCGCGGGCACCCCGCCGTCGACCAGACGGGCGAGCCGCAGGCGCCCAAGCGGTTCGTGGAGCTCGCCAAGCGCGGGGACCGCGGCGCGGGCGGCTCGGCTTCCCCGGGGGACGCGCTCGCCGTTCCGGCGCAGCCGAAGGCGCCGGTCGACCTGACCCGGCGCTGACCGGCCGCCGCATCCGGCGCGCGTCGGCTCAGCGCATCGCGAGACCCGGCCAGCCCTCGGGGTTCGAGCCGGTCTCGTAGTCGTACGGCTCCTCGTGGTCCCACGGACGCCCGGTCAGCTCCTCCCAGGCGTCCTCGGCGACGTACAGCAGCGCCTCGCCGTCGTACTCGGCGGCCGTGTAGCGGCAGAAGTCGCTCGGGTCGCCGAGCACGTGCGTGTAGGCCTCACGGCCGGCCGCGACGACGCCGCAGCGGGCGTACAGGAACCCGTCCGAGGACATGGGTACCGGGACGCCCTGGCGGTCCGTCACGTCGATGTAGGGCAGGGCCGCGAGATCCGCGCGGTCGAGCCGGTAGAGCGCCTCGGCCAGCAGGTCGGCGAACGCGATGATCGCCGATTTCGACCGGGTCGCCAGCACCTCGGTCAGCCGCTCGCAGGCGTCATCGTCCGCGCGACCGCCGAGCAGGTCGATCAGCTCCCAGAACTCATCCCATCCGAGCACGGATAAATGGTCACACGGAGATGCCCGAATCGCCCAGCAAAATCAACAAATCGCCGAGTTCGCGTGTTGCCCCGGTCACATCGCGTCACCCGGAGTCAGGACGCCGCGTCCAGCTCCTCCAAGAACGCCAGCGCGACGGCCCACGTCCGCTCGGCGGCCTCGGCGTCGTAGTCCGGCAGGTCGGGGTCCGTGTAGAGGTGGCCCGCGCCCTGGTAGCGGAACACCTCGACGTCGGCGCCGGCCGCGAGCATCCGCAGGTACCAGGCGTTCAGCCAGTCGTCGGTCTCGTACACGTCCGGCTCGGCGACGTGCAGCTGGACGGAGATCTCGGTGGCCGCGTCGTCCTGCAGGTTGGACGTGCCGTGGAACATCAGCAGGCCCGCCGCGTACTCGTCGCCCAGCGCGACGGTCTGCGCGATCGACGACCCCATCGAGAACCCGGAGTAGACCAGGCCCCGGCCCAGCGGCGCGACCGCCGCGACCGCGCGGCGCAGCAGCTCCTCGTTGCCGATCTCCTCGCGGATCTCGAAACCCTCCTCGATGTCGTCCACCACGCGCCCGTCGTACAGGTCGGGGACGGTCACCTCGTGCCCGGCGGCGCGCAGCCGCTCGGCGGCGGCGTGGACGGCGGGACGCGGCCCGTAGACCGAGTGGAAGAGGACGATGCGGGCCACGGGGATCCTTCGGTTGCCGGGACGGTGCGGGGACCCTCCATGATCCCCGGCGGACGGCACGGCGCCAAAACCCCGGCGGCGCGGCCCGCGCGCCGGGTCAGGACAGGTGCCGCAGGTCGATGCGGCGCAGGCAGCGGTCGACGAGCACCGGGTCCGCCCCGGGCTCGCCGCGGGCCGTCTTCAGCTCCTCGCGGGCCGCCTCGTTCAGCTCCTCCTCGATCCGGCTGAACTCCGCCTTGCGCTGCCGACGTTCGGCGAGCGCCTGCCGGGCCTCCTCCTCGTAGGCGTCCGGCTTGACCCGCGCGATCACCGCCTGCTGCCGGGCCCGCAGCGCGTCCACGAGCTCGTCCGGCAGCTCGTCGTTCGCGGCCAGCTCCTTCAACCGGCGCAACGACGCCTTGGCGGCGCGCACCCGGAGCCGGGCCTCCTCCTCCCCCGCGGCGTCCTCGGACTCGCGCACGTCCAGCAGCTTGACCAGCGGCGCCAGCGTCATGCCCTGGACCACCAGGGTCACCATGACGACCGCGAACGCGATGACGATCAGCCGGTCCCGCGCCGGGAACGGGGTGCCCGCGTCCGTGCTGGTCGGCAGTGCCAGCACGAGCGCGACCGTGGCCACGCCGCGCATGCCGGCCCACCACAGCACCGCGGTCTCGCGCGGCCCGACCGGCGCGAGGTCCTCGACGTCGGGGTCGTTCGGATCCAGCGCGCGCCGGTTGCGGCGCCGCGCCGCCAGCGCGGCCGGGAACAGCCACACGCCGCGCACCACGACGACCGTGGCGACCACCGCCGCGGCCTCGGCCAGGACGTCCGCCGTGTCGCCCCCGAGCGCCTCCAGCACCGCCCGCAGTTCGAGGCCGATGATGCCGAACGTCAGGCCCGTGACCATCAGTTCGACGACCGCCCAGAACACGCCGCCGGTCAGCCGCCCGATCGCCTCGTCCGCCTCGAAGCCGTGCTCGCGCAGGATCAGCACGTTGACGATCACCGCGAGCACGCCGGAGCCGCCGAGTTCGTCCGAGCCGATGTACGCCACGAACGGCAGCAGCAGCGAGCCCAGCACCCGCAGCCGGGGGTCGCCGAGCCACTGGAAGCCGTAGCGCGCGACGAGCGAGACACCCCAGCCGACCGCGCACGCGACCACCGCCGAGAGCACGAACTTCCCCGCGGCCTCGGGCGCGGAGAACGAGCCGGTGACCGCCGCCGCGACCGCGACCTGGTACAGGACGACCGCGGTCACGTCGTTGAACAGCCCCTCGCTCTCCAGGATCGACACCAGCCGGCGGGGCAGTCTCATGGTCGCCGCGACGGCGGACGCCGCGACCGGGTCCGGCGGCGCGACGAGCGCGCCGAGCGCCACCGCGGCCGCGACGGGCAGGTCCGGGACCACCAGGCGGGCGACGTACGCGACGGCCGCCGTCGTCACGAACACCAATGCGACGGCCAGCAGCAGGATCGCCTTGGCGTTCACCACGAACTCGCGCCAGCTGGTCCGCCAGCCGGCCGTGTGCAGCAGCGGCGGCAGGAGCAGCGGCAGCAGCAGATCGGGGTTGAGCCGCAGCGCCGACACCCCGGGCAGCACGGCCAGCAGCAGCCCGCCGACGGTGATGACGACCGGGTAGGGCAGCCGCAGCCGTTCGGCGAGCGGCATCGCGACGAGTGTCAGGAGGAACAGCAGGAACAGGACGGTGAGCTGATCCATGAGGCTCCCACCAGCACCGGGACGACGCGGCGGAGACACGGTACGACGCCCCCGGCCCGATCCGTAGGAGGCGCGAGGGTGCGCGTGCCGGCGGCGCCGCCCGGCGGGTTCCTCAGGACCGGCGGCTCACCGGCGGCTCACCGGCTGCTTGGGGCGCGCGGGCTCAGTGCCCGTCCGACACCCGGTCCAGCGCGCGGGCCAGGTCGTCCGGGTAGCCGCTGTCGAACTCGACCCACTCGCCGGTCGCCGGGTGTTCGAAGCCGAGGTGCACGGCGTGCAGCCACTGCCGTTCGACGCCGAGGCGCTTCGCGAGCGTCGGGTCGGCGCCGTACATCATGTCGCCGACGCACGGGTGGCGCAGCGACGACATGTGGACGCGGATCTGGTGGGTGCGCCCGGTCTCCAGCTTGATCGACAGGAGGCTGGCGGCGCGGAACGCCTCGACGGTGTCGTAGTGCGTGACGCTCGGCTTGCCGCTGGCGACGACCGCCCACTTCCAGTCGTGCTTGGGGTGCCGGTCGATGGGGGCGTCGACGGTGCCGGACAGCGGGTCGAGGTGGCCCTGCACGAGCGCGTGGTAGCGCTTGTCGACGGTGCGGTCGCGGAACTGCTGCTTCAGCAGGCTGTACGCGAGCTCGGACTTGGCGACCACCATGAGGCCGCTGGTGCCGGCGTCGAGGCGGTGCACGACGCCCTGGCGCTCGGAAGCGCCCGACGTCGAGATCCGGTATCCGGCGGCGGCCAGACCGCCGACCACGGTGGTGCCCTGCCATCCGGGGCTGGGGTGCGCGGCGACGCCGAGCGGCTTGTCGACGACGACGATGTGGTCGTCGTCGTGGACCACGTTCATGCCGGGCACCGGCTCCGCGACGACCTGCACGGGCGCGGCCGGCGCCGGCATCTCCACCTCGAGCCACGACCCGCCGGTGACCCGGTCGGACTTCCCGGCGGCGCGCCCGTCGAGCAGCACCTTGCCGTCGGCGGCGAGCTCGGCGGCGCGCGTGCGGGACAGGCCCAGCATGCGCGCCAGGGCGGCGTCGACGCGCTCGCCTTCGAGGCCGTCGGGTACGGGCAGGGTGCGGATCTCGGGGGCGCCGGTGGAGGAGGTCACCTCACGAGTATGCCGGGTGCGGGGATCAGCGGGTCCCGTCGCCCTCGGAGGAGGCGCCGTCGGTGCCCTCGCCGCCGGCGGTGTCCGGCCCGTCGCCCTCGCCGTCGCGGGTGCCGTCGGGCTGCAGCCCGAGGAACGACAGCAGCACGATGAGGCAGCCGCCGACCACGATCGCCGAGTCGGCGAGGTTGAACACCGCGAAGTGCTTGGGCGCGACGAAGTCGACGACGTGGCCGCGGAGGAAGCCCGGCGAGCGGAAGACCCGGTCGGTCAGGTTGCCGAGCGCGCCGCCGAGCAGCAGCCCGAGCGCGACCGCCCACGGCAGGCTGTAGAGCCGCCGGGACAGTCGCAGGATGACCACGATCACTGCGGCCGCGATGACCGTGAAGACGATCGTGTACGCCTGGCCCATGCCGAACGCGGCGCCCGGGTTGCGGGTGCCGCGGAACTGCAGCCAGTCCCCGAGGAGGTCGATCGGCGGCTGGCCCTCGAGGTGGGCGACCACCAGGAACTTGCTGACCAGGTCGAGCGCGAAGGCGAACGCGGCGACGCCGAGCAGCACCGCGACCCGGCGGTGGGGCGGGCGCGCCGACGGCGCGGCGGTGGTGTCCGCCGCGCCGTCGTCGCCGCGCTCGGCGGGCTCCTGGGAACCCGCGGTGCCGTCGGTGCCGTCCGTGGTGCTGTCCTTGTCGACGAGGGATGCGTTCGCGTCCCGTCGTTCCGCTCCGGTGCCGATGGCGGGCTCCACTCCTAGGGCGCGGCGCGCCGGCCCGGGGGCGGCCCGGCGGTTATCGGCGTTCCTCGCGCTGCTTACAGGTGACACACAGGGTCGCACGAGGGAAGACCTGCAGGCGGGCCTTCCCGATGGGGGATCCGCACGACTCGCAGGCACCGTACGTGCCGTCGGCGAGCCTGCGCAGGGCCCGCTCGGACTGGCTCAGCATGCCACGGGTCTGGTTGGTCAGGGCCATCTCGTGCTCGCGCTCGAAGTTCTTGGTCCCGGTGTCGGCCTGGTCGTCGCCGGCACCGTCACCGGAGTCGCGCAGCATGTCGGCGATCTCGTGTTCGGCGTACTGGATCTCGCTGTTGAGCCTGGCGACCTCGTCGATCAGGCCCTCGCGCAGCTCGCGAAGCTCTTCCTCGGTCCACGGATCCTCGCCGGGCCGGACCGGGTAGATGTCGGGCGCGTGGATGCCGCCGGGCGGCGGAGCCAGCGCGGTCACGGTCGCGGTCCTGGTCGGGGTCGCCGCCTTGGCCTTGTTCCCCGACGCGCTGGTGCGCGCCGCGGAGCGGGTGGTCGACCTGGTGGTCGGCCCGCCGGGCGCTGCGGCGCTTCCCGCGGTCTTGGTGGACCTGGCCGTCGTCGCGCTGCGGGCCCGTCCTCCGGCCGCCTTGCCGCTGTCCGCCATGGTCACGGCCCCCTCGTTCCGTAGGGTCATTTCCGACATAGTTCACATGCTTCACATACACCACAAAACAGCTGGGAAGCTTACGCCCGCCCCTCGCCCCGGACAACCGGGGCGCGCTGCGGAAACCGGGATTCGGCAGGTCGGCGTCCGCAACGTAAGTCGGTTGTGCCCAGAACCGGGCGTGACTATCCCTGTTGTGCGTGTCCGCTTCGTTACCGGATGCCGTACGTCTCGTTAGGCACTCGTGGACTCGCGGTGTACAGCGCGTAGCCACCCGCGGGCCGGGCAGAGCGGGGCGGCCGTGGGGCCGCCGGTGAGGTGCTACCCGCGCAGCCGCGTCAGAACCGCGTCCAGGTCGGCCGGCGGCTCGGCCAGCTCGACCACCTTGTCGCGGCTCGTCGCCCCGGTCACCAGGGTCAGCCTGCGGCGGCGCACGCCCAGCGCGTCGGCCAGCGCGCGGAGCGCGGCCTCGGTCGCCTTGCCGTCGACCGCCCGCGCGGCCACCGCGACCACGAGCGCCTCGCCGTGCGTCCCCCCGACGGCGGTACGGGACGCCCCGGGCTTCACCCGGATCGCGATCCGGCGTGCCGCGGCGCTCTGCTCGGGGGAAGCCATGCGGCCATGATGCCGCCCGCCGCACCGGCGTCGCGAAACCCGGGGGCGGCACCCGGCCCGGGGGCCGTAGAATTCCCGCGAGCGAGAAAGCGTCGATGGGGACGAGTAGGTCCGTACGCAGCCGCGAGCGATCCGGGGACGGTGTGAGCCCGGAGGCGAGCGCGGTCCGAAGATCACCCCGGAGCCGTCGGAAGATCGGAGCCCCAGGCCGTGTGCCTCGGGGGCGCCGGGTAGAACCGACCCTCGCCGACCTCGAGAGGGCCGCCGGGTCCCGCGTACGCGGGTGGCGGCCAAGAAGGGTGGTACCGCGGGGCACGCGCCTCGTCCCTTCGCCGGCAGCTGAGTCAAGAGCCCGCGGAAGGAAGACGTATGTACCGCCCGGTACCGGCGCAGGTCGATCTGCCCGCCATGGAACACGAGGTCCTCGCGTTCTGGCAGGCCAACAGCATCTTCGACCGCAGCCTGGAGCGCACCGCCGACGGCGACCCGTGGGTGTTCTACGAGGGCCCGCCGACCGGCAACGGCATGCCCGGCGCGCACCACATCGAGGCCCGCGTCTTCAAGGACGTGTTCCCGCGCTTCAAGACGATGAAGGGCCACTTCGTCCGCCGCAAGGCCGGCTGGGACTGCCACGGCCTTCCGGTCGAGCTCGCCGTCGAGAAGGAGCTGGGCTTCTCCGGCAAGCAGGACATCGAGGCGTACGGCATCGCGGAGTTCAACGCGAAGTGCCGCGACTCCGTGCTGCGGCACGTGGACGCGTTCGCCGAGCTCACCACCCGCATGGGCTACTGGGTCGACCTGGGCCAGGCGTACCGGACGATGGACCCCGAGTACGTCGAGTCGGTGTGGTGGTCGCTCAAGCAGATCTTCGACAAGGGCCTGCTCGTGCAGGACTACCGCGTCGCGCCGTGGTGTCCGCGCTGCGGCACCGGCCTGTCGGACCACGAACTGGCGCAGGGCTACGAGACGGTCGTCGACCCGTCGGTGTACGTGCGCTTCCCGCTGACCTCGGGCCCGGTCGCCGACCGCGCCGACCTGCTGGTGTGGACGACCACGCCGTGGACGCTGGTGTCCAACACCGCGGCCGTGGTGCACCCCGACGTCACGTACGTCGTCGCCGCCAAGCAGGGCGAGCGCCCCGTCGTCGTCGCCGAGGCGCTGGTCGAGAAGGCCCTCGGCGAGGGCTGGGCGGCAACCGGCGAGTCGTTCACCGGGCGGGACATGGAGCGCTGGGCGTACCGGCGGCCGTTCGAGCTGGTCGAGCTCGAGGGCGCGAACTTCGTCGTGCTGGCCGAGTACGTCACGACCGAGGACGGCACGGGCATCGTGCACGCCGCGCCGGCGTTCGGCGCGGAGGACCTCGCGGCGGTGCGCCCGTACGACCTGCCGGTCGTCAACCCGGTCCGCACCGACGGCACCTTCGAGCCCGAGGTCGGCCTGGTCGGCGGGGTGTTCTTCAAGAAGGCCGACGAGGCCCTGGTCGCCGACCTGCGCGACCGCGGCCTGCTGTTCCGGCACATGGAGTACGAGCACACCTACCCGCACTGCTGGCGCTGCCACACCGCGCTCATCTACTACGCGCAGCCGTCCTGGTACATCCGCACGACCGCGGTCAAGGACGCGCTGCTGCGCGAGAACGAGCGCACCAACTGGTACCCGGGCACGATCAAGCACGGCCGCTACGGCGACTGGCTGAACAACAACATCGACTGGGCGCTGTCCCGCAACCGGTACTGGGGCACCCCGCTGCCGATCTGGCGGTGCGCCGAGGGGCACCTGTCCTGCGTCGGCTCGCTGGCGGAGCTGTCGGAGCTGACCGGGCGCGACCTGTCCGGGCTCGACCCGCACCGGCCGTTCATCGACGAGGTCACGTTCGCGTGCCCGGGCAAGGCCGGCGACGGCGTCTGCGGCGCGACCGCCGAGCGCGTGCCCGAGGTCATCGACGCCTGGTACGACTCGGGCGCGATGCCGTTCGCGCAGTGGGGCTACCCGTACCGCAACCGGGAGGTCTTCGAGCAGGCCTACCCGGCGCAGTTCATCAGCGAGGCGATCGACCAGACGCGCGGCTGGTTCTACACGCTGATGGCCGTCGGCACCCTGGTGTTCGACCGCAACTCGTACGAGAACGTCGTCTGCCTCGGCCACATCCTGGCCGAGGACGGCCGCAAGATGTCCAAGCACCTGGGCAACATCCTCCAGCCGATCCCGCTGATGGACCAGCACGGCGCCGACGCGGTGCGCTGGTTCATGGCGGCCGGCGGCTCCCCGTGGGCGGCGCGGCGCGTCGGGCACGGCACGATCCAGGAGGTGGTGCGCAAGACGCTGCTGACCTACTGGAACAGCGTGAGCTTCCAGGCGCTGTACGCGCGGACGTCCGGCTGGACGCCGTCCGTCGACGACCCGGCGCCGGCCGCCCGGCCGCTGCTGGACAAGTGGCTGCTGTCCGAGCTGAACCAGCTGGTGGCGGACGTCGACGCGGCGCTGGAGGCGTTCGACACGCAGCGGGCCGGCAAGGTGCTGTCGGCGTTCGTCGACGACCTGTCGAACTGGTACGTGCGGCGTTCCCGCCGCCGGTTCTGGAACGGTGACACGGCCGCGCTGGCGACGCTGCACACCGCGCTGGAGACGGTGACGCGGCTGATGGCGCCGCTGGTGCCGTTCATCACCGAGCGGGTGTGGCAGGACATCGTGCGGCCGGTCACCGCCGACGCGCCGGAGTCCGTGCACCTGTCGGAGTGGCCGGTGGCGGACACCGCGCTGATCGACAGGGACCTGTCGGCGCAGATGGCGCTCGTGCGGCGGCTGGTCGAGCTGGGCCGCGCGACGCGCGCCGACTCGGGCGTGAAGATCCGGCAGCCGCTCGGCCGCGCGCTGATCGGCGCGCAGGGCTGGGACGGGCTGACGGACGAACTGCGCGCGCAGATCGCCGAGGAGCTCAACGTCGTCTCGCTCGCGTCGCTGTCGGAGGCGGGCGGCGACCTGGTCGAGTACAGCGCGAAGGGCAACTTCCGCGCGCTCGGCAAGCGGTTCGCGAAGGAGACCCCGAAGGTCGCCGGAGCGATCGCCGCCGCCGACGCCGAGGCGCTGTCCGCGGCGCTGAAGACCGCCGGTAAGGCGACGGTGGTCCTGGACGGGGCCGACATCGAGGTCACCCCGGACGAGGTCATCATCACCGAGACCCCGCGCGAGGGCTGGGCGGTCGCGAGCGAGTCGGGGGCGACGGTCGCCCTCGACCTGCACCTGACCGACGAGCTGCGGCTCGCCGGCACCGCCCGCGAGGCGATCCGGCTGATCCAGGAGGCCCGCAAGAACTCGGGCTTCGACGTCGCCGACCGCATCGTGGTGTGGTGGAGCGCCGACGAGAACGAGCACACCCAGTCGGCGCTGCTGGCCCACGGGCCGCAGATCGCCGAGGAGGTGCTGGCCCTGCAGTTCGCCGAGGGCGCCCCGGAGGACGAGGAGTTGACGCTGCACCAGGACGAGGGTCTGGGGCTGCGCTTCTGGCTCCGCAAGGTCGCGTAAGCGGTCTTCGCGCCCGTCGAGGCCCGTTCCCCACGTGGGGGGCGGGCCTCGGCCCGTCTCAGAAGGGCAGGCAGCCCGCGCGGCGGTGCGTCGCGGGGTGGTGCGTGCCGGGATAGTGCTGTTCGACGATCCCCGCGACCGGGACGCCGCCGTCGACCGCGCCGGTGCCGGGTCCGTCGACGTGGCGCTGGACGACGAGGGTCGTGGCGCCCGGCCTGCCGTCGTCGGTGCGGGCGCAGGACGCGTACAGCCGGAGCTCGGTGCCGGCGCTCGTGCGCAGCCGGATGCTGGGCGGGGCCGCCGCGCGGCCGGCCGCGTGGGCGCGGGCCCGGGCGACGACCATGGTCGCGGCGACGGGGAGCGCGAAACCGTACGGCGTCGCGGCCCCGCGCGGCTCGCGGGGGTCTATCGCCTGGCACAGCGCCACGGCCCCGGCGCAGGCGCTCAGCAGGCGTCCGTCCGCGCCGAACCGGAGGACACCGATCGGGGCGGTCACGAGCGCACCTGTTTCAGCCGCGGCCTGCGGGCCCGTCGCGACATCAGCGGCGCGCTCCCGACCAGCGACGCGTGACCCGGGTGCGTGAGCTCGTCACGCACCGCAGCCCGAGTGCTGGTGGCTATGGCGGTCATAACGGGCCACTTTAAGCACGTCATACGAATTCCGGCCAGCATTTCCGTCAAGACTTTGACGAAGCCGAGACGCGACGACCCGGCCCCCGCTGATGCGGGGACCGGGCCCGGGGCGCGTTCCTAGGGTGTGGTGATGCCGAAGTCCTCGTTGAACTTGACGAGGAGGCCCACGAACGTGTCGAGGGTGTTGATGCTGCCCTCCAGGACCCACAGCATGCCGTTGCGTTCGAGCGCCTCCGGCGTCATGGCGTCGGTCACGAGGTCGTTGAACCCCGTGCGCGTGATCTTGTAGCGGGCGGTCGCGGTGGCCGGCGCCGACGGGGTGTACACCAGGACACTGTTGCGCAGCTGGACGGTGATGTCGGGCGGGTCGTTCTTGAGCCCGTCGAGGATCTTGAAGCCCATCGTCATCGGCTGGTCCTTGACCTGCGGGCCGTTGAGGCGGATACCGAGGTAGTCGCAGACCATGTCGACCGGCATGGCCGTGATGACGTCGGCGGGGATCTCGTTGATGTACTCCGGCGCGTCCTCCACCGGCCGGTAGCGCAGTTCCTCGGCGCCGGCCAGGTAGAAGTTGCGCCAAGGGCCCGACTCGGCCTGGTAGCCGAGCTGTTCGAGGATGTCCGCCTCCAGCTCGCGGGCCGGCATGTACGAGGGCTCGCTGAACACGAGGTGGCTGAGGAGTTCGGCGGCCCACCGGTAGTCGTCCGGGCTCGTCGCGTTGTCGTATGCCTCCTGGGCGGCCAGCATCACCTGGGTGCGGCCCTTCATGGCCTTCACGTACCGGGCGCCGACCTCCGCGGGCGGGAGCCCGTGCAGGTGGGCGGGGTTGCCGTCGAACCAGCCGATGTAGCGCTGGTACACGGCCTTGATGTCGTGGTTCGTGGTGCCGTAGTAGCCGTGGTTGTACCACTGGTCCGCGAGGCTCGGCGGCAGAAGCGCGTCGAGGTCCTCGGCGGCCTCGAGGAGGGTCCGTCCGCTGTTGGTGACGCGGAGCGTCTGGTCGTGGAGGTAGCGGTACAGGTCGGCCTGGTGGGTGAGGAAGTCGACGATCTCGTTGCCGTTCTGCTTCCAGCGGGGCCAGAAGTGGCTGGCGAACAGCGACGTGGCGCTCGTCCCGTACAGCCCGATGGTCTCGTTGAGGTAGTCGGACCACGCCTTGGCGTCGCGCACCTGGGCGCCGCGCAGGCTGTAGAGGTTGTGCAGCGTCGGCGTCGCGTTCTCCGCCATGCACAGCGACTGGCAGTCCGGGAGGTAGAAGTTCATCTCGGACGGCGCCTCGGTGCCCGGCGTGAGCTGGAAGACCAGGTTCACCGGGCCGACCTTGGTGAGCTGCCCGGGCTTGATCAGGTCGCCGGGGTCGGTGCCGACGGTCTCCGTCGGGGCGATCAGCCCCACGGTGCCGGTCGAGGTGGTCTTGCCGAGGCCCGCGTCGACCTGGCCGGTGGCGGACTTGGGGATGGTCAGTCCGTACATGAACAGCGCGCGGCGGGCCATCGCGGTGCCGGCGTAGACGTTCTCGCTGACGGCGTGCTCGAGGAAGCCGCTCGGCGCGATGAACCTCACGTCCGCTTCAGGGCCGGAGGGGCCGAACAGGCCGCGTGCGCCGCCGTAGTGGTCGACGTGCGAGTGGCTGTAGATCACCGCCACGACCCGGCGGTCCGCGCCGCGGTGCTTGCGGTAGAGCTCGAGCGCGGCGGCCGCGGTCTCGGCGCTGACCAGCGGGTCGAGGACCACGACCTCCTTCTTGTTGCCGGGGTTCTCGAGGAAGCTGATGTTCGACAGGTCGACGCCGCGGACCTGGTAGACGTGGTTCTCGACGACGCGGTACAGCCCGACGTTCATGTTGAGCTTGGCGTTGCGCCACAGGCTCGGGTTGACGGTCGCGGGCGCGTCGCCGGTCAGGAACTGGTACTCCGCGAGGCTCCACGCGGGCAGCTTGCGGTCGGGGTCGTCGACGGTGAAGTCCTTGGGTAAGGCTTCGATCAGCCCCTTCGTCGCGTTCGCGAGTTCCGCGTCCTGGTTCGGCGGCGGGACGACGACCGCGGCGTTGAGCGCCTGGGTCAGCGGAGTTGCGGGCTTGGCGCCCTGCTGGCCCGGCGGCCGGCCGTGGCCGTGGCCGCCCTGCGGTCCGTGTCCCGGGTTCCCCGCGGGCGCCCCCCGACGCCCGGAGTCGTCGTGCTGGTGACCGGGTGCAGGCATGACTGTGTACCCCCCTCAGGTCGTGTGATGCGCGGCATCTCCCCCGTTGCCCGCGCTCTGCGGACGCTACTGGGGACACGAAGTGGGGGCAAGATATGGGCTGTTGATCCTTTTTTGGCGGTTGATGATCCTTTTCCGCCCGTTAAGGGATAGATCGAGATGGCCGGAAAACGCCGACGCGGCCCGGCCCCGCCCCCCGGGGGGGGGGCGGGGCCCGGGGCCGCCGTGGGGGTTCTGTCCCCCCCGTTAGGGGATTGCTCGCGCGGGCCCCAAACCCCCGCCGCGCCGCGCCCCGCCCCCGGGGGGGGGGCGCGCCCCCCGCCGCGTCTGTGCGGATGCTGACCCAGCGTCAGGTCAGTTGTCGCCGTCCTCGTCGATGAGGAAGCCACGCATCGGCGCGGCTTGCTGCATCGGCTGCGGCTGCGGCGCCTGCGGCCGGACCGGGGCCATCTGCGGCGTCATCTGCTGGCTCATGGCGGGCGCCATCTGCTGGCCGATCGACGGCGTCATGGCCGGGGTCATCGACGCCGGAACCGGCGCGGACGACATGGCCGGCGGCAGCGACGCGGTCGCGGGGGTCCGCGGCGGGGCGAGCGAGTCGTCCGCCTGGGACTCCAGCTGGCGCAGCTGGCTGTCGAGGTACGACTTCAGGCGCGTGCGGTACTCGCGCTCGAAGGCACGCAGGTCGTCGACCTTGCGCTCCAGCGTCGCGCGGGCGCTCTCCAGCGAGCCCATCGCCACGCGGTGCTTCTCCTGCGCGTCCCGCTCCAACGCGTCGGCCTTGGAACGCGCGTCGCGCTCCATGCCCTCGGCACGCGTACGCGCCTCGCCCACGATCTTGTTGGCCTCGGAGCGCGCCTCGGCGATCGCCTGGTCCGCGGTCTGCTGCGCGAGCGCGAGCACGCGGGCCGCGCTGTCGCCGCCCGGGTTGCCGAGCTGCTGCGGGGCACCGCCGAGCTGCGGGGCGGCACCGAGCTGCGGCGGGCCGCCGAGCTGGCCCTGCTGCTGCATCGGGTGCTGCTGCATCTGGCCGCCGGGGAGCTGGTGCTGCTGCATCTGCTGACCGGGGAACTGGCCGCCCTGCATCTGGCCACCCTGCATCTGGCCGCCCTGCATCTGCTGGCCCTGCATCTGCTGGCCCTGCATCTGGCCGCCCTGCATCTGGCCACCCTGCATCGGACCGCCCTGCATCTGGCCGCCCTGCATCTGACCGCCGGGAAGCTGGTGCTGCTGCGGACCACCGAGCTGCGGCTGGCCGGGCATTCCACCGGGGCCGAGCTGCGGCGGGCCGCCGAGCTGGCCCTGCGGCTGCATCCCACCCTGCTGCGGCAGCATCTGCGTCGGGCCGCCGTGCATCTGCTGCGGCCCGCCCATTTGCTGCTGCTGCTGCGGCGGCGGGGGAACAGGGGTGGGCCCGGATATGGCGGCCGGCACCGGTGCGTCGGGCCGTTCACGTTCCTTCCGCTGCTGCGCCGCCTGTTGCTGGCTCTGCGCGGCGGCGCGCGTCGCGGCGGCGAGCTTGGCACGCAGGTCTTCGTTCTCGCGAAGCAGGCGGGTCAGCTCCGCCTCGACCTCGTCGAGGAACGCATCGACCTCGTCCTCGTCATAGCCCTCGCGGAGACGGACGGTCGTGAACTGCTTGTTACGCACGTCCTCGGGGGTCAACGGCATTTCTTCACCTCAACGTGATCGTCGGCATCCGGACAGACCGTACCGCTTACAGCCTGCCCACGACGGAGATCAGGATGTAGACGATGATGATCAGTACGAAGAAGGACAGGTCGAGCGCTACGCCCCCGAGGCGCAGGGGAGGAATGAACCTGCGCAGCAGCTTGAGCGGCGGATCCGTGACGGAGTAGGTCGCCTCCAAGAGGACGACCATGACCCCTCGGGGCTCGTACGACCGTGCGAACTGGAACACGTAGTCCATCACCAAGCGGAAGAACAGCAGGACCAGAAAGCAGTACAGGACGATGGTCAAGACCTCGCCCGCCACGCTCATACCCCTGCCCCCTCATACGCGTTCCCGGAAGATCCGGTTCCTCTCCTCAGTGCTCGCACCCCTCTGACCAACCGGAGACTCAGCTCTGGTTGAAGAACCCGCCCTCGGCGATGCGGGCCTTGTCCTCTGCTGTCACGTCGACGTTAGCAGGCGACAGCAGGAAGACTTTCTGGGTCACCCGCTCGATGCTGCCGTGCAGACCGAAGACGAGGCCCGCGGCGAAGTCGACAAGTCGCTTCGCATCGGTGTCCTCCATCTCCGTCAGGTTCATGATGACCGGTGTTCCTTCGCGGAAGTGCTCACCGATCGTACGTGCTTCGTTGTAGGTGCGGGGGTGGAGCGTCGTGATGCGGTACGGCTCACGCTCGCTGACGACTTTGTGTACGGTCACCGGTGCACTGCTCTCAGGGCGGCGGTCGGGCATGGCGGACACGGTCGCCCGGTGCTCGTCGAGACCACGCTCGACGTGCAGGGCGGGGACGGAACGGGACACCTCGTCGCGCCGCTCGCGCGGCGGCTCCTCGCGGCGCTCCTCGCGACGCTCGGGAACCCGCTGTTGCGGCTGTTCGGCGGCGCGGTCGCGGTCGGCTCGGCCGTCCTGGCCGATGTCGTCCTCATCGTAGTCGTCGTACTCGTAGACATCGTCCTCCACGAGGCCGAGGTAGACCGCCATCTTGCGCATCGCGCCGGCCATAGTCAGGGTCCTCCATGGTGGATCGGCTGTGGGTCACCGTGAGTCGTGCGATCCACTTCATGGCGACGCTACCGGAGCGAACGCCTGACGCCGAGTACCGCAGTACCGATGCGCACATGTGTCGCTCCGGCCTCGACGGCCTGCTCGAGGTCGTTGCTCATCCCCGCCGAGACCATCGTGGCAGTCGGATGCGCTTCGCGCAGGCGGGTTGACATTTCCGCCAACGCCTCGAACGCACGCGCGGGTTCCCCGTGGAGTGGGGCAACTGCCATCAAACCGCCGAGGCGCAGACCCGGTGCGGCGACGACGGCGTCGGCGAGCGCGGGCACGTCGGCGGGCAACGCGCCGCCGCGGGCGGTGTCGCCGTCGAGGCTCACCTGCAGGAGACAGGTCAGGTCGCGGCCGTGCCGGACGGCGCCGGAGGACAGCGCGTCGACCAGTCGGGACCGGTCGACGGAGTGCACGACATCCGCGTAACCCGCCACCGAGCGCGCCTTGTTGGTCTGCAACTGGCCGACGTAGTGCCAGGTCAGGTCGAGGTCCGCGGTCGCGGCGGCCTTAGGTGCGGCCTCCTGGTCGCGGTTCTCGCCGACCTCCCGCACGCCGAGCCCGGCGAGCAGCCGGACGTCGCTTGCGGGATAGGTCTTGGTGACCACGATCAGGGTCACCGCGTCGCGTGCGCGGCCGGCCGCGTCGCACGCGGCGTCGATGCGGGCGCGGACGTCCTTGAGGTTCGCGGCCAACTCGTCCCGACGGTCGGTCAGGGTGTGGTCCGCGGGTTCCGAACTCATGTGCCCATCGTCCCGGAGTCGCGCGCGGGCCCGGTCAGCGGGTCCCGGACGGGGCGGCGCCGAGCAGGACATAGCCCGCGATTCGGCCGGTCTTGCCGTCCCGCCGGTAGGAGAAGTGGTCGGCCGACTCGCGCGTGCAGATGTGCGATTTCTCACCGAAGGGCACGCCCTTGTCGGCGAGTTGGGCCCACACACCGGCGACGATGTCGAGTGCGGCGGTGCCTTCGCGCGTCCGCGAACGGGCGGCGGGGACGCGGGACGCGACGTCCTCGCACATCGCCTCGGGCACTTCGTAGCAGGGACCGCACACCGCGGGCCCGGTCTTGGCGGCGATCCGTTCGGGCCGGGCGCCGAGCCGCACCATCGCCTCGACGGTCGCGGGAACGACGCCCGCCGCCAACCCCGGACGCCCCGCGTGCGCCGCCGCGACGACACCGGCGACCGGGTCGGCGAGCAGCACCGGCGTGCAGTCCGCGACGAGAACCGCCAGAGCGAGGCCCGGCGTTCGGGTGACGACGGCGTCCGCCTCGGGCGCCTCGCCGGGCCACGGCCCGTCGACCACCTCGACGTCGCGGCCGTGCACCTGGTTCATCCACACCACGCGCGCCGGGTCCACGCCCAGTTCGCGCGCCGTGCGCGCCCGGTTCTCCCGCACCACGGCCGGGTCGTCGCCCACGTGCCCGCCGAGGTTGAGCTCCTCGTACGGCGCCGCGCCGGCCCCGCCCCACCGGTCGGTGAAGGCGAACCGGACGCCGTCGACCTCGGATCGCAGGCTGAACACGGGGACTCCCGAAGGGCGGTGGGACGGGGCTTGGGACGGGACGTGGGACGGCGCTTGGAACAGGGCGTGGGCCGGTGGGACGGCCGTGGGCCGAACACGACCGCGCCGGGCCCCCGTTCACCCGAACGGCGGACCCGGCGCGGAACGGTCACTTCATGAACGGCGGGACGTCCAGGTCGATGTCCTCGCGGACCGGCTCCGGCACCAGCGGGGTGCGCGGCGCCGGCGGGTACTGGCTCGACGGGCTGTCGACCGGGCCGAGCACGCTCTGGCCGCCGGGCGCGGGACCGCGCTGCGGCTCGGGGCGCGGCTGGGGCTCGGGGGCGCGCGCGGCCAGCTTGCCCAACTCGCTCTTCGACGGCGGCTGGCCGCCGTCGAAGCCCGCGGCGATGACGGTGACCCGCACCTCGTCGCCGAGCGCGTCGTCGATGACGGCGCCGAAGATGATGTTGGCCTCGGGGTGCGCGGCCTCGCTGACCAGCTGGGCCGCCTCGTTGATCTCGAACAGGCCGAGGTCCGAGCCGCCGGAGATGGACAGCAGGACGCCGCGCGCGCCGTCGATCGACGCCTCGAGCAGCGGGCTGGAGATGGCCATCTCGGCCGCCGCCACCGCGCGGTCGTCGCCGCGCGCCGAGCCGATCCCCATGAGCGCCGAACCGGCCTCGGACATCACGGACTTGACGTCCGCGAAGTCGAGGTTGATGAGGCCCGGCGTGGTGATCAGGTCGGTGATGCCCTGGACACCGGACAGCAGCACCTGGTCGGCGGAGCGGAACGCGTCGAGCACACTGACCTGGCGGTCGGAGATCGACAGCAGCCGGTCGTTGGGGATGACGATGAGGGTGTCGACCTCGTCGCGCAGGCTCGCGATGCCGTCCTCGGCCTGGTTGGCGCGGCGCCGGCCCTCGAAGGTGAAGGGGCGGGTGACCACGCCGATGGTGAGCGCGCCGAGGTTGCGGGCGATGTTGGCCACGACGGGCGCGCCGCCGGTGCCGGTTCCGCCGCCCTCGCCCGCGGTCACGAAGACCATGTCGGCGCCCTTGAGGACCTCTTCGATCTCTTCGCGGTGGTCCTCGGCGGCCTTGCGGCCGACCTCGGGGTTCGCGCCGGCGCCGAGACCGCGGGTCAACTCACGGCCCACGTCGAGCTTGACGTCGGCGTCGCTCATCAGCAGCGCCTGGGCGTCGGTGTTGATCGCGATGAACTCGACGCCCTTGAGACCGACCTCGATCATGCGGTTGATGGCGTTGACACCGCCGCCGCCGATGCCTACGACTTTGATGACTGCGAGGTAGTTCTGGGGTGCTGCCACGCCGAAGGCCTCTCGCCTCGATTCCGATCGCCACGCCGCGTGCTTGGAACGTGCCGACATTGCCGACAAGGGGAAGTGCCGGGACCCGGCTCTCGGAGAGCCCCCGAACCCTCACCCTCAGGTATAGAGTTAGGCCTGCGCTTGCTCGAAACCGCCGTCAACCTGGGGCTACGCAGGACACTAGGTGCCCGGACCGTCCGGTTCAACGAACACGCCGAGCCTTCCCCCCTACTTTTTGCCCTGTGTTTTTATCGCACGGACGCGAACACAGACGAACGGGTCTCACAACGGCGCGTTCCGAGTCGCGGGCGCCTCAGGGACGCTGACGTCGTAGACCTTCGCCTTGTGCTTCATCAGTGCGACGAGAACCTGGGCTTTGCGCGGGGACTCCCCCGCCCCACCCCACATCACCAACACCCCGTCGTCCAAGGTGATGACGATGTCGTCCCGGGTCCGCGCCGTGATGTCGCGGACCCTGGGGGCGACGGCCTCCGGCAGTGCGCCGATGACCTCGACCACGCCGCGCAGCGTCTGTTGGTCCACCGTCGCGGGGTCCGCCTTGATCACCGGCACCCGTTCGGGTGCCGCGTCCACCGTACCGAACCGTACGCCGGTTGTGTCGATCTCCGCGAAACGCCCCGATTCCGGCATGACCGCGGCTACTTGACGTTCCGTCACGCGGATCTTCACGGTGTGCGGCCAGTCCCGCTCGACGGTCACCTTCGCCACCCGAGGGATCGCCGCGACCCTGCGGCGGACGGCGTCGAGGTCGACGCGCGCGAGTGGCTTCCCGACGGGAACGCGCGCCGCGTCCTTGATCTGTTGCGGCGTCAGCACGTTGGTGCCGCGCACCGAGACCGACCGGGCGTCGAGCAGCGAGGAGTACATGACGGTCGCCCACGCGCCGCCCCCGACCACGACCAGCGCCACGACCGCGACCAGCGGCCACACGTTCGTCCAACGGCGCCGCGGGGCACGGGGCGTGCCGGGCCGCGGGGTGCCGCCGGGGCGGCCGGGCCGACGGGGTCGGCCCGGCCCTCCCGCGGCCGGCCGCCGCTCGGCGGGTGCCTGACGGACGTTCACGTGCCGCGGTTCTCCTCCGTGTCGGGCCAGGGCGAGGCTCAGCTACGCGCCGCCGCGATGGCCTCGTGCACCATGCGCACCAGGGCGTCGTCGGCGTCGCGGCGGCCGAACTCGGCGGCCGCGCGGCCCATGTCGTACAGCCGGCGCGGCTCGGTCAGGACCGGCACCACGTTGGACGCGATCCAGTCCGGGGTCAGGTCGGCGTCGTCGACCAGGAGCCCGCCGCCCGCCTTGACCACCGGCTGCGCGTTGAGCCGCTGTTCGCCGTTGCCGATCGGCAGCGGCACGTACGCCGCCGGGAGTCCGACCGCCGACAGCTCGGCGCAGGTCATCGCGCCGGCCCGGCACAGCACCATGTCGGCCGCCGCGTAGGCGAGGTCCATCCTCTCCAGGTACGGCACCACGACGTACGGCGGCGCGCCGGGCGGCGGTGTGATCGTCAGCTCGTTGTTCGGCCCCGCGGCGTGCAGCACCTGCACGCCGGCGGACAGCAGGCGCTCGGCCGTGCCGGCCAGCGTCTCGTTGAGCCGCCGGGCGCCCTGCGAGCCGCCGAACACCAGCAGCGTCGGGCGCATCGGGTCGAGGCCGAAGGCGGCGCGCGCCTTCTGCCGCTCCGCGTCGCGGTCGAGCGTGGCGATGGCACGGCGCAGCGGGATGCCGATGTAGCGGGCGTTGCGCAGCTTGCTGTCGGGCGTGCTGACCGCGACGTAGTGCGTGTAGCGGGCGCCGATCTTGTTCGCCAGGCCGGGGCGCGCGTTGGCCTCGTGCACGACGATGGGGACGCCGGCGCGCTTGGCGGCGAGGTAGCCCGGCAGTGCCACATATCCGCCGAAACCGACCAACACTGAGGCGCGGGTGCGCTCCAGGACCGCCGCGGCCTCGCGGATGGTGCCGCGCAGCCGTCCGGGCACGGTCATCAGCTCGGGCGTCGGCTTGCGCGGCAACGGCACCGCGGGGATCAGCGCGAGCTCGTAGCCGCGGGCGGGGACGAGCTTCGTCTCCAGGCCCTTGGACGTGCCCAGCGCGGTGATGCCCACATCGGGGTTCTCCCGCCTCAGCGCATCCGCGAGGGCGAGGGCCGGCTCGATGTGCCCGGCGGTTCCACCGCCGGCGAGGACGACATGCACCTGATTCACCGCTCCCTGCGCGGCAGGATCCGCGCGAACGCACGGCGGACCGCCCCAGGACCCTGCGCAGCGAGCTGTTTGGCCGCTCCCGGTTCGGTACGGGCGAACGAGAGCAGCATGCCCACGGCGAACATGGTCGGAAGCAAGGCGGAGCCTCCGTAGGACACCAACGGCAGGGGCACACCGGCGATCGGCAGGAGACCGAGCACCGCACCGATGTTGATCGTGGCCTGGGCCATGATCCACGCGGTGGCGCCCCCCGCGGCCAGCCTCACGAAGGGGTCCCTCGTGCGGCCGGCGACGCGGATACCCGCATAGCCTAGGGCCGCGAAGAGGGTGAGTACCGACAGCGTCCCCACCAGGCCCAGTTCCTCGCCGATCACCGCGAAGATGAAGTCGGTGTGGGCCTCGGGCAGGGTGCCCCATTTCTCATAGCTGGTTCCGATTCCGCTGCCGAAGAGACCGCCGGTGGACAGCGCGTAAATGCCGTGCGCGGCCTGCAGCGTGCTGCCCTGCGGATCGGAGAACGGGTCGAGGAACGACGCGAAGCGGGCCGCCCGGTGCGGCTTCACGACGATGAAGACGGTGGCCAGGACGGCGGCCGTGGACAGCGCGAGGACGAAGAGCCGCCCGGGCGCCCCGGCGACCCACAGCAGCGCGAGCACGACGACCGTGAGGATCATCGCGGTGCCCATGTCGCCGCCCATCATCACCAGGCCGAGCACCAGCAGCGCGCCGGGGAACAGCGGGATGAACAGGTGGCGCCACTGGCCGAGCAGCTTCTGCTTGCGGGCCAGCAGGTCGGCGCCCCACAGCACGAGGCCGAGCTTGGCGAACTCGGACGGCTGCAGCTGGAAGGGGCCGCCGAGGGCGATCCAGTTGCGGTTGCCGTTGACCTCCATGCCGATGCCCGGCACGAGGACCAGGCACAGCAGGCCGACCGCGCCGAGCAGCAGCGGGTAGGCGAGCATGCGGTACGCGCGGACCGGGAGGCGTGCGCCGATCCACATGAGCGGCAGGCCGATGCCGACGGCGACGGCCTGCTTGAGGAACACGGCGCTGAAGTCGCCGTAGGTGACCCGCGAGAAGATCTGGGACGCGGACAGCACCATGACCAGGCCGAGCACCGACAGCAGCAGGCCCGAGCCGAGCAGCAGGTAGTACGACGTCAGGGGGCGGTTGAAGGCCCGTCTGACGTCGCGCGCGACCCGGCTGCGGCCGGTGCGGCCCGGGCGGGCGCCGCCCGGGCTCTGCCGTACGGGTGCGTCCCGCGCGGAGGGCACGGCCGCCGCGCGGGCCTTGCCCCACCAGGCGGCGGGCTTGGCGGTCTGCTTGGTTCCACCGGGCATGGCGGGCCGGCTCAGGAGGCGTCGCCGAGGAGCCCGTGCACCGCCGCGGCGAACGCGTCGCCGCGCGCGCCGTAGTTCGCGAACATGTCCATCGAGGCACACGCCGGGGCGAGGAGCACGGTGTCCCCCGGACGGGCCAGTTCCGCCGCCTTGCGCACCACGGTTTCCATTGCCCCAGTGTCGGTCGCGTCGACCTCGATGACCGGGACATCCGGGGCGTGTCGCTCCAGTGCGTCGCGGATCACAGCGCGGTCCTGGCCGATGAGGACGGCCGCGCGCAGGTGCTCGCGGGCGCCGGACACCAGGCCGTCGAACTCGGCGCCCTTGGCGAGCCCGCCGGCGACCCACACGATCGACGGGTACGCGGCGAGCGACGCGGCCGCGGCGTGCCCGTTGGTGGCCTTGGAGTCGTCGACGTAGTCGACGCCGTCCACGGTCGCGACGTGCGCGATGCGGTGCGCGTCCGGCCGGAACGCGCGCAGGCCCTCGCGGACCGCGGTCACCGTGACGCCGTGCGCGCGGGCGAGCGCGGCGGCGGCGAGCGCGTTGGCGACGTTGTGGGGCGCGGTGGGCACCACGTCGGCGACCTGCGCCAGTTCGACGGCCTGCTTGCGGGTGTCCGCCACGAACGCCCGGTCGACCAGCAGGTCCTCGACGACGCCGAGGCCGCTCGGCCCCGGCGCGCCGAGCCCGAACCCGATGGCGCGGCAGCCGTCGGTGACCTCGGCCTCGCGGACCAGCCGCTCGGTCTCGGGGTCGGCGGTGTTGTAGACGCAGGCGAGCTCGGCGCCCTCGAAGATCCTGCCCTTGTCGGCGGCGTACGCCTCCGCGGAGCCGTGCCAGTCGAGGTGGTCCGGCGCGACGTTGAGGACGGCGGCGGCGCGCATGCGCGGCGCGAGCCGGCCCGGGCCCTCCTCGGTCCACCGCTCCAGCCAGTGCAGCTGGAAGCTGGACAGTTCGAGGGCGAGCACGTCGTGCGCGGGCCCGCCGTCCGCGTCGCGGGCCACCACGGCGTCGAGCACCGGCGTCCCGACGTTGCCGACCGCCTCGGTGCGCAGTCCCGCCGCCTCGAGGATGCTCGCCAGCATCCGGACGGTGGTGGTCTTGCCGTTGGTGCCGGTGATGGCGAGCCACGGGGCCGCGCCCTCGCGCGGCCGCAGCCGCCACGCGAGTTCGACGTCGCCCCACACGGGGACGCCGGCCTTGGCGGCCGCCCCGAACAGCGGCGCGTCCGGGCGCCAGCCGGGCGAGGTGACCACGACGTCGACGCCGTCGGGAAGCGTGTCCGCGTCGCCGAGGCGCACGGTCGCGCCGAGCTCCTCGAGTTCGGCGGCGTTGGCGCGGGCCCGCGTGTCGTCGGAGCCGTCGACCACCACCAGCGTGGTGCCGTACCCGCGCAGTGCGCGCACGACGGACCTGCCGGACACCCCGGCGCCCGCGACGCACACCGTGAGGTCGCCCCACGGCGCCGTGTCGTCGCGGAAGCCGCCGAGGTCGCGGCCGTCGGGGCGCACCGCCGGGTCGTGCGTCACTTGCCGGTCACCCATCCCGCGTAGAAGATCCCGATGCCCAGGATCACGCACAGGCCGGCGATGATCCAGAACCGCACCACGATGAGGACTTCGGGCCAGCCTTTCAGCTCGAAGTGGTGTTGCAGCGGCGCCATGCGGAAGACACGTTTGCGGGTCATCTTGAAGAACCCGACCTGGATGATCACGGACAGCGAGATGATCAGGAACAGGCCGCCGAGCAGTGCGGACAGCAGCTCGGTGCGGGTGCAGATGGCCAGGCCGGCGAGCGCGCCGCCGAGCGCCAGCGAACCGGTGTCGCCCATGAAGATCTTGGCCGGCGACGTGTTCCACCACAGGAACCCGAAACACGAGCCCATCATCGCGGCGGCCACGATGGCCAGGTCGAGCGGGTCGCGCACCTCGTAGCAGGCGGAGTTCGCCGAGCCGATGTACGCGCAGCTCTGGCCGTGCTGCCACACGCCGATGAAGGTGTACGCGCCGAACACGATCACCGAGGCGCCGGTCGCCAGACCGTCGAGGCCGTCGGTGAGGTTCACGCCGTTGGAGTGGCCCGCGATCAGGATGTACGCCCAGATCACGAAGAACACCGGGGTCAGGTTGAGCGCGGTGTCCGTGACGAAGGACAGGTGCGTCGACGCGGGGCTGTTGCCGCGCGAGTCCTGGAACTGCAGCGCGAGGATCGCGAACGAGATGCCGACGAACGACTGCCCCGCGAGCTTGGCCTTGGCCCGCAGGCCCAGGCTGCGCTGCTTGACGATCTTGATGAAGTCGTCGACGAAGCCGACCAGCCCGAGGCCGGCCATCAGGTACAGCACCAGCACGGCGGACGCGCTGGGCCTCTCCAGCGTCAGCGCCTTTGCGCCGGCGTACCCGATCAGGGCGGCCAGGATGATGACCGCGCCGCCCATCGTCGGGGTGCCGCGTTTGCTGTGGTGGCCCTGCGGGCCGTCGTCCCGGATCAGCTGGCCGTAGCCGCGCTTGACCAGGATGCGAATCGCGAGCGGCGTGCCGATGAGCGACAGCACCAGGGCGATTCCACCGGAGAGCAGAACCGCCCTCACCGGCGCACCTCCCCGGCGACCGCCGTGGCATCACCGGTCTCCGCCGCGACCGCGGCATCGTCGGTCAGGGCGAACGCGACGTGCTCCAACGCCGCACCGCGCGAAGCCTTCACCAGCACGATGTCGCCCGCGCGAAGCTCGGACCGCAGCAGGTCGACGGCCGCCTGCGTGTCGGGTACCAACACCGACTCCTCACCCCAAGAACCCTCGTTCTTCGCCGCAATGTCCATCCACGCGGCCTCCCTGCCCCCTACCGCCACCAGCCGGCCGATGTTCAGCCGCACCACGAGGCGGCCGATCGCGTCGTGCTCGGCCAGTGAGGCGTCGCCCAGTTCGCGCATCTCGCCCAGCACCGCCCAGGTACGGCGGCCGTGGGCCATCGCGGCCAGCGCCTTGAGCGCGGCACGCATCGAGTCGGGATTCGCGTTGTACGCGTCGTTGACCACGGTCACGCCGTCGGCGCGTTCGGTCACTTCCATCCGCCAGCGCGACACCGGCCCGGCCTCGCCGAGCGCGGCCGCGATCTGTACGGCGCTCATCCCCAGCTCGCGTGCCACCGCCGCGCAGGCGAGCGCGTTGGCCACGTGGTGCTCACCGTACAGGCGCAAGATCACCGGTGCATCGCCGTCCGGTGTGCGCAGGGTGAAGCTTGCCCGGCCCTGGTCGTCGAGACGTACATCCTCGGCACGAATGTCCGCATTCGCACCCTCGCCGACGAACACCACGCGGGCGGACGTGCGTTCGGCCATGGCGCGCACGAGCGGGTCGTCGCCGTTGAGCACGGCGAGGCCGTCGGCGGGCAGCGCCTCGACGAGTTCGCCCTTCGCCTTGGCGATGGTGGCGCGGTCGCCGAACTCGCCCAGGTGCGCGGTGCCGACGTTCAGCACGACACCGATCCGCGGCGGCACGACGCCGCACAGGTACGCGATGTGGCCGACGCCGCGCGCGCCCATCTCCAGCACCAGGTGCCGGGTGTCCTGGTCGGCGGACAGCGCGGTCAGCGGCAGACCGATCTCGTTGTTGAACGAACCGGGCGGCGCGATGGTGGTGCCGGCGTGCGCCAGCACCTGCGCGATCAGGTCCTTCGTGCTGGTCTTGCCGGACGAACCGGTGATGCCCACAACGGTGGTCGCGGTCAGCCGGTCGGTCACCGCGCGCGCCAGCCGGCCCAGCGCCTCGACGACGTCGTCCACGACGATCGCGGGCGTGCCGGTCTCACGGGTCGCCAGCACCGCGACGGCTCCGTCGCGCACCGCGGCCTCGGCGAAGTCGTGGCCGTCGGCGTGTTCGCCGGCCACCGCGACGAACAACGCGCCCGGCGCGACCTTGCGCGAATCGACGACCACCTCTCCGGTGATCGTCGCGGCGGGGTCCGCACCCCCGGCAAGCCGCCCGCCGACGGCCTCAGCGGCGTCGGCGAGAGTCGTGGCAATCACTGATCGGTCTCCTCGGACGGCGCTGCGGCGCGGTCCTCCGCGCCGTGGTACGCCGCGGGCTCGGTGGTCGGTTCGGCGACGTCGATCCTCCCACCGGCCGCGGACCCGGCGTCGACCGCCCCGGCCCGCGCGGTGGGTCCGCCCTCGGCGGCGAGCCGGCGGCGCAGTGCCGCGCGGACCTCGACGCGGTCGTCGAACGGCCGCACCTCGGCGCCGATCTTCTGGCCCTGCTCGTGGCCCTTGCCCGCGACCACCACGACGTCGCCCGGTTCGGCGTGGTCGACCGCCCACGCGATCGCCTTGGCGCGGTCCGGCTCGACGACCAGCTCGCCGTGCGGCGCGGCGACCGTGCGGGCGCCGCCGAGCATCTCGTCGAGGATCGCCAGCGGGTCCTCGGAACGCGGGTTGTCGCTGGTCAGCACGGCGACGTCGGCGAGCCGCACGGCGGCCGCACCCATCAGCGGGCGTTTGCCGCGGTCGCGGTCGCCGCCGCAGCCGAGCACGACGAACAGCCGGTTGGCAGTCACCTCGCGCAGCGCGTGCAGCGCGGTCTCCACCGCGTCGGGCGTGTGCGCGAAGTCCACGACCGTGGTGAACGGGGCGCCCTCGTCGACGTGTTCCATGCGGCCCGGCACACCGGGCACCGCGGCGACGCCCGCGACCGCGGTGTCCAGCGGCACGCCCACGGCGACCTGCGCGAGGATCGCGAGCATCGCGTTGGCGACGTTGTACGGGCCGGGCAGCCGCACCGCGGCCTCTGCCTTCGCGCCGTTCGGGCCGACCATGCGGAACCGGCTGCCGTCCGGGCCCAGCTCGACGTGCTCGGCGTGCCAGTCCGCCGGCTCGCGGCCGGACGGCGACACCGTCACCACGGGGATGCCCGCGGTCGCCGCGAGCCGACGGCCGTACGCGTCGTCGACGTCGACCACGCCCAGCCGCGCGCGGCGCGGCGTGAACAGGTCGGCCTTCGCCGCGAAGTACTCCTCCATCGACCCGTGGAAGTCCAGGTGGTCCTGCGACAGGTTGGTGAACAGCGCGACGTCGAACACCGTGCCGTCGACCCGGCCCATCGCCAGCGCGTGGCTGGACACCTCCATCGACGCAGCCGTCACACCGTGCTCGGCCATCGCCGCGAACAGCGCCTGCAGGTCGGGCGCCTCCGGCGTCGTCATCGCGCTCGACTCCACCAGGTCGCCGATCCGCGTCTCGACCGTGCCGACCAGGCCGGTGCGGTGCCCGGCCGCGCGCAGACCGCCGTCCAGCAGGTACGCCGTCGTCGTCTTGCCGTTGGTGCCTGTCACTCCTACGAGCAGCAGCGCGTCGGCCGGATGGCCGTAGACCGCGGCCGCCACCTCGCCGAGCCGGGCCCGCGGCTCCGGCACCACCAGCACCGGAAGGCCCGTCGCCCCGGCCCGCTCGGCGCCGTCCGGGTCCGTCAGCACCGCGACCGCGCCCAGGTCCGCGGCCTGCTGCGCGAACGCGGCGCCGTGCGCGCGCGAACCCGGCAGAGCCGCGTACAGGTCACCCGGGCGTACCGCCCGGGAGTCGTGCGTGACCCCGGTCACCTCCGCCTCGGAGGCCCCGGCGGCCAGGCCGAGCAGCGCGTACAGATCGGACAGCGGCCGGGGGCGGACCCGGGCGGGACGACGGGGAAGACCAGACACGGCCGTGAGGCTACCTGCTTTTCCGGGTGCTCGAAGCACGCCGACCGCCCTTCCGATGGTTCTGTTCCCGCACTGTGAAGCGACGCCCCCACCTCGGGGTTCGCCGCGCGTCCCGCGCCGGTCCGCGGACCGTCACGGCTTCCACTCCACCGGGATCTCCGGCGACTTCGTGCCGGTCGGCGGGACCTTGCGGGTCTCCAGCGCGAACGACATGACGTCCTTGAACACCGGGGCGCACAGCGTGCCGCCCCACTTGCCGTTCGTCGGCGCCTGGATCGTCACCGACACCACGATCTGCGGGTTGTCCGCAGGCGCGAAGCCGATGAACGACGAGGTGTAGCCGTTGTAGCCGCCGAGCTTCGGGTCCGCCCTATTGGCCGTACCGGTCTTGCCCGCGACGCGGTAGCCCGGGATCTGCGCCTTGTTGCCGGTGCCCTCGTCGTCGGCGACGACCGACTCCATCATGTCGGCCACTATCCGCGCCGTCTGCGCGCTGACCACCTCGGTGCGGGCGGGCGGCGCGGTCGGCTTGACCTTGCCGTCGGCGTCCCGCGTCGCCTTGACCAGCGTGGGCGCGATCCGCACGCCACCGTTCGCGATCGTCTGGTACACCGACGTCGCCTGCAGCGAGTTCAGGGACAGGCCCTGGCCGAACGGGATCGTGTACTGCTGCGAGCCGCTCCACTTCTGCGGCGGGTCCAGCAGACCCGCGGTCTCGCCGGGGAAGTTGATCCCGCTCTTCGAGCCGATGCCGAACTTCTGCAGGTACTCGTACAGCTTGGCGTTCGCGGCCGGCTGCGTGTCGCCGAGGTGCTCCGCGGCCAGGATCGTGCCGATGTTGCTCGACTTCGCCAGCACGCCGTTGAGCGTCAGACGCCACGTGCCGTGGTCGACGTCGTCGTGGAAGACCGTGTCCGAACGCGGCAGCGCGCCCGGCACCACGACCTGCGTCTCCGGAACGGCCTTGCCCTCCTGGATGACCGCCGCCATCGTCATGACCTTGCTCGTCGAACCCGGCTCGTACGCCTCCTGCATCGCCCGGTTGCCCAGGTTCGCCGGATTCGCCGCCGACAGGTTGTTCGGGTCGAAGCCGGGGCTGGTCGCCATCGCGAGGATCTCGCCGGAGTGCACGTCCTGCACCACGACCGTGCCCGACTCGGCGCCGGCCTCGGCGACCTTCTGCGAGATCATCTGCTCGGCGTACCACTGGATGTTGCGGTCGATCGTCAACTGGACGGTGTCGCCCGCGACCGCGTCCTCGCCCTTGCGGCCGGCCGTCGGCACCTGGCGGCCCAGCGAGTTCTCGAACGTCACCTTGCCGTCGCGGCCCGCGAGCTGCTTGTCGAGCGCGGACTCAAGGCCGCCGCCGCCGTGGTCCGTCGCGTTCACGAACCCGACGAGGTTCGACCCGACCGAGCCGGCCGGGTACACGCGCTTGCTGTGCGGCGCGGCGTAGATGCCGACGAGGTCGTTGCGCTTCTGGGCCGACAGGTCCTTCTGGGTCTGCTTGACGTTCGTCCACACCGCCGGGTCGACCTGCCTGGCGACCACGACGTAGCGCGAGTCCGGCTTGCGGAGCAGCTCCTCGATCTTGACCGGGTCCCCGCCGACGATCGGCGCGAGCGCGGCGGCGGTCGCCGACGGGTTGTACTTCTGCACCTGCGCCGGGTCGGCGGTGATGTCGAACGCGTCGACCGAGGACGCCAGCGTGATGCCGTTCGCGTCGACGATCGCGCCGCGCTCGGCGGGCAGCCGCACGGTCTGGGTCCGCAGACTGTTCGCATCAGCGGCGTACGCGGACGCGTCGAGCGCCTGCAGCTGGATGATCCGCCCGACGAACAACGTCAGCACGACGCCCAGCCCGATCAGCCCGAACCGCAGACGGCGCTTCGGATCCCCGAGCCTGAGCGTGCGCACCCGCACGGGCCCCCGACGCACCTCCCGCGGCGGCCGGGCGACCGCCTCCCGGAACGCCCGGCGCACCCCGGGACGTTCGGCGTCAGCCGCCTCGGACGTCAACCGCGCCCGAGCCCCGGGCCGCGCGGCAGGCCGACGCACGGCCTCGTCCCCGACCGGCCGCTCCGCCCCATACGCCCGCCGCACCCGAGGCGCCCCACCGGAACCCCCCTCGGAATCCCGCACCCCCCGCCCACCGGCCGAACCGACGCCAGGCACGCGCACCGCACGGGGCTCACCCGACGCCCCACCACCCGGCCTGCGCACCACCCGGCCGTCGCCGGACGAGCCGACACCGGGCCGACGCACCGCCCGCCCGTCGCCCTGCCCACCCGTCCCGGAACGCCGCACCGCGCCATCGGCCGCCCCACGACCACCAGACGCCCGCCCGGCCCCGTCCCCCGACCCGACCCGCCGGTCATCGCGCCGCGCCGCACCCCCACCAGCCGGTCGACGCACGCCTCCCGACGCCCCGTCATCCGCCCCACGAACCCGCTCACCACGCGAACCCGCACCCCGGTCACCGCCACTCCCCCGCCGCGACGACTCCCCGGCCGCAGGACGCCCTACTCCGCCCCCAGCCCCACCGACTCCCCCACGCCGCGCCCCACGCCCACCGGCGGAACCCTCACCCCGCGACCCCGAAGCCCTGTCCGCCCCACCCCGACCACGCGGAGACTCACCGGACGCCTCAGGCCGCCGAACACGCCGGTCATCACCCGCACCGGGACCGGACCGCGCGCCGGAGTCCGACCCCGAGCCGGGCCCCGGACGCCGAACCCGGCCGTCCGAAGCGCCGCTGGCAGAACCCCGCTCGACCCGACCACGCTCACGCTCACCCGGATCACGACGCCCGGACGGCTCCCGCCCGCCCGACCCCCCGCGCGCAGGCGGCCGCTCGCGCGAGTCGTCTCCACCGTCCCGACTACCCGACACCCCGAGGCCACCTTCCGCACCACGTCCCGAACCGGAAAAACGCCATCCACCCTCGCGCACCAACGCCGCACCGCCCGCCCGACGCGCCGTCGACGGGCAGGCAAAGCCGCACGCAACCCCTCCGTGCCGCCCCGCCCGCACCGACAGTGCTCATGCGGCCACCGACCGCACCGGCACCCCCATGCACGACGCACGCCACCCGCCAACGGTCACGACCGCCTCCACCGCAACCCCGGACATCCGACGCCGCATCAGCACCCGACCACCGGACCGCGAACCCGACCGACAAGCACACAGCCAACGCCTGTGAACGTCGCCGCGTGCAGCGCCGGCGGGGCTGTCGGCAGCGGCTACCGCACGTCGGCGACCACGCCCGGTGTGGGCCGTTCGTTCGTCGGGGCTCGTTGGGCATCGGGCCTCCTCGGCGCGGGGGGTTCGCCCCCGTCCGCTCGCCGGCCCCGCCCCGGGCTCGGGGCCGGTGAGCGGCCGTGGTGCCGGCTTCGGTGGGCCGGCGGTCTTTGGGGTCAGCGCGGGGGCGGCGTGGTGGCCGAGGGTGCCACGGGGGTGGCGGGTGGGGGTGCGACCGGGAGGGTCGCGGGGGCGGTCGGGGTCGGGGACGGTCTCGGGGAGGCCGGCTTGGCGCTGCCTTGGACGTCGCCGGTGACCGGGTCGAGGAAGACCGGGTTGCCGCCGGGGATCATGCCGAGTTCCTGGGCCTTGCGGGCCAGTTCGCCGGGGGCGGAGAGCTGTTCGAGCTCGCGGCGCAGGGCCTCTTCCTCGTCGGAGAGCTTGCTGTTCTGCTTCTTGAGCCGGGAGTCGTCGAACGAGCCCTGGTTCAGCGCGGTGTTGAGCAGCAGGAGGCCGAGCAGGCCGCCGCCGAGGAGCAGGACCATCAGCAGCACGAACGGCGTGCGCGACACCGGCGGCTTGCGGCCGGCGGGGGCTGCGGTCACGAGTCCTCCCGTACGCGTTCGGCCGCCCGGAGCCGGGCCGACGCCGCGCGCGGGTTCTCGGCGATCTCGGCCTCGGTCGCGCCCTCGCTGGCGCGGGTCAGGACCTTGAGGGTGGGCTGGAGCTCGACGGGCACAATCGGGAGGTCCGGCGGGGCCTTGCTGGTCGCGCCGGCGGCGATGGCCCGCTTGGTCATGCGGTCTTCCAGCGAGTGGTACGACAGCACGACGATGCGGCCGCCGACCGCGAGGGCCGCGATCGCCGCGGGCAGCGCGCGTTCCAGGACGGCGAGTTCCTGGTTGACCTCGATCCGCAGCGCCTGGAAGGTGCGCTTGGCGGGGTTGCCGCCGGTGCGTCGGGTCGCCGCCGGGATGGCGTTGCGCACCAGGTCGACGAGCCGCGCGCTGTCGGTGAACGGCTCGCGTTCGCGCTCCCGTACGACGGTGTCGGCGATCTTCCGCGCGAACCGCTCCTCGCCGTAGACGCGGAGGATCCGGGCGAGGTCGGCGGCCGGGTAGGTGTTGAGGACCTCGGCCGCGGTGACGCCCCGCGTCGGGTCCATCCGCATGTCGAGGGGGGCGTCCTGGGCGTACGCGAACCCGCGTCCGGCCTCGTCGAGTTGGAGGGACGAAACGCCGAGGTCGAACAGGATCCCGTCGATGCGCCGGATCCCGAGCCGGCGCAGCACGTCGGGGAGCTCGTCGTAGACGGCGTGCACGAGGGTGGCGCGGTCGCCGAACGGGGCGAGCCGCCGCCCGGAGCGGGCGAGCGCCTCGGGGTCGCGGTCGAGGCCGATGAGCCGGGCCTCGGGGAAGCGCCGCAGGAGGGCTTCGCTGTGGCCGCCCATGCCGAGGGTGGCGTCGACGACGACGGCGCCGGGCTTGCCGTCGAGGGCGGGGGCGAGCAGGTTGACGCAGCGGTCGAGCAGGACCGGGACGTGCGCGTGCGTTTCCCCGTCGGCCTCCGGGTCGGTGCCCCGGGGGTCGCCGCCGGGGTTCGCGGGGGGCGGGGCCGCGGTCGCGTTCATCTCGACCCTTTCGTGCTGCCGCGGGCGCGCGGCGGGTGGTGCGCGCGGCGGGTGCGCCGCGGAAGCAGACAGCCTGCCATGGACCGGGGCTCGGGTCCGGCAGGCCGGGTGCGTCCGGCACGTACGTGCCGCCAGGTCCCCGCCCGCTCGTCTGGGGAAGTGACCGTCTGGCACCGGGGAAGGAGCGCCAGAAAGCTCGGAGCGGGTGGAGACCTCACGGCACGTCCGTCAGGACAGCACCTCCTCGGACAGCTCGGCGAACGAGTCCTCCTGGGCCTCCAGGTAGACGCGCCACGCCTCGGCGTCCCAGATCTCGACCCGGGCGCCCGCTCCGATGACGACGCACTCGCGTTCCAGGCCCGCGTACGCGCGCAGGGCCGGGGGGACGAGGATCCGCCCCTGCTTGTCCGGTACCTCGTCGGAAGCGCCGGCGAAGAACACGCGCATGTAGTCCCGGTGCGCCTTGGACGCGAGCGGGGCCGCGCGCAGCTGCTCGGTGATCCGTTCGAACTCGGGCACGGGCCACACATAGAGGCAGTGCTCCTGCCCCTTGGTGATCACTAGGCCCTCCGCCAACTCGTCACGGAACTTCGCCGGAAGGATCAGCCGACCCTTCTCGTCCAATCGGGGCTCGTAAGTGCCCAGGAACACGAGCACCTCCGCGCCGTCGAGCTTCTCACGGCCCCATTTCCCGCCACTCTACTCCACCAAACCCCACGGTCAACCCTTTGCGGACCCGCCACACGCCCCCCACGGGTCACAAAACCGCAGGTCGGAGGGGGTGGAGCGAAGTGGAGGGCGTGCGCGGCCGGCGGCGTGCGCCCCCGACGCGCGGGTGCCGCACGGGCGTCAATCCGATTCGCGCGGACCCGGTCAAGATCGACTGCAACCAAACGGCGGCGCGTGAGACTCCTATCCCGCGGAGCCGTGTCACGTTGTGCGAGCCGTCCGAAAACGATCACTCTCCTGGGTGACACGGACGGCCGCACACCTGTGACAATCGGCCTTGTGGCCACGTCCGTCGGGCGGGCCGTCAATGGGCAGGGAGGGCACGGGTGTCGACGTTCAACGATCAGGCCGGTCTCAAGGAGCTGGTGGCCACCGCCACGCGCATCCGGGGGGCTATGGAGAGCGTGATCGAAGGCAAGCCCGAGGTGGTTCGGCTCGCACTGACCGTGCTGCTCGCCGAGGGCCACCTCCTGGTCGAGGACGTGCCGGGCGTGGGCAAGACGATGTTGGCCAAGTCGCTGGCCCGCTCGGTCGACTGTTCGGTGCGGCGCGTGCAGTTCACGCCGGACCTGCTGCCGTCGGACATCACCGGCGTGAGTGTGTACGACCAGGAGCGCCGCGAGTTCGAATTCAAGCCGGGCGCGATCTTCGCCAACATCGTGGTCGGCGACGAGATCAACCGCGCGTCGCCGAAGACGCAGTCGGCGCTCCTGGAGTGCATGGCCGAGCGCCAGGTCACCGTCGACGGAACGACGTACGAGCTGCAGAGCCCGTTCATGGTCATCGCCACCCAGAACCCGGTGGAGATGGAAGGCACCTACCCGCTGCCCGAGGCGCAGCGGGACCGCTTTATGGCGCGCGTGTCGATGGGCTACCCGTCGCCCGAGGCCGAGCTGGAGATGCTCGGCGTGCACGGCACCGGCTCGCCGCTGGACTCGCTCGACCCGGTCGCGGACGCCCGCGACATCGTCAAGCTCATCGAGGCGGTGCGCGAGGTGCACGTCTCCCCCGGTGTCGCGCGCTACGCGGTCGACCTGGTCAACGCGACCCGCAA
Source organism: Yinghuangia seranimata (assembly GCF_029953285.1). GTDB lineage: Bacteria > Actinomycetota > Actinomycetes > Streptomycetales > Streptomycetaceae > Yinghuangia > Yinghuangia seranimata. Next base: position 100,606 of record NZ_JASAOI010000011.1, on the reverse strand, counting down.
CTCGGCGGAGCTGCGGCTCGGCGCGTCGCCCCGCGCCACGCTGCACCTCATACGCGCGGCCCGCGCCGCCGCCGCACTCGACAACCGCAACTACGTGCTGCCGGACGACCTGCAGGCGCTGGCCGTCCCGGTGCTCGCGCACCGCCTGCTGCCGACCGCCGAGGCGCAGATGTCGCGGCGCAGCGTGGAGCAGGTCGTGCTCGACCTGGTGCGCCTCGTCCCGGTCCCCGGCGGCCAGGACGGCCGGCCGCAGCAGCAGGCCGCGGCCCGCCCCGCGCCGGCCCCGGTGCCGAACCCGGTCCGGGCCGCCGCGCCCGCCCCGCGGCAGCCGACGATGCAGGCGCCCCAGCCCGGATACGCCGCGCAGCCCGGATACGGCGGCCACCCCGCCCCGTACGCGCAGCCGCAGCAGCACCAGCCGCAGCAGCAGCCCTACCCGGACCAGAGCGGGCACTACGGCGGCGCCCCGACCGGCCCCTTCTACGGCAATGGCCACGGACCGGCGCGCTGAGGTGCGCACCGCACTGTCCGGGCTGACCACCCGGGGACGTTCCTTCCTCGCGGCGGGCATCGCGGCCGCCATCTGCGCGCTCGTGCTCGGCCAGCGCGACCTGCTGCGGGTGGGCTTCCTGCTCGCCGCGCTGCCCTTGGTCGCCGTGCTGGTCGTCGCGCGCACCCGCCACCTGGTCACCAGCACCCGCGCGCTCGACCCGGGCCGGGTCGCGGCAGGGAGCGAGGCGCAGATCCGGCTCCGGGTCGCGAACGTGTCGCGCATCCCCACCGGGCTGCTGATGCTCGAGGACCACGTGCCGTACGTGCTGGGCTCGCGTCCGCGCTTCGTGCTGGACCGCATCGAGCCGCACGGCTACCGGCAGGTCGCGTACCGGGTCCGCTCGGACCTGCGCGGCAAGTTCTCGGTGGGCCCGCTGCGGCTGCGGCTCGCCGACCCGTTCGGCATGTGCGAGCTGACGCGCTCGTTCGCCGCGCGCGACACGCTGGTGGTCACGCCGATCGTTCAGCAGCTCCCGGCCGTCGACCTGGGCGGCGAGTGGAGCGGCTACGGCGACGGCAACGCGCGCAGCCTGGCGTCGTCCGGCGAGGAGGACGTGCTGCCGCGCGAGTACCGGCACGGCGACGACGTGCGCCGGGTGCACTGGCGGTCGACCGCGCGGCGGGGCGAGCTGATGGTGCGCCGCGAGGAGCAGTCGTGGCAGAACCAGGCGACGCTGCTGCTGGACACGCGGCTCACGGCGCACCGCGGTGAGGGCCCCAGCTCGTCGTTCGAGTGGGCGGTCTCCACGGCCGCGTCGATCGGCGTGCACCTGTGCCGCCGCGGCTACACCACGCGTCTGCTGGGTTCCGACGGGGAGCTGCTCGCGGGCGCGCCGGAGGGCATGCGCGTGGCGCCCGCCGAGACGGAGAGCTTCCTGCTGGACGCGCTGGCGGTCGTCGAAGCCCGGGTCAAGACCGGCCTCGACGGCGCGGAGGCCGCGATGCGGCAGCCCGGCGGCGAGGGCATGGCGGTCGCCGTGCTCGCGAACCTGACCGAGGACGACACCCGCCGCCTGGCGCGGGCCCGCAACGGGACCGGGCGCGGCCTGGCGGTCGTGCTCGACACGACGGCGTGGGACACCGCGAAGGTGCCCGGCGTCCTGCCGCACGACGTCGCCGTCGGGATGCTGCGCCAGGCCGGATGGCGGGTGCTGTCGGCGAGTGCCGCGACCCGCCTGCCCGACCTGTGGCGCGGCGCCGGGCGCGGAACCGACTCGGCGGTGCGCGGCGGGGCGTACGCCTCCTCGCACGGCGCGCCGCACACGGGAACGGAGGCCCGCGCATGACCGGGCGGCTCAGGATGGCCGTGGCCGCCGCGTTCGCGACGACGCTCACGTCGTCGTCGCTGCTGCCGCTGGTGCACGGCGGCTCGTGGATCGCCAAAGCGCTCGGCGCGATCCTGCTGGTCGCGGCGACCGGCGAGGCGGTGCGCCGAATGGCGGTGCCGCGGCCGTTCATCGGGACCATCCAGCTGGTGGTGCTGATCCCCTATCTGCTGCTGGTGCTGGTGCCCGGCGAGTCCGGGCCACTGCCGACGCCGGCGTCGATCCGCGCGTACGGCGACCTGCTGCACGCGGGCGGCGTCGACATCCGCGGCTTCGCGCCGCCCGCGCCGGCGACGCCGGGCATCGCGGCGATCCTGGTGACCGTGGTCGCCACGGTCGCGGTGCTGGTCGACACCGTGGCCGTGACCTACGCGCAGGCCGCGCCCGCGGGGCTTCCGCTGCTCGCGCTGTACAGCGTCCCGGCCGCGCTCGCCGAGTCCGGCCTGGGCTGGACGGTGTTCCTGCTGTCCGGCCTGGCGTACGTCGTACTGCTGCTCGCCGAGGGCCGCGAACGGCTGCTGCGCTGGGGCCGACCACTCGCCCCCGCCGGAGCCCAGGCATCGCGGACGTCCATGCAGCGGCCCTGGGCGCGCGGCGGCGGACGCATCGCCCTGGCCACCCTCGCCGTCGCGGTGCTCATCCCCGCCGTCGTGCCGATGACCGCGAACCGGCTGGTGGACCGCGACAACGGCGACGGCTCGGACCGCATCACCACCATCAACCCCGTGGTGACGCTCAAGAACGAGCTGAACAACCCGCAGAACGCGCAGCTGCTCACCTACACCACCAACGCCCCCCAGCCGAACACCTTCTACCTGCGCATCGCGGCGCTGGACACCTTCGACGGCAACAGCTGGCAGCCGTCCGAGCAGCCGCTCACCAAGGTCACCACCCCGCTGCCGGCGCCCGTCGGACTCACCCCCGGGGTGAAGGCCGACCGCGTGGTCAGCGAGATCCGGGCCGGCAAGAACTACCCGCAGAACTCGCTGCCGCTGCCCTGGGCCGCCAGCGAGGTCAAGGTGAAGGGCCGCTGGCGGTACGAGAACGAGGGCCGGTTGCTGCTGGGCGACAACAAGCAGACCGTGGCGGGCCAGCGCTACGACGTCGTCAGCCTGGACGTGAAGCCGACCGAGGAGCAGCTGCGCAACGCCGGTCCGGTGCCGCCCGAACTGAACCGCTACAAGGAGGTGCCGCCCGAGCTCCGGTACTCGCTCAGCACGAAGACCAAGGAGAAGGCGGGCGTCGGCTCGCCGTTCGAGCAGGCCGCGCGGCTGCAGAAGTGGTTCGCGGAGTCGGGCGAGTTCCGCTACGACACCAAGATCCCGGCGGGCAACGGCGCGAACGCGATCGACAACTTCATGGACCAGAAGGTCGGCTACTGCGAGCAGTTCGCGTCCACGATGGCGATCATGGCGCGCATCCTCGGCATCCCGTCCCGGGTCGCCGTCGGGTTCGTGCCGGGCACCCAGCAGGCCGACGGCAGCTACAAGGTCGGCAGCCGCGACGCGCACGCCTGGCCCGAGCTGTACTTCGCGGGCACCGGCTGGGTGCGGTTCGAGCCGACGCCGTCCCGCGGCACCGGCCCGGCGTACACCCAGAACGTGCCCACCGCGGTCCCGACGACGCAGGCGCCGAGCACCGCGCCCAGCACCACCGCGCCGTCCGCCGCGCCCCGGCCCACGCAGTGCCGCCTCGACGAGTGCGACAGCGCCAAGCCGAGCGCGAGCGCCGCGCCCGCGAAGAGCGACGACGGCGGCGGCTGGCTGACCGGCACCCTCATCGGTGCCGGCGTCACCCTCGTGGTGCTGCTGATCCTCGCGGCACCCATGCTCGCCCGACGGCACGTACGACAACGCAGACTCGGGGCGCTCAGCCGGGACGTCGCCGACGGCGGCGGCGGCAGGGACCCCGGCGACGCGGTCCTGGGCGCGTGGACGGAGACCCTGGACACCGCGCGCGACCTCGGCGTCCGGATCGAACCGTCCGAGACGCCGCGCCAGTTGGCGGCGCGGCTCGCGGAGGAGTTCCCCACCGACGGGGTCTACTTCTCCGAGGCCCTCGAACGGATCGCGCTCGCCGCCGAACAGGTGCTGTACGCGCCCGAGGCGCCGCAGCGCACCATGGGCCTGGCCGAGGACGTGCGCACCGCGCGGACCGCGATGCTGGCGGCTTCGCCGCGCGGCACCCGGTTCCGGGCGACGTTCCTGCCGGCCTCGACGTTCCGCCGCCGCGACGACGGGCCGCTGGACCGGCTGCGCAGCGGACGACGCCTCGACGCCGACGGGGACGCCGGCAACGGGACCGACGATCGGGAACGGGAGACCAGCGGGGTGTAGGACGGACCGGGCCGGTTCGCCCGGCCCGGAGACGTCGCGGCCGGTTCGCCCGGCCCCGGGACGTCGCGCCGATGCGCGGCCGTGCTGTCCGCACGGTCGCGCATCGGCTTTCTTATATCCACCCGTCCGGTCGTTTCCGGTCGAATCCGAAAGCAATCCGGCGGTTGTGCCTGTCCACAACCCCGCCCTCCCCGGTACATCTGATTGGCGAAGTCACTCACCGCTTGGGCGTGATCCCCGTACCGTAACCAGAAGGCAAGCCAGCGAAGGTGGTCCGCAAGCCTCACCGTCGGGGGGATGTGCCGTGGCCCGCGTCTACCAAGCCGTGTTCCACGGCTCCGGCGAGCACCTCGGGCGCGCGCTGCGCCGCAGCTTCACCGCGGCGTGCGCGGTGGACGACGACGGGTCGCCGGTCGTCGAAACCGTGCTCGACGACCCGGCGGGCGGCACGGCGGGCCTGACCGTCGTACTGCGGGACGGGCCCTCGTGCGGCCGCTACACCGCGCAGGCGTATGTCGGTTCCGGGCCGACCCGGGTCGCCGCGCTGTGGGGACCGGGCACCCCCGCCGGCACGGCATGGGCCGCCGTCACCGTCGACGGACCGGCCCCCGAAGGCCCCGGCCCGCAGCGGGCCGCCGACGTCGTGTCCGGCCTCCTCGGCGCGGAACGGGCCTTCGACGGGGCCATCCCCCTCGAGGCCGGCCCGGTCGAGGTCGGCGTCGACCGCGTCGACGAACTCCTCGGCTGGCTCCTCGACCCGCGCCGCCGCGTGCCCGTCGTCGTCCTCAGCGTCGACGAACGCGAACCCTCCCTCCCAGGACGCCTCGCCACCCGCCTCGCCCACACCACCGCCGGCGCCGCGATCATCGCCCGCCTCTGCGACAAGCCGACCCAGGAACGCATGAACCGCGCCCTGGGCCCCGGCTTCGCCGTCTACGGCGGTGCCCTCCGCACCTACCTGGCAGACCTCAGCCCGACCACCGAGGACTACCCCCAACGCCACCCGGTCCGCAGCGGCTCCGCCCTCCGCGACCTCGGCCCACGCGCCCTCGACGTCGTCGTCACCGGCGTCATGGGCGACGGCGTCCGCCGCCCCCTCCCCACCGACATCCGCCAAGGCCTCCGCCTCGTCCCCCAGATCCTCGACCAAGGCCTCGACTGGTCCCAAGCCACCGCCCCCGACGGCCCCCGCCGCACCATCCCCACCCCCTGCACCCTCCGCCGCCCCACCCCGAACGCCCCGCCACCCCCACCCAGGCCACCGACCCCAGCCCCCGACCGGCCCCCAAACGCCTGCCCCGACAGTTCACGGGACGGGGAATCCACCACGAACCGCCCGCAAAGCGTGGCGGTTCCAGGCCACACCGACGCGCCCCCCGCCGGCGCCGGGTCACCCGCACCCAGCAGCGCGACGGGGACCACCACCGACGAAACGTGCACCAGCAATACGTCCCACAGGGGCCGCCCGGGCAACGCGACGGCGCCGGGTTCCGTGCCACACAGCGGCCCGTCAGCCCACGCGCCGACTCGGCCCGCCCCCACACATGCGGGCGGAGCGCCAGGCGTCGAGGCGGCCGACAGCGGTTCGTGGGAAGCAGACTCCACCGCAAACCGCCCGCGAAGCGTGGCGGTACCAGGACGCACCGACTCGGTCCCTGCCCGCGCCGGGTTACCCGCGCCCAGCGGCACGACGAGGGCCGCCACCGGCGATGCGCCGCACACCACCCCCACCGCAGACCACCCGCGCAACGCGGCCGTGCCCGGCGGCGGCTCGTCAGCCCGCGCCCCGGATGCGGGCACTTCGACGCACCGTCAGCAAAGCGTGGCTGCCGGCGCCCCCACACGGGACCTCACCTCGGCCGCTCTTGCCGCGTCCGGCGCGGAGGGCGAGGAGTGCGTCGAGGGGTCCCTGCGCGCGACGTCCTCGTCGGACTGCCCGGGACCCGTGGCGGTCAGCACCCGCACAACTGACCTCACCTCGGCCGCCCCGGTCTCGTCCAGCGTTGTGTTCGGCTCTGACTCGTCCCGCACCGGGGTGGTCGCGTCTGACGCGGCGACCGATGGCCACGGGACCAGCGTTGGGCGGGCCTGCCCCGTCGGGCAGCCGGACAGTCAGGGCGGCACCGACCTCCCCCGTGTCGTCGGCTCGCTCGTCGGGGAGGGCGAGCTCGTTGAGGCGCTCGCCGGGCCGGTTGCGCGGCAGGTGGTGGCGTTGTTGGCCGGGACGGACGTGCAGGCGGGGCTGCAGGCGTTGGGGCGGGTGCCCGAGGCTGTCGCTTCGTTGGCGGGGCTGGTGCCGGAACTTCGGGCGATCGTCGGGCGGTTGGGGCCGGAGCGGCGAGGGGCCGAGGAGGAGTCGGATTCCGAGCTGCTGGCCGCGGAGTTGGCCCGGTTGCGGGACGACTACGACCTGTTGGTGCTGCAGTACGAGGAACTGGCCGAAGAGGCTCGTCGGGCCGAGGAGCGGGTGCGTCGGCTCGACGGGCTGCTGGCGGAGGTGTGCGCGGGTGCCGCCGTTCCGTCGTACGACGCGGTCTGGATACCCGAGTGCCTGGCCGACGTCCTGCTGCGCGCCCGCGGCGAGTTGCCGCATGTGTGTCTGCCGGACGCGTTGGACGCCGGCGCCGCGTTGCTGGACAAGGCCGAGCCGGGCCACACCCGGGTCTGGGCCGCCGCCGCCTGGGACGCGTTGCGGGCGTTGAACGCCTACGCCGCGGCCCGTTCGTCGAACGGCTTCCGCGGCGGGTTCCGCGACTGGTGCCGGAATCCTCCGCACGGGGCGTACGCGTTGTCGCCGAAGAAGTTCGCCATGAAGGAGTCGGACGCGGTCGCCGGCCGGGCGAAGTTCCGCAAGGCCCGCACGTTCCCGGTGCCCGCCGAGGTGTGTGCGGACGAGGCGGTGTTCATGGAGGCCCACATCAAGCTGCGCGGTATCGGCAACCCGGCCCCGCGCATGCACTTCCACGACGACGCCGCCGGCGCGACCGGCCGCATCCACGTCGGCTACCTGGGCCACCACCTGGACAACACCCGCACGAACTGAGCCCGCGCAAAAGCCGAGGCGCCCGCTGTCGGCGGGCACCTCGGCTGTGGTCTGCGGTGGGGCGGTTCAGCCCTGTTCGTCGCGGCGGCGGCGCCAGCGGTCCTCGATGCGGTTCATCATCTTGGCGCGGCGCGGTCGCGGCGCGCGGCCGCCCTGGCGCTGCCCGGCGTCCGCCGCCTGCGCGGGCGAGCGGCGCCAGCCGGTGACCGCGAGCACGGCACCGGTGAGCATCAGCAGGAAGCCGACGACACTGATCCAGATGGCCGGCAGCATGACGCCGGTCATGAGCAGAACGAGGCCGACGACGAAGCCTGCGATCGCCCAGCCTGTCCGACGCCGGGTATGCGTGCGCATGCCGGCACCCTCAAGCGCTGTCGCGAACTTGGGATCTTCGGCGTACAGCGCTCGCTCCATCTGCTCGAGCAAACGCTGCTCGTGCTCTGAGAGCGGCACGGCGTCCTCCTTCGTCGGCCGCGAGGCGACCGGTGCGGCCCTTTCAGGATAGGCAGCTAACCGTCATCGTGAAACCCACCCGCGAAAGACGACCCGGCCGATGTGCCGCCTTGTCGACTCGATGCCGCGGGTGACGGTTCCGTTGGCGACGGCCCCCACCTTCCCCATGCATTCCCTGTCCGTGGCGCGGTCATGTCATTTGTGATCAGACCGCACGCGGGACCGGGCTGGAGTGCGGCGGCCGGCAGCCGACCGCCTTGCAAGGATGATATGCGCCCAGGCCCGTTCCCACATGGGCTGACGCTCGGGACGGGCCGGGGGTTCCCGCGTTCAGCGGCCGGTTCGCGGCGGACGCGGCGGCGGGGCCGCGGGGGTGCCCGGCAGCAGGCTGGCCGGGGCCAGGGCGTGGCCGCCGAAGCGGTCCCGTACGGCGTCCGCGGCGCGCTCGACCTCGGCCCATCCGGTCTCCCGTTCGCCCAGCAGCAGCTGGCGCGGCCGGTCGCCGGGCACGAGGTGTTCGACGCGGACCCCGACCAGGCGGAGGCGGGCCCGTTCGAGGCCGAGCGCGGCGTGCAGCGCGCACGCCGCGGTGTAGATCTCCCGGCCCACGTCCGTCGCCTCGCGCAGCGTCTTCGACCTGGTCAGCGTGGTGAAGTCGGAGAACCGCAGCTTGACGGTGACGGTGCGGCCGGCGAGGCCCGCGCCGCGCAGCCGGGCGCCGGTGCGGCCGGACAGACGCAGGAGGGCGCGGCGGATCGTGTCGGGGTCGTCGACGTCGGCGGGGAAGGTCTCCTCGGTGCCGATGCTGCGCTCGGGCTCGGACGGCACGACGGGTCGCTCGTCGCGGCCCCAGGCCAGCGCGTACAGGGTGCGGCCGGCGGCCTGGCCGAGCGCGCGGCACAAGGTGGCGGGCGGGGTGTGGGCGATGTCACCCACGGTGTAGAGGCCGAGGCGGGTCAGGGCGGCCTCGGTGCGCTCGCCGACGCCCCACAGCCGGTCGACCGGGAGCGGGTGGAGGAACGCGATCACCTCGTCGTCGCGGACCACGCGCAGGCCGTCCGGTTTGACGGTGGCGCCCGCGAGCTTGGCGACGAACTTGGTGGACGCGACGCCGACCGAGCACGTGATGCCCTGCTCGTCGGCGACCCGCGCCCGGATGTCCGCGCCGATCCGCGCCGGGTCGCGGCCCAAGCGGCGCAGCGCGCCGGACAGGTCGAGGAACGCCTCGTCGAGCGACAGCGGTTCGACGACCGGGGTGAGGGTGCGCAGGTACTCCATGACGTTGCCGGACACGCGGGCGTACTCGTCGTGGTCGGGCGCGACGAAGGACGCCTGCGGGCACAGCCGCCGGGCCCGGCCGACGGGCTGGCCGGCGTGGACGCCGTACGCGCGCACGTCGTGCGTCGCCGACAGCACCACCCCGCGCGGCCCGGGCGACCCGACGACGACGGGTCGCCCGCGCAGCTCGGGACGACGGCGGATCTCGACGGACGCGTAGAAGGCGTCCATGTCGACGTGCAGGACGGTGGGGACGGGTGCGGCCGTGCGGTCGTCGGACGGGCCGGCCCCGTCGCGGGCGGGGGCGGGTCCGGCCTCGCCGTGGGCGGGGGCAGGGACGGGTCCGCGCTCGGGCTCGGGCCGGTAGGCGGCGGAGGTCATGCGACCACCCGCCGCTCGGCAGGACGGGGCCCGGTGTGATCATCCGACCGGTTCCGCAGGCCCCCACCTTGGGGGTTTAGCAGAACGCCCGCGTCGCGTGCTTTCCGTTGTCCACAGGCCCGTGCCCCGCCCGCGTCACTTCTCGGCGAGCAGGTGGATCTGCGTCGCCAGCGAGCGGTACTCGGGGAGCTCGGCCGCGGCCTTCTCCAGGTCCAGCAGGGCGTCGAACGAGGCGGGGTCGTCGACGAGGACGCCCGGGACCAGGTCGGAGAACACGCGGACGGCGTGCACAGGGCCCGCCTTGAGGCCGACCTCGGCCAGTATCCCGGTGAGCTCGTCGACGGTGAACCGGCGCGGCAGCGCGGCCGGGTCGGCCAGTGCCGCGGCGGCCTGGGCGAAGTGCCCGGCCAGCGCGCGGGCCAGCACGGCGCCGGTGCGGTTGGCCGCGAGCAGGCTGAGGGTGCCGCCGGGGCGCAGCGCGTCCGCGACGGTGCCGAGGGCCTCGGCCGGCTCGTCGACGACCTCGAGGACGCCGTGGCACAGCACGATGTCGGCGCCGTCCCGGTCGACGACGTCGAACAGCGTCTGCGTGTCGCCCTGGTAGGCCTTGACCAGCTCGGTGACGCCGGCCTCCGCCGCGCGTCGTTCGAGCGCGGCGAGCGCGTCGGGGCTGGGGTCGACGACGGTGACGCGGTGGCCGAGCCGCGCGAGGGGCACGGCGAAGTTGCCGGTGCCGCCGCCGGTGTCCAGGACGTCGAGCACGTCCCGCCCGGCCGCCGCCGCCCGGCGGTCCAGCGCGGCGCGCAGCACCTGCCACACCACGGCGGTACGCATCGAACTGCGGCGTCGCATCTGGTCGGACAAGGGGAGCCTCCTGTCGTCTGCCCGGGGCTCCACCCTAGAACGTTTCGGCGCGCGCGACCGACCACGTGCGGCGCGGACCGGACGATGCCGTTCCGGCCGCCGCGCGGGACCTCCCGCCTCGTCGCCGCGGTCATCCCGAGCTCCCCGGGCTCGCGTGCCACAGCTTGCGCGGCGCGTCCTTGGTCGGTGTGCCCGGCGGGCGCAGGTCGGCGTACGGCGACACCTTGAACCCGCTCGGATGCACCAGCACCCGGTGCACGACCGGCCGGGTCGACCGGCTGGCCGCCGCCCCCTGCACGGCGTCCTCGCTCGCCGGGCCGCCCGCGGTGCCCATCAGCGCGTGGACGGCGTCGAGGCCGCCCTCGCGCCACGCCTCGTACAGCGCGCCCATCTCCCAGCAGCCGGTCGCGCGCAGCGACACGCCGCGCGGGCCGGTGCGCCGCAGGACGCCGCGCACGACCAGCAGCCACGAGTGGAACAGCGTGGCGGCGTAGGGGCCCTGCGCGTCCTCGAAGAACGTGGCGTCGACCGGTCCGGTGGCGTCGTCGAGGGTGAGGAACACGACGCGCCGCCCGGACCGCACCGGCGGGGTCTGGGTGGCGACCTTGACGCCCGCGACGAGGATTTCGCTGCGCGCGCGGCGGTGCAGCAGGTCGCGGGAGCGGGTGACGCCGAGGGCGTCGAGGAAGTCGGTGTAGAAGCCGACGACGTGCTGGTCGGCGTCCATGCCGAGGATCTCCAGTTCGGCCTGGACGCGTTCGGCGGGCGTCATCTCCGGCAGCCCCGTGGTCTCGGGTGCCTCGTGGTCGACGAGGCCGAGGGCGAGCTGCGTGTCGTGGCCGCCGCGGGTGCCGCGGGCCTTCGCGGGGGCGGCCTCGCGGCCGTAGCGGTCCAGGTCGTCGATCTGCAGCAGCAGGTCGCGGCGCGTCGGGCCCGCCCCCGGGCCGCCTCCGGAGCCGGCGCCGTTCCCGATGTGGTGCACCGCGTCGAACCCGCCGACCAGGACCAGCCGTTCGGTGACCGGCCGGGACGTGCCCGTGCGGTGCCAGAAGTCGGCGAGCGACGTGTACGGCCGGGCCTGGACGATGCGTTCCACCTCGTCCTCGCTGATGCCCTTGACCTCGGCGAGCGCGATGCGGATGCCGGGCCTGCCGTCGGGCGCGCGCTCCACCCGGTAGACGGCGTCCGAGACGTTGACGTCGACGCCGAGCACGGGGACGCCGAACTGGCGTGCGTCGTCCAGGATCAGCCGCTTGGGGTACATGCCCGGGTCGTGGGTGAGCACGCCCGCCGCGAACGCCGCCGTGTGGTGCGCCTTCAGCCACGCCGACTGGTAGGTGGGCACCGCGAAGGCCGCCGCGTGCGCCTTGCAGAACCCGAACGACGCGAACGCCTTGAGGACCTCCCACACCCGGGTGACGGTCGCCCGGTCGTAGCCGCGCCGGTCGGCCTCGTAGCAGAACCAGTCGCGGACCTGCGTCTGCCCGTCGACGCTGCCGAGCGCGCGGCGGGCGACGTCGGCGCGCGCGAAGTCGCAGCCGGTCATGGTCGCGATGATGCGGATGACCTGCTCGTGGAAGACCACGACGCCCTCGGTCTCGGCGAGCGCGTCCGACAGGTCGGGGTGGATGACGTCGCGCGACGTCCAGCCCTGGCGGGCGTTGAGGAACGGGGTGACCATGTCGCTCTTGACCGGGCCGGGCCGGAACAGCGAGATGTCGATGATCAGGTCGTCGAACGTCTCGGGCGCGAACTTGCCGACCAGCTCCCGCTGCCCGGGCGACTCGATCTGGAAGCAGCCGAGCGTGCGGGTCGAGCGGATCAGCTCGAACGTCTCCGGGTCGTCGAACGGCACCGCGTCCAGGTCGACGCGGCCGCCGCCGGTGCGCTCGACCTCGTCGAGCGCGTGCGCCATCGCGGACTGCATGCGCACGCCGAGCACGTCCAGCTTGAGCAGCCCCAGGTCCTCGACGTCGTCCTTGCCGAACTGGCTCATCGGGAAGTCCTGCGCGCTCGTCTCGACCGGCGTGCGGTCCAGCAGGCTGGTGTCGGACAGCAGCACGCCGCACGGGTGCAGCGCGAGGTGGCGCGGCAGTTTGTCGAGGCGTTCCGCGAGCGTCAGCAGCATCCCGAAGTTCGCCTCGGTGATGCCGGACGCGCGCAGCTCCGGCAGGTCGCGCAGCGCCGCCCGCACGTCACGGGCCCGGATGTGCGGGAACGCCTTGGCCACCGCGTCGATCTCGCCCGGCGGCAGGCCGAGCGCGGCGCCGACGTCGCGGATGGCGTGGCGGGCGCGGTACGTCTCGGTCATCGACACCATGGCGCAGCGCTCTGCGCCGAACACCTCGAGGATCCGCTCGTAGACGTCGGTGCGGCGCGCCGACTCGACGTCGACGTCGATGTCGGGGAGCGCCTGGCGGCGGTCCGACACGAAGCGCTCCATGATCAGCCCGTACCGCAGCGGGTTCACGCCCGAGATGCCGATCAGGTGGTTCACCAGGCTGCCCGCGCCCGAACCGCGCGCCGCGCAGCGCACGCCCATGCCGCGGATCAGGTCGACGACGCCCGCCACGGTCAGGAAGTACGACGGCAGCTTGAGGCGGCCGATCAGGGCGAGTTCGTCGTCCAGGCGGGTCAGCGCCTCGCCGGTCGGGGCGATGCCGCGCAGCCCGAGGCCGGCCTCGCAGCGGCTCCTGAGCTCGGCCGCGGCCTCGCTCGACGGGACGCCCAGCACTTCCGGCTCCGGATAGAACACCTTGCCGATGCCCAGGTCCTCGCGCGGGTCCAGGACCAGCGACTCGGCGAGCCCGCGCGTGCGGGCCAGCAGCGCGGCGGCCGTGCCCCGGCCGGCCTGCACGGTGATCTCGGCGGCCACCCGGACCATGTCCAGCGTCGACTTCAGGTGGCCCTCGGTGCCGACCCGGTCCAGGTGGCGGTGGCCGAGCGGGACGAGGCGGCGGGCGGCGTCCAGGACGTCCGCGACCGGGGCCTCGGCGCGGTCGACGTAGCGGACGGCGTTGGTCAGGACGGCCGGGACCCGGTGGTCGTCGGCGAGCGTGAGCAGGCGCGCCGCCGACGTCGCCGACAGCGGGCTCGCGGCCGGGCCCAGATGGCTGACCAGCTCGACGTACAGCGAACCGGGCGGCAGCGCGGCGCGGTACGCCGACAGCAGGCGCACGGCGTGGGTGTCGCGGCGGGCGGCGGACGCGCGGCCGACCTCCGAGTCGGGGCCCGCGAGGACGACCAGCGCGCCACCGGCGGCGGCCGCGTTGTGCGCGTGCTCGGACAGGTCGGCGAGCGTGACCGCCGGCACCGGGCGGCGGCCCGATCCCGGCGGTGCGGCGTCCCGGCCGCGCGCGTGCGCGGCGCTGACCAGGCGGCACAGCGCGGCCCAGCCGGCCCGGCCGCGGGCGAGGATCGTCACCCGCGGCAGGCGCGGGTCGACGAACGCGCCGCCGCGGGCGGGGGACTTGCGGCGGGTGGAGGGGACGGTGGGCCCGGTCTGCCCGGCCGGGTACGGGGCGGCGTGCTGCGCGGACGCGCGGCCCGGGGCCGAACCGGGCGCGACGGGATCCGGCGCCACCGCCAGGTCCGCGCCGAGCACCGGGCGGATGCCGGCCTTGCCGCACGCCTTCACGAACGCGACGGCGCCGTAGACACCGTCGCGGTCGGTCAGCGCGAGGATGTCCATGCCCTCGTCGGCGGCGCGCTCGACGAGGGCCTGCGGATGGGACGCGCCGTACCGCATCGAGTACCCCGAGGCGACGTGCAGGTGGGGGAACGGAGGGGTCATGGGGTGCTCTGTGGGGGGCGTGGGCGGTGCTTTGCGGGGGCGTGGGCGGTGCGTGGTGCTGGACGAGTGGGGTGCGGCGGGTTCTCTATCGGCGGGTTCGGCCCGGCTTCGGCCGGGTCGAGCCCGGGCTCAGCCCGCCTGCGGCGGGACCACGGTCACCGGCGGCAGCCCCAACAGCCGTACGACGAGCCTGATGAACACCTCCACATCACGGACCAGGTCGTCCGCCTCGCGGGCGGTGACCGCGTTCGGCAGCCCGGCCTCGGCGGCCGCGCGCTTGCGGGCGCCGCTCGCGAAGTAGGCCGCCCACTCGGTGAGTTCCGGGGCCACCTGGGGCAGCAGCTGCCACGCGCTGCGCGGCGGACGACGGCGTCCGGGCTTCTCCTCTTCGGGCCTGGCCCGCGCGGCGAGAACGGCGGCTGTGGTACGCAGCGCCGCGAGGTGCGCGGCGGCGAACCGCTCGTTGGGCGCGCTGGCTTCGGCGGCCTCGGCAAGGGCGCGTCGGGCGTGGGCGAGCAGGTCGAGGGCGCCGGGCGGCGCGCTCGTCCAACGCACGGGGGCGCGGGGTATCGGGGGACGCGGGAGGTCCCGGGCGTCCCGGCTCCAGCCCGCGGCTCCGCCGGTCGCCCGTTCAGTGGACATGGCCGTCATCGCCGCCCCTCAGTCCAGGGTCCGGGCGAGGGTCCAGGATCCGGCGGGGTCGAGCCGCAGGTCGAACACACCGAGCGGCGCGCAGCGGCCGGCGCTGGCCTCGACCCGCCAGACCTCGCGCTCGGCGGCGGGCAGGGTGGCGGTGGCCGTGGCCCCCGCCGCGTTCGTGGTGTGCGCCATGCCGATCCCCATGGCGTTCGTGTTGTTCGTGTTGTTCGCCGTGGCGCCTCCGTAGCCGGCCGCCTCGAGCCTGTTGCGCCGCGCGGCGCTCCCGGGGGCGGCTCCGGCCTGCCACCACTCTTCGTTCTCCACCCAGTGGTCAAGCACTTCCCGTACCACGTACAGCCGGTCGTGCCACAGGAAGCGCGCGGGTTCCCCGCCGCTTCGCAGCACCTCCACCGGGTCGATGTGACGACGTGCCATGGGCCTCTCCTTCGGTGCGGTGCCCCGGCCGGAGATGCGCTTCCCCTCGCACCTCCGACCGGGGTCGGTTTCCGCCGGTCTCCCCTGAGTCCGCGCCGGTCGGTCCTGTGACCGGCCCCCTGTTGATCGAACTCAAGTTCGAACGATGCAGCCAGTAAACCTCTCGGCAACGGCACCGTCAACGTCATATGGCGCGAGTCGCCGTTATGCCGCGATCCCACCGTGTTCGATCACTGTTCGAACGGACGCCGGACGGGCTCCTTGCCGACATCCACGCTGCCACGGGCCACTGACACCCCCGCCAAACCTGCGCTGACCTGGGCTTTCCCCCAAGCCGTCGACGCCACTCCCCTAAGCTGCCGCCATGGAGATCTGGCTCAACCCGCGCTGTTCGAAGTGCCGCACCGCGACCGCCTTCCTCGACGAGGCCGGCGTCACGTACACCCTGCGCCGCTACCTCGAGGACCCGCCGAACGCCGACGAGATCCGCGCCGTCCTGACCCGCCTCGGCCTGGAACCGTGGGACATCACCCGCACCGCCGAGCCCGCCGCCAAGGACCTCGGCCTGAGCGCCTGGGGCCGCACCGCCGACGACCGCGAACAGTGGATCACCGCCCTCGCGGACAACCCGTCCCTCATCCAGCGCCCCATCATCACCGCCGACGACGGCCACGCCGTCGTCGCCCGCGACGACGAGACCCTCCACTCCCTCGTCACCGACTGACCCCGCACAACGGCAAACGGACCTGCTCCCCCCGTGGGAGCAGGTCCGTTTCGTCGTCACCACCACCCCCGTGACGGTGGTGACAACGGCATCCGAACCGCCGCCCCGTGTCGGCGGTGCCGATGCTGCACGACGCCCGGATGCCGCCAGGCGCTTCTTGCAAGGCCCCCGACCACCGCTCCCCCGTGAGCGCCGGCCGGGGACCTGGTCCCCGTACCCCCGTGCACTACCGCGGCGCCACCTCCCCCCAGAGGAGGCGCCAATCCCCGTTCCCCCCGGTTCACGCCCCACCCGCCCCCCGCGGCCGGCGCGCTCCCCCGTTGCCCACAACTCTGCCGGTCCCCCGCCGCCCGGGTATCCGTACAGGTACTCAGAAAGCAACCCGAGTAGATAACCCCCACCCCACCCCGCTCCATGAGTACACGCCCCCTCAAAACCACCACCAAAGCAAGCAACTCGGACACCCTCCCCGCCCTCCCGAGAATCTCCAGAAAAAAATCCCGAGGAGCACAACCCTCTGGGGGGTCCGCGAGTCAAACACATCGACGACCCACTGGGGGGTGGGCCCGTGCAGCCGTGGGGAGCGGGCACGGGAAGGCGGGGCCCGAGACCGGGGGGCGGTCTCGGGCCCCTTGCCTTTGTTCAGAGGGGGCCGACTGGCTACCCATCGGCCCACGGACGTGCCGGCGCCGCTCGGGTTTTCGAGTGGGCATTGGGCCGGGCAGGACTCACCTGTTCATCGACGGCGGCGGGAAGCGGTCGCGACCCCTTGCCTTGCCACGTGTAGCGCGCGACTTCGAACGCCGAATGTGCGCATGCCCCTGCGCGGCCAGTCAGCGGTACGCACCCGTGCGGGGTGGGTTCGGGGGCGGCGGGGGTGTGGAACAGGTAGGGCGGGTGGTCGCGGGGTGGCTGCCTGGGTTGCTGTTGTCTAGTAGGTAGGACGTCCTCGTGCAGGTCACGTACATCAGTGAGGCGATGCCGGGGGGTGTGAACGATGACTTTGTGGTTGCGGGGGAACGGTTTGTGGTGGTGCTGGATGGGGCCACGCAGCTGAGTGAGTCCGGGTGTGTGCACGGGGTGCCGTGGTTGGTCGGGCGGCTTGGGGTTCGGTTGGCTGCGGGGATGGTGAGTGAGGGGGGCGCGTCGCTGCGGGCGGTCTTGGCGGGGGCCATTGAAGGCGTTTGTGCCTTGCATGAGGCGACGTGTGATCTGGCGCATCCGAACAGTCCGTCCAGCACGGTCGCGATGTTGCGGCAGCGGGGGGAGAGCGTCGAGTACCTCGTGCTGTGTGACTCGCCCATTGCCGTCGAGACCGTCGACGGGAAGGTCCAGGTTGTTGTGGATGATGCGACGTCGCATCTGCCTGGGTACACGCAGGAGGACCTTTGTCGCAGCCGCAATCAGCCTGGGGGGTTTTGGGTCGCGAGTACGAAGGTCGAGGCCGCCGAGCAGGCCCTCACCGGGTGCCTGGAGGCGGCCGACGTCCGGCGGGTGGCGCTCATGACCGATGGGGTGTCCCGGCTCGTGGAGCGTTACGGGTGGACGTGGGGGCGGCTCATGGATCTCGTCGAGGCGGAAGGGCCGGGCGCCGCGGTTCGGGCGGTTCGGGAGGCGGAGCGGGCTACGGCCCCCGGCACCTATCGGGGGAAGGTGCACGACGACGTGACGATCGCGCTGTGCCGGGGGTTCGGCGCGTGAGGCCCGGTTAGCGGGCCGGGGGAACCGGTCAGTCGTTGCTCGCGACCAGGCGGCCCTCGACGTAGGTGCGGCGCACGCGGGTCGCGCCGATCTCGTCGGCAGGGCCGGCGAAGGGGTCGCGGTCGAGTACCGCGAGGTCGGCGAACTTGCCGGGCTCGACGGTTCCGGTCAGCTCGTCGAGGTGGTTGATCCAGGCGCTGTGGGCGGTGTACGCGGTGAGCGCCTGCGCCAGCGTGAGTGCCTGTTCGGGCAGGAACGGCGCGGCGGGGCCGCCCTTGCGCGGGGTGCCGGGGGCCTCGCTCGGCACGGCGCGGTTGACGGCGACGTGGATGCCCCACAGCGGGTTGGGGCTGCTCACCGACCAGTCGCTGCCCGCGACGATGCGGGCGCCGGCGCGCAGCAGGTCGCCGAACGGGTACTGCTGACGGGCGCGTTCGGGGCCGAGGAAGGGGATGGTCAGGTCGTCCATCTGCGGTTCGTGGGCGGCCCACAGCGGCTGGATGTTGGCGGAGGCGTCGAGTTCGGCGAACCGCGGGATGTCGTCGGGGTTGACGACCTGGAGGTGGGCGAGGTGGTGGCGGCCGCCGGTGGGGCCGTTCGCCGCGCGGGCGGCGGCCAGCGCGTCGAGGGCCTCGCGGACGGCGCGGTCACCGAGTGCGTGGAAGTGGATCTGGAAGCCGAGCCCGTCGAGCGTGCAGACGGCCTTGGTCAGGAGCTCGGGGTCGACGAAGCTCAGGCCCGAATTGGCGGTGGCGCAGCCGCACTTGGTCAGGTAGGGCTCGAGCATGGCGGCGGTGAAGTTCTCCGCGATGCCGTCCTGCATGATCTTGACGGTGGTGGCGTTGAACCGGCCGACGCGGCCGACGCGGCGGCGTTCCTCGATGTCGGGGATCTGCTCGAGGCCGCGTTCGCGGTCCCACCACAGCGCGCCGACGACGCGTGCGGTGAGCGTCTCGGCGCTCGCGGCGCGCAGGTAGACGTCGAAGTTGTCGGGGTTGCCGGGGAAGGCGCCGATCATGGCGTCCTGCCACGCGGTGATCCCGAGCGAGTGCAGGTACTCCTGGCCGAGCAGCAGGCCCTGGTAGGCCTCTTCGGGGGTGGCGATCGGGACGTGGTCGGCGACCAGCTCGACGGCGCCCTCCTGGAGGGTGCCGGCGGGGTAGCCGTCGGGCTCGCGTTCGACGCGGCCGTCGACGGGGTCGGGGGTGTTCGCGTCGACGCCGGCGCGTTCGAACGCGCGCGTGTTCGCCCAGGCGCCGTGGCCGTCGCGGTTGGTGAGCAGCACGGGCCGGTCGGGGACGATCGCGTCGAGCATGCCGCGGGTCGGCGTTCCGCCGGGGAACACGTCCATCGACCAGCCGCCGCCGCAGATCCAGTCGGCGTCGGGGTGCGCGGCGGCGTAGGCGGCGATCGTGGCGAGGTAGCCGTCGATCGAACGCTGGCCGGACAGGTCGCAGCGCAGCAGCTGGACGCCGGCCACGACCGGGTGCACGTGGGCGTCCTGGAATCCGGGGATCAGCAGGCCGCCGGCGAGGTCGACGACCTCGGTGCCGGGTCCGACGAGGGCGCTGATCTCGGCGTCGGGGCCGACCGCGGTGACGCGGCCCGCCGTGACGGCGACGCCGGCGTCGATCGGGGCGTCCGCGGCGGGGGCGGCGGTGAAAACCCGGCCGCCGACGAAGACGGTGTCGGCCAGGGGCGGGGAGCTGTGCACGAGGCGTCCTCGGGGTCGAAAGGCCGGTGTGCGCGGGGCGGTTCGATGGCGAACGCGGGTGGCACGGGGTGGATCACGGTGGCCGCGCGGTGGCCGCACGGTGGTGTGTGAACAGGAGTGAACTCCAGCGCATCATTGATGTCAACAGTGATGCGCCCTCGCCCCGCCGGATCGATACACTGGCCGGACCATGTCGAAGACACCCGCGGCCCCGGTCCGCAGCAAACGCGCAGGCGCCCAGCTGACGCCGGACGCCATCATCGAGGCGAGCCTGCGCATCGCGGCGCGCGGCAGCGCCGACGCGTTCACCATCCGGCGGCTCGGCGAGGAGCTGGGTGCCGACCCGACCGCGATCTACCGGCACTTCCGCGACAAGGACGAGCTGCTGCTGTCGGTCTTCGACCGCTCGCTCGGCGAGGTCCTGGCGAGCATCCCGCCCGGTCTCGACTGGAAGGACCGGCTGCGGGCGCTGGCCGCCGGATCGCTCGCCGTCGCGCTGAAGTACCCGGCGGTCGCGGGCGCGATGACGAGCCGGACGACCCGCCGCGCCAACGAGTTCCACGTCGTCGAGCTGATTCTGGGCGCCGTGACCGAGGCGGGCCTGTCGGGCGCCGAGGCGGTCGTCCACTACCGCATGTTCGGCGACTCGGTGCTGGCCTTCGTCGGCCAGCGCGCCGAGTACCTGCTGCTCGAGCCGGACGCCCAGGCCTCCGACGACGCGGCCTGGACCGTCGAGTACCGCCGGGTCGACGCACGGGAGTTCCCGCACATCACCGCGCTGGGCGCGGAGCTGGCGGCGGTGACGCACGACCAGATCTTCCACACCCGGGTCGAGGCCCTGATCAGCGCGGTCGAGCTCCGGGCGGAGCAACTGCGGGACGCGTAGGCGGGGTCGGCCGCCGCCGGAGCGCGGCGCGCCGACGCCGGCCCGACGATCTACCAGACCTCACCCCCACCACCCGTACCGGAACCGCCGCAGGAGCCCGCACATGCACCACTTCGACGTCGAGACGCTGCCCGCGGGCCGCTGGCGCAACGGCGGCGGCGCGACCCGGGAGATCGTCTCGTGGCCTTCGGACGCCGAGGAGTTCGGGTGGCGCGCGAGTGTCGCGGACATCGACCGGGACGGCCCGTTCTCCGCGTTCCCCGGCGTGGACCGGACGTTCACGCTGGTGGAGGGCGACGGCGTACGCCTGGTCTGCCCCGGCGAGTTCGACCGCCCGGTGGCGCCGGGCGAGCCGTTCGCGTTCTCCGGTGACCTCGCGCTCGACGCCGAACTGGCCGGCGGTGCCTGCCGGGTGCTCAACCTGATGGTGCGTCGGGGCCGGTGGACCGTCGGGGTGGGCCGGTCCACCGGCCCCGTTACGCCGCCGGCCGGGCACGCGGGGGTGGTGTACGTGCTGCGCGGAAGCTGGGCCGCCGGGGCGTCCGAGCGGCCCCTGACCGCGGGCCAGGGCGTGTGGTGGGACGACACGTCGGCGCCGGACGGAGCGGTCCTGCCGCTCACACCCGACGCCGCCGCGCTGTGGGCGGATCTCGCCCCCGTCCGCTGAGGGGCTGATGAGGACTGCTGAAGGACTGCTGAAGGGCTACTGAAGGGCCGTGCGCCCCGGCGTCAGCCGACCAGCGCCGTCGCCCGCTCGCCGTTCTCCCCCGCGGCCGCCGGGTGGATCGTCTCCGCGGGAGGGTTCGCCGTCCGCCGCGCCCACACCCAGTACAGCGCCGAGGTGACCACCAGGCCGACGATCCAGGAGATGTCCGCGCCGTCGAGCTTCTTGGTGATCGCGCCGGTGTACAGCTTGGTCGCCAGGAACGGGATCTGCACGGCCACGCCGACGACGTAGCAGGTCAGCGCGGTCACGTTCCAGCGTCCGTAGCGCCCGTTCGGGTCGTACAGCGCCGGGATGTCCACCCGCTCCCGCGAGATCAGGTAGTAGTCGACCAGGTTGATGGCGCTCCACGGCGTGAAGACCATCAGGAGCAGCAGCACGAAGTTCTTGAAGTTGGTCAGGAAGTCGTCGCTCGCGGCGAGCGCGATGGCCACCGACGCCGCGGTGAAGCCGACGATGTACGCCGCGCGGGCCGCGGCCGAGATGCGCGAACGCCCGGTGAACGCCGTCACGGTCGTGAGGATCGACATGAAACCGCCGTACGCGTTCAGGCAGTTGACCGTCAGCTTGCCGACCACGATCACGAGGTAGATGAGGAACGCGAGGACCGCGGGCCCGGCCAGGTCGCCCAGGAAGCCGACCTGGTCCGGCAGGAACGCCTTGCCCGCGACGGCCGCGGTGAGCGCGCCGAGCGTCATCGACCACTGCGATCCGATGACCGATCCGGCGAACGTCGACCAGAACGTCGCGCGGGTGCTGGTCTCGCGCGGCAGGTAGCGGGAGTAGTCGGCGACGTACGGGCCGAAGGTGAGCTGCCATCCGGCGCCGAGGCCGACGGCGAGGAGGAAGGTCGCGGCCTCGAAGCCCTTGCTGCCGACGTGCGCGCCGACGTCGTACTGCGTGAACACGCGGACCAGCAGGTAGCCGAGGCCGAGCACGCCGATGACGGTCGCGATGCGGCCGGCGATGTGGATGAGCCGGTATCCGGTGACGGCGACGACAGCGGTCAGCGCGCCGAAGATCAGGATGCCGACGTTCGTGTTGTCGATGTGCAGCATCTCGCACACCGCCTGCCCGGCGAGGACGCTGCCCGTCGCGGCGAACCCGAGGTACATCAGGATGACGAGCAGCAGCGGCAGGACCGCGCCGTAGACGCCGAACTGCGCGCGGCTGGAGATCATCTGCGGTACGCCGAGGCGCGGCCCCTGCGCGGAGTGCAGCGCCATGACGATCCCGCCGAGCACGTTGCCGATGAGCAGCGCGGGTATCGCCCACAGCGCGTCGGCGCCGAAGACGACCGACAGCGCACCGTCGACGATCGCGGTGATCTGCATGTTGGCGCCGAACCACAGCGTGAACTGGCTGCGCGGCGTCCCGTGCCGTTCGGCGTCGGGGATGACCTCGATGGTGCGTCTCTCCATCGCGAGGCGTTCCCCTGAGGTGTTCTGGACCGGCATGTGTCTGAGCCTCCCCGCGGATTGGTAGACCGCCGAATCTGGCATACAGATCAACATGCAGCAAGATCTTGAATGAATAATTTCATCATCGGGATGGCGCTCGTGACCCGGCGTTGCCGAACCGCCCCGCTGTGAGCACGATGAGGGGCGATCGATGCGGCCGGGGAGGCGAAATGACGGACAGTCGGCACCGCGCGCGGCGCGGGCCGGGCGAGCTGGAGGCCGAGGTCCTCGCGCTGCTGTGGGTCGCGGACGGGGCACGGACCGCGACCGAGGTGCAGGACGCGCTCGGCGCCGGTCTCGCCTACAGCACCGTGGTGACGATCATGTCGCGGCTGCACGACAAGGGCCTGCTCTCGCGCACCCGCCGCGGCCGCTCGTACGCCTACCGCCCGGTCGCCGACGAGGCCGGCCTCGCGGCCCGCCGCATGCGCCAGGTGCTGGACCGCGAGAGCGACCGGGCCGCGGTCCTCGCCAGCTTCGTGTCCGACCTGTCGGCCGAGGACGAGGCGACGCTGCGCGAACTCCTCGGCCGCGCAGGGGGCTGAACGTGCACGTCGCGGTGTATCTGCCGTTCGTCCTGCCGCTCACCGCGCTGCCGGTGGCCCGCCTCGCGACCGACCACCTGCACCCGCGCCGCGCGACGCTGCTGCTGACCGCGGTCAGCGCGGTGCTGGCGGCGTGCAGCACGCTCTGCCTGGCGCTGCTCATGGTCGTCGGCACCGCGCAGGTGCCGGGCAATCCCCTGCCGGACGGCTGGGCCGACCCGGAGGTCCGCGAAGCGGTGCCGCACGTAAGGCTGTTCGGCACGATGGCGATCGCCGGCCTGGCCGCGGTCGTGGTCGCGACCGGCGCGGTGCTCGCGCGCGAGACGCGTGTGCGGCGGCGGGCCCGCGCGGCGACCGAGGGGCTGGCACGCGCCGGCGAGGTCGCGATCCTGCCCGACGACGTCGCGTACGCGTACGCGCTGCCCGGCGCACCGCGCCGCATCGTGGTGTCGACCGGCATGCTGGCCTGCCTGACGGCGGACGAACGCCGCGCGCTGATCGCGCACGAGCGCGCCCATCTGACAGGCCATCACCACCGCTATCTACTCGTCGCGCGACTCGCGGCCGCCGCACAGCCGTTCCTGCGGCCGCTGCACACCGCGATCGCCTACACCGTGGAGCGTTGGGCGGACGAGGAGGCCGCGGCCGCGGTCGGCGACCGCCGTACGACGGCGCACGCGGTCGGCAAGGCCGCGCTGGCCGCGCGCCGCGCGCCCACGGCCGGAACACGCGGCGGGCACCGGTTCGGCGGCCCGCACGGGCTCCCGGCGTTCGCCGCCACACCGGGGCCGGTGCCGCGCCGCGTGGCCGCGTTGCTCGGTCCGACGCCGGACGCGGGGTGGCCCGCGCCGCGTTCGCGGGCGGGTCTCGCGGCGCTGGTCGCGGCGGCCGGCACGACGGTGTCGGTGGTGTCCGCGTCGAACGCCACGATCGCGCTGTTCGTGATCCTCAAAGCGGCAACGGCGTTGTGAGAACGGGTGGGACGCCTACTTCTACAGTCCGGTAGATTCGGCGGCGCGCGCCGGAAACTGCCGGGTCATTGCGGGAAGGAAGCACTGTGGGAGTCACCCTTGCCAAGGGCGGAAACGTCTCTCTGTCCAAGGCCGCCCCGGGTCTGTCGTCGGTGGCCGTAGGCCTCGGGTGGGACGTGCGCGCCACGTCCGGCGCGGACTTCGACCTCGACGCCAGCGCGCTGCTGCTGAGCGCGACCGGCCGCGTGCCGTCGGACCTGCACTTCGTCTTCTACAACAACCTAACCAGCCCGGACGGTTCGGTGCAGCACACCGGCGACAACCTGACCGGTGAGGGCGAGGGTGACGACGAGGTGGTCAACGTCGAACTGGCCGCCATACCGCAGGACATCGAGCGCATCGTCTTCCCCGTGTCGATCCACGACGCGGACGTGCGCGGCCAGTCGTTCGGCCAGGTCCGCAACGCGTACATCCGCGTCGTCGACCGGGTCGGCGGCGCCGAGCTGGCCCGCTACGACCTGACCGAGGACGCGTCGACGGAGACCGCCATGATCTTCGGCGAGCTGTACCGGAACGGCTCCGAGTGGAAGTTCCGCGCGGTCGGCCAGGGCTACGCGTCGGGCCTCGCGGGCATCGCGCGCGACTTCGGGGTCGACGTCTGACCAGGACCCCCTGACGGAACCCGACCGGAATCCGCGCGGAATCCGACCCGAATCCGACCGGAACCGCACTTGCGCCGCTTTTATCTACGATTCTGTAGATTAAGGCGGCGTACCGGCTATGTAGCGACTTCAGGAGACACATCCATGGCCCTCTGGGACAGGTTCAAGCAGTCCGCGCAGAGCATGCAGACACAGCTGGTCGCGAAGAAGAACGACCTGAAGAGCGGCGCGTTCCGCGACGCGAGCATGGCGATCTGCGCGCTCGTCGCCGCCGCCGACGGCTCGATCGACTCGGCCGAGCAGCAGAAGGTCGCGCAGCTGATCGGGAGCAACGAGGTCCTGCAGAACTTCGACAAGGACGACCTGCAGCGCCGCTTCTACGCGTACGCGAACCAGCTCGCCTCCGATTACCAGCTCGGCAAGGTGCAGGTCATGCAGGAGGTCGCCAAGGCCAAGAAGAAGCCGGACGAGGCGCGCGCGGTCATCCAGATCGGCATCGTCATCGGCGGCGCCGACGGCAACTTCGACCCGCAGGAGCGCGCGGTCGTGCGGGAGGCGTGCTTCGCGCTCGGCATCCAGCCGACCGAGTTCGACCTCTGAGCCGCACCGTCCGCGGCACCACCCGCACCACCTGTACCACCTGTACCACCGCATAGCGGACTCCCAACGGCCCCGGTCCGACGACCGGGGCCGTCGGCGTTCCCGCACACGGCGCCCCGGTCGGGACCGGTCAGGAATCGAGAAGCCAGGTACGCGCGCCGCTCCGTAGCGTCGTCGGCAAGCCGCCAACCCACGCGGCCGCCACGGACGTTCGGGGCGGCGCGCCGGGTTTCCCACGCCCTGCTCCCGATTCCGAGGTCCCCATGTCTTCGCACTCCCCCGCCCTCCCCGGCCCACCGGAGGGCCCCACCCGCCGGGTGGCGGCCCGCTACGCCGCCGTGGTCGCCGGGCGCCGCTCGAAATGGGCCGTGCTCGCCCTGTGGGTGCTGCTCATCGCCGTCGGCGGGTCGCTCGCCGCCAAGTTGGGCGAGGTCCAGGACAACGACCCGCAGACCTGGCTGCCCGCCGACGCGCAGTCGACCCGCGCGATCGACGTCGCGGAACGGCACTTCGCCGAGAAGGACACCAGCACCGCGGTCGTCGTGTACGCCCGCGACACCGGGCTCACCGACGCCGACCTGGCCAAGGTCGAGGCCGACCGCGGCGCCCTGCGCGCCAACGGGGTCGCGGTCGGCGACACGGGCCCCGCCGTCCTGTCGGACGACCGCAAGGCCGTCTACGTGTCGGTGTCGCTGCGCACCGACACGAGCGACAACACGGTGCTCGGTGACAGTGTCGACGACCTGCGCGAGACCGCGCGGCACGGCGCGCCGCCCGGCCTCGAGGTCCGCATCACCGGCGAGGCCGGCGACATCGCCGACTTCATCGACGTCTACTCCGGCATGGACGGCGCGCTTCTCGGCGCCACGCTCGGCCTCGTCGCGCTGCTCCTGCTGGTGACGTACCGCAGCCCCGTGTTGTGGCTGGTGCCGCTGCTGGCCGTCGCCCTGGGCAGCCAGGTCGCGAGCGGCGTCGTGTACCTGCTGGCGAAGTACGCGGGCCTGGTGGTCGACGGACAGAGCGCGTACGTGCTGATCGTACTCGTCATGGGCGTCGGCACCGACTACGCGCTGCTGCTCGTCGCGCGCTACCGCGAGGAACTGCGGCGGCACGCCGACCGGCACGAGGCGATGGCGTACGCGGTCGCCCGCTGCCTGCCGGCGCTCGCCGCGTCGGCGGCGACGGTCGCGCTGGCGACGCTGTGCCTGGTGTTCGGCAGCATGAACTCGACGCGCGGGCTCGGCCCGGTGGTCGCGGTCGGCGTGGTCGTGGTGTTCCTCGCGATGACGTCGCTGCTGCCCACGCTGCTGGTGGTCCTCGGGCGTTGGGTGTTCTGGCCGTTCGTGCCGAGGCACGAGCCGGACGCGGCCGCCGGGTCGGCGCGGGAGCCGGTGCGGCGCTCGGCCTGGGGACGGGTCGCGGGCCTCGTCGGGCGGCGGCCGCGCGCGGTGTGGCTGGCGGCCGTCGCGGTGCTGGCGGCGCTGCTGCTGGGCCTGTTCGGCGTCCGCACCGGGCAGACGCAGGCCGAGATGTTCACCAAGGACGTCGACTCCGTCGCCGGGCAGCGGCTGCTGTCGGCGCACTTCCCCGCCGGTTCGTCCGCGCCCGCCGACGTGTACGTGCGCGACACGGGCGCCGCGGCGGCCAAGGCCTCGCTCGATCAGGTCCACGGCGTGAACGAGGCTACGGTGGAACGGAGTTCACAAGGCTGGACGCACCTCGCGGTCGTCCTCGACGCGGCCCCCGACAGCGGCACCGCACGGCACACGGTCGAGCGGATCCGCGACGCCCTGCGCGGCGTGCCGGGCGATCCGGTGGTCGGCGGGCAGAGCGCCGTCGCGCTGGACACCTCCAACGCGCAGGGCGACGAGGAAGCCCTGCTCATCCCGCTCATCCTGGTCGTCGTGCTGCTGATGCTCGTGGCGCTGCTGCGGGCGCTGGTCGCGCCGGTGATGCTGCTGCTGTCGGTCGTGCTGTCGTACGGCTCGGCGGTCGGCGCGGCCGTGCTGCTGTTCCACGCGCTCGGATACCCGCACATCGACCGGGGGTTGCTGCTGTTCGGCTTCCTCTTCCTAGTGGCGCTCGGCGTCGACTACACGATCTTCCTGATGACGCGCGCCAAGGAGGAGGTCGCCCTGCGCGGGCACCGCGAGGGCGTGCTGACGGCGCTGACCGTGACGGGCGGCGTGATCACGTCGGCCGGGCTGGTGCTGGCCGCGACGTTCTCGGTCCTCGCGGTCGTCCCGACGGTCGGCGCGCTGCAACAGGGGCTGTTGGTGGCGGTCGGCGTCCTGCTCGACACCTTCCTGGTGCGCAGCCTGCTGATCCCCGCCCTCTCGCTGGACCTCGGTCCGCGGGTCTGGCGCCCCGGGCGCCCCGAGGCCGACGCGCCTTCCGCACCACCGCGGTTCACCGAGACCGCGCCGGAACACGCCCACCACTGAATGCCGTTGCCGTCGCGGACCGGGCCCGTCCTGGTCCGGTCCGCGACGGCCCGTCCCTCCCGAGGAGTTCGGACAGATGAGCCGGAACACGACACCGCCCGCCCCGTCCCCTGCCGCAGCCGCAGCCGCAGCCGCCGCACCCGAGACGCCGTCGGCACCGCCGGTGCTGCCGACGTGGCCGCGGCAGACCGTCGCGGTCCTCGCCACGACGGGCGGCGGGCCGGACGAAGGACCGCACGCCGTCCCCGTCTCGGCGCCGGTCCGCGCCGGCGACCAGACGATCCTGCTGACCCTGCGCCGTACCCGCGACTCGCTCGCCCGGCTGCGCGCCAGCCCCCGCGTCGCGATGCTGTTCCTGGCGGAGGACGACACCGCGTTCACCGCCCGGGGCACGGCCCGCGTCGCCGCCGACCCGATGTCCGCCGATCCGGACTACGCGTGCGTGGAGATCACCGTGGACGCCGTCGACGACCACCGCGCACAGGCGTTCACCGTGACGGCGGGCGTCGGCCGGGAATGGCTCGATCCCGACGAGAAGCGCGCACTGGCGCGGCGCGTGGAGGCGATGCAGCAGCTCGCGGTGCTGCGGTGGCGCTGCCGAGGGGCGGCGGAACGGGGCTGACAGGCCCGGCGCACGGGGCGGCGCGACGCGGGGACGCGCCCGGCATACGGGGACGGCGCGGCGCACGGACGACCTTGTCGACCGGCGATCCTCGGCCGCGCGGGCCACCGCGACATGCCGACACGAGACCGGGGTACCCGAGACACGTCCGGGACCGGCACGACATCATCACGGCATGCCGCTGCCCGCGCACCGCGCCGCCCGCCCGTCCGCCCTCCGCGTCGTCGCCGCCGCGGCGGTGCTCGCGCTCGTGTCCGGGTGCACGTCGTCCTCGGCCCCGGAGCGGCCGCTGACCCGGCCCTCCGCCGCGGGTGCGGGTGCGGGTGCGGGCGCGAGCGGTGCGAGCGAGGCCGCGGGCGGCGACGCCTCCGACCCGCTGTTCCCCGCGCTCGGCAACCCGGGCTACGACGTGCAGGACTACACGCTCGCGCTCGACTGGACGCCGCAGGGCAACCGGCTGACCGGCACGGCCACGCTCGCGATCCAGGCGACCGCCGAGCTCGACGCGTTCACGCTCGACTTCCACGCCATGGACGTGCAGGACGTCACCGTCGACGGCGCCCCCGCCCGGACCCGGCGCGACGACGACAAGCTGACCGTGACGCCCGCGGCGCCGATCCCGGCCGGGCGGGCGTTCACGGCGCGGATCGCGTACAGCGGCGTGCCGAAGACCATCACCGACCCGGACGGCTCGCACGAGGGCTGGATGAAGACGGATGACGGGGCCGTCGCGCTCGGCGAACCCGCCGGGGCGCCCGGCTGGTTCCCGGGCAACCACGCGCCGTACGACAAGGCCGGGTACGACATCACCGTCACCGTGCCGCAGGGTCTGACCGCCGTGTCCAACGGGAAGCTCGTCGACCACGCCGTCCACGACGGGCGCGAGTCGTTCCACTGGAACAGCCCCGAGCCCATGGCGAGCTACCTGGCGATGGTGGCGATCGGCCGGTTCCGGGTGAGCGAGGACACCGCGGCGGGCGTGCCGGCGTACTACGCGGTCGACCCGGAGGAGGAGTCCGACCGCACGAACGCGATCCCCGCGACCGTCGACGCGATGCTGGCGTGGGCGGACCGGAGGTTCGGGCCCTACCCCTTCGCGTCCACCGGCGCCGTGGTCGGCCACCTGCCGGACCTGGGCTACGCGCTCGAGACCCAGACCAGGCCGTTCTTCGAGACGGCGCCCGAGCCGGACACCGTCGTCCACGAGATGTCCCACCAGTGGTTCGGCGACTCGGTGACGCCGCGCACCTGGAACGACATGTGGCTCAACGAGGGCTTCGCGACCTACACCGAATGGCTGTGGGCCGAGGACCACGGCGGCCCGAGCACCCGGACGAGCTTCGAGACGAGCTACGACCGCTCGGGCCCGGCCGGCCAGGGCGTATGGGCCTTCCCACCCGGCGCCCCCGGCTCCCCGAAGAACGTCTCGGGCCCCCCGGTCTACGAGCGCGGCGCGATGGCCCTCCAGAAGCTCCGCGAGGCGGTCGGCGACGAGGCGTTCTTCACGATCGTCCGGACCTGGCTCTCCGACCACAAGCACGGCGTGGTCGAAACAGCCGACCTACGCGCCCTGGCGGAACACGTGAGCGGCAAGCCGCTGGGCCCGCTGTTCGACACCTGGGTGTACGGCAAGGCCAAGCCCCCGAAGGACTGACGGGCCCGGGGGGGGCGCGCGACGGTCCGGCCTCGGCGCGCACGGCGTGGCGGGCCTCTCCTCGTCAAGTACGCTCGTTCGACGTGGCTCGAATCGTTGTCGTCGGTGCAGGTATGGGTGGTCTCGCGGTCGCGGCGCGATTGGCGCGCAAGCGGCATGACGTGACGGTGTGCGAATCCGGGGCGGGCTCAGGGGGCATGCTCGGGGCGGTCTCTCGGGACGGGTTCACGTTCACGTCCGGTCCCGGGGCGTTCACGTTGCCTGCTGTGTACCGCGATCTGTTCCTGAAGACCGGGGCGGCGCTGGAGGACTGCGTCGACCTGGTGCCCGTCGACCCGACGACGCGCTGCGTGTACGACCGCGGCGACACCGTCCTCGAGCTGCCCAACGCCACGCGGGCCGGGGCCGCCGCGGCGTTCGACGGGGCGTTCGGGGCCGGGTCGGGGGCGGACTGGAACCGTCTGATGGACCGCGGGGCCGCGATGTGGGGCGTCATGCGCACCGCGTTCTTCGAGGTCCCGTCGGAGCCGGCCAAGCCGCGCCGTGCGGCGGGCGGGCTGAAGGACTTCCGCACCACGATGCCCTGGCGCACGCTGCGTCCGCTCGCCCGCGCCTATCTGCGCGACCCGCGGCTGCGCGCGTTCGCCGAGCGGTACGCCGTCGACGCGGGCCTGGACCCGCGGCGCGCGCCCGCGACCGTTGCGGTGCTGCCGTACCTGGAACAGACGTTCGGCCTGTGGACGGTGCGCGGCGGAGTGCACCGCATCGCCGAGGTGCTCCACGAGCGCTGCGTGGACCTGGGCGTGAAGTTCCTGCCCGACACCGAGGTCGCGGACGTGTCGACCGCGGCCGGCGCCGTGGACGGCGTGCTGCTGGCGGGCCCGGGCCACGGCGCCGAGGTGAGCAGGATCGACGCGGACGTCGTGGTCATGGACCGCCCCCGCGAGGAGGGCGGATACCCGTCGGCGTCCGGGGTCGTCGAGCTGCACCTCGCGCTCGACGCCGCACCGGACGACGCCGGTCGGCCCTACCGCACCCTGCTGTTCCCCGACGACCCCGCCGCCGAGGCCGAGGCGCTGTTCGCCACGGACGCCAAGCCGCCCGCGGACCCGACGCTGTGCCTGTACGCCCCGAGCGACGCCGCCCCCGAAGGCGCCACGGCGTGGACGGTGCAGGTGCGCGTCCCCGCACACGGCACCGGACGAGGCCGGGTCGACTGGGACGCGCCGGGTGTACGCACGTCTTTCCAGGACATCGTGCTGGACCTGCTCGCGCGCCGCGGCCTGCCGGTCACCGACCGGCTGCGCTGGTGCGAACTGCGTACCCCCGCCGACCTGGAGCGGGCGACCGGCGTGCCCGGCGGCGCCGTCTTCGCGTCGCCGGTCGCGGGCGGTCAGCCCAACCGCTCGCCGGTGCCGGGGCTGTACTCGGTGGGGGCCTCGGCCCACCCGGGGGGCGGGCTCATCGGCGCCGGGATGGGCGCGGCGCTCGTGGCCGAGTTGGTCGGACGGGCGTAGAGCGACACGTCCTCGGCCTGCTCCCCGTCGGGGCCGCCTGCCACCGGCTGGGCGAAGTACGCGGTCGGCGGCTGCTGCGGCATCGGCGGCGCCTGGTAGCCGCCGGGGGGCCCGTAGTCGCCAACGAACCCGGTCTCGGGCGGGGTGTAGTCGGCGGCGGCCTCGAACCGTCCGGTCGCCGTGTGCTGTTCGCCCGGCTGCCCAGGCTGCCCGAGGTCCGGCTGGTACGCGTACTGACCGGTGTCGGGGTACGCGTAGCCCTCGGCGCTGGTCGCCCAGGCGTAACCCGACGCGTTGGGGTCGGCCTCGTCGTAGCCCTGCGCCTGCGCGGCGGAGGCGTACGTGTCCGCGGGGCCGTCGGCGAAGACCGGTTGGCCGTAGTCGGGGTGGTAGGCCTGCGTGGCACCGTCGGCGAACACCGGTTCGACGCCCTCGCCGTGGCCCGGCGCGACCGCCGCCGCGAAGCCCTGCGCGTCCGGCGCGTACTCGTCCGGGAACCCGTCCGCGGTGTACGCGTCGGCGGTGTACGTGTCCGCGGCCGCGAACGCGGCCTGCTCGGGCACGGCCTTCTCGGCGCTCCGCCGGCGGCCCCGCTTCGCGACCTTCTTGCGGCCGAAGCTCACCGTCCAGCCGTGGTAGTAGCCGCTGCGCACGTACCGCGTCACCAGGAACTGCCCGACGACGAAGACGAATCCGCCCGCCGCCGACACGATGCCGTTCCCCAGCGCGACCCCGAAGACCACGCCGGCGAAGCCGATGACCGCCAGCACGCGGTACCGGAACGGCGCACCGTGCTGCCACATCGTCTCGGTGAGCAGCCACAGCCCGACCGGGACGAAAAGCACATACAGCACGATCATGCCGACCTGCACGGGCGTGCCCTTCCCTCGAACGGATGAAGGCCCCTCACCCTAACGGGATGCGGGGCCCCTCCGTCCAGCGTGCGGCGGCGGATTCCGGGGTCGTGGCGGGCTCAGCGCTCGCGGTCGCGCAGGCCGAGGTTCTCGTAGATGCGCAGCGTCGCGATCGACTTGTTGAGCGTGATGAAGTGCAGCCCCGGGGCGCCCTCGGCGAGCAGGCGCTCGCCCATCTCGGTGCCGTACTCGATGCCGACCTCCTGGACCGCCGCCGGGTCGTCGGCCACGGCACGCACACGGTCGGCGAGCCCGGCCGGGAAGTCGGCGTTGCTCAGCTGCGCGAAGCGCTCGATCTGGCCGACGTTCGTGACCGGCATGATCTCCGGGATGATCGGCACGTCGCAGCCGGCCGCCGCGACCCGGTCGCGCAGCCGCAGGTAGTCCTCGACGTGGAAGAACATCTGGGTGATCGCGTAGTCCGCGCCCGCGCGGCACTTGCGCACGAAGTGCCGGATGTCGTCGTCCCAGTTGGTCGAGCGCGGGTGCATCTCGGGGAACGCGGCCACGCCCACGCAGAAGTCGCCCGACTCCTTGAGCAGGCGCACCAGCTCCTCGGCGTACGTGAAGCCCTGCGGGTGCGCGACCCACTCGCCCTGCGGGTTGCCCGGCGGGTCGCCGCGCAGCGCCAGGACGTTGCGGACGCCCGCGTCGGCGTACTGGCCGATGATGTTGCGCAGCTCGGCGATCGAGTGGCCGACGGCGGTGAAGTGGCCCACCGGGGTCAGCGTGGTCTCGGTGGCGATGCGCTCGGTGATGTTGACCGTGCGGTCGCGGTTGGAGCCGCCCGCGCCATAGGTGACCGAGACGAAGGAGGGGCCGAGCGCCTCGACACGGCGCAGCGCGTCCCAGAGGTGCCGCTCGCCCACTTCGGTCTTGGGCGGGAAGAACTCGAACGAGAACGTCCGCCTGCCGTTCGCGAGAAGATCGCGAATGGCCTGCGCGCGTGCCGGACCCAGCGGCCCTCCCGAGTTCCGGGGCGTGGCGACTCCTAGAGACATAACGGCAGGTTACTGGGCGTACCCCGGGCTGAGGAGGCATTGTCCGCTCCGCGAGACACCGATCTTGCTACTTGGGCGGCCATTCGGCGCAATCCGCCGGGCCTCCGTGACCGGCCCCACACTCCCAGGCGACCTGAGGACAGCGGCAGGCCCGCCGCCCGGTTACCCTGCTTGGGCCCCTCGCCTTAAGGAAGACGACCCGTCGTGACCTCCTCCCCGGCCTCCGCCGCGGCCGCCCAGCCCCCCGCACCCGACGCCGTGCACCCGCTCGACCGGGACGGCCTGCGCGGCCGGGTCAACCAGGCGCTCACCGCGTTCATGGACCGGCAGGCCGACGTGCTCTCCGACGTCGGCACCGGCATGGCGCCCGTCACCGAGGCGCTGCGCGACTTCCTCCTCGACGGCGGCAAGCGCCTGCGACCCGGGTTCTGCTACTGGGGCTGGCGCGGCGCGGGCGGCGTCGACGACGGCCCCGCGGGTGACGCGGCCGTACGCGCCGCCACCTCGCTCGAACTGCTGCAGGCCAGCGCGCTCATCCACGACGACCTGATGGACCGCAGCGACACCCGCCGCGGCAAGCCCGCCGTGCACCGCCGCTTCGAAGCGCTGCACGGGGCCTCGGCGTGGCACGGCGACGGCGAGGGCTTCGGCTCCGCCGCCGCGCTGCTGCTCGGCGACCTGTGCCTGACGTGGTCCGACGAGATGTTCTCGGGCAGCGGCGTCGACCCGGTGCTGCTCGCCGCCGCGAAGCCGCTGTTCGACGTGATGCGCACCGAGGTCATGGCCGGCCAGTACCTCGACGTGCTGGAGCAGGCCATGGGCGGCGGCTCCGTCGAGCGGTCGCGGCGGGTCATCCGCTACAAGTCCGCGAAGTA
The DNA here is from genome assembly GCF_029953285.1 of Yinghuangia seranimata. Lineage (GTDB taxonomy): Bacteria > Actinomycetota > Actinomycetes > Streptomycetales > Streptomycetaceae > Yinghuangia > Yinghuangia seranimata. The sequence goes on along the minus strand of NZ_JASAOI010000011.1, from coordinate 66,493 downwards.
CACCATCGAACGGCCGCTGCACGTCGGCGCGGCGCTCGCCGGGGGCGGGCCCGAACTGCTCGCCGCGTACTCCGCGTACGGGCTGCCGCTGGGCGAGGCGTTCCAGCTGCGCGACGACGTGCTGGGCGTCTTCGGCGACCCCGCGGAGACGGGCAAGCCGGCGGGCGACGACCTGCGGGAGGGCAAGCGCACCGTGCTGCTGGCCCTCGCCGCCGAGCGGAGCGGCCCGACGCAGACCCGGCTGCTCGACGAGCTCGTCGGCGACCCCGCGCTGGACGACGCGGGCGTCAAGGAACTGCGGGCGGTCATCGAGGACACCGGGGCGCTGGCCGAGGTCGAGTCGATGATCGACGCGCTGACGGAGAGCGCGATCCAGGCGCTGGCCGCGGCGCCGATCACCGACGAGGCCAAGGCGGTCCTGTACGGCCTCGTCGAGGCCGCGACCGTCCGACGCGTCTGAGCCGCACGATGCCGGACGGCACCGCCTTCGACGTACGGGCCCTGCTCGACGCGGGTGCCGTGCCCTACGGGCCCGGGCTGACCGCGGCCGAACTTGCCGCCGTCGAGGACGCGTACGGCTTCCGCTTCGCGCCCGACCACCGCGAGCTCCTCACCGGCGCGCTGCCGCTCGGCGCCGGCTGGCCGGACTGGCGCGACGGCGGAGCGGCGAAGCTCAAGGCCCAGCTGTCGCTGCCAGCGGCCGGCGTGCTCTTCGACGTCGAACACGCCGCCTTCTGGCCGACCGCTTGGGGCCCCCGTCCGGCCCAACTGAGGCACGCCCTGAAGTCGGCCCGCTGGCACCTGGCCAAGGCCCCGACCCTGGTCCCCCTCCACGCCAACCACTACCTCCCCGCCGCCCCGGCCGGGCCAGGCCACCCGGTCCTGGCGATCCGCCGCACCGAGGTGACGGTCATTCACGGCTCCCTGTCGGACTACCTACGGACCGACCTGACGAACACCGAAGCCCCGACGACACCGCCACCCTCGACGGTGCCCTTCTGGTCCGACCTGATCGCGGGCTCGGCCTGACGCATCAGCACCGCTGAGGGCCGCGGGCTGCCCGTGGAGGGCGGGGCGAGGCCGCCGGCTCCGAGGACGGGGCCCGGGGCAAGGTCCGGCCGACGGAGCCAGGCGGCACGACGCGGGCAAGATCCCAAGCAGGCCCTGAGCGGGTGGGGCGCGTAGCCGATCAAGACGGGCGAGGTTGACGGGCACACGGAGGCGTGGCGGCGCCGGTGGTTCGGGGCCTTGTTCGGGCGGTGCCGGGCTGGCGCGCCGTCAGTACCGGTCCGGGGGCGGGGTTCCGTAGGGCCAGCCGCTGTGGGGGCCTGGGCGGGGTGGGGGGCGGCGGATGGGTTCGGCGGGCTGGGGTGGGAGTTCGGGGGCGGGGCTGGGTGGGGCCAGTGGCGGGGGTGCGATGTTCGGGCGGTGGAGGCCTGCGACAGCCCAGTCGGGTGGGGCGGTGCCGTAGCCGATTGGGGCCGGCACGGGGCGGCGCGCGGGTGCGCCTGGCGTCGGCAGGGCCGCGTGAGGGCTCGGGGTGGCGGCGTTCGCCGCTGTGGGCCGGTGCGGGCGGCCCGGGGTCGGGCGGGGGGCGGCGGCTTGGGCGGTTGTGGGGCTGGTGTCGTCGACCTCGCGTGTGGCCTGGTGTGCCGTCTCGGCCGCTCCCGTGCGTGCCTGCGGCTGCTGGGGCCTGGCCGGGGGCTCGCGGCGGGGCGGCGGCGCGGCGGCGTAGGCCGGGATGTCCGGTGCCGTCGGGGCGGCCGGTTCGCGCGGTGGGCGGCCGGTGTCGGCGGCGACAGGGCGCAGGGCGTCCGGGGGGAAACGCCCGATGAGCAGCAGGGCGGTCAGGAAGATCCCGAGCACAACGAGCGGCCCGAACAGCCCGTTGGGGTCGGTGTCGCGGGGCCGCGTGGGCACGGAGCCAGTGCGGGTCGGCTCGGGCGGGGAACCGACCTGCGGCAGTGCGGGCGTGGAATCGGTCCTGCTCGGCGCGATCTTCTCCCCCGCTGCGGCGTTCTCCGCGAGACCTGGGTCCACGGTCGGATCTGGTTCCGTCGCCTGGCCTGGTTCCGTCGCCGGACCTGGTTCCACGGTCGGGCCTGGTTCCGCGGTCGGGCCTGGTTCCACAGTCGGGCCTGGTTCCACGGTCGGATCCGGGCCCTCGGTCGGGCGGTCCCTCCTGGCCACTCGCCCGCGCGGTGGTGGCACCAGCGGGGTCGGCGCGGACCCGCCCGCCGTGCCTCCCGCGGTGTCGGGTTGGTCGCCCTCCGGGCCGCTGTCGCCGTCGTCGCCGTCGGTCGCCGGGTCGGCGGTGTCGTCCTGTCGGACGGGCCGCGGCGCCGGGACGATCGCGTCGGTGCGCGGGGTGGTCGAGGCGAGCAGGACACTGTCGTAGGCCGCACCGGCCGGGCGGCGCTCCACGGAGCTGTTCATGATTCGCAGTCTGGCCAGTTGGCGACGGTGCGTCCGGGGCCCGGCGCGCGACGCGAACCAATCACACCGGTGTCCACCCGGATGGCGCACATTTCGCCGCATCTCGGTCACTCGGCGGACGGGTGACGACCATTCGTGGACGAGACCGGCCCCACGTCCGTCAGGTCCGGACCAGCACCACCAATGGTGTCGCCGTGTCCCGCCAGTGCTCGGCGGTTTCGCGCAGGACGTTCCGGGCCGCCGCCCACGCGTCGGGGTCGTGTTCGGCGAACCGGTGCCAGCCGTGGACGACGAGCAGCCGCCGCCCGGGCTCCGGCAGCAGCCCGGGGTCGGTCAGGCAGTCCCACAGCGCGTCCCAGTTGCGCCCGAAGTAGCCCGGCAGGCGGAGGTCGCGTGCGCAGGCGTCCATGAACCCGGCCTTGTCGGTCACGCCGGCCAGGTCGAGCCGCGCATACGCCCACCCGTGCGCCTCGGCGGAGGCCCGCAGCCGTTCGCCGGGCGCCGCGTAGGGCACGTCGGCCAGGTCGCCCGGCAGCAGCCCGGACGTCCACGGTGTCGCGTTCCGCACCTCGTGCCAGCGGCGGATCACGGGACGATCACCCGGAACGTCGCGTAGTGGTCCGCCGTGTAGTACCGCTCCCCCGGCCGCCCGGTGATGACGCGCCGCGCGCCCCGGTCGGGCGAGCCCGGCGTCTCGACCGTGTACTCGTGGTAGTAGCCGGACTTCTGCTTCGGCAGCCGTCCTTCGCGGTTGGCGAAGACGGCGCCGTCCTGGCGGTACGGGTACGGCCCGCCCGCGTCGATCAGCCGCAGGGTCCGGCGGGCCTCCGCCGGCAGTTGGTCGGCCGTGACGGCGGCCATCCCGGGCGGCACCGAGACGAGCGCCTGTGCGTCGCCGGTCGCCCCCGGGACCGCCGTCGCGGACGCCGCCCGCGTCCCGGTCCCCGGCGCGCTCGTCCCGTCGTCGCCGCCCCGCGTCAGTCCGAGCGCGAGGGCGACGGCGACGAGGACCGCCAGCAGTCCGCCCGCGAGCGCCAGGCGGCTCTTGCGCGACATATCCGACATAGTCCGGATGGTGGCACGGATGCCCGCGCCGGAACGGCAACGGCGCGCGGCCCGTCGTGGGCCGCGCGCCGTCCGTCGTTTCAGGTCTGCCGCGGTTCGTCCCGCGGCCGCCCGTCAGGGCGGCTCACCCCTGGCTGAGCCTCCGCACGAACTGCGCGGTGGTGTCCGCCGGGTCGTCCGCTTCGGTGATCGCCCGGACGACGACGACCCGCGTCGCGCCCGCGTCGAGGACCTCGTCGACGTTCTTGAGGTCGATGCCGCCGATCGCGAACCACGGCCGCTCGGGCCGCTTGGCGGCCGTGTACCGGACGAGGTCCAGGCCGGGCGCGTGCCGCCCGGGCTTGGTCGGCGTCGGCCACACCGGGCCGGTGCAGAAGTAGTCGACGCCGGGCTCGGTCAGTGCCGCGTCGACCTCGGACTCCGCGTGCGTGGAGCGCCCGATGACGACGGAGTCGCCGATGATCGCGCGGGCGTGCGGCACCGGCAGGTCGTCCTGACCGAGGTGCAGGACGTCGGACCCTGCCGCGTGTGCGACGTCCGCGCGGTCGTTGACGGCGAGCAGCCGCCCGTGCCGCCGTGCCGCGTCGGCGAACACCTGGAGGGCCTCGAGCTCCTGCTTGGCCTCCAGGCCCTTCTGCCGCAGCTGCACGATGTCGACGCCGGCGGCCAGCACCGCGTCGAGGAACTCCGGCAGGTCGCCCTGCTTCTCACGGGCGTCGGTGCACAGGTAGAGGCGGGCGGCCGCGAGGGCCGCGCGCGGATCGGGTGCGCTCATACCGCCAGCGCCTGGGCGCGCCGCCGGACCTCGGTCTTGCGGTTGCCTCGCAGCGCCTCCACGGGCGTGCCGGGCAGCGAGTCGTCGGCGGTGAAGAGCCACTCGAGCATCTCGGTGTCCGAGAAGCCCGCGTCGGTCAGCACCGTGATGGTGCCGGCCAGGCCCTTCACGGTCGCGTTGTTCTGGATGAACGCGGCGGGCACCTGGAGGCTGTTGTTCTCGCCTCGGCGCACCGCGAGGAGCTGGCGTTCCTTGAGCAGTTGGCGGACCCGGGTCACCTCGACGCCGAACATCTCGGCGATGTCGGGGAGGGTCAGCCAGGCGTCGATGAGTTTTTCGATCGGGGTGTCGGTCTCGCTCACGGCACCAAGGATAGGAGAACGGACCGACCTCGGCGGATCGGCCCGCGCCATGCCGCCGGGGCGGCGGCGCGGGCCGAGCCGTCCCGGCTCAGCGCCCGGCGTCCTTGAGCTGGACGTCGATGTCGGCGAACTTCGCCCGGTCGACCGGCGCGCCGGTGGTGACCAGCTTGCGGCCCTGCGCCAGGTCGCGCGGGCGGGCGACGGTGAGCAGCGCGACGAGGGCGTCGCCGCGGAACCATCCCGCGGTCCACTTCCCGTCCTCGCCCGGGCCGCGTATGACCAGGTCCTCGCCGACCGGGTGGTGGCCGACGTACTGCACCATGCGGCCGAACTGGTCCGACCAGAAGTACGGGACCGGGTCGTACGCCGCGTCGCCGCCGAGCAGGTTGGCGGCCACTGTGCGCGGCGCCTGGAGGGCGTTGTCCCAGTGCTCGACGTGCAGGCGGGCGGCGTAGCGCGCGGAGTCGAAGACGGTGCAGTCGCCCACGGCGTACACGCCGGGCGCGGAGGTGTGCAGGTGGTCGTCGACCACGACGCAGCCGCGCGGGTCGAGGTCGACGCCGGAGTCGGCGAGCCAGCCGGTCTCGGGGCGGACGCCGATGCCGACGACGATGGCGTCGGCGGGCAGCCGGCGCCCGTCGGTGAGGTGGACCGCGCCGGGTTCGAGGCGGTCGACGCGGGCGTCGAGCAGCAGTTCGACGCCGGCCTCGGCGTACCAGGGCACGAACCGGGCGCCGATCTCGTCGGGGAACGCGCCGGCGAGCGGGGCGTGCAGCGCCTCGACGACGGTGACCCGGCAGCCGAGCGCCGCGGCGGACGAGGCGACCTCCGCGCCGATCCAGCCGGCGCCCACGACGACGACGTGCGCGCCGGGCACCAGCGCGGCGCGCAGCGCGCGGGCGTCGTCGATGGTGCGCAGCGTGTGCACGCCGGGCACCTCGTCGGCGCCGGGCAGGTTCACAACGCGCGAGCCGGTGGCGATGACCAGCCGGTCGAACGGCACGGGTCCGGCGTCGGTGTCGACCTCGCCGCCTTCGCCGTTGCCTTCGGTGCCCTTGTTCAGGCGCAGCCCGGTCGCGGTGCGACCGAAGATCGTCTGGACGTCCATGGCCGCGAAGTCGGCCTCGAACGCGGTGTCGTCGGTCTTGCCGACGAGGACGTCCTTGGACAGCGGCGGCCGGTCGTACGGCGCGTGCGGCTCGGCCCCGAGCAGCGTGAGGCGCCCGGTGTAGCCCTGCTCGCGGAGCTGGACGACGGTCTGCAGGCCGGCCATGCCGGCACCCACGACAAGCACGTTCTCCATGGTGCGGAACCTTAGGGCGCTACACGTGCCGCGCCATCATCCAAGAGTTTGATTGAGGCAAGGATCACGTGAGCCGGGGACGACGGGCGCCCCGCACCCTTCGGACGATTCGCCAAGAGAAGCGCCAAATCGACCGGGGTAGGGTTGGTGTCCTCACGGGAGCCTGGTGTGACCGGGCTGAGAGGGGGGCTAGGGAGCCCCCGACCGTCCGAACCTGATCCGGGTCATACCGGCGCAAGGGAGTGTGTTCCCACCCATGGCTGCCACCAGCCCCGCCCGGCCGCCGGGCGCGGCGGACCCCGCCCGCGCCGCCGACGCCGTCGTGATCGGCGGCGGCGTCATCGGCCTGTCGATCGCGTGGCGTGCGGCGCGGCGCGGGCTCACCGTCACGGTCGTCGACCCCGCGCCCGGCACCGGCGCGTCGCACGCCGCCGCCGGCATGCTCACACCGGTCTCCGAGCTGCAGTACGGCGAAGAGGCCCTGCTGCGCCTCAACATGGACTCCGCCGACCGCTACCCCGCGTTCGCGGCCGAGCTGGAGGAGGCTTCCGGCCTGCCGTCCGGTTACCGCGCGTGCGGCACCCTCGCGGTCGCGCTCGACGCCGACGACCGCGCGGTGCTCAAGGACCTGCACGCCTTCCAGGCCCGGCTCGGCTTGGCCTCCGAGTGGCTGACCAGCCGGGAGTGCCGCCGCCTCGAGCCGATGCTGTCGCCGCAGGTCGCGGGCGGCCTGCACGTCGACGGCGACCACCAGATCGACAACCGGCGGCTCGTCGCGGCGCTGCTCGCGGCGCTCGACCGCACGCCCGGCGTCACGCTGGTGCGCGAGCGGGCCGCCGAGCTGCTCGTCGCCGGCGACCGCGCGACCGGCGTACGGCTCGCGGACGGCCGCACGCTGTCCGCCGGCCAGGTCGTCCTCGCGGCCGGCTGCCGCTCGGACGAACTGCCCGGGCTGCCGCCGGGAGTGCTGCCGCCGATCCGCCCCGTCAAGGGCGAGATCCTGCGGCTGCGCATACCCGGCGCCTACGCGCCCTTCCTGTCCCGCAACGTCCGCGGCGTGGTCAAGGGCGGCAGCATGTACCTGGTGCCGCGCGCCGACGGCGAGCTCGTGGTGGGTGCCACCGAGCACGACCTGTCCGACACCGAGGTCACCGCCGGCGGCGTCTACGAGCTCCTGCGCGACGCCCACGAGCTGGTGCCCGGCATCACCGAGCTGCCGCTCGTCGAGACGTACGCCGGCCTGCGCCCCGGGAGCCCCGACAACGCCCCCGTGGTCGGCGCCTCCGCGCTGGACGGCCTGGTCGTGGCGACCGGCCACTACCGGCACGGCGTGCTGCTGACCCCGGTGACCGCGGACGCGGTCGCCGAGCTGCTCGCCGAGGGCACCGTGCCCGACGTCGTCCGGCCGTGGGGCCCGCTGCGCTTCACCGCCCCGAACACCGCGCACCGCCCCGACGGCGGAACCGCCAGCAGTACCGCCAGCAAGGAGGTGTCGTACGCGTGACCGTACAGCCGACCCACGCCGTGTCCGTCAACGGCGAGCCCCGCACGCTCGCCGTCGGCACCACCGTCGCCGCGCTCGTGGCGACGATGACGTCCGCGCTCAAGGGCGTCGCCGTCGCGGTCAACGAGGACGTCGTGCCGCGCAGCGCGTGGCCGACCACCGTGCTCGCCGACGGGGACCGCGTCGAGGTGCTGACCGCGGTGCAGGGAGGATGATCCGCGTGACCGACACGACCGCGACCCCGACCGCCGGAGCGCTCTCCTCGGCGGTGGCCGAGCTGGGCACCGACCGGCTCGAACTCGGCGGCGAGGTGTTCTCGTCGCGCCTGATCACCGGCACCGGCGGCGCGCCGAGCCTGGAGATCCTGGAGGCCGCCCTGGTGGCCTCCGGCACCGAGATGACCACCGTCGCCATGCGCCGCCTCAACCCGAGCACCAGCGGCTCGGTGCTCGACCTGCTGCGCCGGCTCGGCATCCGCCCGCTGCCGAACACCGCGGGCTGCTACACGTCGGGCGAGGCCGTGCTGACCGCGCGGCTCGCCCGGGAGGCGCTCGAGACGGACTGGGTGAAGCTGGAGGTCGTCGCCGACGAGCGCACGCTGCTGCCCGACACCGTCGAGCTGCTGGACGCCGCCGAGCGGCTGGTCGACGACGGCTTCACGGTCCTCGCGTACACGAACGACGACCCGGTGGTCGCGCGCCGCCTCGAACAGGTCGGCTGCGCCGCGGTGATGCCGCTCGGCTCGCCGATCGGGTCGGGCCTCGGCATCCGCAACCCGCACAACATCCGGCTGATCACCGAGCAGGCGACGGTGCCGGTGGTGCTGGACGCGGGCCTCGGCACGGCGTCCGACGCGGCGCTCGCGATGGAGCTCGGCTGCGCCGCGGTGATGCTCGCGTCGGCCGTGACGCGCGCCCAGGATCCCGCGCTGATGGCCGCCGGGATGCGGCACGCGGTCGAGGCGGGGCGACTCGCTTACCGTGCCGGGCGGATCCCGCGCCGGCACTACGCGGAGGCGTCGTCGCCGACCGACGGGCTCGCCGAAATCCCCGCTTTCTGACGGCGTAAGGGCCGCGCCGCGCCGGGGTTTCCGGCATCTGACTGCAGGTCAGCGGCCGGAACCGAACGGCGGTGTGACCCGTCACTGCCAGGGTGACCGTAAAATCCCAGGCGTGGACATGACGATGGACGACCCGCTCGTCGGGCGCTTGCTCGACGGCCGTTACCGGGTGGAGTCCCGGATCGCCGCGGGCGGCATGGCCACCGTTTACCGTGCTCTGGACACGCGTCTGGACCGCACGGTCGCGGTCAAGGTGATGCACCCGGCGATGGCCGCCGACGCGTCCTTCACCGACCGCTTCATCCGGGAGGCCAAGGCCGCGGCGCGGCTCTCGCACCCGAATGTGGTCGGTGTGTTCGACCAGGGACACGACGGCGACGTCGTGTTCCTGGCGATGGAGTACGTCGAGGGCCGAACCCTGCGCGAACTGCTGCAGGACCTCGGCACGCTGACGCCCCGTGAGGCGTTCGGCGTGCTGGAGCCGACACTCGCGGCGCTCGGCGCGGCGCACCGCGCGGGCTTCGTGCACCGCGACGTGAAGCCGGAGAACGTGCTGATCTCGGACGACGGCGGCATCAAGGTCGCCGACTTCGGGCTGGCCCGGGCCACCGCGACGGCCGCGTCGGCGGCCACCGGCAAGGTGCTGGTCGGCACCGTGGCGTACCTGGCTCCGGAGCAGATCGAACGCGGCGCGGCGTCGCCGACGTCGGACGTGTACGCGGCCGGGATCCTGCTCTACGAGATGCTGACGGGCCGTCAGCCCTACCAGGGCCGCTCGGCCGTCGAGATCATCTACAAGCACGTGCACGAGGACGTGCCGCCGCCGTCGCGCGCCGTGCCCGGCCTGTCGCGCGCGCTGGACACGCTGATCGCGCGGTCGACCGCCCGCGACCCGTTCCACCGCCCGCCGGACGCGGAGCAGTTGCTGGCGATGGTCCGGCAGATCCGCCAGCACGAGATGACCGACGCCGAACTGGACTTCGGCGCGGCCGAGCGGGTCCTCCCGCCCCCGCCGCGGCACGACGACACGCCGCTGGAAGGCGAGCTGTTCCTGCCCACGCGCGAGGTCGAAGTCCCGCTGAACATCGGCCCGTTGGGGCTGCCCACCGAGTCGGTGCTCGACGAGCACCTGCACGCGGGCTACAACGACGACGGCGGCGCGTACGACGACCACGGCTACTACGACGGCCCGGGCGAGCCGCCCGGCAAGGGCGCCGCGCGCCGCCGCGGCCCGTCGCGCGGCATGCTCGCGTTCCTCGTCGTGGTGGTGCTCGCCGCGGCGATCGGCATCACCGCCTGGCAGTTGGGCGCGAACCGCTCGGTGAGCGTGCCGACGGTGGTCAGCCTCGCCAGGGCCGAGGCGCAGAAGAAGGTCGAGTCCAAGGGCCTCAAGGTGCGCTTCCAGGAGGAGTACAGCGAGACGGTGCCGCGCGACGGCGTCATCTCCTCCGACCCGGGCGCGGGGCGCAGCCTCGACAAGGGCGCGACGGTGACCCTGAAGATCTCGCTGGGCCCCGAGCGCCGGACCGTGCCGCCGCTGGCCGGGCTGCCGGTGGACCAGGCCAGGAAGGCGGTCACCGACGCGGGCCTGGTGGTCGGCAAGGTGTCGCAGCAGGACAGTTCGCTGCCGGTCGGGCAGGTGGCGTCCACGACGCCGACGGTCGGCACGTCCGTGTCGCCCGGGTCGACGGTGGACCTGATCGTCAGCAAGGGCACGCCGGTCCCCGTGCCGAGCCTGGTCGGGCTGACCGAGCAGGAGGCGCGCGACACGCTGGCCCAGTGGCAGCTCGGCGTCAACGTCGACCCGGTCCCGGTGTTCTCCAACGACGCCCCGGCCGGACGGGTCGCGAGCCAGAACCCGGCGACCGGCACGGTCTACCCGGGCACCGTCATCACCGTGGTGATGTCGAAGGGCCCGGACCTGGTGCTGGTGCCCAAGGTCGACGGCATGAGCGAGGACGACGCGAAGCGCACGCTGACCGACGCGGGCTTCCAGGTGAGCGTCAACACCGTGTTCCCGCTGGGGCCGAAGAAGGTGACCAGCATGAGCCCGGGCGGCAACAACATGGCGCCGCGCGGGTCGAAGGTGACGATAAACGTGTTCTGAGCCGGGCCCCGGCCCGGATCGCGGCGGGTCCCGACTACGTGAGGTCGGGGCCCTCGCCGGCCTGTTCCTGGTAGGAGTAGCGCTGCTCCTGCCAGGGGTCGCCGATGTTGTGGTAGCCGCGCTCCTCCCAGAAGCCGCGCTTGTCGGCGACCATGTACTCGATGCCGCGGACCCACTTGGGGCCCTTCCACGCGTACAGGTGGGGGACGATCAACCGCACCGGGAAGCCGTGTTCCGCGGTCAGCGGCTCGCCTTCGTGGTGGGTGGCGAAGATGGTGCGCTCGGTCGCGAAGTCGCCGATGCGCAGGTTGGAGCTGAAGCCGTACTCGGCCCACACCATCACGTGCGTGACCTCGGGCGCGGGCGGCGCGAGTTCAAGGACGGTCTCGGCGGACACGCCGCCCCACTCGTTGTTCAGCATGCTGAACTTGGTGACGCAGTGGAAGTCGGCGACCACGGTGCTGCGCGGCAGCGCGGAGAACTCCTCGTGGTTCCAGGACTGCTTGTCGCCGGACGCGGTGGCGCCGAACACCCGGAAGTCCCAGGTGTCCGGGCGGAAGCGGGGGACCGGGCCGTAGTGCAGGACCGGCCAACCGCGTTGCAGACGCTGGCCAGGGGGCAGTCGGGGGTCCATGGTGTCTATCGTCCCATCCCCGCGAGGCGGGTCATGACCGGGCCCCGTCCCGGCCGTCCGGGACCACCGAACCGATCATTTCCGGATAAACGGCGTACACGACGCATTGCAAGGCAAGGCTTCCCTTCGTGGAAATTCCGGGCCTCGGAGTGACAGCATTCACATAACCGTGATCACGTGCGCCCCACGTACCTCACGGATCCCCGCCGCCACCAAGTCGGAAGGCGCATCGCGATGCACGGCGACCCGCAGATCCTCGAACTCCTCAACGAGCAGCTCACGGCCGAGCTCACCGCCATCAACCAGTACTTCCTGCACGCCAAGCTGCAGGAGCACTGGGGCTACACGAAGCTCGCGAGCTACACCCGGCACGAGTCCTTCGACGAGATGAAGCACGCCGAGAAGCTCACCGACCGGATCCTCTTCCTGGAGGGCCTGCCGAACTACCAGCGGCTGAACGCCCTGCGGATCGGCCAGACGCTGGAGGAGATGTTCCGCGCGGACATGGCGGTCGAGATGGAGGCCATCGAGCGGCTTCGTGGCGGGATCCTGCTCATGCGCGAGAAGGGCGACGCGACCTCGGCCAACCTGTTCGAGGACATCCTGGCCGACGAGGAAGGGCACGTCGACTACCTGGAGACCCAGCTCGACCTGCTGAAGAAGCTCGGCGAGCCGCTCTACATCGCGAGCCTGATCGAGCAACCGGAGAGCTGACACGAGGGCCGCACGAGGGCGGCTTCCGGCCACGTGACGCAGGCCTCTCTTCACTTCCCGCCGAGGGTGAGGTTACCCTTACCTTAGTGACCTCACCCTTGGGGGACGTTCCGTGTACGTGTGTATCTGCTTCGGCGTGACCGACGGTCAGGTCAGCGCCCAGATAGAGGGCGGCGCGCGCAGCATGCGCGAGATCGCCGCCTCGTGCGGTGCGGGCACCGACTGCGGTCGCTGCGTGAAGACGATCTCCGCGATGATCCCCCGGGACGACACCCGCGCGTGCGACGGCTGCACCAAGCGCTGCGGCCGCATATGCCGCGCCGACCGCCCCGCCGCCGCCCCCATCGGCGCCACGGCGTGCGACGACGCGGCCGTGGTCGCGCCCACGCCGATGATCGGCGTCCCGCTCACCGTGGTCCGCACCGAGGAGTCGGCCGCCTAGCGGCCCGCCGCCGCACCCACCAGGTCCGACACCCGGACCACCTCGAAGCCCTTCGCGCGCAGCCCCTCGACGATCTTCACGATCGCATCGCCGGTATGCGCGGCCGGCCCCAGCGAGTTGTGCATGACCACCACCGACCCGTTCTTGGCCTGCGCCAGCACCGTCGCGGCGATCTTGTCGCCCGTCGTGCCGTCCGCGTCGGTGCTGATGACGTCCCACTGGATCGGCGTGACGCCGGTCGGGGCGATCGCCTTGAGCGCCTCCTTGTCGTAGCAGCCGCCCGGGAAGCGGAAGTACGGCACCGTGTGCGCGCCCTGCACCGCCCTCAGCCGCTCGAACGGCGCCCGCACCTCGGCGGCCATCTCGCCGGTCGGGACGTGCCCGAGCCCGTAGCAGGTCCCCGCGAAGCCGCGGTGCGTGAGCGAGTGGCTGGCCACCTCGAACAGCGGGTCGGTCGCGATCCCGCGCGCCTCCTGCGGATACGTGTCGATCCACAGCCCGGTCATGAAGAACGTCGCGGGCACCTTCAGCCGCCGCAGGTCCGCCAGCAGCGCCGTGTTGTCGTACGACGCGGTCTTGCCGGTGCGCAGCCGGTCCTGCATGCCGGCGGTCATGTCGCTGTCGAAGGTCAGCGCGACGCGCGGCTTGTCGCGCGGGCCGTTGGTGAACACCGGCGGCAGACCGTCGGGGCCCAGGGGCAGCGTGCGCACGTTCGGGGTCCACGCGCCTATCGCGCCGGCTGGGGCCGGGCTCGACGAGGCGGACGCCGGGGCCGTGCCCGATGCCGCGGGCGAACCGTCGGACGGGACGGACGAGTTGCCGTTGTGGGCGGGCGCCCCGGCGCCGGGCTTGTCGGCATCGTCCGAACCGGAGCCGCCGCCGGAGCAGCCGGTCGCCAGGACGGCGAGCAGGGCAAGAAACGCAGCCGCTGTGCGCGGCCGCCGGAAGGAGGAGGTCACCGCGCGGCCCCGGCCAGCACCTCGGCGGCCTTGGCGCACGCCGACACGTCGACGTCCATGTGCGTCACCATGCGGATCAGCCGCGGCCCGAACGCCGAGACCAGCACGCCCGCCTCGCGGCACCGCGCGGCGACCTCGACGGCCGCCGGGCCGGACTCGGGAAGGCGTACCAGGACGAGGTTCGTCTCGGGCTCGACGACGTCCAGGCCGTCCTCGGTCAGCCGGTCGGCGATCAGCCGCGCGTGCGCGTGGTCCTCGGCCAGGCGTCCGATGTGCCGGTCCAGCGCGTACAGGCCGCCGGCCGCGAGGATGCCGGCCTGCCGCATCGCGCCGCCCATGCGGTGCCGCATGCGGCGCGCCTCGGGCATCCGCTCGGCGGGGATCAGCACGACCGATCCGGCCGGCGCGCCCAGGCCCTTGGACAGGCACACCGCCATGGTGTCGAACAGCGCGCCGTACTCCGCAAACGGCGTGCCCGTCGCGATGTGCGCGTGCCAGATGCGCGCGCCGTCGCAGTGCACCGCGACATCGGCGGCGTCGGCCAACTCCCGTACGGCCCGCAGCTGCTCCAGCGGGTAGACGGAACCGCCGCCGCGGTTGTGGGTCTGCTCGACGGCGATCGCCTTGGTGCCGACCGTGTACTGGTCGCCGGCGCGGATCAGCCGGGCCACGTCGTCCGGCCGCAGCAGGCCGCGCGGGCTCAGCGTCGTGCGGGTCTGGACACCGCCGTGCCAGGCCGCGGCGCCGTCCTCGTGCGCCACGATGTGCGCGTCGGCGTCCAGCACCAGCTCCTCGCCGGGCGCGACCAGCAGCCGGACCGCGATCTGGTTCGCCATCACCCCGGTGGGCGTGAACAGCCCCGCGTGCCGTCCTCCGAACAGGCCCGCGACCTTGTCCTCGAGCGCGCGGACGGTCGGGTCCTCGCCGTAGACGTCGTCCCCCACCTCGGCGTCCGCCATCGCGGCCCGCATCGCGGGGGTGGGACGGGTGACGGTATCGCTTCGCAGATCAATCACGGGCCTAGCCTGCCATCCGAAAACGGCGAAGGGGCGCACGCGATGATCGCGTGCGCCCCCTGGCTGTCGGCCGCGCCGCCGCGGACGGTTCCGGACCGTCCCAGGCGTCGGGGCGGAGGCCTCAGTGGCCCCGGTACATCTCCGCGACGAGGAACGCGAGGTCGAGCGACTGGCTGCGGTTGAGCCGCGGGTCGCATGCCGTCTCGTACCGCTGGTGCAGGTCGTCGACGAAGATCTCGTCGCCGCCGCCCACGCACTCGGTCACGTCGTCGCCGGTCAGCTCGACGTGGATGCCGCCCGGGTGGGTGCCGAGCGCGCGGTGCACCTCGAAGAAGCCCTTGACCTCGTCGAGCACGTCGTCGAAGCGGCGGGTCTTGTGCCCGCTGGACGCCTCGAAGGTGTTGCCGTGCATCGGGTCGCACACCCACGCGACCTGCGCGCCGGACGCCGTGACCTTCTCCACCAGCGCGGGCAGCGCGTCGCGCACCTTGCCCGCGCCCATGCGGATGATGAACGTCAGGCGGCCCGGCTCACGGTTCGGGTCGACCTTGTCGATCAGCGCGAGCGCGTCCTCGGGCGACGTCGTCGGGCCGAGCTTCACGCCGATCGGGTTGCGGATCCGGGACGCGAACTCGACGTGCGCGCCGTCCAGCTGCCGGGTGCGCTCGCCGATCCACACCATGTGGCCCGAGACGTCGTACAGGTCACCGGTCCGCGAGTCGACGCGGGTCAGCGCGCTCTCGTAGTCCAGGATCAGCGCCTCGTGCGACGCGAAGAACTCGACCGTGCGGAACTCCTCCGGGTCGACGCCGCACGCGTGCATGAAGCGCAGCGCGCCGTCGATCTCGGAGGCCAGCCGCTCGTAGCGCTCGCCCGACGGGGACAGCGCCACGAAGTCCTGGTTCCAAGCGTGCACCTGGCGCAGGTCGGCGTAACCGCCGGTGGTGAACGCGCGCACCAGGTTCAGCGTCGCGGACGACGAGTGGTACATGCGCTTGAGGCGCTCCGGGTCCGGGATCCGGGCCTCGGGGGTGAACGCCAGGTCGTTGACCGCGTCGCCGCGGTACGTCGGCAGGGTGACGCCGTCCCGGGTCTCCACCGGCTGCGAGCGCGGCTTGGAGTACTGGCCGGCCATGCGGCCCACCTTGACGACCGGCACGGACGCGGCATACGTCAGCACGACGGCCATCTGGAGCAGCGTCTTGAGCTTGTTCCGGATCGCGTCGGCGGTGTTGCCGATGAACGTCTCCGCGCAGTCGCCGCCCTGGAGCAGGAACGCCTCGCCGCGCGCGACCGAGGCCAGCCGGCCCCTCAGCTGGTCGCACTCGCCGGCGAACACGAGCGGCGGATAGGACGCGAGGTCCGCGAGCACGTCGCGCAGGGCCTCCGAGTCCGGCCACTCGGGCTGCTGCGCCGCCGGGAGGGATCGCCAGGTGTCGATGTCGTTCGCTGTCACGAGCCCAGGTTAAACAATCGGGCAAGGAGTTTTGCTCGCTGACCGTAGAGCGAGACGCAGGTCTCGGACCTCGGACTTTTATGGGTGGGCGCCGCGCCGCTGGGCACGGTGCTTTCCCACGGGTGACCGGCCCGCTACAGTGACCCCATGATCGCACCCCGGCTCAGTTCCTGGTGGTGGCCCCGCTCCGCGGTGGCCGCCTCAGCTCGCGATCTCTAGACCTCGATCCGACGGCCGCCCGATGGGCGGCCGTTTTTGCGTCCCGGGGGGATCCGGTGGACGCGGGAGCGGAGCCCAGGCGGGCGGGACCGTCCCCGACCCCGATGGGACACCCCGTGAACCCGCAGGACCCGACCGGCACCGCGCGCACCGCTGACGTCGCCGCCGAGACCGCCGCACTGCTCGCGCCACTGTTCTCCGCCGCGCCTCCGCCGTTCGCGCTGATCAGGCGCGAGGGCCGGGACGCGCTCGACCTGCTCTTCGGCACCGTCACCGACGCCGACACGCTCGACGGCATCCCGCTTCCCGACGCGACCGCCACCGGGCGCGACGAGCTCGACGTGCTGGCCCTCGTCCCGTACCGGCAGATCCGCGAGCGCGGCTTCGAGGCGTACGACGACGGCACGCCGCTGCGCTGCCTGCAGGTCACCGCCCGGCACGAGCTGCCGCTGGACGAGGTCCTCGCCGCGCTGCCCGACACCCCGGTCGCGCTCGCCGGCGGCGGCTTCGACGTCGACGACACGACCTACGCCGGCATCGTCGAGCGCGTCATCGCCGACGAGATCGGCCGCGGCGAGGGCGCGAACTTCGTGGTCCGCCGCGACTACCGCGACCGGATCGAGGACTACTCCCCCGCGACCGCCGGCACGCTGCTGCGCCGGCTGCTCACCCGCGAGACCGGCGCCTACTGGACGTACCTGATCCACACCGGCGACCTGACCCTGGTCGGCGCCAGCCCGGAGCGGCACGTCAGCGCGATCGGCGGCGAGGTCGCCATGAACCCGATCAGCGGCACGTACCGCTACCCGGCCGACGGGCCCGACCGGGACGGGCTGCTCGCGTTCCTGCGGGACGGCAAGGAGGTCGACGAGCTGTTCATGGTCGTCGACGAGGAACTGAAGATGATGAGCGAGGTCTGCGACCTCGGCGGCCGGGTCCTGGGCCCGTACCTGAAGGAGATGGGGCACCTCGCGCACACCGAGTACGTGCTGCGCGGGCGGTCGAGCCTCGACGTGCGGGCCGTCCTGCGCGGGACGATGTTCGCCCCGACCGTCACGGGATCCCCGCTCGAGAACGCCTGCCGCGTCATCCGCCGCCACGAGCCGACCGGGCGCGGCTACTACTCGGGCGTCGTCGCGCTCATGGGCCGCGACGCCGACGGCCGGCGCACCCTCGACGCGCCGATCCTGATCCGCACGGTCTACCTCACCCCGGACGGCGCCCTGCGCGTTCCGGCCGGCGCCACCCTCGTCCGGCACTCGGACCCGGCGAGCGAGGTCGCCGAGACGCACGCGAAGGCCGCGGGCGTCCTGGCCGCGCTCGGCGTGGTGCCCTCCTCCGTCCGCACCGCCGCGGCCGGCGTCCCCGTGCGCCTCGCCGACGACCCCGAGGTGGCGCAGCTCCTCGCCGCCCGCAACGCGGACCTGTCGCCGTTCTGGATGACGGCGCGCGACGACCAGGCTCTGCGCGCGCCGGAGCTGGCGAACCGCCGGGTGCTGATGATCGACGGCGAGGACACCTTCACCGCGATGCTCGCCCACCTGCTGCGCACGCTCGGGCTGGACGTGAGCGTGCGCGCGTACGACGACGTCTCCGCCCGCCAGGTCACCGAGGCCGACCTGCTGCTCGTCGGCCCGGGTCCCGGAGACCCGCGGCACGTCCTCGACCGCAAGATGCGCACGATGGGCGCGGCCGTCCGGCGGCGACTGGACGCGGGCGGCCCGATGCTCGGCGTGTGCCTGGGCCACCAGCTGATCGCCGCCGAACTCGGCCTCGGCCTGACCCGCAAGGACAGCCCGTACCAGGGCAAGCAGCTCACGATCGACCTGTTCGGCCGCGACGAACAGGTCGGCTTCTACAACACGTTCGCCGCCGTGGCCCCGGACCGCGCGCCGTTCGGCCTCGAGTTCAGCAGCGCCGAGGGCACCGGGCAGATCCACGCCATGCGCTCGAAGTCGCTCCGCGTGGCCGGACTCCAGTTCCACCCGGAGTCCGTGCTCACGAGGAACGGCCTGGGGATCCTCCGCGAGCTCCTGGCGGCGCTGTGAAGGCGTGACGCCGCCCTACGGCCGCCGGCCCAGCAGCGCGACCAGGCGGTCCTGGGCCGGGGCGTCGTCGGGGACCTCGACCGGGGCGGCGAAGACGCCGCTGCCCTGCCAGCTCTGCACGTGCGGGGACATGTAGTCGTAGAGGGTCTGGGCGAGTTGGGGGTCGATCCGGTCGTTCACGTCGATGCCCCGGGCGAGGTCCCAGCCGTGGACGGCCAGGTCGCCGATCATCTGCCAGGCGTAGTCGGCCGCCGGGATCAGGCCCATGCTGGTGTGGACCCGGCGGTCGAGGGCGCCCGGGGCGTGGAAGGCCTCCCGGGAGGCGGCGGCGGCGCGGGCCCAGGTGTCGGCCGCGTGGTTGCCGAGGACGTCGCCGTCGAAGCGGTCGCCGACGTCCTCCAGCGTCGCGCCGTCGAACAGGAAGGGCGCCCACAGGTGTTCGCCGGTCACGTGGTTCACGAGGTCGCGGACGGACCACTCGGCGCACGGTGTGCCGAGGTCCCACTGGCCGCGCTCGACCAGCCGGACCCGGCTGTCGAATTCCCGCATGGCCTCGTCGAATGCGTCGAGCTGATCCATGCCGTCCAGTACACCACCGACAGCGCTCCACGAGCGGCACGGCGCCCGCCCCGCGCGAGAGTTCACACGTGCGGCGTGGTCACGACGGTCCGGGCCGCCGGGCGATGGTGCGCCGTACGCCCGGCGGCTCGGACCGGCTGAGGCGGTCGTCGGCCCGACGGCTCGCGCCGGGCCGAAGCGGCTCAGCCGAACAGGGTCTTCGCCTCGTCGTACAGCGCCGGCGGAACGGTCTTCAGCTCGCGCGTCGCGTCCCGCAGGTCGACCGTGACGATGTCCGTCCCGCGCAGGGCGACCATCTTCCCCCACTCGCCCTCGTGCACCGCGTCGATGGCGTGGAACCCGAACCGGGTCGCCAGCCAGCGGTCGAACGCCGTCGGGGTGCCGCCGCGCTGCACGTGGCCGAGGACGGTGGTGCGGGCCTCGTGGCCGGTGCGGCGCTCGATCTCGGAGGCCAGCCAGTCGCCGATGCCGGACAGCTTGACGTGCCCGAACGCGTCCAGGGTGGCGTCCTTGGTGACCATCTGGCCCTCCTTGGGGACGGCCCCTTCGGCGACCACGACGATCGGCGCGTAGTTGGTGCGGAACCGGCTCTCCACCCACCCGCAGACCTGCTCGATGTCGAACTGCTGCTCGGGGATGAGGATGACGTTGGCGCCGCCCGCCATCCCGGAGTGGATGGCGATCCAGCCGGCGTGCCGCCCCATCACCTCGACGATGAGCACGCGGCGGTGCGACTCGGCGGTGGTGTGCAGCCGGTCGATGGCCTCCGTCGCGATGTTGACCGCGGTGTCGAAGCCGAAGGTGTAGTCGGTCGCGCCGAGGTCGTTGTCGATCGTCTTGGGGACGCCGACGACCTGCACGCCGTGCTCGTACAGCCGCGTGGCCACGCCGAGCGTGTCCTCGCCGCCGATCGCGACGAGCGCGTCGACCTCGAGCTTCGCGAGGTTCTCGCGGATCCGGTCGACACCTCCGTCGATCTTCATCGGGTTGGTGCGGGACGAACCGAGGATGGTGCCGCCGCGCGGCAGGATGCCGCGCACCGCCTGGACGTCGAGCGTCTGGGTGTCGGCCTCGAGCGGGCCTCGCCAGCCGTCCCGGAATCCGACGAAGTCGTACCCGTAGTCCGCGACGCCCTTGCGGACCACGGCCCGGATCACCGCGTTGAGACCGGGGCAGTCGCCCCCACCGGTCAGCACTCCGACGCGCATCGAGCTTCCCTTCGCCTGCCGAGACGGGATCGGACGTATGGATCTTTATCCGGTACGCCCGTGCTCCACGCTACCTCTCCGGCCCCGCCTGCCCCGCCCTCGCAACAACCCGTTCGGAGGACCTCGTTCGGGTGGACCGCCACCGCATAAAGTCTCGTCCCATGAGTGTCCTTGCGATCGATGCCGGTACCACCGGGGTGACCGCCCTCGTCGTCGCCGAGGACGGCGGTGTGGTGTCCCGGGGCTACCAGGAGTTCCAGCAGCACTTCCCGGAGCCGGGCCTGGTCGAGCACCAGCCGGAGGAGATCTGGCAGGCCGCGTTGCAGGCGTGCCGCGAGGCGTTGGCCGGGGCGCCCGAGACGCCGACGGCGGTGGGCATCACCAACCAGCGCGAGACGGCGGTGCTGTGGGACCGGCGCACGCTCGCGTCGCCGCGCCGGGCGATCGTGTGGCAGGACCGGCGCTCGGCCGGTGTCTGCGCCGAGTTGGCCGAAGCGGGCCACGAGCCGCGCGTCGCGGAGCTCACCGGGCTGCGCCTCGACCCGTACTTCACCGCGACGAAGCTGGCCTGGCTGGCCCGCCACGACAAGGCGGTGTGGCGCGAGGTGGAGTCGGGCCGGGTGGCGCTCGGGACGGTCGACGCGTACCTGATCGCGCGGCTGACGGCCGGCCGCACGCATGTCACCGACGCGTCGAACGCGTCGCGCACGCTGCTGTTCGACATCACCGAAGGCCGCTGGTCGGCCGAGCTGTGCGACCTGTTCGGCGTGCCGATGGACGCGCTGCCGCAGGTGGTTCCGTCGTACGGCGTCGTCGGGCACACCGATCCCGTGGCGTTCCTGGGCCTGACGCTGCCGATCGCGGGCATCGCGGGCGACCAGCAGGCGGCGCTGTTCGGGCAGGCGTGCCACGAGCCCGGCGACGTGAAGTGCACCTACGGCACGGGCTCGTTCGTGCTCATCAACACCGGTGACACGCCGGTGCGTTCGTCGGCGGGCCTGCTGACGACCGTGGCGTGGGGCGGGCCCGACGGCTCCCTGACGTACGCGCTGGAGGGCTCGATCTTCGTCACCGGCGCCGCGGTCCAGTGGCTGCGCGACGGCCTCGGCGTGATCGGCGCGGCCGCCGAGACCGAGCCGATCGCGCGCACGGTTCCGGACTCCGGCGGCGTGGTGTTCGTGCCGGCGCTGACCGGGCTGGGCGCGCCGGACTGGGATCCGAGCGCGCGCGGCACGATCCTCGGCATCACGCGCGGCACCACCCGCGCGCACCTGGTGCGGGCGACGCTGGAGGCCATCGCGTTCGAAGTGCGGGACGTCGTCGACGTGATGACCTCCGACGCGGCCCTCGACCTGCACACCCTGAAGGTGGACGGCGGCGCGTCGGAGAACGGCCTGCTGTGCCGTATGCAGGCCGACCAGCTCGGCGTCACCGTCGAGCGCCCGAAGGTCAGCGAGACCACCGCGCTCGGCGCGGCCTTCCTGGCCGGGCTGGGCACCGGCGTGTGGTCGGGGACGGACGAACTCGCCGCCACCTGGCAGCTGGACGCCCGCTTCGAGCCCGGCCCGCGCGACGACGGCGCCTATGCGCGGTGGCGGATGGCGGTGGAGAAGGCCAAGGGCTGGGTGCTGTAGGCGAAGCGGAGGTCAGGCGTCGGACGTCCGGCCTGTCCGGCCTGTCCGGCGTCGGAACGTCAGTCGTCGAGGCCGCGCTCGATCGCGTACCGCACCAGCTCGACCCGGTTGTGCAGCTGCAGTTTGTTGAGCGTGTTCTGCACGTGGTTCTGCACGGTGCGGTGCGACAGCACGAGCCGTTCGGCGATCTGCTTGTACGACAGGCCCTTCGCGACCAGCCGCAGCACTTCGGTCTCGCGGTCGGTCAGCCGCGGCGCGGCCGGTTCGCGCGAGCCGGTCGCGGCGGGCGTGGTGGCGATGCGCCGGAACTCGCCGAGCACCAGGCCCGCGAGGCCGGGCGTGAAGACGGCGTCGCCCTGCGCGGTGCGGGCGACCGCGTCCAGCAGCTCGGCGGCGCTGGCGGACTTGACGAGGTACCCGGTCGCGCCGGCCTTGACGGCTTCGAGCACGTCCTCCTGCTCGCCGCTCGCGGACAGCACGAGGATGCGCACCGTCGGGTCGTTCTTGACGAGTTCGCGCGCGACCTCGTCGCCGCTGAGCTTCGGCAGGTTGAGGTCGAGGACGACGACGTTCGGCGCGGTCGCGCGGGCCCGCCGGATCGCCTCGGGCCCGTCGCCCGCGGTCGCGACGACGTCGTAGCCGGCCTCGGCGAGGTCGCGGGCGACGGAGTCGCGCCACATCGGGTGGTCGTCGACGACGAGTACGCGGATCGGGGTGGTCTCCGGTGCGGTCTCGGTCATCGGGGGTCCTCCACAGCCGGTCCGGCTGGTCCGTGTCGTCCGTCCTGGCCGGCGGCGCCCGCCGGCTGATGCATCGTCAGACGCGTTGCCGCGCCGGGACAGAACTTAGCGGAAGGGCCCGCCTGCCACCCAGGCGCTTGGCGCTCGCCCACCCGTCGCCCCCCACCGCCCACCCGTCTCCCCCCACCACCCATATTCGCGTCGCTTCGCTCCCAGCCTTGTCGATTCGAGAGCGCTTCGCGCTCGCCCCTCCTTGTACGTGACAAGCTGGCCCCATGCCCCTGTTCACGATCGACGAGGCCCGTGACACCCTCGCCGACCTGCTGCCGGTCCTCGACGAGATCGTCGCGCTGCGCGCGACCGCCACGGAGCTGGCCGCCGATCTGCCGCACGCCGACGGGCCGACGCCGCACGGCGGACTGCCGGAGCTCAAGGGCATGCACGCGCGGCTCGACGAGCTGATGACGCGGGTGCAGTCGACCGGCGCCGAACTCAAGGGGTTCGCGCCGCTGCTGGTCGACTTCCCGTCCGAGGTGGACGGCGCGCCGGTCCACCTGTGCTGGCTCGAAGGGGACCGCGCGCTGGCGTGGTACCACCGCCAGGACCTGGGCTTCGCGGGACGCCGCCCGCTCACCTGACCGCGGCCGCCCGACCGGGCGTCAGCCCTCCTGGCACTCGAAGTGCTCGGCGGAGCTGCGCAGCCGCCCGAGGATGCGCCGCAACGCGGCCAGATCGCTCGCGGTCAGGTCCGCGAACAGCTCGGCCTCGAGCTCGTCGAGCGCGGCGTCGGTGGTGTCCAGCGCGGCGCGCCCGGAGTCGGTGATCTCGACGATGTGCCGGCGCCGGTCGGCGGGGTCGCGGCGGCGCTGGAGGAGCCCGCCGTCCTCGAGGTCGTTGAGCAGTGCGACGAGGACGCTCGGGTCGACCTCGAGGCGCTCGATCAGCTCCTTCTGGCTGACCGGTCCGTCGGCGAGCCAGCGGAGCGTCATGACGTGCCGGGGCATGAGCCCGGTGAGGCCGAGGGCCGCGCGCATCCGGGTGTTGGCGATCGCGCCGTGCCACGCCAGGCCGAGGACGAGCCGGTCCGCGGGTCCTTGGGGCTGCGCTGCCATGGCCACACCGTAACAGAGCGCGAACGACGGAACCGGGTCGACTGTTTCGCCCGTCCGCCGAGGTCAGCGCGGGTTCGCGGACGGCCGTCGGGGCCGTCCCCGACCGGCGTCGCGGGCCCCGGCACGGCACCCTGCGTGACGGTTCGGCCCGCGACGGTTACGCATGCTCGGCGGCGACGGCCTGCCGGGGCAGGCGCAGTTCGACCTCGGTGCCCTGACCCGGGATGGAGGTCAGGACGGCGGTGCCGCCGACGTCCCGGAGCCGGCCCTCGATGGACTGCGAGACACCCAACCGCCCCGCGGAGCGCGCTTCTTCGAGGCGACCGGGCGGAATGCCGGGGCCGTCGTCGCGGACGCTCACGATGATCTCGTCGGGCTCGTCCTCGAGCAGGATCCACGCGCGCGCGTCCTCGCCCGCGTGCCGCCACACGTTGTCGAGCGCCGCCGACGCCGCCGCGACGAGCTCGCGCGCGACCGGCGTGGGCAGCAGCACGGGTGTGCCCGGGGACGCGACGCTGACCCGCGAACCCGCCAGGCGGCCGAGCAGCGTGCGGACGTCGGCACGGGCCGGTTCGGCGCCGACGCCCGAGCCGGGCAGGTCGAGTTCGTCCAGCTCGGCCGGTGCGTCGGACACCAACTGGCGGAGCGCCGCCTCCTGTTCGCCGGCGAGCCGGCCGAGTTCGGCCGCCTCGCCGCCGATCTCGGCGCCGCGCCGCTGCACGAGGGCGAGCACCTGGAGCACGCTGTCGTGGATGTCGCGGGCGAGCCGTTCGCGTTCCCGTGTGGCGGCCTCGAGTTGGAGGGCGCGGGCGAGCGCGCGCTCGCTGGCCCGGGCGAGTTCGACGACGTAGCCGATGGCGGTCGCGGCGAGCATAAGGAGCACGATGTTGTGCAGGTTGCTCTGCGTCATCTCGCCGCGTTCGGCGATGTTGGCGCCGCCGGTGACGAGCGCGGCGACCGCGCCGGTGCGCCAGCCGCCGAAGATCGACCAGGCCAGCACGGGGGCGGACGACCACACGGTGGGGAGCGTCATCTTGCCCGCGTCGACGCGGGCGATGTCGTCGAGCCAGCGGGTCGCCAGGACGCTGCCGACCGCGATCGCTATGTCCGCGCCGAGCAGCGGCCAGCCGCGCAGCTCGGGCTTCTCGAACGCGTACATGGTGTACGCGGTCCACAGCGTGAGGGTCCCCATGACCATCCAGCCGCCGAGCGGGTAGCGGTACTGGTCGGCGACGCCGACGTACTGCACGATCGCGTAGCCGAGGGCGAGGAGGCGGAAGACCGCCAGCGCGCGCCACAGCGGTTGCTCGACCGACATGCTTTCCCCTCGTCCGCCCGGTGCGGCTTCGCCGCGCGTCGATGGTAGGGGGCGGGCGGCGGCCTCAGGCAGAGGTGTCGTCCTTCTTCTCGGCCTTGTCGTCGGCCTTGTCCCCGCCCTTGTGGGCGGCCTTCTCCGCCTTCTCCGCCTTCTCGGTCTTCTCGGTCTTCTCGGTCTTCTCGGCCTTCTCGGCCTTCTCCGCGGCGGCGATCTGCTTGCGCGCCTCGGCGACGGCCTTTTTCGCGTCGGCCGCGTAGACGTCCACGTACTCCTGGCCGGACAGCTCCATCAGGGCGTACATGATCTCGTCGGTGATCGAGCGCAGGATGAACCGGTCGTCCTCCATGCCCTCGTAGCGCGAGAAGTCGAGGGGCTCGCCGATCTTGATGCCGACCCGCATCACCTTGGGGATGACCTTGCCGGGCGGCTGGATCTTCTCGGTGTCGATCATGACGACGGGGATGACCGGGGCGCCGGACTCCAGCGCCATGCGCGCGATACCGGTCTTGCCGCGGTACAGCCGGCCGTCGGGCGAGCGGGTGCCCTCCGGGTAGATGCCCAGCAGCTGGTCGTGCTTGAGCACCTTCAGCCCGGCGTTGAGCGCGGCCTCGCTCGCGCTGCCGCCGGTGCGGTCCACGGGCAGCTGCCCCACGCCCTTGAAGAAGGCCGCGGTCAGCCGGCCCTTGACGCCCCGCCCCGTGAAGTAGTCCATCTTCGCCAGGAACGTGACGCGACGCGGCAGCATCGCGGGCAGGAAGAAGGAGTCCGAGAACGACAGGTGGTTGCTCGCAAGGATCGCCGGCCCGCGGTCCGGAACGTGCTCCTTACCCTCCACCGTGGGGCGGAAGAACAACCGGAGCAGCGGGGCGATGATGGCCTTCATCAGCCGGTAGAACAACCGTGGCCTCCTCTTCAACCGACTCGAACCTTAGAGCATGGCTACTCGCGAGTCGCCTGGGCGGGCGTACGCGGCTGTACGGGGTGCGCGCACCCATGGGAACATTCCCCTGGGCCCGGCCCCGATGAGCCCACCGCCGACAGAGCGCCATGAGGATGTGGAAGGAGCCGCCCGGTGTCGATCCTGCCTGGCGCCGAGCCGTACCAGCATGACGGAGGCCCCGTCGGATTTCTGCTGAGTCACGGTTTCACCGGCACGCCGCAGTCGATGCGGCCGTGGGCCGAGCACCTCGCGGCGGCCGGGCTGACGGTGTCGCTGCCGCTGCTGCCGGGGCACGGCACCCGCTGGCAGGACATGGCGCTCACCACGTGGCAGGACTGGTACGCCGAGGTCGAGCGCGCGTTCGACGCGCTGCGCGAACGCTGCGAGACGGTCTTCGTCGGCGGCCTGTCGATGGGCGGCACGCTAGCGCTGCGGCTCGCCGAGCTGCGCGGCGACCAGGTCGCGGGCCTCGTGCTGGTCAACCCGTCGGTGCACGCGGACGACCCGCGGCTGAAGGCGCTGCCGGTCCTGAAGCACCTGGCCAAGTCGGTCGCCGGGATCGGCTCGGACATCCGCAAGGAGGGCGTCGTCGAGCTCGCGTACTCGCGGACGCCGCTCAAGCCGCTGCACTCGCTCGTGAAGGCGTGGCCGGTGGTGCAGGGGGACCTGCCGCAGATCACCCAGCCGGTGCTGCTGTTCCGCAGCCCGCAGGACCACGTGGTCGCGCCGGCCAACTCGGAGACCGTCCTCGCGCGCATATCGTCGACCGATGTGACCGCGGAGTTGCTGCCGGACAGTTACCACGTGGCCACGCTGGACCACGACGCCGAGCGCATCTTCACCGGAAGCCTGGAATTCGTACGCCGTGTTGCCGCGTTCGACGGTAAGGACGGCGACGACGCCAAGGACGACGCGAAGGACTGAGAGTGCCAGGACGCGGCAACGGGCTCGACGCGGAGTCGTACAAGCCCCTGACCGACCTCGAACCCGGGTTCGCCGACGACATGCTCGCCGTGCTGCGGACCGAGGGCGTGGCGGCCTATGTGACGCCGCTGGACGAGGAACCCGACCTGCTCCGCCTGTGGGTGGACGCGGCGGCGACCTCGCGCGCCCGGGCGCTGCTGCGCGAGCGGCGCGCCGAGGCCGTGCCCCCGAAGGCGGCCGCCGAGCCGGCCGAGGCCCCCGCGGACACCGCCGCGGAGTCCGGCGCGGCCGGCGACGGGGCGACCGCGACGGTGAAGCCGGCCGCCTCGCCCGCCGCCGAGCCCGACGAGGACGAGGTCTGGGCGCAGATCGTCGCCGGCTTCGACGCCGAGGTCAGCGACCCGGTGCCGCGCTGGCCGGTCGCCGAGGACGTCGACGGCACGACCAGGACCGGCAAGGGCCGCGGGACCCCGGGCAGTGGCATCATCCGCCCCGGCGACGGGTCGTTCCGCATCGGCGTGACCACGCCGGGCCCGCGCGACTGGACGCCCGACGAGGGCCGCCCCGAGGACGGGGAACCGGACGAGCTCGACGAGGACCCCGAGGCGCACTTCGTGCCGCCGCCCCCGCCGCCGCTCCCCAAGACGGACCTCGCCACCAAGACGGCCTGGCTGGCGCTGCTCGGCGGGCCGTTGTTCCTGGTCGGCGCGGTGCTGCTGGGTCGGCCGATCGGCGAGTGGACGACGTTCATGGCCGTCGCGGTGTGCGGCGGCGGCTTCGTCGCGCTCGTGTCGCGGCTGCGGCGCGACCACGACGAGGACGACCCGGACGACGGCGCGGTGGTCTGACCGGCTCCCGCCGACGCGTCCGCCATACCTGTGGAACCCCGAAGGGGACCGGCCCCGAGCGCCGGTCCCCTTCGTCGTTCTCCGCAGCCGACGGCTGTGCGTGCTCAGCCGTGGACCGTGTCCAGCTGGTCCGGCACGATGTTGCCGGCGTCGTCGCGCAGCGGCGCCTTGCTGCCGTCGGGGTTGACGTAGCCCGCGGTCGAGCAGGGGTACGGCGAGCTCTTCTTGCCCTTGGGCTCGATGAACATCGGGTTCACCAGCCACTTGCCGTCGTCGTTCGCGTACGCGCGGCACATCAGCTCGGTCTTGTTGCGGTTGACGGCGAGCCGCAGCCCGGTCGCGTCGCGCACGAAGGTGGCGTCCGTGTCGGAGTCGCCCGCCGCGAACTTCTGCCGCCGGTCGGCCGGTTGCTGCTGGTTGGCCTTGGCGCCGCGGATCCCCAGGACGTCCTGGTTGATAAAGCAGCGCTTGCCGTCCGAGTAGGTGATCACCGAGTTGTCGCCGGTGCCGCCGCAGCCGGGGATGTCGTACGTGCGCTTGCCGTGCCGGGTGCGCGCCTCGATGCCGACCACCTCGTCCGGGTCGAAGCCGAGCGACGTGGCCCACACCTGGACGACGGTCTCCGGGGACGCGGTGATGATCCGCACGTCGAAGCCGGCCCGGCGCAACGTACCTATCAGGTCCCGCTGTTGGTCGTAGTAGCGCACCCAGCCGGCGACCTGGTGGGTGCCGACCTGCTGCGTGGCGTCGACGGGCGCGGCGAGGTTCTCGGCGCGGGCGGCGGCCGCGAACTCGCGGACCTGGCGCTCGGTGTAGCCGGCCAGCAGCTGGTTGGCCCAGGCGTACGCGGGCTCCATGCGGCGGTGGTCGTAGCCGTCGAACGCGACCGCTCCGCCGGTCGTGGCGCCGTTGGAGTACACCGACAGGATCTCGTCGGCGCAGCGCGTGTCGGTGCCGGTCGGCAGGCCCTCGCCGGCCGGGGTCGCGGTGCCGCACGCCGCCGACAGCGCGGCCGCCGCCGCCTGGGTCAGGTACGGGCTGGTGCGCGTCCAGTCCTTGGCCGGCGGCTGCTGGACCTTGTCGTGGCGCAGCAGCCAGAACGTCGTGGCGTCGCCGACGTCGTTCTTGACGACGGTGTTGTCCCAGTCGAACAGCGCGAGCGGGCGCGGTCCGTGCCGGTGGCCCGCGCCGCAGCGCCCCGCGTCGTCGATGAACGCCTGGAGCGCGGCCCGGTTCTCGCCGTACCACGGCAGGCTCGCGTCCAACGTGGGGCAGCCGCGGTCAGGGTGCCCCGTCGGCGCGGCGGTCGCCGCCGTCATCGGCAGCATCCCCGCGATCGCGATCCCCGCGGCCAACCCGGCCCGAACGCGTGCCCTCATGCGTGGTCCCCTCCGAAAGCGTCTGTGGATGGCCGCAGTTCTACGGCGCGCGGTCACGCGTCCACAAGGCGCACAGAGGGGATCCGGCGGGACTTAACCCGATCTTTACAAAGGTTAAGTGCCAGACCATTAACCGTTCACCGGACGGCTACGGAGTCACGGTGTTCCCCGTCGCCCGGCCTGCGGGACAACGGGGTACGGAGATCAGCGGCGGGCCAGGTCGGCGGCGCCCACCAGGCCGGCTTCCGGGCCCATGCTGGCGACCAAGACGTCGGCGGCCGGGCGGTGGCCGCGGGTCAGCACGCGCTGGTACGCGGCCAGCGCCGGGGCGAGCAGGAGGTCGCCGGCCTCGGAGACACCGCCGCCTAGGACGAAGGCGCTCGGGTCGAGGAGGGCGGCCAGGTCGGCCATGCCCTGGCCGAGCCACTCGCCGACGTCGCGGAACGCGGCCAGCGCCACCGGGTCGCCCAGGCGCGCCGCCTGGGTGACGTGCGGGCCGCGCACGCCCTCGGCCGTGCCGTCGCCGAAGGCCAGCAGCTTCTCCGCGGCCTGCGGCTCTCCCGCGGCGCGTTCACGGGCGAAGCGGGTGAGCGCGTTGCCGCTCGCGTACTGCTCCCAGCAGCCGAAGTTGCCGCAGCCGCACGGCAGACCGTCCGGGACGACCCGCATGTGGCCCGGCTCGCCCGCGATGCCGTACCGGCCGCGGACCAGCTCGCCGTTCTGGACGATCGCCCCGCCGATGCCCGTGCCGACGGTCAGGCACACCACGTCGTCGTGCCCCGCGGCCGCACCGAACCGCACCTCGGCCCACGCCGCCGCGTTGGCGTCGTTCTCGACCACGACCGGCAGCCCGACCAGCGCCTGGATCCGGTCGCGCAGCGGCTCGTCGACCCACGCCGACACGTTCGCGGAGAACATGACCGTCGCCCGGTCCGCCGCGATGAACCCGGCCGCGCCCAGCCCGACCGCCTCGACGGCGCCCGCGCGGTCCTGGCACAGGTGCCGGACCACGTCCCCGATGGCCTCGGCCACCGCGGCGGGGTCCTTCGGGGTCGGCACCTTCACGCGGTCCAGGACCACGCCCGCGGCGTCGACGACACCCGCCAGGATCTTGGTGCCGCCGATGTCGACGCCGATCGTCAGTCCCATGTCTTCCTCGGTGAGTTCGGTGGAGCGGTGGAGCCCCGCGGGCGCGGCGGCGGATCAGTCGTCGTCGA
Source organism: Yinghuangia seranimata (assembly GCF_029953285.1). GTDB lineage: Bacteria > Actinomycetota > Actinomycetes > Streptomycetales > Streptomycetaceae > Yinghuangia > Yinghuangia seranimata. The sequence continues at coordinate 36,494 of NZ_JASAOI010000011.1, read as the reverse complement.
GGTCCACGCGTTCGGCCCGCGCCGCGCGCGACGCCCAGCGCCGTTCCTTGTCGGCGACGAACGCGCGGTACGCGGCCTTCAGCTCGTACCCGGCCGCGCCCAGGTGCGCGGCGGCCTCGGGATGCTTGCGCACCAACGGCTCGACGACCCGGCCGCGCAGCACGGCGGCCTGCCCGGCCAGCGCCTCGGCGAGCTTCCGCGCCTCCTCGGCGAGCCGGTCGGCGGGATCGGGACGCGGCCCGTCGGACGGCGGGGGCTCGGCGCCCGCACGCTCACCGCGCTCACCGCGCGGCCCGTCGGCGTCCTCACGCGCGCCCGGGAGCGGGTCGGCGACCGCCGCCCACGCGTCGTCGGCACCGTCCGTCGTCTTCATCGAAGGCTCCACCCGCCGCATTCTCCCGCGCGGTCGACCGGTTGTGCGAACTGTGCAGGCAGCCTGCCCTTTCGGCGGGCGGTCATGTCCGCATCCACACGGCCGGATCAGGGACGAACCGCACCCGCAGCGTGCCGGCGCGCAGCCCCGCGCCCTCGATCGTGCAGCGCCGCAGCGCGGACGGCAGCGGGATCAGCCGACGGTACGCGCCGACGGTCACGACCAGTTCGTCGCCGCGCCGCAGCAGGTCCAGGTCGCCGCGGTCGGCGCCGGGCAGCGGCACGACGAGGATCAGCCGGTCGCCGTCCTGCTCCACCGCGAACCCGTCGGCCGGACGTGCGCCGCCTTCGCCGGTCGGCGGCAGCGCGGCCGCGAACGCGAGCAGCGCCGCGAGCCCGACCGGCTCGGTGTCCAGCGCGGGAACGGCGGTGACGGCCGCCGACGGGAACAGCTCCCCCAGCGCGGCGACCCGCTCGGGCGGCACCTCCCCGCCGAAATGCCCGCCGTTGACGACGACGTCGTCGACCCGCCTGCCGTACAACGCGAGCGCGGACGCGGCCCGGCGGTCGGCGGCGGCCGCGACGGTCCCCGCCCGGGTGACGAGGCGCACGGCGGTGTCCGGCCCGTCGACGACGGCCCGGATGGCGTCGAGCTCGGCGATGACGCGCCGCGCGGTGTCGTACACCCACTCGTCGGGCATCGGCAGCCCGGCGACCGCCGCGAGCACGGGCCGCAACGACCGCGCGGCCTGCCGCTCGACGGGCAGCAGCCGGTCGAGATAACGCGCAAGCGACTCAGGCAGCGCCAACGCGAGCGCAGTACGGTCGACCGGCGGAAGGTCGACGACGATCAGGTCCCACTCCCCCGACCCGGCATGCCGCGCCAACGCCCGCAACGCCAACGCATCCGCGGCCCCGGGCACCGCAGTGATCTCCTCCGCATCCAGCGGGTCGACCCCGACGAGCGCAAGCAGGCCACGCAACTGCTCCTGCACGAGCAGAAACTCCCGCTCGAACTCCTCCTGCACGGCCACCCGCGCAGCAAAGAACACCCCGGGCTCGCCGGCCGCCGCGCCTGCGGAACCGGTGTCTCCCTGCCCCTCGCCATCGGGGCCGTCATCAAGCGAAGCGTCCACACCGCGCCGACCCGCCTCACGTGCGGCGTCCGCGCCCGCGGAACCGGCGTAGCCCGGCCCGTCGCCACCGCGCGTCCGGCCAGCGGAACGCCCCGAACCGCCACGGGGCGCCGCGCCGTCAGCCGACGCGCCCGTGGAACCGGTGTCTCCCTGTCCCCCGCCACCGGGGTCGTCGTCAAGCGAAGCGTCCACGCCGCGCCGATCCGCTTCTTGTGCGGCGGTGGCGCCGGGCGTTTGGGTGTCCGGGGCGTCGTCCCCGGGCTCGTCGGAGGTCGCGTCCCACACCTCGACCGGGTCGCCGGTCAGTTCGACGGCCAGGACCGTGTCGGCGTCGGCTGTGCCGTCGGCGGCCAGGAGGAGGACGGTCTGGCCGTCTCGGGCGGCTGCGGCTGCTGTGGCCGCGGCCACGGTGGTGCGGCCGGCGCCGCCGGGGCCGGTGACGAGGAGGACGCGTGTCATCCCGCTCAGAGGGTCTTGTCGGAGGCGGCCGCACCGCCGGGGCGCTGTTCGACGCGCTTCTTCAGGCCGGAGAGCGCGCGGTCGATGATGACCTTCTCCGCCTTGCGCTTGATCATCCCGAGCATCGGGATCTTCACGTCGACGCGCAGCTCGTAGGTGACCTCGGTGCCCGTCGCGAGCGGCCGCAGCGAGTAGGACCCGTCGAGCGACTTGAGCATCTGGCTGGTCACGAGCGTCCAGCGCACCTCGGTGTCGCCGTCCCACGTGTAGGCGAGCACGTGCTCGTCCTTGATCGCGCCGGCGTCCAGGAGGAACCGCACGCGGGTGCCGCGGCCGATGGCCTCGTCCTCCTCGAGGACCTCGGCCTCCTTGACCTCGCCGGTCCAGTCCGGGTACTTGGCGAAGCCCGCGATCACGGTCATCACCTCGGCCGGGGTGGCGTCGATCGTGATGGTCGATCTGGTCCGTTCCGCCATCGCCAGCAGCCCTCCGGAAGCCGTCAACTCGCACGCCGCCCCGGTCGGGGGGCGCTGCGGTCCCTGGAAGGCTATCGCGTCGGCTACCAGGCCAGCACGAACGGCTTCCCGGTCGCCTGGAAGTGCCCGACGTTGACGCATTCCGTCCGCCCGATCCGCATCCGCCGGGCCAGCGGCTGGTGGACGTGCCCGAACAGCGCGTAGTCCGGCTGGGTGGCGCGGATGGCCTCCAGCACGGCCTCGCTGCCGCGCTCGAAGCGCCGCGCGACGACGTCGTAGGTGAGCTCGGGGACGGCCGGCGGGATGTGGCAGCACAGCACGTCGACCTTGCCGAGCGCGGCCACCTTGGCGGCGTACTCCTCGTCGGAGATCTCGTAGGGCGTGTGCATCGGGGTCCTGAGCCCGCCTCCGACGAACCCGAACCGGCGTCCGCCTATGTCGACGGTCGCGCCGTCGAGGACGGTCACGCCGTCGCGCACGTAGTCCTTCCACAGCGCGGGGAGGTCGACGTTGCCGTACGTCAGATAGGTGGGGTCGGGGAACGCCGCGAACAGGTCGGCGTACTGCCGCCGCACCGCGGTCTCGATCGCGGTCTGCGGGTCGGTGTCGAGGGACGCCCACAGCGACCGGGAGAAGTCCCGGGCCTCCTCGAAGCGCCGGGCCGTGCGCAGCTCGACGAGCCGGACCGCGTTGTCGCGCCCGAACAGGTCGGGGAAGATCCCCTGCGTCAGGTCGTGGTAGTCGATGAACAGGATGAGGTCGCCCAGACACACCAGGGCGTCCGCACCGTCGCCGGCCCGGGCCAGCGCCCCGGCCTCTCCGTGCACGTCACTGACCACATGGACCCGCATGTCCGCAGCGTACCGGCGCGGGCACGCGGGTCGGCGTGTGCCATACCCTCGGAGGGCACAGTCGACATAGAGGGCACGGCGAAACGGGGCGGCGCCCGCCGGGCGCCGCGTGAGGTGACGCATGGCACAGGATTGTCACGACCCCTGTCACTCGCACCTTACTTGCCAGTAACGTCTGCCCGACCACTGGCAACCGCCAACGAGGAGCAGTCCGTGCGCGAGTTCAGCGTCCCGGCTTTGGCCGAGGTACCCGCCGAGGGCAACCTGACCGACATCATCAGGACCAACGCGACGGAGGCCCCGCACGCCCCGGTCCTGTCGCGCAAGGTCGACGGGCGCTGGCGCGACGTGACCTCGGCGGAGTTCCTCGTCGAGGTGTACGCGGCGGCCAAGGGCCTCATCGCGTCGGGCGTGGGCCCGGGCGACCGGGTCGGCCTGATGTCCCGCACGCGCTACGAGTGGTGCCTCTTCGACTTCGCGATCTGGTGCGCGGGCGCGGTCACCGTGCCGATCTACGAGACGTCGTCCGCCGAGCAGGTCGAGTGGATACTGAACGACTCCGAGGCCACCGCGGTCATCGTCGAGTCGGCCGCACACGAGGCGATCCTCGAGTCGGTGCGCGGCAACCTGTCCGAGCTGAAGCACGTTTGGCGTATCGAGCAGGGTGAAAGCGCGGACGACGGCACCGCCGAGGCGGTGCTCGCCGCGGCCGGCGCCGCGCTGCCGGACAGCGCCGTCGAGGAGCGCTGCGCGACGCTGACCGGCGAGTCGATCGCGACGCTGATCTACACGTCGGGCACCACGGGCCGGCCGAAGGGCTGCGTGCTGACGCACAGCAACTTCTTCGTGCCGACGACGAACCTGATCGCGCTGCTCGAGGACCTGTTCAGCGTCAAGGACCCGTCGTGCCTGCTGTTCCTGCCGCTGGCGCACGTGCTCGGCCGCGAGCTGCACGTCATCTGCATGCAGGCGCGGGTGCGCACCGGGCACTGTCCGGACATCCGCCAGCTCACCGCCGAACTCGCCGAGTTCAAGCCGACCTTCGTGCTCGCCGTGCCGCGCGTGTTCGAGAAGGTCTACAACACCGCGACGGCGAAGGCCGAGGCGGACGGCAAGGGCAAGATCTTCAAGGCCGCCGCCGACACCGCGATCGCCTACAGCGAGGCGCTGGACGCGGGCGGCCCGGGCCTGGTGCTCAAGGCCAAGCACGCGCTGTTCGACAAGCTCGTGTACGGCAAGCTGCGCGCCGCGCTCGGCGGCCGCTGCGAGTTCTCGGTGTCCGGCGGCGCCCCGCTCGGCGCCCGGCTGGGCCACTTCTACCGGGGCATCGGCCTGACCATCCTGGAGGGCTACGGCCTCACCGAGTCGACCGCGGCGACCGCGCTCAACCCGACCAAGGCGGTCGGCATCGGCAGCGTCGGCGTGCCGATCCCGGGTTCGGCGATCCGGATCGCGGACGACGGCGAGATCCTGCTCAAGGGCGCCAACGTCTTCCAGGGCTACTGGAAGAACGACGCGGCGACGGCGGACGCCTTCGAGGACGGCTGGTTCCGCACCGGCGACCTCGGCCAGCTGAGCGACAAGGGCTACCTGACGGTCACCGGCCGCAAGAAGGAGATCCTGGTGACGGCGGGCGGCAAGAACGTCGCCCCGGCGGTGATCGAGGACCGCATCCGCGCCCACTCGCTGATCAGCGAGTGCATGGTGGTCGGCGACGCCCGCCCGTTCGTGGCGGCGCTCGTGACGATCGACCCGGAGACCTTCCCACGCTGGAAGGAGCAGCACGGCAAGCCGGCTGACGCGACGGTCGCCGACCTGGTCGACGACCCGGACCTGAACGCGTCCGTGCAGGAGGCGATCGACGAGGGCAACAAGGCCGTGTCGAAGGCCGAGGGTGTGAAGAAGTTCCGCATCCTCACGATCAACTTCAGCGAGGAGAGCGGCCATCTGACGCCGTCGCTGAAGCTCAAGCGGAACCTGGTGATGAAAGACTTCGCGGGCGACGTGGAGAACATCTACGCCGGCTGAGACCACCGCACCGCGCACCCCGCCACAAGGCCGGGCCGTCCCCGCGACGGCCCGGCCTCGGCCTTTCCGGGCCGAGGCGCGCCGCACGAGCGCGCGGAATCGCGTCCGCGCCGCTAGCCGTCGTACCCGAGCAGGCCGCGCAGCCGCCCGGCCAGCAGGTCCCAGCGCCACGCCTCCTCGACCCAGCGCCGCCCGCGCTCGCCCATCGCGGCGGCCTTGACCGGGTCGCTCAGCAGTTCGGAGACGCGCGCCGCGACGGGGTCGGGGGTGCGCCCGTCGACGACGTAGCCGGTGTCGCCGTCCAGCACCGCGTCGGGCGCGCCGCCGGAGTCGCCGGCGACCACCGGGCGTCCGGTCGCGGACGCCTCCAGGTAGACGATGCCGAGGCCTTCGACGTCGAGCCCCTTGCGGCGGGTCCGGCACGGCATCGCGAAGACGTCGCCGGCCTCGTGGTGCGCGGGCAGTTCGGCCCACGGCACGGCGCCGGTGAACACGACGGACCTGCGCACCCCGACCTGGTCGACGAGCTTCTCCAGGTCGCCCCGGTACGGCCCGCCGCCGACGACGAGCAGCGCGGCGTCCGGCACTTCGCGCAGGACGGCCGGCATGGCGCGGATCAGCGTGTCCTGGCCCTTGCGCTTCACGAGCCGCGACACGCACACCACGACCGGCCGGTCGGCGAGCCCGTGCCGTGCGCGGACCTCGGCGCCGCCGACGCCGGGCCGGAAGACCGTCTCGTCGACGCCGGGCGGCAGTTGCACCATCGCCGCGGCGGCGTCCGGGCTGAGCACCGGCGCGATCTTCGAACGCGTGTATTCACCCAGGTAGGTGAGCGTGTCGACGCTGTCGCCGATCCGCCGCAGCAGCCGCCGGGAGCCTGGCAGTTGCGCCCAGCCTGCCTCGTGCCCGTGCGTCGTGGCCACCAGCCTGCGCACACCCGCCTCGCGCAGCCCGACCCCCATGAGGCCGAGCGGCGCCGCCGCGCCGAACCACACCGCGTCGCAGCCTTCGGCGCGCGCGATGTCCTTCGCGCGCCGGAACACCCACGGATTGGGCACCATCATCTTGGTGGCGTCCCGCACCACGGGGAACGGCTGTTCGCGGTCGAACGCCCGCACCTCGCGGTTGTCCTTCCACGACGAGGTGTAGACGACCACGCTGTCCGCGGGCAGCCGCAGCGCCATCGAATGGACGAACGACTGGATGCCGCCCGGACGCGGCGGGAAGTCGTTGGTGACGATCAGGGTCCTGGCGGTGCTCTTCATCGGACCCCGATGATTCCAGACGGTACGGTGGCACGCACGACGGCGACGAGGAGAGCATGGGCAGGCGGGAACTCCGGTGGAGCGTCGTCGCCGCGTGGCTGGTGTCGCGCGGCTGGCTGTTCCTGGTGACCCTCGACGTGTTGTACGACCCGTACCCGATCGTGAAGACGGACGTGTCGGGCATCTACGAGCCCTGGTTCCAGGTGCTGCGCGACGGCACGTTCCCCATCGAGGACGTGATGTGGCAGTACCCGCCGGGTGCGGCGGGCGTGTTGCTGCTGCCCGGTCTGCTGCCCATGTCCTACCCGCACGCGTTCTTCACCCTGATGCTGCTGTCGGACGCCGTCGCGTTCGCGTGCCTGCTGCGCGGCCGCTCGCTGTGGGGCGCGGCCCTGTGGACGGCCGCCGTACCGCTGCTCGGCCCGATGATCCTGTCCCGCTACGACCTGCTGGTCACCGCGCTCGCCGTGGCCGCGCTGCTGGCGTCGGCCCGGCGGCCGTGGGCCGGCGGCCTGCTGACGGGGGTCGCGGCGGCCGTGAAGGTGTGGCCGGTGCTGCTGCTGGTCGGCGCGCCGCGCGGGCGGCGGTTCCTCGAACTCGCCGTGTGGACGCTGATCGGCGCCGCCGCCGTGGTGTGCGGCTTCGCCGCGGCGATGCCCGGCGCGTTCGACTTCCTGAGCGCGCAGCGCGACCGCGGCGTCGAGGTGGAGTCGGTGTTCGCGACGCCGTTCCACATCGCGCGCTTCTACGGCTGGTCGGGCCGGGTGAGCTTCAACTACGGGTCGATGGAGTTCCTCGGCCCGCAGGTGTCGCTGGTCGGGCGGCTGAGCCTCGCGGCCAGCGCGCTCGCCCTGATGTGGCTGCTGCTGTGGCGGATCAGGGCCCGCGTGTGGACGCCCGCCACGCAGTTCGACGCCGCGCTGACCGCGGTGCTGCTGTTCGTCGTGACCAGCCGCGTGCTCAGCCCGCAGTACCTGGTGTGGCTCGTCGGCCTCGCGGCGGTGTGCCTCACCCGCCGGGAGACCTCACAGCGGCCGGTGGCGGCGCTGATCCTGCTGGCGGTGCCGCTGACCACGTGGGAGTTCCCGGTGTGGTTCGGCTGGGTCATCACCGGGGAGCCGGAGGCGGTCACGGTCCTGCTGCTGCGCAACGCGCTGCTGGTGGCCGCCGCCGTGTGGTCGGCCGTACGGCTGTGGCGCGCCGGACGGCCCGCGATCCGTCACGCGACCGCCCCGCGCACCCCCGCCGAGGCCGACGCACCGGCCGACCCGCCGGCCGTCGAGCCGGTCGGCGCCGCCGCGGCCTTCAGGGCTTCCGATTGGCCCCCTCCGGCACCCCGTGAAGTTTCGCCCAGTCCCGCGCCAGCGCGATCCGTTCCGCCGTCGACGGATGCGAGCCGAACAGCGCTTGGAGAACCGGGTTCGGGGTGAGGTTGGACTTGTTGGCCAGCGCGAGTCGGCGCTGCATCGCGATGAACGCGTCCGGATCACGCGTGAGGTCCAGCGCGTGCACGTCCGCCCGTGCCTCCAGGCGGCGGCTGACGAGCATCTGAACCGGCCCGGACAGCGTCGTCACGACCGCCACGACCGCCAGCAGCAGCGCGAGCGCGCGCGGATCCCCCGCGCCGTCCGCCGACGCGCGGCGCAGCAGCGGACTCCAGTTCATCAGCAGCCCGACGACGCAGATCCCCGCGGCCACCCCGGCGGCGCCGATCAGCGTGCCGTGCAGCACGTCGTTCCGCTTGGCGTGCCCGAGCTCGTGCGCGGTGATCAGCTCGATCTCGCGCTGGTCGGCGGTGTTCACCGTGGTGTCGTACACGACGATGCGGCGGGTCGAACCGAAGCCCGACACGTAGGCGTTGAGCGCGGTGGTGCGCCGCGACGCGTCCGCGACCAGCACGTCCTTGACCGGCACGCCGTCCTTCTCGGCCAGTTGCAGCAGCGACGTGCGCAGCGGGCCCTCCGGCATCGAGTGGAAGTTGTTGAACGCCGGCTCCACGAGCAGCGGGTACAGGAACGACACCGCGACCACCAGCAGCGCGCCCGCCCCCGCGGCGACCGGCCAGGCGGCGCGCGGCCAGTGCCGCACGAGCGCGAACAGCCCCAGCAGCACCGGCAGGACGAGGGCCGCCGACATGCCGAAGCCCTTCGCGACGTCCACCCACCAGTCGCCCCACGACTGCACGGACAGCCCGTACTTGCGCCGCACGACCTCGAGACGGGCGTCGAACGGCAGTGCCACCGCGCGGCCTACGAGCATCAGCACCAGCCCGCCGAGCAGTACCTGCCACACCCAGCCCCCGCCGAACGGGCGCGCCACCGCGGTCACCAGGCGGGCGCCTATCGGGGTCAGGCCGAGCAGCAGGCTCACCACCAGCGACAGCGCCATCGACAGGTAGACCGGCGGCCGGGCCTGCTCGGCGAGCGCGCGGCCGCGGGCGATCTCGGCGGCGGAGAAGTCCCGTGCCGCGTCCGGCGCCACCGAGCCGCCGGGCACGTGCGGCAGCGGGCGCCACGGCGTGGTCAGCACGACGGCCGCGACCAGCACGACGGCGGTGACCGCGAGGCACACCACCAGGATCTTCTGAACGGTCATGCCGCGGGGTCCCTCCCGAGTGCCCGGAGCGTTCCGGCCGACGACGGGGTGGACCGGCCCCTCCCGCCCTCCGGGAGGCTACTTCACCTGTGCGCGGACGTACTGCACCCAGGCCTTGGTGAACTCGTCCGGGCTGATCCCCAGGGTCTGCACGAACGCGCCGGTCATCCGGGTGTTCTGGTCCGGCGCGCCGGTGCCGTCCGGCGGCGCCTCGCCCACCTCGCGGTACAGCGCGACCAGCTTCGCCTGTCCCCACCGCTCGGCGACCATGCGGCAGGCGAGCCAGCCCATCTCGTACGCCTGCGGCAGCGCGTCCTGCGTCGTCTCGAACTGCTGGTCGGACGGCAGCGTCTGCGGCACCCGGCCGTCCCGCACGTCGCGGCGCAGCTCGGGCGCCGCGCTGCGGATCGTCTGGCCGGAGTTGAGGTAGCCGACGTAGTCGGCGAAGCCCTCGGACAGCCACGTGGGCGTCCAGTTGCGGGTGAAGGCGCGGCTGGCCACGTGGGTGATTTCGTGGGTCATCACCACGCGCCGCTCCACCGGACCGAGTTCGCGGAACGCGTCGGGGTTGACGATGACCCGGTCGGCGGCCGCCGACTCGGTGCTGGCGCCGCGCTCGCCGGTGGTGACCGCGGCGATCCGCGCGTACTTCTGCGGCTCGGCGCCCAGCAGGCGGGCCATCTGCTCCTGGTTGCCCGGCACGACCACGACGGCCTTGCCGGCCCACTCCCTGCCCCACACCTTGGCGACGTCGGGCACCGCGGTCTCGACGTCCTTCTGGTACGACTTCAGGTCGTTCTTGTTGCCGATGCCGAGCACGATGCCGGTCTTGTCCTGCAGCACGTTCACCGGGCCCAGGTCCCAAAGCTGCAGGCCGGGCTTGAGGCCCGCCTGGCGGCCGTCGCTGTCGGCGGCCACGTACCAGGTGCCGTCGCGCAGCACGAAGGTGAGGAACTGGCTGCTGCGCACCGGGGCGTTGTCGAAGTCGGTCAGCCGGTACGCCACGTCCACCTGCGCGGTGAACACCTGTTCGGCGGCCAGCTCGGCGCGCCGTGCCGACGGGAGGCTGAACGGGTCGGGGGTGACCAGCTCGAAGTCGAACGCCCCGAACGGGACCTGCGCGGCGTTGTCGAACACGGCCGCCTGCGCGTCCCGGAACGCGGCCGCGCGCGGGTCGACCGTGGCCAGATAGGCGGCCTTGTCGTGCGCCCGTACCGCTGCGGCGCGGCGCTCGAGCAAATGGGTGATCTCACCGCGGCGCGCGTCGGGCCGCTGGCCCTGCGCGGCGGGACGGCCGGATTCCGCTCCGTGCGGCGCGGGTGCGGCGGCGGTCTTCGCGGGAGACGGGGACGACCCGTCCGACCCCAGGCCGATGACGCCCAGGGCGATTCCGAGCTGCACCGTCGCGCACAACGCGACCAGCACCAGGAGCCACCGCGGGATCCGTCGCACCGTCAGGCTCCGGTCGTCCACTCACCGATCGTACGAGACCCGGAGGGTGGTTTCCCGCCGAGTGTGCCGCACGGGGGAATGCTCCCCCGGCACGGAGCCGGGGGAGTCAACGCGCGGGATGACCCGCGGCCGCGTCAGGAGACGCGCACGACCTTGGCGATCGGCATCGACTTCAGCGGCGCGTAGCGCACGTTGGTGCCCGGCTTGGGCGCGTGGATTATCTGGCCACCGCCGGCGTAGATCGCGACGTGCGTGTACCCGCTGTAGTACAGGACCAGGTCGCCCGGCTGGATGTCGTCGACCGACACCGCGCGGCCCGCGCCGGCCTGGGCCTGGGAGGTGCGCGGCAGCGAGACGCCGGCCTGGCGCCAGGCCCAACCGGTCAGGCCCGAGCAGTCGAAGGAGCTGGGGCCGGTCGCGCCGTAGACGTACGGCTTGCCGATCTGCGCGGCGGCGGCCGCGACGGCCGCGGCGGCGCGCTCGCTGACGGGGACGTCGGTCTTCGGCGCGTCCGGCGTCGTCGGCGTGCTCGGCTGGCGGTTGTCGTTGCGCGAGGCGCGGTCGGTGCTGTCGCCGTGGCCGTCGTCCGCGAGGATCGCGTCGCGCTCGGCCTTGGTCAGCGTGTTGAGCAGCTGCTGGGCCTTCTGCAGCTTCTGCTCGACCTCCGCCTTCTTGGAGGAGAGGTTCTTGCGGGTCTGCTCGAGCTCGCCGAGCTTGTGGGAGGCCTCGGTGCGCTCCTGGTCCAGAGTCCGCTTCTTGCTCTGGATCTGCTGGATCGCGTTGGCCTCCTGCGAGGAGACCTGGTCGAGCGCGGCCGCCTGGCGCAGGAACTCGTCCGGCTGGCCGGAGAGCATGAGCTGCAGCGTGGGGTCGATGCCGGCGCCGCGGTACTGCGCGCTGGCGATGGCGCCCATGGTGCCCTGCAGCGCGACGAGGTCGGACTGCTCGGCGGCGATCCGCTCCTGGACCTGCGCGACCTGCCCCTGGAGCTGCTCGGTCTTCTCCTGGAAGCCGTTGAGTTCCTCGGTGGCGATCTCCGCCTGGTGGGTCAGCTCATTGATCTGAGCCTTGACCTGGTCCTTGGACAGTGCCGGGTCCGCGTGGGCGGACACGCCCGGAGACAGCGCGACCACACCGGCCGCAGCGGCCGTGATCACGCCGACGCGCGTCTTGCTCGGCTTCTTGGGCCGTCGGTGGGACGCCACGCAGGCGAACTCCTTCTTCCTCCGGCCGCCTACCGGGTGAGCTGACGGGTTCGGGCTGGAAGTTGCCCTACGGCGCGGCATGCCGCGCCGATTCACCCCAGGGAATGTGGTTCCCCGGCTCCGACCCGGTCCCCCGTCGACCGCGCCGGACTCGGCGGTAGTCCCCACTGTCGCCCTGGCTGGGCGAGCAACGTCGCGGGCACTCAGCCCGAGACATTAGTGACCTCCGCGTGATCCGTTCAAATCAATCCGCAAATTTTTACGAGCGACTCCCCGATTAACCCGTCGAGATCCACGAGGCGTGATCAGAGAGCTACCATCTGTTCATATTTTCTCGGCGGCTTCGCGCGCGGCGCGGGTGGCTGGACGGTCGGCGCGCGCGGCTCGGGCGCGGGCGGCCCCGCTCGCCCTTCGCGCAGGTCAGGGTCGTACCGAAGGGGCGGAATGAGGCCGCCTTCGGCGAGCACCTGGAGAGCGGCGAGGGTCTCGTCGTCAAGGTCGACACACCTGGCAATTCCGGAATTCAGGACGATCGCGGAATCCCCCGAATCGGTCGACCTGGGGCGTTTTGCGGGGGATCCCCCGGCGTGTTCGGCGTGTCGGCACGGGGCCGGGACACCGGAATCGGAGAACCGTGGCGAATAACCAGAAAAGTCCGATTTTTCATCAAGAATGGCGGTGACCGCACAATCAGCACACGCCGGACCTCGGGCGCGGCACACACGGCAGCAGATCCGCATGGTCGTGCAACCCCTTCCGTGGGCGTTCCGTCGGGCTCACGGAAACCACGGTAGGGACGGGCACTGACACAACGTCACATGTCAACCACAGACGCCCGATCCGGGACGGTCAGCCCCGGGCCAGCCGACGCAGCAGCATCGACGACTGCACCGGACGCGCACCGGTCCGCCGCACCCCGTCCGCCACCTCGCGGTCGGACGAGACCACGATCACCGGACGCCCGGGCGGCTCGGCCCTGACCAGCCGGCGGATCAGCTCGTCGGCGGTCTCCCCCGCCTTGCTGAACCGCACCCGGACCCCGCGCGGCGGGGCCAGCAGCACCGGCGCGTCCAGGTTCGCGCCGTCGAACACACAGGTGATCTCGCAGCCGGTCTGCGCGGCGATGACCGCGAGCCCGCCCAGGAGCCGCACCCGCTGCTCCGACAACGCCAACGACGGATAGCCCGTCTTGGTCACGTTGTAGCCGTCGATCACCAGGTGCGCCTGCGGCAGCGACAGCAACTGGTCCAGGATCGCCGGGTCGTCGCCCTCGAGGGCGCGCTGCGCGATGTCCTTCGTGCCGGACGCCTCCGGCGCGACCGCGTCCACCATGTCCGCGGGCCGGATCCCGACCGGCGGCAGCGCCAGCTCGCGGCGCAGCCCCTGCGCGGCCTCCAGCACCGTGTCCAGCAGCAGCCGGACGCGCGTGTCCTCCATGCTGCGGCCCTCGCGCGCCGCGCGCTTGCTCGCCTCCAACGCCGACTCGACCTCGGCGACCCGGCCGCGCAGCCGGCGGGTCTCCTTGTCGGCCGCCGCGATCGCCGCCTGCGCCTCGGCGCGCACCGTCGCCAACTCGGCCTGGGCGCGCTTGGCCTCCTTCTCCGCGTGCTTCGCGCCGCCCTGCAGCCCGCGGACCTGCCGGCGCAGTTGCTCGGCCTCCTTGCGGGCCTCCTCGAGCTCGGCGCGCAGCTTGTCGTGCTCGGCCTTGGTCGAGGCGCGCAGACCGCCGAGCTCCGACTCGAGCCGGTCCACCACGGCGGCGGCCTCGGCCCCGGCCCGGTCCTGGGCCGCCTTCTCCGCGGCCCGGCCGGCGGTGTCCAGCAGGGTCGTCCACCCGCGCGGGCGCAGCAGGTAGGCGGCGGCGGCCACGTCCAGCGGGTCCGCCGCGGCGGGCGTCCGCCCGCTCTCCAACGCCGCCGCCAGGTCCGGCAGCCCCCGGCGCAGCCGCTCCGCTATGCGCTGCCGGAACACCGGGTCGTTCTCCAGCACCCCGGCCAGCGGCGTCGCCGCGAGCTTGGCCCGGCGGGACGGGGTGAAGCGGGCGAACTGCCGTAGCGGGACCGGGATCTCATCCACCGTCATGGCGCCGAGCCCGTCCGCCGCGAGCGCGATGACCCGCTGCCGCACGCCGTCGGGGAGCGGCCCCTTGAAGACCTCGGGTTCGGCGCCCTCCGACCCGGACGCGCCGGCGGGCGCTGCACGGCGCTCCCGGCCCGCGCCGTCGCCCTGCGGCCCGGCGCCGTCGGGCGTGCCGGAGTCCGCCGGCTTTCCGCCGTCCGCGGCCTTGTCGCCTTCGGACGCGCCGCCGTGCGCCTGGCCGCCGTTCGCCTGGCCGCCGTTCGCTGAGGGGGCGTCAGAGGCGGGGCGTTGCTCCTCGGCGGATTCCCGTTCGCTCTCGGGTCGGCCGTCCGCGGGCCCGCCGGACGCACCGGACGGACCCGACGCGCCGGATGCACCGGATGCAGGGGTGCCGTTGACCGACACGTGGCCGAAGGCCGGGGCCGCGGTGCCCGTGGCGGGCCACGCCGACGGGGTCGGCTTCGACGGCGCGGCGGGCCACGTCGGGTCGGTGGCGGACGTGGCGGGGTCGCGGGCGAGGTGGCCCGGTTCCGCGCGTGTGTCCGACTCGCCCACTGGTCCTCCGGTTCGTCTCCGCCCGGTCTCCCCGCCCCGGGCCGGCTTGTGTGTGCTCCTGATCATGGCCTGCCCGCCGCGAGGGGTGGACACGCCTCCCCGCGCCGATGCCGAACCGATGCACAAGTACGGGACGGACAGGTCAGGCTCGCCAGAGTGCCGTGCCTCGGCGGTCTACGCCACCCAAAACCGCCATATCCGCGCGAGCCCGCCTACCGGTGACCGAGGTCGCCCCGCTCCCCGCCCCGTCCTTGTGCGCGTCGTCAGCCGGACGTCTCGCCGGTGTCCTCGGCGTCCGGGCGCGGGACCAGCTGCACCGAGTCGGACGCGTTGCACCAGCGGCAGCGGACCGACTCGATGGTGTCCTCGAGCACCTCACGCTCGTCGACCCGGGACTCGCCCGAGAGGTCGAAGTGGACGAACTCCTTGGCGCGCGTGGTCCGCGTCACGTCGAACCGCGTCAGGTTGCCGCACAGCGAGCAGCGCCAGCGGGTCGCCTCGGTGGGTGCCGGTACCGACATGCACGTTCCTCTCTCGGACTTCGCCTCAGGGTGCGCGCCATCCCGTCGGGAGGGGGCGCCCGCGCCCGTGTCAGGGCGGATCCGTACCGTCCGTTGCATGAGCAGTCAGGTGCCCGGCCCTTCGGTGCCACAGCCCGTTACGCATATCGGGTCGCGTGGCGCGGCTCCGCCGTCGACCGGCGTACCCGCGCGGGACAGTACCGTTCCGGCGCTCGCGGCGCGAAACGCGTCCGCCCGGTGGGACCGCGGCGCGTCGTTGGACGACGAGGTGTTCGTGGTGGTGGACCTGGAGACGACGGGCCTGTCGCCGGAGACGGACCGGATCACGGAGATCGCCGCGGTGCGGCTGCGCGGCACGGATGTTCTGGGCGAGTTCGCGACGCTGGTCGCGCCGGGAGTGCCGGTTCCCGCGTTCATCACAGCGCTGACGGGGATTTCGGACGCGATGGTGGCGGACGCCCCGCCGCTGCGCGATGTCCTGCCCGCGTTCCGCGACTTCGCGCGGGACGCGGTGCTGGTCGCGCACAACGCGCCGTTCGACATCGGCTTCCTGCGCGCGGCGTGCGCGGGCTGCGGTGAGCCGTGGCCGCACCTGGTCGTGGTGGACACATTGGCGCTGGCCCGCGCCCTGGTGTCGCGGGGCGAGGTCAGCGACTACAAACTCGCCACGCTGGCACGCGCGTTCGAGGCACCGGCCCCGTCGACGCACCGTGCGGTGGCGGACGCCCGCGCGACCGCGCACATCCTGCGCGCCCTCATCGCGCGCCTGCGTCGCGCGGGCGTGCACGATCTGTCGGGGCTGCTTCAATGCACCGGCCATCCGAGTGAACCTGAGGCGGTCTGACCCCGATCGGCCCACCCGCTTGCCCCGCAACATACCGGACATGACATGACGATAAGGACATGCTCATTCCGGTGCACGACCACAATCCGGTTCGCCGGACGCCGGTGGTCACGTACGCCCTGATCGTGCTCAACGTCGTGATCTTCCTCGTGAGCCCGCTCTCCGGCTTCGGCGGCAACGGATACAGCAGTCCCGAGGCGCGCGTGTGCGCGGAGAACCGCTACTACTACGAGTACGGCGCCGTCCCGCGCGAACTGGTCGGCGGCGGCCCCATCGTCGCCCCTCCGGCGGTCGTGTCGACCGACCGCGGACCGGTGCACTGCCGCGTCAAACCGGACAAGGACAAGATCCCGGCGCTCTCCGTGCTCTTCGCGATGTTCATGCACGGCGGCTGGATGCACCTGATCGGCAACATGCTCTACCTCTATGTCTTCGGCAACAACGTCGAGGACCGCATGGGCCACGGGCATTTCGCGCTGTTCTACCTGGCCGCGGGCTATCTGGCCACGTACGGCTTCGCGCTGCTCAACCCCGGTTCGGTACAGCCGCTCGTCGGCGCGTCCGGCGCGATCGCGGCGGTGCTGGGCGCGTACCTGTACCTGTATCCGAAGGCGCGCGTGACGAGCCTGGTGCCGCTGCTGCTGTTCCTCCCGCTGCGCTTCCCGGCGTGGGCGGTGCTGGGCTTCTACTTCGTGCTGCAGTGGCTGTACTTCCAGGGCCTGGGCGTGAGCGGCGACGCCAATGTCGCCTACTCGGCGCACCTCGTGGGCTTCGCGGCCGGGTTCGTGTACGCGTGGGCGCTCTACCGGGGCCGTCCCGTGCCCTACCCCGACGGCAGCCGTGCGAGGGAGCCGCTCCAGCGCGTCGAGCCGCACGTGCACACGCTGCCGCCGGCACCGGTCATCCCGCCGCCCGCGACGCTGCCCCCGCGCACGCCACCGTCGGCCCCACCCCCGTGACCGGCGCGGGATAGGCTCGTCCCCTCGCTCCCAGCCATGAGAGGCCGCCGCTGTGATCACCGCCATCGTGCACGTCAAGGCAGCCGTCGACCGCATCCCGGAGATCGCCGAGGCGATCACCGCGATCGACGCGGTCAGCGAGGTGTACTCGGTGACCGGCGAGTTCGACCTGGTGGCGATGGTGCGGGTGCGCGAGCACGACGAGTTGGCCGACGTGATCCCCGGCCGGCTCAACAAGGTCCCGGGCGTGATCCACACGGAGACGCACATCGCGTTCCGCACCTACTCCAAGCACGACCTGGAGGCGGCGTTCGCGATCGGCCTCGACGACGGCATCTGACGTCCGCGTCCGACGTCGGCTCAGGGCCCGCACGCGGCGGGCCCGGCCCCGCTCAGCGCAGCCCCGCCAACGCGGCCGGGCCGCGCGGGTCGGACTCGGGCACGCAACGCCCGCCGTCGGTGCGGTAGGTCCACTGTGCGCCGCGCGCGACCAGTTCGCGCACCGCGGCGACGAACCGGTCGATGTGCTCGTCGGGCGTGCCGACACCGAAACTGACCCGGATCGCGTTGAGGTTCTGCTCCCCCGCGGGCGCGTCCGGCGCCCCGCACTCGGTCGGAGCGTCGTCCCTGCCCCCGAGCAGCCGCCGCACGAGCGGGTGCGCGCAGAACAGCCCGTCCCGCACGCCGATGCCGTACTCCGCGGACAGCGCCGCGGCGAACCGCGAGCTGTTCCAGCCGTCGACGACGAACGACACGACGGAGACCCGCTCCGAGTCGGGGCCGAACAGGTCGAGCGTGCGCACCTGCGGGATCTCCGCGAGGCCGGTCCGCAGCCGGCTCAGCAGCGCGTTCTCGCGGGCCGCGAGCGCGTCGGGCCCGGCCTCGGTGAGCGCGCGGCAGGCGGACGCGATGGCGTAGGCGCCGATGACGTTGGGCGAACCGGCCTCGTGCCGCGCCGGGCCGCCGTTCCACTCGACGCCGTCGCCCGTCACGCTCTTGCTGGCGCCGCCGCCCGCGAGGTACGGCTCCGCGGCGCCGAGCCAGTCGGCGCGCCCGGCCAGCACACCGGCGCCGAACGGCGCGTACAGCTTGTGCCCGGAGAAGGCGATCCAGTCGACGTCGAGCCCGGTGAGCGACACGGGGTGGTGCGGCGCGAGCTGCGCGGCGTCGAGCACGATGCGCGCGCCGTGCCGGTGCGCGGTGGCGGCGAGTTCGCGGACCGGGAACAGCTCGCCGGTGACGTTGGAGGCGCCGGTGACGCAGACGAGGCGCGGCCCGTCGGCGGGTGCGGCGGCGAGCGCGGCGTCCAGGGCGGCGACCGCGGCGGCGGGGCTGTCGGGCGCGGGCAGCTGCGTGACGTCGGCGGTACGCCGCCAGGGCAGCAGCGCGGCGTGGTGCTCGGTCTCGAAGACGAACACCGCGGTGCCGGCCGGGAGCGCGGCGGCGAGCAGGTTGAGGGAGTCGGTGGTGCCGCGGGTGAACAGCACGAGGTCGTCTTCGCGCGCGCCGACGTACTCGGCGACGGTCCTGCGGCTGGCCTCGTACAGGTCGGTGGACAGCTGCGAGAGGTAGCCGGCGCCGCGGTGCACGCTGCCGTAGTAGGGCAGGTAGGCGGAGACGTCGTCCCACACCCGCTGGAGACACGGGGCGCTGGCGGCGTAGTCGAGGGCCGCGTACTCGACGTCGCCGCCGGTGACGAGCGGGACGCGGACGTCGCCGCCGACCACGGCGAGCGGGCCGTCCGGGTGGGCGGCGGACACCGCAGAAACGGACGAAAGCGACGAATCGGCGAAAGCGACAGCGGTCAAGGCGACGGTCCTCCAGGGACAGGGACCCCGGATGCCGTGGCGAAGGTGAGGTCCGCGCTTGCCGGAGCACCTGTTGGGTCCGGCCTGGTCATCACCCGGGGCACCCCACCGCGGAGGAGGGTTGCCGGACAGCAAGCCGGGGCCTGAACGCTGTCACTCGTGACCTGGAAGGAATTATTACCGCACGGCCGCGCGTCTCTCAACACGGATATTCGGCGTCTCAGGAAACGAGACGCCGACGTCCCCTCTGCCGAGACGCGCGGCCGCGTGCGGTCAGCCGAACGAGCGCGTGGTCTCGACCCAGCGCTCCAGCACCGCCTGCGCCTTGCCGGAGTCGATCGCGTCCGCCGCCCGCGCGATGCCGGCCGCGAGCTGGTCCGCCAGCGGGCCCTCGCCGGGGCCCAGCGCCACCAGCGCGGCCGCCGAGTTCAGCAGGACGGCGTCGCGCACCGCGCCGCGCTCGCCGGCCAGCAGCCGCCGCGCGACCTCGGCGTTGTACGCCGCGTCGCCGCCGCGCAGCGCTTCGATCGGCTGCTGCTCGATGCCGAAGTCCCGCGGGTCGACGCGGTCTTCGCGGACCTCGCCGTCGCGCACCACCCACACCTTCGAAGTGGTGGTGATGGTCAGCTCGTCGAGCCCGTCGTCGCCGCGGAAGACCAGCGCGGACGTGCCGCGCCGGGCCAGCACGCCGGCCATCAGCGGCGCCATCCGCGCGTCCGCGACGCCGATCGCGGTGTGCGGCGCGCGCGCCGGGTTGGTGAGTGGGCCGAGGATGTTGAACGTGGTCTGCACGCCCAGCTCGCGGCGGGCCTGCGCGGCGTGCCGCAGCGCGGGGTGGAAGCGCTGCGCGAAGCACAGCGTCACCCCGGCCTCGACCGCGGTGCGCACCACCTGTTCGGGCGTCAGGTCCAGCGAGACGCCGAGCGCCTCCAGGACGTCGGCCGCACCGCTCGCGGACGACGCCGCGCGGTTGCCGTGCTTGACCACGGTGGCGCCGGTACCGGCCACCACCATCGCGGACATCGTGGAGATGTTGACGGTGCGGGCCCGGTCGCCACCGGTGCCGACGATGTCGACGATCGGCCCGGGCACCTCGATGGTGACCGCGTGCGAGTACATGGCGTCGACCAGACCGGTGACCTCTTCGACCGTCTCGCCCTTGGCGCGCAGCGCGACCACGAAGGCGGCGATCTGCACCGGAGTGGCCTCACCGGTCATGATGCGGTCCATCGCCCACGCGGTGGTGGACGCGTCGAGGTCATCCCCGCGCATCAGTGCCGTCAGGACGTCGGGCCAGGACCGGCCCTGCCCGGGGTTGGTGCTGTCCACCGCTGCCGAGGCCGAGGCACTCATAGGTCCGCTCCCGCGTGACGTGTCCGATCAGGTCGGACTCAGCGTAGCCGCGGCGAGCAAACGGATTCCCGTCCGTCCGAGGGATGGGCAGCCCGGGAAACCGAGCCGCCACCCCGACGGCGGACAGCAACAAAGAGGAACGTCAGGCCACCGGCGCGTGGGCCGCGCGGCGCCGCAGCAGCCCCGCCGCGGAGGCGGCGAGGGCGACCGGGTCGAGCGGGTGGGAGACCACCGCGTCGGCGCGGCACCACGTGGCGAGCCACGCGTCCTGCGGCCGGCCGACGAGCACCAGCACCGGCGGGCACTCGTAGATCTCGTCCTTGAGCTGCCGGCACACGCCCATGCCGCCGGCCGGGGTCGCCTCGCCGTCCAGGATCACCAGGTCGATCCGGGCGCTCTGGCGGTCCAGGCGGTCGACGACCGCGGGCTCGGTCGCGCACTCGATGTACTCGATGCGCGGCAGGTCCGCGGCGGGCCGCCGCCCGAGCGCCAGCGTGACCTTCTGACGGGTGTTGCGGTCATCGCTGTACACGAGGACGGTCATGGTGTCGCCGCTGTGCGCCATTGCCACCTGTCCAAGGTCGTCCGGGCCGCCGGTCGCGGAGCCCGCTTGTGATCCGCGTAACAACATCGCGGATGCTACCCCTCTTGGCGGGGGTCCGACATACCAGACGATCACACCGGCGGGGTGAACCGGGGTGGAACGGCGGCCCGGAACGCGCGCGGACAGCGGGGGACGCCCGCCGCAGAGGGTTCAGGGGCGCCCGAGCAGCCGCCAGCCCTCGGCGTCGCCGCCGAGCCGCTGCGCGAGCCCGGCCATGCGGGTCCGTTCGCGGGCCAGTTCGAGCGCGGTGACCTCTTGTACGCGGTCGGCGTGCGTGACGCCGTCCGGTCCGGCCGCGACCGTCCAGCCGTCGGGCGCGAGCAGCCGGGCGGCCTCGTCGGCGGCCGCCGCGTCCGGAAGCCGCAGGACATGACGCAGGATCAGCCGGCGCCCCTCGACCGGCCGGCCGGCCGCCGCGAGCTCGGCGAGCACCGCCGAGTCGGCGCGCGCCGGGTCGAAGCTCTCGCCGAGCACGACGAGCGAGCCGTCGTCGACGAGCGGCGCCTCGGGCTCGGGACGGGCGCGGCGGAACAGGCGGCTGATGCCCGACATGACCATGCCGCGACGGTACCGGGCCGCCGCCGCGGCGCCGTACCGTCCCTCGTTCGGGCGAAGCGGGCCGGGTGCCCCGGGAGATTCACTCGAACGCGTAGCGCGTACCGCCGCTAAAGCCACGGACAATTCCGCGGCGGCACTCGGGGAAGGCTCCTGATCCGGTCGGGGAATTCCCCCTGTACCCCCTTGGACCTGTGCGTCTTCACCTGAAACGCCGTCAGAGCGGCGGACCGCGCAAGGCCTTGCCAACCTCGTTCGGCCGAATCCGGGGAGTCGGGAACACCACCCGGGCTTAGACACGTTCACCGAAGGATGCCCCCCGAAGCGCGGCCCGATCCGGCGACCGCAATAATGGCGGCCGTGGCGACAGCAACTGCAGTAGAAACCGGGCATGCACCCCATGGGGCGGTCGACCGTCCCAACTTGGTCAGCATCGGCACGATCGTCTGGTTGGCGTCGGAGCTGATGTTCTTCGCGGCCCTCTTCGCGATGTACTTCACGATCCGATCGGTCCAAGGACCCGAGGTATGGGATCAGAGCACCGAGCTCTTGAACGTCCCGTTCTCCTCGGTGAACACCACAGTGCTGGTGCTCTCCTCCGCGACCTGCCAGCTGGGCGTCTTCGCGGCCGAACGCGGCGACGTCAAGAAGCTGCGCATGTGGTTCGTGATCACGTTCATCATGGGCGCGATCTTCATCGGTGGTCAGGTGTACGAGTACACCGAGCTGGTCAAGGAAGGCCTGACGCTCTCGTCGCGGGCCTACGGCTCGGTCTTCTACATGACCACCGGCTTCCACGGCATGCACGTGACGGGCGGGCTCATCGCCTTCCTGTTCGTGCTCGGGCGGACCTACGCGGCCAAGCGCTTCACCCACGAGCAGGCCACGAGCGCGATCGTCGTCTCGTACTACTGGCACTTCGTCGACGTGGTGTGGATCGGGCTTTTCGCCACGATCTACCTCATCAAGTAGCGCCTAGCCGGTCCCACTCGACAAGAACGACGAAACCAACCGAGGTTTTTGGTGAAGAAGCTCTCCGCACGACGGCGCCACCCCCTGGCGGCGATCGTCGTCCTACTCTTCGCGCTCGCGGCGACCGGGGGGCTGTACGCCGCGTTTGCGCCCGCCAAGTCGGCCCAGGCCGAAGACGCGCCGTCCTCCCTTGCCGTCGAAGAGGGCAAGAAGCTGTTCCTGAGCGGCTGTTCCTCCTGCCACGGCCAGGCCGGCCAGGGCACGAGCGACGGCCCGTCGCTGATCGGCGTCGGTGCCGCAGCGGTCGACTTCCAGGTCATGACCGGCCGTATGCCGATGCAGCAGCAGGGCCCGCAGGCGCCCCGCAAGCCCACCGCCTACACGCAGGCGCAGGCCGACCAGATCGCGGCGTTCGTCGCGTCCCTCGGGGCCGGCCCGTCCGTGCCGAACCGGGACGAGTACGCGCTCAACGGGAACATCCAGGAAGGCGGCGAGCTCTTCCGGACGAACTGCTCGCAGTGCCACAACTTCTCCGGTGAGGGCGGCGCGCTGCCCGAGGGCAAGTTCGCCCCGCCGCTGAAGGACGTCGACCCGAAGCACATCTACGAGGCCATGCTGACCGGCCCGCAGAACATGCCGTCGTTCCCGGACGCGATCATGCCGCCCGAGCAGAAGAAGAACATCGTCACCTACATCACCGGTGTGACGAAGGACGAGCCGAACCCGGGCGGTCTCGGTCTGGGCCGCCTCGGCCCGGTGTCCGAGGGCCTCTTCGTGTGGACCATCGGGCTGGGCCTGGTGATCGCTGTCACCATCTGGATCGCCGCCCGTACCCCCAAGGCCAGGACCAAGTGAGTAGCCACCAGGACATGTCAGAAGAGAAGCTGCCGGAGCCGCACTCTCCGGCCGGGGCTCTCGACCCGTTCGCCGACCCCGGACTGCCGGCCCACGAGCCGCGCGTCACCGACATCGACGAGAAGGCCGCCCGGCGCGCCGAACGTCAGGTGTCCCTGCTGTTCGTGATCTCGATGCTCGCGACGATCGGCTTCATCGCGTCGTACGTGAGCATCGACAAGTACAAGATCATCGACATCTTCTTCTTCGGGAAGATCGGCGCGCTCAACCTGGCGTTGGGCTGCACCCTCGGTGTCGCGCTGTTCTGCATCGGTGCGGGCGCGATCCACTGGGCCCGCACGCTGATGACGGACGAGGAGATCGTCCAGGAGCGGCACGAGTTCAAGTCGGACCCCGCGGACCGCGAGGGCGCGATCCGCGAGTTCCAGCGCGGTGCCGCCGAGTCCGGCTTCGGCCGCCGCTCGATGATCCGCCGCACGATGATCGGCGCGATGGCGCTGGTCCCGCTGTCCGGCGTGGTGCTGCTGCGTGACCTCGGCCCGCTGCCGAGCGTCGCGCTGCGCCACACGTGGTGGGGCAAGAACGGCAAGAACGGCCGCACGCTCATCATCAACGAGAACACGAACAAGCCGCTGCGCCCCGAGCACATCGTCAAGGGTTCGCTCGTGATGGCCAAGCCCGAGGGCCTGAACGTCGACAACCACGACTACCTCGAGGAGATCGGCAAGGCGGCGATCCTCCTCATCCGCCTCGAGCCGGACGAGATCAAGTCCAAGAAGCAGCTCGAGTGGTCGTACAACGGTGTCGTGGCGTACTCGAAGATCTGCACCCACGTGGGCTGCCCGATCGGCCTGTACGAGCAGCAGACGCACCACCTGCTGTGCCCGTGCCACCAGTCGACCTTCGACCTGGCCGATGACGGTGCCGTGGTGTTCGGCCCGGCGGCGCGCTCGCTGCCGCAGCTGAAGATCACGGTGAACGAGAAGACCGGCTTCCTCGAGGCCATCGGCGACTTCGCCGAGCCGGTCGGACCGAGCTTCTGGGAGCGTGGCTGATGGCATCGACGCACGCGGACTCCGCGGCGACCGGGCCGATCCCGGACAACGCCGCCACCAAGACCGCCGACTACTTCGACGAGCGCCTGGGCTTCTACGGCGTCGCGAAGAAGAACCTGCGCAAGGTCTTCCCCGACCACTGGTCGTTCATGCTCGGTGAAGTTGCGCTCTACAGCTTCATCATCATCCTGCTGACCGGCGTCTGGCTGACGCTGTTCTTCAAGCCGAGCATGGAAGAGGTCGTCTACTCCGGCTCGTACGTGCCGCTGCAGGGCATCCACATGTCCGAGGCGTACGCGTCGACGCTGGACATCAGCTTCGACATCCGCGGTGGTCTGGCGATAAGGCAGATCCACCACTGGGCGGCGCTGATCTTCGTCTCCTCGCTGTTCGTCCACATGTTCCGCATCTTCTTCACGGGTGCGTTCCGCAAGCCGCGCGAGATGAACTGGCTGTTCGGGTTCCTCCTGCTCGTGCTCGCGATGGTCAACGGCTTCACCGGCTACTCGCTGCCCGACGACCTGCTGTCCGGCACCGGTCTGCGCATCGCGGAAGGCGTCGTCCTCGCGATCCCGCTGGTCGGCACCTACCTGCAGTTCTTCCTGTTCGGCGGGCAGTTCCCGGGGCACGACATCGTGCCGCGCCTGTTCACGATCCACGTGCTGCTGGTCCCGGCGATCATGGTCGCCCTGGTGACCGTCCACCTGGCGCTGGTCTTCTACCAGAAGCACACGCAGTGGCCGGGCGCCGGCAAGACCGAGAAGAACGTCGTGGGCCTGCCGCTGCTGCCGGTCTACACCGCGAAGGCGGGCGGCTTCTTCTTCATCGTGTTCGGCATCACCGCGCTGCTGGGCGGCCTGGTCCAGATCAACCCGATCTGGTCGTACGGCCCCTACACGCCGGACCAGATCACGGCGGGTTCACAACCCGACTGGTACATCGGCTTCCTCGAAGGCTCCCTGCGCATCATGCCGAACTGGGAGACCAACCTGTGGGGCCACACGATCAGCTGGAACGTCCTGATCCCGTCGCTGGTCGTGCCGGGCGTGATGTTCACGTTCATCGCCGCCTACCCCTGGCTCGAGGCCTGGGTCACCGGTGACAAGCGCGAGCACCACATCCTGGACCGCCCGCGCAACGTCCCGGTCCGCACCGGCTTCGGCGCCGCGTGGATCGCGATGTACCTGGTGCTGTGGATCGCCGGTGGCAACGACATCATCGCGACCCACTTCCACCTGTCGATCAACTCGATCACGTGGACGATGCGCGTGCTGTTCTTCGTCGCCCCGGTGCTCGCCTTCGTGGTGGCCCGCCGGATCGCGATGGCGCTGCAGCGCCGCGACCGCGACAAGGTGCTGCACGGTCGCGAGACCGGCATCATCAAGAAGCTCCCGCACGGCGAGTTCATCGAGATCCACGAGCCGCTGGACGCCGAGAAGCTGCACGTCCTCACCGCGCACGAGCAGCCCGCGCCGGCCGAGCTGCCGCCCGCCGTCGACGAGAACGGCGTCGCGCGCAAGCTCAAGCCGGGCCAGAAGCTCCGGGTCCGCCTGTCGAAGTTCTACTTCGCCGAGCAGATCGAGAAGCCGACGGCCGAGGAGTTCAAGGAGATCACCAGCGGCCACGGTCACCACTGACCTGAACCGCACCCCAAGCTGACGCCACATCAGCGAACGCAGGGCCCCGCCGGATTCGTCCGGCGGGGCCCTCCGCGTTTTCCCGCGTGGACCGGTAACACCGCCGCCCCGCCCGGCGTGCACAAGACGTCGACACGCACACATCACCGATCGGGGACAGGCCACAGCATGAGGGAGCAGCAGGAAGACGGGCGTCCCGAGGGGATACCCCGAGGGGACGACGCGAAGGCGGAGTTCGACGCGTTCTACGCCGCGACGGCGCGCCGCATGGTCGCCGCGGTGTACGCGCTGACCGGCAGCTTGTCGGACGCGGAGGACGCGGTCCAGGAGGCGTACGCCAGGGCCTGGATCCGCTGGGGCCGGGTCACCGCGGGCGGCGATCCCGCCGCGTGGGTCCGGGTCGTCGCGCAGCGCATGGCGGTGAGTTCGTGGCGCAAGGCGAGAAACCGCCTGCTGGCCCACAGACGCTCCGAACGCTCCGACGCGGTACCCGAACTCGGACCCGACCACGTCGCCCTCGTGGCGGCCCTCCAGCGCCTCCCCAAGGACCAGCGGCGGACCGTCGTCCTGTTCCACGTCTACGACCTGCCCGCCGAGACCGTGGCCCGCGAACTGGGCTGCTCCACCGGCGCGGTACGGACCCGGCTGCACCGGGCCCGGCAGGCCCTCGCAGAGCTGTTGGCCGACCCGGCGGAGACCGAGGCCTCCTCCGCCCCTTCAGCGACCAGTTTCCGTACTCCTGGAGGAGTCACCTCATGACCGACGATCTCGACCGCCTGCTCAAAGGCCTCGCCGACGACATAGAACCGGCCGTCCGGATCGGCCGGGCCGACGACGCCCGCGCCCGAGGCCGCCGCATCACCACCCGCCGGAAGGTGACGGCCGCCGCCGCGGCTGTCGCCGCGGTAGCCGTCATCGCCTCGACCATCGCGGTCCTCGGCAGCCCGGACGGCTCCGCCCAGCGGGCGTCCACCGCGTCCGGCAGCCCGACGGTTTCGGTGTCGCCGTCGGTTCCGGGCGCACTGCCGACGCTGCCGGAGCCGAAGATGTCGTGCACACCCCGACCCGACGGCAGCAGGCCCTGCGACTTCCGCGAGCCCGATCCCGTGAAGCTCCCGCTTTCCCCGCGTGTGCTCGGACTGGCGGACCTGCCGAAGCTCGACGGCGCGACGTGGACCCAGGCCCCGGACGCCGCGGGTTCTGTGGTCACCCGCGCGGACACGCTGAACGGGACCGGGAGCGGGACGTTCCTCCCGCGCTTCGCCACGCCTTTCGTGAACCGGCTCCACCCCGACATCAAGACGGCGGAGACGCTCGACCTTCCAGGGGACACGTCGGTCCTGAGCACGGTGTACCACTTCTCCGAGGCCGCGGGCGGCGGGCACTTCGTCGAGAAGATCGTCCCCGTCGCGTCGGAGGAGGAGGCCAAGGCCGCGATGGCGAAGTTCGCCGCCTCCCTGCTCGCGAACAAGGGGCTCGCGGACGCCGGGAACATGAACGGTGCTCAGGTCACCAAGATCTCCGTGACGGACACGGTGCAGGTCTGGGGGGTTCGCTGGACCGACCCCTGGTACAACGAGGTCGTCGCGTTCGGCCGCTCGGGGAACACCATCGTCACCTTCTTCTACCAGCAGAGCCACGGCGACCTGATCACATCCGGGCTGACACCCGAGTTCTTCCAGAGCGCCGTCACACGCGCGGCAAGCGTGCAGTAGCCCGTCCCCGCACGCGTGAGTCCGAGGCCCCCCGCCCGGCCGAAGTCCCCCTTCCGGCCGGGTGTGGGGCCTCACTCGTCGTCGATCAGACCGGCTTCGCCGCCGTGACCGCGCCCGCGGCGCTGTCCTTCAGCCACTCGTCCCACGAGAGGTTCCACTCGCCGTAGCCGTTGCCGATCGGCTCCATGGTCTTGCTGCTGTCGGTGTTGATGACGTTGACCACGTCCCCGACGGTGACCACGCCGTAGTACCACTGCGCGTTCTCGGTGCTCATCCCGACGCAGCCGTGGCTGACGTTGGCGACGCCCTGGGAGCCCACGGACCACGGCGCGGCGTGCAGGTACTCGCCGCTCCATGTCACCCGGGTGGCCCAGTAGACGTCGAGCCGGTAGGCATCGGAACTGCCCTCGGCGATACCCACGGTGGTGCCGTCCATCAGGACGTGCTCCTCCTTGCCGAGGATCACCTTGGTACCCGACCGCGTCGTGAAGCCCGGCTTGCCGGTGGTGACCGGCACCGTGCGCAGGAGCTCGCCGTTGCGGGTGACGGTCATCTGGTGGGCGGCGGAGTCCACGGTGGTCATGACCGCGGGGCCGATCACGAAGTCCGAGACGCCGCCGCCGGTTCCGCCGTACGCGCCGTCCCCCATCGGCAGCCCGTACAGGTCGGTGGCGACGCTGACCTTGGTGCCGGTGGGCCAGTAGTCCTTGGGGCGGAAGCGCACGGTCTTGTCGTCGACCCAGCCCCACGCGCCCTCGACCGGGGTCGAGGAGGTCAGCCGCAGCCGCCGCTCGACCGCGGCGCGTACCGCGACGTCCTTGACGGCGTGGTCGAACTCGACCGAGACGGGCATCCCCACGCCGACCGTGGCGCCCTTCTCGGGGGTCACCTTCTCGGCGCTGACGATGGTCGCGGGCGTGAGGGTGGTGAAGGTCTCGCTGGTGCTCGTCGTGAGCCCGTAGACGTCCACGGCGGACGCCTTGAGGGTGTACTTGGTGCCGTACCTGAGCGGCTTGTCGGTGTACCACGACGCGCCGCCGGGGCTCATCCTCCCGGACGCGGTGCTGCCGTCGCCGGCGACGAGCACGACCTCGGCGAGCTTGCCGCCGCCGGAGCCGACCGTGACGACGCTTTCCGGGGCGACCGCGTCGTTCCCGTCCTGCGGGGTCATGACGAACCGCGCGCTGCTGACGGTGGGCCTTGCCGCACCGCCCGAGTCCTCGCCGCACGCGCCGAGGATCACCATCGCAGCGAAGGCGAACACGGCGGGGCGCAGAGCGCCTTGGCGGCCTGGGGAAACCGATATGCGACGCACCCGGCACCTCCCGGATCAGGGTGGACGATCTTGGACCTGCTGGTCCAGTCTCATCCGGGTGATCCGGAACGGCCGCCGGGTGCGTCCATTCGAGAACAAAAATCACACTAATGCGTGCGCGTCGCGCCGCTCGGACGCCGGGTTCGAACGCTAGGCCGCGGCACTCACTGGGCGGGCGCCGCCGACGCACCCGAGCCGGACAGCGCGCTGCCCTTCACCCAGGTGTCCCAGTCCAGGCTCCAGCCGCCGTACCCGTTGCCGGCCTTGACCTTCTTCTCGCTCCCGTTGACGATCTCGACGACGTCGCCGGTGTGCACCATGTTGAAGAACGTCCCGGCGTTGGTCGTGCTCATGCCGATGCAGCCGTGGCTTCCGTTGACCTTGCCGAACTTGCCGTCGTTCCACGGCGCGGCGTGCACGTAGGTGCCGGACGTGGTCAGGTGCACGGCGTAGCGCACGTTCTTCATGTTGTACGCGTCGCCGAGGCCCACGGTCTCGGAGTTCATGTCGATGCCGTCGACCTTGTCCAGGACCACCATGGTGCCGGTCCAGGTCGGGTTGTCCGCGCTGCCGGCGGAGATGGGCAGCGTGTCGACGACCTCGCCGTTCTTCTTGATGGTCATCTGCTTGGAGGTCAGGTCCGCCGTGGCGACCAGCGAGTCGCTGACGGTGAAGGAGCCCGACCGGTTCTGGGTGCCGTAGGTGCCGTCCGCCGACTTCACGCCGGACAGGTCGGCCTTCCAGGTCACCTTGGTGCCGGGCTTCCAGTACTCCTTGGGCCGGAAGTCGACGCGGTCGCTGCCGTCGTAGTCGGTGATCCACGACCACGAGCCCTCGACGGCCGGCTCGGCGGTGACGCTGAGGTGCTTCTCGACCGCCGCCTTGTCCTTGACGGACTTGTTGAACTTGAGCGAGATGATCGTGCCGACGCCGAGCTTGTCGCCGTCGTCGGAGTCCGGCCGGTACGAGTACTCGTAGGTCTTGCCCGCGGACACCGTGGTGAAGCTGCTGTTGGTGCTGACCTCGGCGCCTTCGGCGTTGGCCGCCTTCGCGGCCACCGTGTACTTGGTGCCGTTGGCGAGCGCGGTCTTCGGGGTCCACTTGGCGCCGTCGGACGACGTGGCGCCCTCGACGGCCTTGCCCTTGTCGTCGGTGACCGTCACCGAGGTGACCTTGCCGCCGGTCACGGCGACCGACAGCGTGCCCTCGGTCTCCACCGACTTGGCGCCGTCAGCGGGCTGTACCGCCAGGACGGCCGGTGCGCCGCCGCCCTTGTTCTTGCCGCCCCCGCCGGCCGGGTCGGCGGATATGCCGTTGCCCGTGGGCTTGGGGTCGGACTTTCCACCCCCGGAGGAACACGCCGTCAGTAGTGCCAGGGGCACCACGAGCAGTCCTGCGGTCAGCCTGGCGGCCCCCGTACGCGATGCTCCAGATATGCGGGGCACGCGAATCCCTCCCTCTTCCGCTTACGCAGTCCTGCTGCGAACCGTATGCGCTGTGCATGACGCCCCCTCAGCGCGCGGGGGTTCCGGATTTCGGAGACAGTCACACAACGGTGACAACTCCGGGGATCCGGACCCTGATCGGCCGCGTCACTCACCCTGATCACGACCGATAAGTCCAACAATGACGCGAATGCACGAGGCCGGCCACCCGTTCGGGTGGCCGGCCTCGCGGCATCGTGCAGGTTGTGCTGCGGTCCGTTCGCTACCGGCGCGCGGACCGCGCGGTGACTCCGGACGCCGGGGTCACTGGTTCTGGTTCTCGCCCCGGTAGTACTCGAAGACCCAGAAGAACAGGGCGACGACGACGAGCGGGGCCGCGAAGTAGCACAGCCACCAGCCGAAGATGATGCCCAGGAACATCAGACCGCCACCGCACGCGAGCATCAGCGGGGACCAGCTGTGCGGGCTGAAGAAGCCCAGCTCGCCCGCGTCGTCCGCGATGTCGCCCTCTTCGTTGTCCGACGGCATCAGGTCGCTGCGCCGCGCGGTGAACCAGAGGTAGTAGCCGATCATGATCGACAGACCGAAGGCCAGGGCCAGCGCCGTGGTTCCGGTCGGGTCCTCGGAGAGGACCCAGTAGATGATGGTCACCGGCAGCAGGAAGATCGCCACCAGCGTCATCAGCGCTCCGGTGAACTTCACCGCTCACCGTCCTTGCCCGCCGTGACGGCGTGCTTGTCGTCACCGAGGTAGTCCAGCGCGGCGATCTCCGGGTGGTGCAGGTCGAACGCCGGGGATTCCGAGCGGATGCGCGGCATCGAGGTGAAGTTGTGCCGCGGCGGCGGGCAGGAGGTCGCCCACTCGAGCGAGCGGCCGTAGCCCCACGGGTCGTCGACGGTGACCTTCTTGCCGTACTTGTGCGTCTTCCACACGTTGTAGATGAACGGCAGGATCGACAGGCCCAGCAGGAACGAGCCGATCGTCGACACCATGTTCAGCGTGGTGAAGCCGTCCGAGGCGAGGTAGTCGGCGTAGCGGCGGGGCATGCCCTCCGCGCCGAGCCAGTGCTGCACCAGGAACGTCGTGTGGAAGCCGGTGAACAGCGTCCAGAAGGTGATCTTGCCGAGCCGCTCGTCGAGCATCTTGCCGGTGAACTTCGGCCACCAGAAGTGGAAGCCGGCGAACATCGCGAAGACGACCGTGCCGAAGACGACGTAGTGGAAGTGCGCCACCACGAAGTACGAGTCGGACACGTGGAAGTCGAGCGGCGGCGAGGCCAGGATGACGCCGGTCAGACCGCCGAACACGAACGTGACGAGGAAGCCGACCGTCCACAGCATCGGCGTCTCGAAGGAGAGCGAGCCGCGCCACATGGTGCCGATCCAGTTGAAGAACTTCACACCGGTGGGCACCGCGATCAGGAACGTCATGAACGAGAAGAACGGCAGCATCACCGAGCCGGTCACGAACATGTGGTGCGCCCACACGGTGACCGAGAGGCCCGCGATCGCGATGGTCGCGCCGATCAGGCCCTTGTAGCCGAACATCGGCTTGCGGGCGAAGACCGGGATGACCTCGGAGACGATGCCGAAGAACGGCAGCGCGATGATGTACACCTCTGGATGGCCGAAGAACCAGAAGAGGTGTTGCCACAGGATCGGTCCGCCGTTGGCCGGATCGAAGATGTGTGTGCCGAACTTGCGGTCGGCCTCCAGCGCGAAGAGCGCGGCGGCGAGGACCGGGAACGCCAGCAGGACCAGGATCGAGGTCAGCAGGACGTTCCAGCAGAAGATCGACATCCGGAACATCGTCAGGCCGGGCGCCCGCATCGCGATGATCGTCGTGATGAAGTTGACCGCACCGAGGATGGTGCCGAAGCCGGACATCGCCAGGCCCATGATCCACATGTCGGCGCCCACACCCGGCGAGCGGACCGAGTCCGACAGCGGCGAGTACGCGAACCAGCCGAAGTCGGCGGCACCCTGCGGGGTGATGAAGCCGGCGACCGCGATGATCGAGCCGAACAGGTAGAGCCAGTAGGCGAACATGTTCAGCCGCGGGAACGCCACGTCGGGCGCGCCGATCTGCAGCGGCATGATCCAGTTCGTGAAACCGGCGAACAGCGGCGTCGCGAACATCAGCAGCATGATCGTGCCGTGCATCGTGAACGCCTGGTTGAACTGCTCGTTCGACATGATCTGCGTACCCGGACGGGCCAGCTCGGCGCGCATGAAGAGCGCCAGGATGCCGCCGATGCAGAAGAAGACGAACGAGGTGATGAGGTACAGGCTGCCGATGGTCTTGTGGTCAGTGGTGGTCATCCACTTGACGACGGCGTTGCCGGGAGCCTTGCGACGCACCCCCGACGCGCCCGCGGCCACGCTCTGTGGCTCGTTGAGGATCGTCACTTTTCACTTCCCGGAGTGTGCTCCACCGTGGCGGGCATGTTGACCGTGCTGCGAACGCCCCCGGTGTTGCCGATTGCCTTCAGCTCCGCGAGGTGCCTCTGGTACTCCTCGGGGGTGACGATCTTCACCTTGAAGAGCATGCGGGAATGGTCCGCGCCGCACAGCTCCGCGCACCTGCCGTCGTACTCGCCCAGAACCTGGGGCGTGATCTCGAACTTGTTGGTCTTGCCGGGGATGATGTCCTGCTTGTAGAGGAACGCCGGCACCCAGAACGAGTGGATCACGTCGGGCGAGTTCAGCAGGAACTGCACCTTCTGGCCCTGAGGCAGCCAAAGCGTCGGCATCCTGGCGGGCGTGCCGGACTCGTAGACCGGACCGGCCGAGTTCAGCGCGCCGTCCTTGTAGTTGAACGCCCAGTTCCACTGGTAGCCGACGACCTCGATGACGTTGACCGAGGCGAAAGCCGGGTCCGTCTTCGGGGTGGTCGCCTGAAGCTTGGTCTCGTCGCGCGCGGTGAAGTAGAAGAAGACCGCGATGATGATGCCGGGGATAACCGTGTACAGAACCTCGAGAGGGAGGTTGTACCGGGTCTGCGGCGGGATCTCCTGCTTCGTTCGACTGCGCCGGTGGAACACGACGCTCCACAGGATGAGCCCCCACACCACAGCGCCGACGATGAGTGCTGCAATCCAGGAGCCCTGCCAGAGGGCGAGTACGCGGTGCCCCTGCTCGGTGGCAGGAGACGGCAGACCCAGTCTGGGCAGATCCTTGGAGTCGACGGAGCAGCCGGTGGCGGTCGCGGTGACGAGGCCCAGAGCCAGCAGCTGCGGCACCCTGCGCCGCATCCAGCGCCGCGGCGAGCGGTCGGAGCCGTAGGGACTCACGTAGCGCCTTCCCGATGTCTCGCCCATAACGTCGGTCTGAGGGGGAACTTCGCCCCCCGCTTGTCCGTCGCACAGGCAGGTTTGGATGTTTCTGCGGGGCAACCCTACTGGAGCGGTATTCGGGTCGCGCGCCGAGGTCCGGTGTGGCGGAGAGAAGGAATGTGACGCGCCGTCCGATCGAGTGAAACCGCCGGTTCTCCACCGCCGCTCACAGCGGACTACCGTCCCCTTATGGCGTACTTCGACGCGGCCTCCGCGGAGCCCCTGCACCCCGCCGCACGCGCGGCTTTCCTCAGTGCTTTGGAGGAGGGCTGGGCGGATCCCGCGCGGCAGTACCACGACGGCCGCCGCGCCCGCCTGTTGCTCGACGCCGCACGTGAGACGGTCGCGACGGTGCTCGGGGCGCGCCCGGACGAGGTGGCGTTCACCGGGTCGGGCACCCAGGCGGCGCAACTGGCACTGCTCGGAACGGTGGACGCGCGCCGCCGGGTCGGCCGGCACGTCGTGGTGAGCGCGGTCGAGCACTCGTCCGTCCTGCACGCCGCCGAACTCCACGAGGCCCACGGCGGGGAAATCACCCGGACGGTGGTGGACCGATCGGGCCGGATCGACCTCGACGCGCTCGCGGCCGATCTGCGGGACGACACCGCGGCGGTCGCGCTGCAGAGCGCCAACCATGAAGTGGGAACGCTCCAGCCCGTCGCCGAGGCGGCCGAACTGTGCGCCGCGCGCGGCGTTCCGCTCGTCGTCGACGCGGCGCAGTCGGTCGGCCGGGTGCCGGTCCCGGACGGCTGGTCGGCGCTCGCCGCGAGCGCGCACAAGTGGGGCGGGCCGGCCGGCGTCGGCGTGCTCGTGGTGCGCAAGGGCACCCGCTACCGCTCGCCGCTGCCGTACGACGAGCGCGAGTCGCGGCGCGTGCCCGGATTCGTGAACGTGCCGGCGATCGTGGCGGCAGCGGTCGCGCTGGGCGCGGTGGCCACCGGCGACGACGAGGAGAACCGCCGGCTGTCCGGGCTGGTCGACCGGATCCGCGCGCGGGTCCCCGAGGTGGTTCCCGACGTCGAGGTGGTGGGCGACCCCGTCCGCCGGCTCCCCCACGTGGTGACCTTCTCGTGCCTGTACGTCGACGGCGAGGCGCTGCTCACCGCGCTCGACCGGGCCGGCTTCGCCGTGTCGTCGGGCTCCTCGTGCACGTCCTCGACGCTGACACCCAGTCATGTGCTGGCGGCCATGGGCGTGTTGACGCAGGGCAACGTGCGCGTGTCGCTGCCGCAGGGCACCCCCGCGGCGGAGGTCGACCGGTTCCTCGCGGTGCTGCCGGGGATCGTCGCGGACCTGCGCGCGGTGACGGGGACGGGGAGGGCTGCCGGGGCCGAGCAGGCCGCCGCGCCCGCGCCCGAGGCCGTCGCGGAGGACAAGCCGGACGACGAGGCGGCCGGCCCCGCGGAACCCCCCGCCCTGGTCGTCGACGCGCTCGGCCGCCGCTGCCCCATCCCGGTCATCGAACTGGCCAAGCGCATCGGCGAGGTGCCGCACGGCGCGGTGGTCGCGGTGCTGTCCGACGACGAGGCCGCGCGGCTCGACGTCCCGGCCTGGTGCGACATGACCGGCAACGCGTACCTCGGGGAGACGCCGAACGAGGCAGGCGGGACCGCCTACCTCGTCCGGCGTGCGTGATCAGACGCTTCTGATCAGACCTTCAGGTGCGCGCCGACCTCGTCGGCCGCCTCGTGCCCGTACGCCTTGGCGAAGCGCTCCAGGAACGGGTCGCGGCGCAGCACGTACTCCTGGGTGCCGACCGTCTCGATGACCAGCGTCGCGAGCATGCAGCCGACCTGCGCCGAGCGCTCCAGGCCGATGCCCCACGACAGACCCGCCAGGAAGCCGGCCCGGAAGGCGTCGCCGACGCCCGTCGGGTCGGCCTTCCTGCGCTCCTCGGGGCAGGCGACGACGATCGGCTCATCGTCGCGCCGGTCGATGCGCACGCCGCGCGGGCCGAGCGTGGTGACGCGGATGCCGACCCGGTCCAGGATCTCCTCCGCGGACCAGCCGGTCTTCTCCTCGATGAGGGCGGCCTCGTACTCGTTGGTGAACAGGTACGCGGCACCGTCGACCAGGCTGCGGATGTCGTACTTGCCCATGCGCGCGAGCTGCTGCGAGGGGTCGGCGGCGAACGTGTAGCCGCGCTCGCGGCACTCCTCGCTGTGCCGCAGCATCGCCTCGGGGTCGTTCGCGGCGATGACCACCAGGTCGATGCCACCGGTCCGCTCGACGACCGGGCGCAGTTCGATCTCGCGGGCCTCGCTCATCGCGCCGGTGTAGAAGGACGCGATCTGGTTGTGGTCCTCGTCCGTGGTGCAGAGGAACCGCGCCGTGTGATGCGTCTCGGAGATGTGCACCGAATGGGTGTCGACGCGGTGCCGGTCGAGCCAGGAGCGGTAGTCGGTGAAGTCCGCGCCCGCCGCGCCCACCAGGATCGGGTTGAGACCGAGGCAGCCCATGCCGAAGCAGATGTTCGGGGCGCAGCCGCCACGCCTTATGTCGAGCGTGTCGACGAGGAAGGACAGCGAGACGCGGTGCAGCTCTTCCGGGAGGAGCTGGTCGGCGAAGCGGCCGGGGAACGTCATCAGGTGGTCGGTCGCGATGGACCCCGTTACGGCGATGCGCACGGTGTGGGCTCCTGGTGAGGGATCTGGGTGCCGCCGGAAGGCAGGCCAGCCCACGGTACCGGGAGCCCGGAAAACTACCAATGAGTAGAGGGTGTGGTCACGCTGCGTGCGTTTTAGGCTGGGAGCCCCGCTTCAAGGAGTCCCGAATGCCCGATCCCGTCCGTTCCTACCTGCCGCCGAAGGCCGAGCCCGAGTCGCTCGCCCAGCTGCGCGGCGACTGTGCGCGGATCGACGTGTCGTGGACCACGCCGCACACCACGAAGCCGCTGCCCACCGCGCCGTTCTCGCTGACCGCGCCCGCCGTGCACGTGCCGGCGCGCGGGGCGGAGCTGGTCGCGGGGCTCGCGGAGTTCGGCGACTGACGGCCGCATCCCTCGAATCACCGGAATCACCCGAAGCACCCGGGAACGACACCGCGGCGG
>NZ_JASAOI010000096.1 GCF_029953285.1 Yinghuangia seranimata | reverse complement strand
GGCTGCGGTGTTGCTTCGTTTTGCGGTGCTGCTTCACCGCTCCTGGCGCTGCGCTGCCGGGCTGCGGTGTTGCTTCGTTTTGCGGTGCTGCTTCACCGCTCCTGGCGCTGCGCTGCCGGGCTGCGGTGTTGCTTCGTTTTGCGGTGCTGCTTCACCGCTCCTGGCGCTGCGCTGCCGGGCTGCGGTTTCGCTTGGGGTTCCGGGCGGGTTTTGTTGCTGGGGTTCGTTGCGCTGCCGGGGGTCGTTCCAGCGTGGGGCCGCGCCTGGTTGAGTCGGCCGGGGGCACGGCCTCGACCCCCCATCACTTTGCCGTCACGTATGCGAATCACCAGAACTCCCTCATTAGGGGGTGTTCGCGTCACACTCGCGTCACCGCGCCAGGCGCTTAGATTTCGTTCGCGCTGCGGGCCTTGAGGCCTGCGCCCGTCGCGGTCGGGTTCCACAGCCGTATGGCCTTCTCCTTCGCCGCGGAGGCCTCGTTGCTGGCCTTGGCGGCGGCCTTGCGGTTGTCGCTGTCCTTGGAACGTTTGCCGTCGTCGCAGTCGTCGTGCGCGTCCTGGCCCCAGGCCGCGAACGAGCGGTCGGAGGCGGCGGAGGCCGTCCACGCCTTGCGCAGCCAGTCGACGAGTTCGCCGCCGTGGTCGATCTGGTCGACCTTGAGGCCGTTGAGCTTCTCGATCTGCTGGTCGCGCTGGGTCGCCGCGTCGTTGAGGGTCTGGACGGCGGTCGCGATGTCGCCGCAGCGGGTGATCTCGGCGACGGCGCCGCTGACCTTCGCGCGGGCGCCCGCGCTGACCTGGAGCAGTTCGTCCATCTGCTGGGCCTGCGTCTTCGCCGCGGCCGGGGGCGCGGGTGCGGCTGTGGCGGGCGGCGCCGAGGACGCCGAGGTGCTGCCGGGGGCGGCGGACGCTCCCGTGTTCTTGGTCGCGTCGTCGCCGCCGGAGTCGAACGCTCCGCCTGCGTACAGGCCTGCGAGCAGCAGGACGACCGCCGCGCCGGCCGCGCCGATCAGCAGGGTGCTGCGCGGCACCCCTGATCCGCCGCCGGACTGGGCCGGGACGGCGCGCTGCGGCATCGCGGGCGGTGCGTACTGGGGCTGTCCGACGCCCGGCGGGGGCGGCGGTACGTGGAACGGCTGCGCCGGCGGGTAGGCCCCGGGCTGCGGGGTGGCGGCCGGGCCCGCGGACGGGCCGGGGCGGAACAGGTCGTCCGGGAACCCGCCGGGTGCGCCCTGACCTGGTGCTCCCGGGCCCGCGGAGGGCCCGCCGGGGCCTCCGAACGCGCCGGGTGCGGGTGGCGGGCCGGCCTGCGGTGCGGCGGGCTGGTGGCTCTGCTGGTAGCCCTGCGGCGGGTAGCCGAGCGGCTGGGCGCCGGGGTAGGCGGGCGGGTAGGGCGCCGGGGGGCCCGGTTCCGGCGGGATCATCATCGACGGCGTGGCCACCCGCGTACCGCCGGGTCCCTCGCCGTAGCCGCCGGGGCCGCCGTACTCCTGGTACTCGTCGTACGCCGGGAGGTACTCGGTCTCGTCGCGGGGCAGCTCCAACGGCCCGAAGATGGACAGTCCTTCGTCCTGGGGCCGACCGGGCTCGCCGCCCTGGCCGCCGGATCCGGGCCTGCCGCTCATGTCGTGCTCTCCTCGCGCCTCGTGCGGCACGCCGCCGCGCCGGGTTCGCCCATGACGCTAGCCGAGACGCCGCCGATGCGAACAGCGGTTCGTCCCGGGCGCCGACGAGTTTCCCGGCAAGGCACCCGGAGAGCCCATTGGGCGTGGCGGTGTCCGCCTCAGCGGGCGGTCCCCTCCTCGTACGCGTCGACCTTGGCGCTGACGACGCCGAGCAGGTCTCGGCCGTTCTTGCCGAGCTCCTCCTCGCCGGTGTTCCGCCCGTCGGTCCACATCCACGCCGACGCGACGAGCGAGCGCACGGACACGACCCGCGCGAAGTCGCCCGGCGCGGTCCGCGGCGGTGCGGGGATGCCGGAGCCGGGCGGTGGATCGATCGCGCCGAGCTGGTAGGTGAACGGGTCCATGCTCATCATGCCGAAGAGCATGATGGCGTCGTCGGCCTTGCGCATGCTGAGCACCGACACGGTGATCTGCTTGCTGTGCGTCGGGTCGGTGAACAGCCCCATGAGCAGCTGCGCGCACCCGTGGCCCTGGTCGACGACGTCCGCCAGCTCCGGGCTCATCATGCCGCGGCAGTCCGGGACCGTGGTGACGTCCACGAGCTGGAACACCTCGCCCGAGGGCAGCGTCACCTTCTTGTCGGGGAACGCCGTGGCGGCGCTGATCGGCGCGGCCTTTTCGGCCTTGTCGACGCCTGGCGGACGGCTGTGCTCGGGCACGGTCACGACGATCTTCGGGGACGCCGGGGCGGTCGGCTTCGCGGTGCCGCCGGCCGGGGCCGCCGCGGCCGGGGCGCCCGTGGTCGCGGGGGCGGCCGTCGTCGACGCGGACGCGGCGGCCGCCTTCGCGCCGTCGTCGGAGGCCCCGCTCGTCGAGACGTGGGCCAGGGCGTAGACGCCGACGCCGAGCAGCAGTGTCCCGACCGCGGCGGCGGCGATGAGGACGTTGCGGGCCGGGCCCCTGCGGCGGAGGGGGATGACCGGGGCCAGCTGGTCCAGTCGGTCGACGCGTTGCGCCTGTGCGCGCTCGCGTGCGACGAACTCCTCCCACTCGCGCTCGTATTGCGCGTCGTCCATGGCCCGCCCCCAACATGATCGTCTGTGTAGGGCGCGCAGCGTATCGGCGGTGCGCGACACAGCGTCGGGCGGGGGCCGCGGCGGCCAAACGCCGCGTGGGGAGAGGGGCTTCGGGGCGGTCCGGGGCCGCCCGGAGGTGGCCCCCGGCGCCGGCCCCGTGGACGCCGGGGGCACCGTGGCCCGGCTGGCCTGTGCCCCGGTGCGGCTTCACGGGGCGCGGCGCGGGCCGTCCAGTGGTCGTGCGGTGGCCGTCCGGCGGCGGGGCCCGCCTGGTGCTCGCTGCGGGCCGTACGCGCCGGTCGTTTCGGTTCCGCTCCGGCCTGCACTCAGGCCGGCACGACCTCCCTTCCGCGTTCCTCGTCGGCGGCCCTGACCGCGTCGAGGAAGGCGCGGACCA
This sequence comes from Yinghuangia seranimata, assembly GCF_029953285.1. Taxonomy (GTDB): domain Bacteria; phylum Actinomycetota; class Actinomycetes; order Streptomycetales; family Streptomycetaceae; genus Yinghuangia; species Yinghuangia seranimata. Next base: position 27,295 of record NZ_JASAOI010000096.1, on the reverse strand, counting down.
CGGGCTCCGATCCGTGCGCGGACAGGCGGCGCTGGAAGTCCCGCAGATACTCCTGTCCACGCGCCGAGTGCAGGCGGCCGACGAGGTCCAGTGCGTCCTCGGCGACCGCGCACGCCTCGTCGAGCCGGTTCTGCTGCAGGTGCGCGGTGGCGAGCAGCAGCGTGTCCACGGCGCGGCGGCGCACGCGGGTCTCGGCGTGGCCCTCCAGGGCGGCGCGGGCGGCCTGTTCGGCCTGCCGGGGGCGGTCGAGGTCGCGGTAGCAGTGCGCGAACTCGTCGGCGAGGTAAGCGCGGTCGAAGTGGGCGATCCAGACGGGGTCCTCGTCGGGCCGGGAGCGCTCCATCTCGGTCTCGGCGCGGGCGAGCGCGCTCTCGCAGGCGCGGACGTCGCCGAGCTGTGCGTGTCCGCGGGCCTCGGCGGCGTGGAACATCGCCATGGTGGTGGCGGTCGCGTACTGGCCCGTGGACGACTTGGAGCCCTCCTGCGCGGCGCGGGCCAACTGCGTGATCTCGCGGGGGTTTCCGAGGCTTCCGGCGAGGTGGCTCATGCCGGCGGCGAGCACATAGCCGCCGTACGGCCGGTCGCCCGCCGCCTGGGCGAGCCGTAGCGCCTGGATGTAGTAGCGCTGCGCGAGGCCCGGCTGACCGGTGTCGACCGCCATGTATCCGGCGAGCTCGGTGAGCCGCGACACGGCGGCGAACAGGTCGCGGCCGGTCTCGTCGCTGTACGACCCGGCGAGCAGCCCCGACACGACCGAGCCGAGGTAGTGCACGACGATCGGCCGGATGTGCCCGGCGCCGAACCGGTGGTCCAGCACGGACAGCATGTCGGTGGTGGCGCGCACCGCCTCGACGTCGGACGCGCCGACCCGCGGGCCTCCGATGCGCGCGACCGCCGGGTCGGGCTCGGTGATCAGCCAGTCCCTGCTGGGGGCCACCAGCGCGGCGACCGCGACGGACGAATTCAGCAGGAAGTCACGGCGGTTGACGTCGCTGCGCCACAGCTCGGTGACCACGTCGACGGTCGCGGCGGGGGTCGCGGCGAACTGTAAACCGATGTTGGTGGCCAGGCTGCGGCCGTCCGCCATGCCGATCTCGTCGACGGTGACGGGCCGGCCGAGCTTGCGGCCCAGCGCCTCGGCGATCAGGTTCGGCACCGAGCCGCGCGGCTGCTGGCCGCGTAGCCAGCGGGCCACAGAGGTCTTGTCGTAGCGCAGGTCCATGCCCTGCTCGGCGCCGCACATGTTGACGCGTCGGGCGAGGCCGGCGTTGGAGCACCCGGCCTCGTGGATCAGTGCGGCTAGACGTTCGTTCGGCTGGCGTGTCGCGAGCGACCGTGCGGCCATCGGCGTCCCCTCCCACGGAATGTCACACGGACTGCACGGAACCGGTGTGCCGGTCCCACGCGTTCCCCCGTTACTGCGGCGCGGCGAACTCCCTTGGTAGGGAGGCCCGGTCCGCCCGACACGCCGTCCGTAACGGACGGTAGCCAGTTGATCGCTCCCGCGGATAGGGGCGGCGGCCCCTGCGCCGTTGCCGCTGCACCCGTGCGCCCCGCATGCGCCCCCTGTCCGGGGTGTCGCCCGCGCGCGAGGCCCGGTAGATCGTCGAGCGGCGTGTGTCCCGTTCGGGTGAGATTCGCCCGGGGTCGCGATAACGCCCGCGCGCGCAGTAACCAACCCCCCGCCCGGAAGTTGTGAAGGCGTGGAAGAGATCCTCGGGGCCCGGCAGCTCGCCCGCGAAACGCTTGTAGAGACGGCCGTCAGGTATGCGGAGGACCGCCACTGGGACGTTGTGCCCGGCACGTCCGTCCAGGACGGCGCCATGGGCCGACGCTGCAGCTGCGGCCACCCCGCGTGCAGCGCCCCCGGCGCGCACCCGCTGCACCGCGACTGGGCCGCGCAGGCCGCCAGCGGCCCGGCGATGATCCGCCGCTGGTGGGACGAGCACCCGGACGCGGCCATCCTGCTGCCCACCGGCCGCGTCTTCGAGGTCATCGACGTCCCCGAGCAGGCCGGCTGCCTCGCGCTCGCCCGCCTGGAACGGATGGGCATCCCGCTCGGCCCGGTCATCGCGACGCCGACCCGCCGCCTCCAGTTCTTCGTCCTCCCGGGCGCCCGCGACAAGATGCCCGAAATGCTCCGCCGCATCGGCTGGGGTGCCAGCGCCATCGACCTCGTCTGCCGCGGCGACGGCGACTACGTCGTCGCCCCGCCCTCCCCCATGGGCGCCAGCGGCACCGCCACCTGGGCCCGCGAACCCACCGAAGCCAACCGCTGGCTCCCCGAAGCCCGCGAACTCCTCAGCCCCATCGCCTACGCCTGCGGCCGCGCCATGGCGGAGGCCTGACACGGGGACGCGGCACCTCCGTAAACCCCGTGCAAAATAAGCCAACTGACTGGCAGTATCCTTCGCGTTCTCGCGCCCAGCGCGATCACGATCACCGGAGGACATGCATGGGGGACGGGCAACTCCGTTTCGCACACCGAATACGCGTCGGCCTGGCGGCCACGGCAACCACCACTGCCCTGGCGGCCACGCTCCTGACCGCGACGCCCGCGGGCGCGGCGGAGCCGGTGGTTCCGGACACGCCGACCGATCTCACGGTGTCGCCGACGCCGCAGAACGGAACCGACGCGTCGTTCTGCGGCTGGATAGGCGACACCTACAGCATTGCCCTCACCGCCAGGCTGACCATCGCGGACTCCCCGGACGGGGAGCGGGGCCTTGCCGAAGGCATCTTCCGGCTCCAGGACACTTCGGTGCCCGGTTCCGAGCCGGTGGAGTTCGTCTCCAGCAGCCTCCCCACCGGCTACACGGCCAGGTTCGCCGCCGGCTCGCTCATCGACGGCCACACGTACAGCTGGACCGTCCAGGCCCGGTCGGCGCGCGGAGGGGCGCTCTCCGAGACCGTGGCGGGCTGCTCCTTCGGCGTCGACAAGAAGGCGCCGGGCGTCACCGTCACGTCGACGGACTGGACGGCGAACGGCGACGGACCGAAGACCGCCGGGCAGTCCGGCGTCATCCGCGTCCAGGCGGCGCCCGGCAGCGAAGCGGAGATCCGCTGCTTCCGGATCGCCGTGTCCCAGTCGCCGGTCGGGGAGCCGTGCACCGCGACACCGGACGCATCAGGCGGCTACGACTACCGGTTCACGCCGCGCGACGCCGGCTCGTACGTGCTGAACGTCCAGGCCGTCGACCACGCCGGCAACATCGGCTCGGCCTCCTACACGTTCTTCGCCCCACCGCGCGGCTCCCTCCCCTCGGACCACTGCAGCGTCATCGGCGACCACCGGCTGTGCGGGCCGCTGTTGGACCGGTACAACCAGCTCAAGAGCACCGACCGCTACTTCCCGGCGCCGGGAAGCGACGTGCTCGACGCACCGGACGGCAACGGCAAGTTCGTGGGGCTGACCGACGGTTCGGTGCTGCTCTGGTCGCAGGCCACCGGCGCGCACCTCGTCGCGGCACGGCCGTGGGCGGTGTGGTGGGGGGCGCAGAGCGGCGGCAAGAACGCTTTCGGCTACCCCACCGAGGACATTCCGACGTACTCGACCACCGGTTACGCGCCCTTCGAGCACGGCGCCGTCTACTGGAACCCCTCGGACCCCAACGCTCCGACGCACTTCCTGAACGGTCCGAGCTTCGACCGCATCCGCTATGTCAACTCCGCGACCTACGCCGACGCCCCGGCCCAGGACACCGCCTTGATGCCCGACGGCGTCGGACAGCGGACCGTGTTCAAGGACTACACGGTCTTCTGGCACCCCAGCACCTACGCGGTCAAGGTCTACAACCCGCTGGTCAAGGACGTCGAAGCCCTGGGCGGCGTCGGCGGGTGGCTCGGCTACCCGACGTATGACGACTTCTCCACGCAGAGCGGTCGCATCCAGGGGTTCCAGGCGCGGCAGGTCTACTGGTCGCCGGAGACCGGGGCGCACACGGTCTTCGGCGGCATCGGGGCGCGCTGGGACTTCCCCAACAACGACGCCAAGCTCGGTCTTCCGATCAGTGAGGAGTCCGACCTGGGCGACGGCACCGGCCGGAAGCAGACGTTCGCCAAGGGCACCATCACCTGGTCCGCGAAGAGCGGGGCGCACATCGTGACCGGCGACATCGCCACGGCCTGGGGCGCCGCTCCCGCCGCCTACGGGGCAGCCGTCACCGACGAGCTCGTGGCCCCCGACGGGGTCGGGCGGTACCAGGTGTTCGAGCGGGTCCGGTTCTACTGGACACCGACGACCGGCGCGCACGAGCTGCACGGCGGGATCCTGGACAAGTGGTGGCAGTACGGCGGCGAGCGCGGCTTCCTCGGCTACCCGACCACCAACGAGGGATCGATCGGCAACGGCCGGTACAACGACTTCGAGCGCGGCGGCATCTACTGGTCCGCGAGCACCGGCGCCCATGAGCTGCACGGTGGGATCAGGCAGCGCTGGCTCGAACTCGGCGGGCCGGGCGGGCTCGGGTTCCCGGTGACCGACGAGCTCGGCACGGCCGACGGCCGCGGCCGGTACGTCGTCTTCGAGCGCGGCTCGATCTTCTGGACCGCCACCACCGGCGCCGTCGAGATCTACGGCGGCATCAACGACGCCTGGGCGTCCCAGGGCTGGAACAGCGGCCCGCTCGGCTACCCAACCCGCGGCGAGTACTCCATCCCCGGCGGCCGCCGCGCCGACTTCGAACACGGCTACATCACGTGGACGGCCGCCGGCGGCAAGACCGAGATCCACTACGCCTGAACGCACGTCTGGAGGAACACATGGGGGGCGGACGTCTTCGTCTCACACGCTACAAACGCACTTCCCTGTCGGCCGCGGCAACCGCAGGACTGCTCGCGGCCGGCCTGCTGACCGCGACACCCGCCGCGGCGGCCATCGAGCCGCCACAGCCCAACATCCCGTCCAACCTCACCATCGAGCCCGCGCCGAAGAACGGTACGGGCGGGTCGGACTGCGGCTGGGTCCGACGGTCCATACAAGGGGTCGTGCTCAGCGCGACGTTGTCCACCCCGGAACCGGCTGGGGGCATCAACGCCGTCCTGCGCCTTCAGGACGTCACCGCCCCGGGATCTCCCTGGACGGAGAAGACGACAGACGTCCCCGTCGCGAACAACTCGAACGCCCAGTTCTACCTGGGGCAGTTGGAAGACGGCCACACCTACAACTGGACCGTGCAGGCCCGAGTCCAGGACAAGCTCTCCGACGTCGCGACCGGCTGTCGGTTCACCGTCGACACGACCTCCCCCCAAGTGGTCGTGACGTCAACGGACTTCCCGTCGAACGGAAGCCCGCCCCGGAAGGGCATCGGCCAGACAGGTGTCATCCACATCGCCCCGGCTCCGGGCACCGAGGACATCGTCTGCTACCGGCTCAGCCTCGGCGACATTCCGGTCGGCACCCCCTGCACCGCCACGCCGGACGCGTCGGGCAAGTACGACCTGAAGCTCACGCCGTCGGACTGGGGGACCTACGACCTGAGGGTCGACGCGATCGACCGGGCAGGGAACTTCAGCTGGACCACGAGCTACAGGTTCTACGTTCCGTACGGCACCGTGGACCCCTGGACCGTCTGCGACACCGTCAACGGCCACAAGCTGTGCGGCCCGATGCTGGACCGCTACCAGGAGCTGAAGCAGGCCGACGCGAACTACCCGGCCCCGGCGGGCGACGTCGTCGCCACCCGTGACGGCGCCGGCAGGTACGTCGCGCTCGCTGACGGGTCCCAGCTCGTCTGGTCGATCCGTTACGGGGTGCATCCCGTCGCGACCGCCGCGACCGCTCTGTGGGCCGGTGGGGACGCCTGGTTCGGCTACCCGACCGAAGACCCGCGCCGCCTGGACGCACGCGGTTACACGCAGCAGTTCGAGCGGGCGACGGTCTCCTGGACCCCGGAGACCGGCGCGCACACCACGTTCGGCGGCATCGGCTCGGCGTGGGGCGTGAGTCTGCTCGGCTACCCGACGGGCGAAGAGTCCGACATGGGCGACGGCCGAGGCCGCAAGCAGACGTTCGAGAAGGGCGTCATCGTCTGGTCGCCGCAGACCGACGCACGCCCGCTCATCGGGGAGATCGGCAGGGTCTGGCTCCGGAACCCGTTCGCGTACGGCTATCCCCGGAACCAGGAAGCCGTCCTCGGCGACGGCGTCGGCCGACGCCAGGAGTTCGAGAACGTCATGATCTATTGGTCCCCTCGGACCGGCGCCCACGAGGTGCACGGCGGGATCTGGACCAGGTGGTGGCAGCTCGGCAACGAGACGGGCTTCCTCGGCTACCCGGTCTCGGACGAGTCCTCGCTCGGCCGTTCCCGCTACAACGAGTTCGAGCGCGGCACGATCTACTGGACCGCGGACGGCGGGGCGCATGAGATGCACGGGGGCATCCGCGCGCGTTGGATCCAGATCGGTGGCCCGGAGGCCGTGGGCTTCCCGGTGACCGACGAGATGCCGACCTCCGACGGCCGGGGCCGGTACCAGGTGTTCGACCACGGTTCGATCTTCTGGACCCCGCAGACCGGGGCCGTCGAGCTCTACGGCGGTATCAACGCGGCCTGGGCTTCGCAGGGTTGGAACTCCGGGCGCCTCGGCTACCCGACGGTCGGCGAGTACCCCGTTCCCGGCGGGCGTCGGGGGGACTTCGAGGGCGGGTACATCCTCTGGGTCCAGGCGACGGGTCGGACGGAGATCCACTACTACTGATCGCCGGCTCCGGGAGACCGTAATCGGAACGCCGAAGGGCCCCGGCCGCACATGTCGTGCGGTCGGGGCCCTTCGGCGTTCCCTGCCGGTTCTGCCGGGCTGTGGCGCGGTCAGCCCGTGGTCGCCGGTACGGCGGCGGCCTCGTGGCCGGCGGGGACGGTCGGGGTGTCGCTGCGGCGGACCTCGCCGATACCGGGGAGCATGAGGCAGCACAGGCCCGCGCCGAGGGAGGCGATGCCGATGACCAGGAAGACCGTCTGCGGGACGACCTGGAGGAAGATCAGGCTGGTGAACAGCACGCCGCCGACGTTGCCGTAGGCGCCGACCAGGCCGGAGATCTGGCCGGCCACGCGGTGCTGGATCTGCGGGACGATCGCGTACACCGCGCCGTTGCCGCCCTGGATGAACACCGAGGCGAGGGCGAGGAGTCCGACGCTCTGCCACACCGGCCAGTCGGCGTCGATGCCCCACAGCACCAGGTAGCTGAGGAACGCGCCGACGAGGAGGCCCAGCAGGGTGGCCTTGCGGCGCCCTGTGCGGTCGGACAGCCAGCCCCCGAAGGGACGGGTGATCAGGTTGGTGCCGGCGAAGCACGCGGCGGCGGTGGCGGCGTCGGTGGTGTCCATGTCGAACAGCGTCTTGAAGAAGTTCGGCAGCCAGCTGGCCATGGTGAGTTCGGCGCCGAAAGTGACCATGTAGGCGATCGCCAGCAGGCCGACGGCGGCGAACCGGTACTCCTCGATCTCGGGCTTACCGCCGCCCAGGACCCCGCGGTTCGTCTTGAGGACGGCGTAGATCTGGTACGCGAGCCAGGCCGCGACGACCGCGTACAGCACGGCCGCGGTGCCGTCGCCGATCACGCCGGGGAACGTCTTCTTGCCCTTGGGGGTGACGGTGGTGAAGTCGGCGTTGAGCCGGTACACGACGAAGCCGAGCGCGACCGCGAGCGGCACCTGGAGGGCCATCAGGCCGAACACCGCGGGACGGCTGGTGACCTGGAGGCCCGGCTTGCGGGCGGCGCGCTGGTACGTCTTGCCGTCCGGGACGTCCCGCGCCATGGCCAGGAAGAACGCGCCGTACGCGGCCGCGAGCACACCCGCTGTGCCGACGCCCCAGCGCCACGCGCCCTGCCCGTCGGCGAGCGAGCTCGCGAGCACGGGCAGCGTCAGCGCGGCGGCCGCCGAGCCGAAGTTGCCCCAACCGCCGTAGAAGCCTTCGGCGGTGCCGAGTTCGCGCTTCGGGAACCACTCGGCGACGAGCCGGATCCCGACCACGAAGCCGGCGCCGACGATGCTCACCATCAGGCGGCTGACGACCAGCAGGGTGTACGAGTGGGCCATCGCGAAGACCGTGTTCGGGATGGCCGCGAAGATCAGCAGGCAGCCGTACACGCGGCGCGGCCCGTACCGGTCGACGAGCATGCCGATCAGCGTGCGGGCGGGGATCGTCAGGGCGATGTTGCACAGGGCGAGCGTGGCCTTCTGGCCGGCCGTCAGCCCGAACTCCTTGCCGATGTCGTCCATGAACGGCGCCATGTCGAACCACAGGACGAAGCTGCACAGGAACGCGAGCATCGCCAGGTGGAGCATGCGGTAGCGGCCGCGGAACGACAGCAGGGCCCGCAGTCTGGGCTTGGACTGGTCGGCGGCGTCGGCCGGTGTGGTCGTGCTGGCCATGGCGGGTCCTCCGTCGCTGCCCCGAGCGGAGCGGTCGGTCTTCTCGGACGACAGCGACGGTGCCAAGCGCGTGTTTCCTCGTGAGGTCGCGGCGTTGCGGGGAAGGAAACATTCCCTTCATGTGCGGCCGGGTCCCGCGTGAGAAAAGCCGAAAAGCGGACCGCGCGTCGGCGCGGCCCGCTTTCCGGTGGTGGTCCCGCAGGTGTTCCTGTTACCGCCTGGTCAACGCACGGCGACGAACACGTGAGCGGCGATGTCCGGCGAAAGCTCCGCCGCCTCGCCGCCACTGCCCGCCATGACCCCGCCCGCCGACTCGTGCACGCTGACCACCGCACCGGGGCGGACCCCCGCGCGGCGCAGCGTGTACATGAGCTGGGCGTCGGTCTGCAGCGGCTCGCCGATGCGGCGCACCACCACGTTCTTGCCCTCGGGGCCCGCCGCGTCCAGCAGCGTGCCGAGGCCCTCCATGAAGTCGTCCGCGTGCAGGTCGCGGTCGAGTTCCTCGAGGCCCGGGATGGGGTTGCCGTACGGCGACTCCTTCGGGTGGCGAAGCAGCTCGAGCAGGCGGCGCTCGACCTGTTCGCTCATGACGTGCTCCCACCGGCACGCCTCGGCGTGGACCTGCTCCCACGGCAACCCGATCACGTCGACGAGCAGGCACTCGGCGAGCCGGTGCTTGCGCATCACCCGGGTGGCCAGGGCCCGGCCCTCGTCGGTCAGCTCCAGATGGCGGTCGCCTTCCACTGTGAGCAGGCCGTCGCGCTCCATGCGCGCGACGGTCTGACTGACGGTCGGTCCGCTCTGCCCGAGCCGTTCGGCGATACGGGCGCGCAGCGGGACCACGCCCTCCTCTTCCAGCTCGAAAATGGTCCGGAGGTACATCTCCGTGGTGTCGATGAGTGCACTCACGACCGCCAGCTCCGTTTCATCGTGGTCCTGCCCCCAATTCTGTCCCACCGGCGGGACGGTCGGGGACGCGTCCACACCAACGGGTTCGGCCTGCCGGGTACGCGCCCGCTTCGCGCGCCTTCCAGGCACAACATTCCGACATTCTGTAGCCATCCCCGCTATCAGTCACTCTTCGGACGGCCTTGACACGCAGCGCCGTCACCCCTCACCGTGCGTGTGGTCTGAACCACGTGGACGCCGCGTGATCAGAGCACCACGGGCCACCAGGCCACGAGCACACCGCCACCCGCGGGGACAAGGACTGCTGAGATGGGCGAGCTGGGCGCACGCTACCTCGACGCCGCCATCGCGCTGCTGGAGAGCTTCCGGGACAAGGAGCTCCCTGCGGTCGACGAGGCCGCCGACCGGACGGCCCGCGCGCTGACCGACGGCGGCCGGCTGTTCGTCTTCGGCGGCGGGCACAGCGCGCTCAACGCGCAGGACGTCGTCTACCGCGCGGGCGGCCTCATGCTCGCCAATCCGCTCATCGCGCCCGGCAACGACCTGGGCGTGCGGCCGATCACGACGAGCAGCGCCGTCGAGAAGCTGCCGGAACTGGCCGCGCCGGTCCTGGACGGCGCGGGGCTGCGCGCCGGGGACGTGCTCGTGGTGATCTCGCTGTCCGGCCGCAACGGCCTCCCGGTCGAGATGGCCCGGCTCGGCCGCGAGCGCGGCGCGCTGGTCGTCGGCCTGACCTCGGTGGCGGCGAGCATGGCGGAGCCGCCGCGGCACCCGTCCGGCACGCGGCTGCTCGACAACTGCGACGTCGTCCTGGACGCGGCCGTCCCGACCGGCGACGCGGCCCTCGACGTCGACGGCGTCCCGCAGAAGGTCGGCCCGACGTCGGGTGTCGTGTGCTCGGCGGTCATGCAGACGCTGATGGTCTCGGTCATCGGCCGCATGGTCGAGCTGGGCGTCGAGCCCCCGGTCTTCATGTCGGCCAACATCGCCGGCGGCGCCGAGTGGAACGAGCGCCTGCTGGAGCGGAACGCCGACCGGGTGTTCTACCTGCGCTGACGCCGTCACCGCGCGTTCGCGCCATCCTCGCCCAACCTCCACAAACCTCCGCCCCGTCGGTGCGTCCGCCCTGGTTGGCTCGACGCGAGGGGGCACACCGCGCGGATCCCGGCAACGCGCGGCGACGGAATGGCACAGGTTGCGGACCGGCCCGCCGCGCGCGGAGGGGCGGCGCGCGGGCGCGAGCGGTACCGGTATCCGGCGTGGGTCGTCATCGGGTCGGCGGTGTTCGCCGTGGCATCGCTCGTCCGCATCGCCGGTCTCGACGTCCACGCGCTCTGGGGCGTCGCGTCCGGCACGACCCGACCAGGGGCCGGCGGGCTCGACTGGTGGGCAGCGGTCGTGCTCACCGGCGCGGTGTTCCTGCCGTGGTTCGCCGTCGCACGCCACAACGCGCTGTCGTACGCGCCGGTGCGCCGTCACATCCACTCCGGCTGGGCGGTCGGCGGCTGGCTGCTGCCGGGCGCGTTCGTGGTCCTGCCGGTGTACGGCCTCGTCGACACCCTCGCCGGCACGCGTGCCCGCGTCGACGCACCGGACGGCCGGCTCCCCACGGCCGCACGGTGGCTGGTCGGCGCGTGGTGGACGGTCTGGCTGGGCATGTGGGCGTCGCTGTTCGTCATGGCCGGGGTGCTGCGCCGGGCCGACGAGGCGCGGGCCGGCAGCACGGCGGGCTGCTACGCCGCGTACGCCGTCTTGCACGCGCTGAGCGCCGTCGCCGCGCTGGGCATGGCCGCGTTCGTGGGGTACGTATCGGCCGGGCAGGTCGGGCGCCGCGCCGAACCCGTCCACACGCCGCCGCGGCCGCCCTCGGTCCGCCACCCGCTGCCGGCCTTCGTCGCAGCGGCCGCCCTGGGCACGGTTATGGGCACGCTCGTGCTGCGTCACGTGCTCCTGCCGGGGCTCTTCGGCGAGCTTCCGGGCGCGGTCGACTGGCGGACGCCCCGCTACGCGCTGGCGGAGCCGCAGGTGGTCGGCCGGTGGCAGCCCGGCGACGCCGCGCACGCCGGCTTCCGCGAACTCCGGCTGCTCGCCGACGGAACGGCGGCCGCGGACCGCGTACGCCCCGACGGCTCGGCGACCGAGGCCGGGCGATGGCGCATGGTGCCCGACGGCGGGTCGATCACGCTCAGCTGGCCGCAGGACGCGTCGCTGACGCTGCCCGACCGGCTCGACACCGACGAGTCGACCCGGGCGCCCGTCCTGGTGTTCGGCACGCAGCGCTTCCTCGACGACCGCCGGGTGTTCCTCCACCGCGCCGCGGACTCCTGACGACACGGCGGCCCCGGTCGGTGCCCCGGGCGGAAAGTCCACCCCGCGAAGATCACGGCGCGGCGCGGGCCGGTAGCGTCGGGCCGCATGGGCGCTGGAGGGAGTCGGGCGAGCCGGCTGACGGGGAGCCGGGCGGCCGCAACCGGCTTGGCGGGTAAGGCAGGTGGGGCGGGCGGGGCCGACGGGCGGGAGCGTGGGGATCACGCGTCGCACCTCGGTCGGCACGACGCGGACGCGGCCGACAGGAACGCGGCCGACGCGGACGCGGCCGACACGAACACGGCCCACGTGTATGCGGCAGACCCGTATGCGGCCGGCGTGAGGGCGTCGGGCACCGGTGCGTCCGGCTCCGGACGCGTCGCCGACGACGACCCGGCGCCGACCGCCCGCAAGCCGATCGAGGTCGTCGTCGTCATGGGCGCCGCGGCCGTCGCCGCGCTGCTGTGCGTCGTCATCGTGGACGTCGACGCGCTCACGGGGATGGCGTTCGACGGCCGCCCTCCCGGCTACGGCGGGGTGCCGTGGTCGTATCTCGTCGGCCTGACCTGCATCGTGTTCGCGGCGTGGTTCGCCCTCGCGCGGCACAACGCGCCGACGTACGGCCCGACGGGCCCCCGCGTGTCCACGGCCTGGGCGGTCGCCGGCTGGTTCACCCCGACGCTGTGCCTCGTCCTCCCGCTGATCGCACTCGTCGACACGCTGGCCGGCACGCGGGCGCGCGGCACCGCGCCCTCGCGGCTGCCGCGCCCGGCCCGGCGGCTGCTGGGCGCCTGGTGGGCCGTGTGGCTCGCGCTGTGGGCGGCGGTCTTCGTTTCCGTCCGGACGCTGCGCAGTGCGGACGAGCGCGGCCTCGGCAGCACGACCGCCTGCTACGCGTCGTACGCCGTCCTGCACGTCCTCTCGGCCGTCGCCGCGCTCGGGATGGCCGGCTACGTCGCATACGTGACCGGTGTCCAGTTCAAACGCCGCGCCGAGCCGGTCCGCGAGCCGGTCCCCACGCCGCCGCCCGGGCGCCGGGTGGGCGTGCTCACCGGCCTGGCCCTGACCGGCGCGCTGCTGGGCATCTACGCGGTCAACGCCGCGGCCGGGCACGTCGTGGTCGACCAGCAGCACCCGCTGGCCGCCGTGTGGGCGGCGCCGGGCCACACCCCCAGGGACCTGTACGGCGCGCCGTGACGCCGCCCCGGCCGCGATGCGCGAGTTCCGGCCGTGTCCCGGCGCACGGGTGACGGCTCGCCCTCACCCGAGCCACGGGTATGTACGGTGGTCCCCATGTCCGAGCCTGCCAGTCAGACCAGCCCCGACCTCGTCAGCATCGCGTCCCGCTTCAACGGGCCGCCCGGGTCGGGGAACGGGGGGTATGTCGGCGGGCTGCTGGCGCAGCACCTGGAGGCCGGTTCCGGCGGAATCGCCGGGGTGACCGTGACGCTGCGGCAACCGCCGCCGCTGGAGCGGGCGTTGAAGGTCGTCGACGAGGGCGCCGGAACGTTCAGGCTGTACGACGGGGACCTGCTCGTCGCCGAGGCCGCGCCCGCCGGCGACGACGTCCTGGAGGGCCCCGGCTTCGAGCCGGTCGACCCGGTCCCGTTCGAGCCGGCCGCGGAGTCCTCGGCGCACTTCCTGGCCACGCACAGCGTCGGCAATCCGTACGCGACCTGCTTCGTGTGCGGCACCGACCGTGCCGAGGGCGACGGCCTGCGGCTGTTCCCGGGCATGCTGCCTCAGCGTCCGGGTGTGACGGCCTGCGCGTGGGAGCCCGACGCGTCGCTGACCGCGCCCGACGGGGCCCACGTACGGCCGGAGTTCGTGTGGGCGGCACTGGACTGCCCGGGCGGCTGGACGGCGATGGACCTGTCCACGCCGCTGCTCCTGGGACGGCTGACGGTGCGCATCGACGCCGTGCCGTTCCAGGGCGAGCGGTGCGTGGTCATGGGGCGCCTGCTCGGCCGCGACGGGCGCAAGGTGCGCACGGCCACGACGCTGTACGACGGCGACGGCCGGGTGGCGGCGCAGGCCGAGGCGCTGTGGATAGCGCCTCGGACCGACCCGGCCTGACGCGCTGTCTTAACCGGCGCCGATCCCCTCCCTAAGAGCCTCCTAAGGATTGCCGCACAGCCTCTGATCAGGCGTTTTCCCGTGCCCGGCGGCGCTAGCGTCGCTCGTCGACGCAAGGTTGCCGGGACTGCCGAGGACACGCCTGATGAAGATTCGCCGTACCGCCGCCATCACCACGCTCACGGTTCTGCCGCTGGCGCTCACCGGGCTCGGGGCGGGCTCCGCGTCCGCCCACGGGACGTCGCAGAACCCGCCGAGCCGGATCCAGCTGTGCTCGACGCAGGGCGGCGAGAACCCGGAGAACTTCCGGCTCTCGGCGTGCCGTGCGGCCAAGGAGGCGGTGGGGAACAACCCGCAGCCGTTCTACGACCCGAACGCGGTCAACATCGCCGCGGCGGGGGGCCGGCACAAGGAGCTGATCCCGGACGGCAAGCTGTGCAGCGCGGGCAACCCGCAGTACGCGGGCCTGGACCTGCCGCGCACGGACTGGCCGACCACGAACCTGCCGTCGGGCGGCGCGTACACGTTCCGGTTCCTCGCCACGGCGCCGCACAAGGGTACGTTCCAGTACTTCATCACCAAGGACGGCTTCGACGTCACCAAGCCGCTGAAGTGGTCGGACCTGGAGGACAAGCCGATCGCGACGGCGACCGACCCGAAGCTGGAGAACGGCGCGTACGTCATCCCGGGCACGCTGCCGAAGAAGTCCGGGCGCCACCTGATCTACATCGTGTGGCAGCGCTCGGACAGCCAGGAGGCGTTCTACTCCTGCTCGGACGTCGCCTTCGACGGCTCCGGCAAGCCCGCCCCGGCCCCGCCGACCACGCCCGCGCAGGGCGGCGCGGCGGGCGGTGCGTCCGGCGGCGACCACACCGACCACAACGCGCACACCGGGTCGTCGGGCGCCCAGACGACGGCACCCGCCGCGAACCCGCCCGCGGCGTCCGCCGGTTCGACCGGTTCGACCGGCTCGGCCACGTCGGGGGCGACGTCGGGAAGCGCCGCGGGCACCGGCGGCACCGGCGCATCGGCCGGCGCGGCCCCCGCCCTCGCCGCCGGATCCGGCGAACTCGCCCACACCGGCGGCGACTCCGGCACGAGCGTGACGATCCTCGGCACCGCCGCGGCGGTTCTGGCCCTCGGCGCGGGCTCGCTCGTCTACGCCCGGCGCCGCAGCACGCGCTGACCCGAGGTCACGGCGTCGGGTTCTTGGCGTCGTAACGCCAGAACCCGCGCCAGCGTGCGGCGAGCAGCAACACCGCCACCACGCACGCGAGTCCGCCGCTGATGACGGACAGCCGCTCGGTGCTCACCGCGGCCACGCTGCCGGACTCGAAGTCGCCGAGCCGGGGCCCGCCCGCGACCACCACGATGAACACGCCTGCCAGGCGGCCGCGCATCTCGTCGGGCGTGGCCACCTGGAGGATCGTGTTGCGGAAGACGCCGCTGATGGTGTCCGCGCAGCCCGCCGCGGCGAGGAAGAGCACGCCGAGCCACAGCCAGTTCGACATGCCGAACGCGGCGATCGCCAGGCCCCACGCGACCACCGACAGCACCACCGCGCGGCCCTGGTAGCGGACCCGGCCGAGCCAGCCGGAGAACAGCGCGCCCGCCAGCGCACCGACGGCGGGCGCAGCGGTGAGCACGCCCACGGTGCCGTCGCCGCCCGCGTACCAGGCGACCGCGATCGCGGGGAACAGCGCGCGCGGCATGCCGAACACCATCGCGG
Source organism: Yinghuangia seranimata (assembly GCF_029953285.1). GTDB lineage: Bacteria > Actinomycetota > Actinomycetes > Streptomycetales > Streptomycetaceae > Yinghuangia > Yinghuangia seranimata. The sequence goes on along the minus strand of NZ_JASAOI010000096.1, from coordinate 11,902 downwards.
CGATGTCCGCGAGGAACGTCATGCGCACATTGGGGCGGGAGTTGAGGAACCGCAGCCCCTCCCCCACCGAGGCCCGCTTGCGCGGCCCGGCGCCGTCCTTCGACGCGTTCCCGGCGCGTTCCGGCGGCATGGCCGGCAGCCGCCACATCGCGTACAGCGACGCGGAGAACCCCAGCGCGTCGATCACGTACACGGTCTCGGTGTTCCACAGCCCGAGCACCAGGCCGCCGACCAGCGGCCCGACGGTGAGCCCGAGGTTCATGCTGAGCATCGACAGCGCGTTGGCCGCCGGGAGCTGCTCGGCGGGTATCAGGCGCGGGATCATCGCGGCGCGCGTGGGGCTGTTCACGGCGAAGAACGCCGACTGCGCGGCCACGACCGCGTACAGCAGCCACACCTGGCCCAGGCCCAGCACCGCCTGCGCGGCCAGCAGCAGCGACATCGCGGCCAGCCCGGACGACGCGACCAGCCCCAGCTTCCGCCGGTCCATGCTGTCCGCCACGGCCCCGCCGACCAGCCCGAACGCGACCAGCGGCACGAGCGAGAACAGCCCTACCAGGCCCACCGAGAACGACGAGTCGGTCATCCGGTACACCTGCACGGACACCGCGAGCGCCGTCATCTGCTGTCCGAGCATCGACACCGTCGACCCGAACCACAGCCTCCGGTAGTCGGCGGACCCGCGCAGCGGCGTCACATCGGCGAGCACGGCACGGGCGGCTTTTCGCACTGCTGGGGAGGCTATGGGCACCGCGCCAGTCAACCGCCCGAACGGTCCTTTGTATTCCCGCGATCCGCGTGACATCCCCCACGCGTAAATCAATTGCGGCTCCCCCGGAGCCGATCTAGGTTCTGCGGTACACGGGAAAGGAGGTGGTTCGATCTTATGTGTAGCAATCGGACGCGTGAGGTGGCTGCCCGCTAGCCGCCACTCCGGTCTCCCGACCGAAGTCTGACCCGCCTCGACTGCAGCGCGGCGGAAAGTGTCAGGCGGTCGGCGAATACCAGGCAGACACCCGACCCGCAGGTCGCCGAGGACGTCCCCTCGGCACCCTCCGCAAACGGAGGGAAGGCCTGCGGGTCGCTGCGTTTTCCGGGGGCGTTCAGGCATTTCGCCCGGCCTGCGCGACACCCGGGGTGATCACTTGCGCGGGCTCGGGTGCGCGGTGTTGGCTTCCGCGCATGAACGTCAAGGAGCAGCGCGTCGCGGTCGTCACCGGCGCGAGCAGCGGCATCGGCGCGGCCAGCGCGCGGGGTTTGGCGGCGGCCGGGTACCACGTGGTGCTCACGGCGCGGCGGGCGGAGCGGATCGCGGCCATCGCGGCCGAGCTGGTCGACGCCGGGCACTCGGCGGCGGCGTACCCGCTGGACGTGACGGACCGGGCCGCGGTCAACACGTTCGCGGCGTCGTTGGACCGCTGCGACGTGCTGGTCGCGAACGCCGGGGCGGCGTTCGGCGCGGACCCGGTGGCGACCGGGGACCCGGACGACTGGCTGGCGATGTACCAGGTCAACGTGCTCGGCACGCTGCACACCACGCAGGCGCTGCTGCCCGCGCTGGTCGCCAGCGGGGCGGGCACCGTGGTGGTCATGTCGTCGACGGCCGGCCACACCGCCTACGAGGGCGGCGGCGGGTACGTCGCCGCGAAGCACGGCACCCACGCGATCGCGGCGACGCTCCGCCTGGAGCTCAACGGCAAGCCGGTCCGGGTGATCGAGATCGCCCCCGGCATGGTCAAGACGGACGAGTTCACGGTGAACCGCATGCGCGGCGACGAGGACCGCGCGGCCGCCGTGTACGCGGGCGTCGCCGAGCCGCTGACCGCCGAGGACGTCGCCGACGCCGTGGCGTGGGCGGTCACCCGTCCCGCGCACGTCAACGTCGACCTGCTGGTCCTGCGGCCGCTGGCCCAGGCCGCCCAGCACAAGGTGCACCGGGAGCGTTGAGCCCTTGGCCGAGCCCGCCGAGCCCGAAGGGCCCGGGAGCCGTCAGGGGCTGAGCCGCTCCACGACCCACGCGTCGCCTTCCCTGCGGTACCGCAGGCGGTCGTGGAGCCGGTTCTCCCGGCCCTGCCAGAACTCGACGCTCTGCGGGACCACCAGGAAGCCGCCCCAGAACGGCGGCACCGGGACCGTCGTGCCCTCCGGGAAGCGGGCGGTGAGCTCGGCGTACTTCTTCTCCAGGTCCTCGCGCGAGGCGATGACGCTGGACTGCTCGCTCGCCCACGCGCCGATGCGCGAGCCGTACGGGCGGGACGCGAAGTACGCGGCGGTGCGCTCGGCCGGGACGCGCTCGGCGCGGCCGACGACGATCACCTGCCGGTCGAGCGCGTGCCACGGGAACAGCAGGCCCGCACCGGGGTTGGCGGCCAGCTCGCGGCCCTTGCGGGAGTCGTAGTTGGTGTAGAAGACGAAGCCGTCCGCGCCGTACTCCTTGAGCAGCACGGTGCGGCTGCTCGGCTGCCCGTCCAGGCCCGCCGTGGAGACCACCATGGCGTTGGGCTCCGGCAGGTCGGCGCCGGCGATCTCGGTCAGCCAGCGGGCGAACAGCGGCATCGGCTCGTCCGGCAGCGTGCTCTCGTCGATGCCCGCGCCGCGGTACTGGCGGCGCATGTCCGCGAGGTCGTTGAGGTCCACGCCCCCTTACTAGCATTCACAAGAGGGGCGGCGCGAAGCGCCTCGAATATGGGCGGTGGGGGGCGACGGGCGGGGGGCGCGACCCGCGTCGGAGCCGGGCGGCGGCAGACGGCGGCTGAACGGCCGCGACGGGCCTCGGCCGGCCCGGAAAGAGCCCGAACGGGTGATGTCCACGCGTACGAATCGAGCCCGCGACCAGCACCGGTGTGCCCCAGTTCACGCGGCCTCGGGGCACCTCGTCTAGGTCGTCTCGACGTCAAGAGATACTGTGGCCTGTCGACAACCGTCGACCACAATTACATAGGCGAAGCCACAAAGCCGGTTCGCGCCCCACCCCGGGCCCCGGCCTGTGACCGCTTCGTCAGACCACCGATTCGCCCCCTCTGGGCGGCTTCGCACACCTGGCGCAGTAACGATCTTGCGCAAGATGTTTGCGGCCGGGCCAGGGGAAGACAGGTTGTGGTAACGCGGGGTATGAAGGACCCGGCCACAAGTCACCACAAGTCAGTCGAGATCGCATGAGGAGCCGCCTGATGTCCGACTTCGTACCCGGACTCGAAGGAGTCATAGCGTTCGAGACGGAGATCGCCGAACCCGACAAGGAGGGCGGCGCGCTCCGCTACCGCGGCGTGGACATCGAGGACCTCGTCGGACGCGTCTCCTTCGGCAACGTCTGGGGACTCCTGGTCGACGGCGCCTTCAACCCCGGTCTCCCGCCCGCGGAGTCCTTCCCGATCCCCATTCACTCCGGCGACATCCGCGTGGACGTGCAGAGCGCGCTGGCCATGCTCGCCCCGGTGTGGGGTCTCAAACCGCTCCACGACATCGACGACGCCCAGGCGCGCGACGACCTGGCCCGCGCGGCCGTCATGGCGCTGTCGTACGTCGCCCAGTCGGCCCGCGGCCTCGACAAGCCGATGGTGCCGCAGCGCGAGGTCGACAAGGCCGAGACCATCGTCGAGCGGTTCATGATCCGCTGGCGCGGCGAGCCGGACCCGAAGCACGTCAAGGCCGTGGACGCGTACTGGACGTCGGCCGCCGAGCACGGCATGAACGCGTCGACGTTCACCGCGCGCGTCATCGCCGGCACCGGCGCGGACGTCGCGGCGTGCCTGTCGGGCGCGGTCGGCGCCATGTCGGGCCCGCTGCACGGCGGCGCCCCGTCCCGCGTGCTGCACATGATCGAGGAGATCGAGCGCACCGGCGACGCGACCGCGTACGTCAAGGGCGTCCTCGACCGCGGCGAGCGCCTCATGGGCTTCGGCCACCGCGTCTACCGGGCCGAGGACCCGCGGGCGCGCGTGCTGCGCCGCACCGCCAAGGAGCTCGGCGCGCCGCGCTACGAGGTGGCGGCGGCGCTGGAGAAGGCCGCGCTCGAGGAGCTGCACGCGCGGCGCCCCGACCGCGTGCTGGCCACGAACGTGGAGTTCTGGGCCGCCGTGATGCTGGACTTCGCGGAGGTCCCGGCGAACATGTTCACCTCGATGTTCACGTGTGCCCGCACCGCGGGTTGGAGCGCGCACATCCTGGAGCACAAGCGCACCTCGCGCCTGGTGCGCCCGTCCGCCCGCTACATCGGCCCGGGCACCCGCCCGATCACCGACGTGCCGGGTTACGACGCGTCGGTCGCCAACATCAAGTAGCACCCCGCGGACCGGCCGCCAGGGCCGGTCCGAGGTCTCGCGGCGAATCGGAACGGCCCGCCTCCCACAAGGAGGCGGGCCGTTCGCGTTGCCCGGGCACGGCGGGCGGCACGGACGGGAGCGGCACGGGCGGGGCCGCGCGCCAGGCAGCCGCCGCTCAGCCGGCGGCCGGTCGAGGCTCAGCCTGAGGTCGCCCCCTGCTCAGCCCGCGCTCGGCCGCGCTCAGCCCGCGGCCGGTACCGGTTCGGCCGGCGGCCTCCCCGCCTCGTCGACGACGGCGACGGCCAGGACCGCGCTGGTGGTGAGGACCGTGCCCGCCGCGATGCCGTGGGCGTCGCGACGCTGCACCTCGCGTTGGCCGAGCAGCAGCGCGGTCTGCTTGTCGAACACCAGCTGCATGCTGGTGTCCCCGTCGTCGCGGCCGATCGCGGCGCCGGGCCGGCCCGCCGCGTCGGTGGCGTCGCCGATCAGCGTCACGCCGGGCAGCTTCGCGATCGCGCCGTAGACCGCGGCGCGCAGCGCGGGCGGCAGCAGGTTCTCCCGCAGCAGGTCGGTGAAGATCACGAACGCCTCGTCGTCGCGCGGCTTGTCGGCGTCCGCGGCCACCTTGCGGACCAGCGCGAGGAGCCGGTCCGGGTCGGTGGGCAGGGTCTTGAGGTACGCGTAGCTGGGGGCGGTCAGGCTGTCGCCGGCCGCGGCGCCGGAGGCCGCCGTCTCGCCGTTCGCGGGAGGGGTCTTGCCCGTCGGTCCGGCGGTGGACGGAGTCGGATTCGGGCCGTCGGGCGCGCCCGGGCCCTTGGCCTCGGACACGGGCGAGGGCTGCGCCGGAGGTGCACCGAACGGCTTCCCGTCCTCGTGGACGACCACGTTCTGCGGTCCGCTGACCGGCGCCCACACCTCACGCAGCGTCGGGGGCGGGAGCGTGATCCCCTCGTCCGTGACCCTGCCGCTCCGGGTCTGGGACTTCACGTACACGAACTGCCCGTCGCGGGGGTCCGGGACGGGTTCGGCGAGGGCCGCGGCCGACGCGCGGGCGAGGAGTTGCGCGGCCTGGTCCACGCCGGCCGCGGCGGAGGCCTCTTCGTGCCGGAAGCGGTCGACGGTGTCGACGGCGACCACGCCGCCGACGGCCAGCACCGCGGCGGCCGCCGGGACGGCGACCAGCCGCCAGCGCCGCCACGCCGGGGCGGGCTCGGCGCTTCCCGGAAGGTCCCGGTTGATCTCGCGCATCATGTGCTCCTTCAGCAGAAGGCGGCGGCCGTGCGGGAGTTCGGGGACGTCGTAGCGCTCCCAGCGGTGTGCCGCCCGGTCGCGCGCGGCATCTGGCGCGTCGTCCTCGTGGCCGGTCATGCCCATCCCCTCGTCCCCTCCTTCGGCCGGACCGCGGAGTGGCGGTCGTCTGCTGACTGTCCGATCAGCGGGGGTAGTTCCAGGTTTGTTGGCTTCTGTTGGTGTTCGCGAAGTTCGATCTCGGCGAGCGTGCGCAGCCGGGCCCGGGCCCGCGACAGCCGGGACTTGACGGTGCCGACCCGCACGCCGAGCGCGGTCGCCGCCTCCTCGTAACCGAGCCCCTCCCAGACGACGAGCGCCAGCACCTCCCGGTCCGCCTGTCTGAGCCGCGCCAACGCACGCCGGGCCGCCGCGAGTTGTCCGGCCGTGACGACGCCGTCGACGACCTCGTCGGCGAAGTCGGGCACGTCGCCGCGCGGCGGCAGCCGGTCGAGCGCGGCGCGGTGCCGGCGCGCCGAGCGGGCGGTGTTGCGCAGGACGTTGGTCGCGATGCCGAAGACCCAGGGCCGCAGCCCGTCGGTCGGATCGGGCGGACCCGGGGGTGCCGCGAGCAGGCGGCCGCGCAGCCGCCACGCCTCCAGGAAGGTCAGCGACACGACGTCCTCGGCGGCCGCCCAGTCGCCCAGCAGGCGGAGGGCGTAGCGGTGGACGGCGCCCGCGTGCGCGTCGAACAGGCGCGCGAAGGCGGCCGGATCGCCGGCCCGCACCTGGTCCCGCAGTGACAACTCCATGACCGGTCCTGTCCGCTCGGCCCCCAGGGTTCCAGGACGGCCGCATCGGCGGGAGTCGGGCGGGGCGGACCCGCCCCCGGAAAAGCCGACCGCCCTCCCCTGGCAGGCGGGAGGGCGGGTGCTGGTCAGTGCGGCAGGCCACGACCGGTTGAGCTATGAGCCGCCTGACGTTTCATCAGACTGCCCTTTGTTCCGCCTGACCGGCCTGCACTTCCGCCCGCGTGGCTTGCGGTTCGGTGGCGTCGGGCCGGTCGCGATCTAGACCGAAGAATACTCATCTGTCATGGGATGACCGGATAACCCCGGTTTCATCGGCGAGTTCGACAGCGAACTGACCGACAATGACGCTTGGTTGGGTCTTGACAGACCCCCCGGCTCCCGCTAACTACCCATTGAAATATCGGACATCTCGCACTATTACTGACAGATCCTTACCTATCAGTCAAGTTCGCTGCGGACCGCTTCACTGGATCGCCGTACCCGCCCATGAATGCCCAACGGCCCCGACTGCAAACCGCGCAGTCGGGGCCGAAACGGGTGTCCCGGGACACATCCCGGCACAAACAATCTGATTGTCAGCGCAGGTCGGCGATGACCTCGTTCGCGGCCCGCTCGCCTTCCACCGCACCGCCGTTCATGTAGCCCTGGAAGTCGAACGAGCAGTGCTCGCCGCCGATGTGGACGTTGCCCTGGCGGGTGCCCTCGTAGCCCGCGTACTTGTGCAGGTACGAGACCGGCCAGTACGAGTACGCGCCCCACGAGTAGGGGTTCTTGTGCCAGGCCGACAGCTGCGCCTTGCCGGTCCACGCCGCCTTGGTGCCCGGGAACACCGTGTCGATCTGGGTGAGGTAGTTGTTGGCGATCGCCCGCACCGCCGGGTCGGCGTCGGTGTTGAACGGGCCCGCCGGGTTCAGGCCGTAGGCCAGGCTGCCGCCGCCGTACTGGATGAGCACGCCGGTCGAGCCGGCCTGGCCCTTGGTGGTGTCCCAGGTCTGCTGGTACGGCAGGTCGGTGAAGCTGTCGCCGGACGCGACACCCGGCCAGGGGCCGGTGCCGTTCCACGGGCGCGACGTGAACTTCATGTTCAGCTTGGTGACGTAGCCCATGCGCGCGTCGCGCAGCAGGTTCGTCATCAGCGGGTCGAAGTTCGCCTGCGAGACGTCGAGGGTCTTCAGGACGCCGAGCGGGACCGTGATGATCGTGTGGTCGGCGGTGACCGTCTTGGTCGTGCCGTTGTTGTCGAACGTCAGCGTCTGCGTGCCGTCGCTGTTGGCGCGCACCGAGACGAGCTTGTATCCCATCTGGATGCTGCCGGACGGCAGGGAGCCCGCGATCGCCTGCGGCAGCTGGTCGTTGCCGCCGACGATGTGGTAGCGCTCGTTGGAGCCGCCCCACACGTTGAAGTGGCCGGGGTTGGTCTGCCAGCCGAGCATCGTGACGGCCGCCAGCGACGACTGGTTCGGGGTGTCGGCGCCGTACTCGACGTTGTACGCGCAGTCGAGGAACTGGCCCAGCTTGCTGCCGTGTCCGCCCGGGACGCGCGAGTCGATCCAGTCGTACAGGCTCATGTTGTCCAGCGCGACGCCGGCTGCGGTGGCACTGTTCCACGTCACGTCGCCGGCGTCCTGGAAGTCACGGCGGACCGCCTGGTACATCGCCTTGAAGTCGATGTCGGCCTGCGCGCGGTCGTAGTAGCCGTTGCCGAACCAGAGGATCTCCTTGGCGCCGGCCGGGCCGGACGCCGCGAAGTCGATGGTGGTCAGGCCGAATCGGCGACACAGCTCGAGGATCTTCTTGTGGCCGGTGTCGATCAGCTCGCCGCCGATCTCCGAGGTCTGGCCGTCGCCCCAGTAGGACTTCTGCGAGTACATGCGGCCGCCGACCCGGGTCGGGTTGGCCTCGTACACGGTCGACTTGATGCCGCTGTCGGCGAGCGTGAGCGCGGCGGTCAGGCCGGAGATGCCGGCGCCGATGATCGCGACGCGGGAGTTCGTGGTGATCTGCTGGGTCTGGGTCGCCGCGAACGCCGGACGCGCGAGCGCCGCTCCGCCGAGGCCCAGCCCGATGCCGAGCGCGCCGCCGCGCTTGATCAGCGCGCGCCGGCTCGGGCCCGACGGGTCCGCCGTGGCCTCGGCGCGCATCTCGCGGTACTCGTCGACGGGCATCGCCAGCCGGTCGGCGGCGGCGTGCTCACCGAGCGTCCGGCGCAGGAACTGCATCGGGTTGGTACGGGCCATGGCGGCGGTCCTCCTGAGGGTGTGGTTCGTTCAGGGCAGCACAAGGCCCCCGGTCGTACGCGGGTCTGGTCCGGGGCTACAGGGGTGTGCCTCGGGGCGTACGGCCCGGGGGCCGTGTGTGTCGGATCGGAGGCCTGACGTCGGATCAACCGGCCTTCAGGCGCTGCGGGTTCGGATCAGGCGCGGACCGGGTCGGCCTCGCCGGCGGGCTGCGCCGGGACGGTCGCGCCGTCGCGCTCGCCGGCGTCCTCGAGGATGATGCGGCCCATGCGCTCGTAGGCCTCGGGGCGGTTGTTCTTCATGTAGAGCGCGATGCCGATGCCGGCGAGGAAGAACGCGCCGACGATGTACGGGATGGCCTCGAAGACCAGGCTGTCCTTGGCTGCGCCGGCGGCGGTGTCCATGTTGTAGACGAGCAGCCCCACGACACCCGCCATGGCGACGCCCGAGACGATCGGCGCGACCATCGTCTTGAACCAGTGCTTGGTCTCGGGGTGCTTGCCCTGCACGTGGAAGTAGCCGACCGCCGCGAACGAGCACAGCGTCTGCACGATGAGGATGGCCATCGTGCCGAGCAGCGCGAGCAGGCCGTACAGGTCCACGTAGGGGTCCTTGTCGGCGATCAGGAACAGCACGATGAGGACGACGGTGATGATCGACTGCACGGCCGACGCGACGTACGGCGAGCCCTGCTTCGGGTGCGTCTTGCCCAGCGCCGGGTGGATGAAGCCTTCGCGGCCGATCGCGTACAGGTAGCGCGACGCGCACTGGTGGAACGCCATCGCGCAGGCGAACGAGCCGGTGACGACAAGCCACTGGAAGACCTTGACCGCCCACGAGCCGTAGTGGTCGCCCAGCGGGTTGAAGAACAGGCCGCTCTGGTCCTCGAGGACGTGCTTGCCCTCGGCGGAGACCATCATCCAGGACACGAAGATGTAGAACAGGCCGACGCCGATGACCGAGATCAGCGTCGCGCGCGGCACGACCTTCTTCGGGTCACGGGACTCCTCGCCGTACATCGCGGTCGATTCGAAGCCGACCCACGACCAGAAGGCGAAGAACAGGCCGAGGCCCGCGGCGCCGCCGATCTTGCCGTCGGCGCCCTGGATGCCGTGCAGCGGGTTGAGCGACTCGCTCGCCATGTACCCGTCCGGGCCGCCGCCGGTGAAGGCCACCGCGAGCGAGACCGCGGCCAGCACGGTGATCTCCAGGACGAGCGCGACGCCCAGCACCTTGGCGGTGAGGTGGATGTCGAAGTAGCCCAGGATGCCGATCACGGCCACACCGAGGAAGGCGAACCATGCCCAGTGGATGTCGTGGTGGAACTGGGTGTTGACCAGTTCGTTCAGCTTGAAGGCGAAGAAGCCGAGGATCGAGCCCTCGAACACCACGTAGGCCAGGACGGCCAGCATGCCCGACGCCATGCCCGCGACCCGGCCGAGGCCGTGCGAGATGAAGCCGTAGAAGGCACCTGCGGCGGTGATGTGCTTGGCCATCGTCACGTAGCCGACCGAGAAGATGGTCAGGACCACGGTCGCGACGATGTAGGCGGCGGGCGCGCCGAGTCCGTTGCCGCCCGAGCCCGCGATCATCGGCAGGTTGCCGGTCATGGCCGTGATCGGGGCCGCCGTGGCGATCGCCATGAAGACGACGCCGACCAGGCCGACCGAGTTCGCCTTGAGCCTGTTGACCTCGCCGGTGCCGGCCGCGGGTGTCGCGGTGCTGCTCTCCGTGGACATGCCACCTCCTTCGGTGTGTAGAGAAAGTGATCTGTATTTAGCGGAAATTGATCACGTACGCATTACGTTTGATCGCATTCCCGATGTCGTGTCCGGTGTGCGCAAGCCCGAGCACGCTGCATACCGACGGGCCGTCAGCTTCGATGCGGGACGCGTTCCGCGACAACCGACACCCGGTCAGCGATTCGGTGCCAAGCATTGACGGAGTGTCGGGTCTGTCCGACGATGTGCGGGGTTCGAAACCCGGCTGTGATCCACATCGGCCGCCGCGGCCGGTACGGTGCCGCGGATGGACAGCACTGGGAGGGCTATGTCGGTCGCGTCAGCGATGCCCGTACCGCCCGCGGCGGCGTCGGCGCCGGGCGTCACCGTGCGCCAGGCACTCGAACTCCCGCCGCTGCGCCGCGGGCTTCCCGAGGTCGTGGCCGCCCCCGAGGGCCTGGACCGGCCGATCCGCTGGGTGCACACCGGCGAGGTGCCCAACATCGCGTCGCTGCTCCGCGGCGAGGAACTCCTGCTCACCACCGGACTCGGCATCGGGCCACGGCCCGCCGACCAGCGCCGGTTCGTCGCACAGCTCGCCGACCGCGGTATCGCGGCGCTCGTCGTCGAACTCGGCCAGCGCTTCGACGTGCTGCCGAGCGCGATGGTCGAGGCGGCGCGGATGCGCGGCCTCCCGCTCGTCCAATTGCACCGTGAAGTCCCTTTTGTCGCCGTGACGGAGGCGATCCACACCGAGATCGTCAACGGCCACTACGCGCTACTGCGCCAAGGCGAAGAGGTCCACCGGCGCTGCACCGAGCTGCTGCTCGGCGGCGGCGGTGTGCCCGACGTCCTGGCGCTGCTCGCCGACCACGTCGGCAACCCCGTGTATCTGGAGGACGCTGACGGGCGGCTGCTCTACACCGTGTCCCCCACCGGCGCCGTGCCCCACGGCGACGCCGATCCGCTCGACGCGTGGGCCGGGCTCCGCGGGGCGCGCGCCACCGCGGGATCCGCCGGATACGCGCCGCCCGCCTCGCTGGTGCCGGGCACGGCGCTGGTCGTGGACGTCCCGGCGGGCGGCCCCGCCGGCGGCCCGCCCGGGTCGGCGGTACGCGGTCGCCTGGTCGTACTGCCGGTGCACGGACCGGTGTTGCCGCTCGGCCGGGTCGTCGTCGACCACGCCGCCGGGCTGCTCGCGGTCGCGCTGCGGCAGGCCCGGCACGAGGAGGAGCTCGCGGCGCGCGGGCGCGGCGACTTCCTGACCGACCTCGCCGAGGGCCGGATCGCGGAGGAGGACGCGGCACGCCAGGCCCGCGTGCTCGGCTTCCAGCACGAGGCGGGGCCGCTGCTGCCGGTCGTCGTACGCATCGGGCCCGAACCGCACGGCGAGACCGCGCTCGGCGCCGTCGACTGGGCGCCGGTCGCCCGCGCCGTCCAGGAGGAACTCGCGGGCCTCGGGCTGCCGGTGCTGCTCGGCGTCCGTCCCGTCGAAGGCCGGCTCGCGCTGCTCCTCGGGCTCCGCTCGGCCGGCGAACGCGTCGCCGTGGCCGACCGCGTCGCGGCCGCGCTGCGCGCCGGACTCGCCCGCGCGGGCGTCGGGCCGAGCCCGCAGCCGCCTGCCGTCGTGGTCGCCGCGGCCG
>NZ_JASAOI010000095.1 GCF_029953285.1 Yinghuangia seranimata | reverse complement strand
GGCCGGTCTCCCCGAGACCGGCCGCCCGGTGCCGCGTACGACGGAGTCCCGAATCACCGTCGTACGCCCTCGTCAGCGGCTGCCCGGGCGGTTCCGCCCGTTTCGCCGCAGAAGTCGTGTCCCGACGTACAGCGCACCCAGGGCGACGGCGATCCCCGCGCCGGCCTGCCCGAGGTTCATGCCCGCGGCCGCCGCACCGGTTCCGGTGTCGGCGCCGCCCCCCGGGACGGTCCCGCCGCCGGTCGTGCCGCCCGGCGGGCAGGACACCTTGAAGACCTTGTGCTTGCCCGCGCCCTTCTCGCCCTCGAAGGTCCACTCCAGCTTGTACTGCCCGTCGGGCAGAGACAGCGTGCCGGTGTGGCCGTCGCCGTTGGCGTCCAGCGTGATGCTGCCGGAGAGGTGGGCGGAGCCCTTCTGGTCGGGCTGCGGGTCGATGTTGTAGGTGACCTCCTGCAGACCGTCGAAGTTGAAGGCGTCCAGGTAGAACTGACAGACCTTCGGCTCGTCCTTCGGGTTGTCGACGGCGGTGGTCGTGGAATGGATCTTGACGTCGCCGTTGTCGCCGGGGGCGGCCGCGGCGCTGCCGGGCACGCCGAGGACCGCGATGCCCGCGGCGGCCAGGGACGCCACGAGGGCGAGCCCCGCGCGGATCCGGGAGGGTGCCGAGAGGGTGGTCACGATGCGACTCCGAAGTGATCGTCCGACAGCCTGCCCGTCGGATAGACCGACTATCCGCCGGTTCGCACGTGGTTTCGGATCATGACGCGGCGACGCGCGGGAACTCCACCCGTATGGCCCAAGCGCCTGCTCATCCCTCCCGCAGCCGCGCCGTCATCTCCAGCAACTCCGCCTCTCGGTCGGCGCGTTGCCGCGGGTGCCCGGGCGCGTCGGGGCGGGTCTGCCACGGGTGCGGCCCGGCGAGCGGCCGGTACTCGACACCCAGGGCGTCCAGGCGCGGCAGGTGGTCGCGGGCCAGCCGGTCCGTGAACTCGTCGGTGTCGCGCGGGCCGGGTGTCCACAGGGCCTCGGCGAACGCGGCGAGGCGCGGGAAGGCGGCGTAGTCGACGGCGCGCGCCGAGTCCAACTGCTCGCTCCACAGCGCCGCTTGGCCGCCGAGGACGTGCGCGGCCTCGGCGGCGGTGAGGCCGTCGGGGACCGGCTCGAACCGGTGGACGTCCTCGACCCGGACGAGCGTGCCGATCGGAATCGGCTCGTCGGGGCCGTCGGCCTGCCGGTAGTCCAGGTACACGGAGGTGTCCGGGCAGGCGACGACGTCGAAGCCCCGGCGGGCGGCCGCGCGCACGCCGTGCTCGCCGCGCCAGCCGCCGATCAGCGCTCCGTCGGGCGCGCCGTCCTCGAGAACCTCGTCCCAGCCGAACAGCACGCGGCCGTGCCCGGCGAGCAGTTCGGCGAGCCGGGCGGTGAACCAGCGTTGCAGGCCGTCGGTGTCCGGCAGGCCGAGTTCGGCGGCTCGGGCGGCGGCCGCGGGGTCGGCGCGCCACGGGCCGCGCGGGACCTCGTCGCCGCCGACGCACACGTACCGGGACGGGAAGACCGCGCAGACCTCGGCGAGGACGTCGCGGCAGAACGCGAGCGCCTCGTCGGTGACCGTGAGCACGGCGTCGGAGATCCCCCAGCCGGTGCGCACCCCGGACGGCGGCTCCCCGGCGGCGAGTTCGGGGTACGCGGCGAGGACGGCCTGCGCGTGCCCGGGCAGGTCGACCTCGGGCACCACGGTGATGTGCCGGTCGGCGGCGTACGCGACGATCTCGCGCAGGTCGTCGCGCGTGTAGTAGCCGCCGTGCGGGCGGCCGTCGAAGCGCGGTGTGTGCCGGGTGCCGACCATGCTCTCCGCGCGCCACGCGCCGACCTCGACGAGTCTCGGCCACCCGGGGACCTCGAAGCGCCAGCCCTGGTCGTCGGTGAGGTGCAGGTGGAGGACGTTGAGATGGTGCTGCGCCATGAGGTCGAGGAAGCGCAGCACGTCGGCCTTGGGCAGGAAGTGGCGGACGACGTCGAGGAGGACGCCGCGCCACGCGTAGCGGGGCTCGTCGTCGACGGCCACGTGCGGGACGTCCCACGGCGCGCTGTCGATCCGCGCCCGGCGCAGCGCCGAGGGCGGCAGGAGCTGCCGCAGCGTCTGGAGGCCGCGGAACACGCCGCCTCCCGGGCCGCCGGCCACGGTGATCTCGCCGCCGACGCGCAGCCGGTAGCCCTCGTCGGGCAGGTCGGGGTCGACCGTCAGCTGGATCACGCCGGGCCGCGGGTCGTCGGTGAGCGGCAGGGGCAGGCCGGTCGCGGCGCGCAGCCACGCGATCTCGGTGTCGAGGTCGCCGTGGACGACGCAGAGCCGGGTCGCGGCGTCGAGGCGGAAGGCGCCCGCGTCCCGCCATTCCAGGCGGCGCGGCAGGGGGACGGGCAGGCGGCGTCGCGCCTCGGTGTCGTCGAGCGTCGTTCGGTTCACGGGGTCAGTCCTTCACCGCGCCGCCGAGGCCGGAAACCATGTGCCGCTGGACGAGGACGAAGAAGACCAGCACGGGGACGGTCATCAGGGTGGAGGCGGCCATGATGCCGCCCCAGTCGTTCTCGTCCGGTTTGAAGAACACCATGAGCGCGGACGGCAGAGTCTGGGTGTCCGGGTCGAGCAGGAAGGTCTTGGCGAAGACGAAGTCGTTCCACGCCGTGATGAACGAGAACACGCTGGTGGCGGCGAGGCCGGGCGCGACGAGCGGGAAGAGGATGCGCCACAGGATCGTGAACCGGTTGGCGCCGTCCAGCCGCGCGGCCTCCTCGAGGGTGTCGGGGACCGCGGCGACGAAGCCGCGGAGCATCCAGATCGCGAACGGCAGCGAGAACGCGAGGTGGACGAGCATCAGCGAGCCGAGCGTGCTGAGCCCGATCTGCGGCACTGCGGTGCCCATGTCGCGGACCAGGAAGAACAGCGGGATGGTGAGCGCCTCGACGGGGACCATCTGGGCGACGAGGAACATCACCAGGATCGTGGTGCGGAACCTGAAGTGGAACCGGGTCAGCGCGACCGCAGCGAGGAACGCGATGCCCGCCGAGAGCACGACGACCACGCTGGCGACGAGCAGGCTGTTGAGGAAGTAGCCGCCGAAGCCGTTGACGCCGAGCGCGTCGCGGAAGTTGCCGAGCGTGGGCGCCCACGTCCACGGGCGCGGGTGCGCCGAGTTGATCTCGTCGTCCGGCTTGAACGCGGACAGCACCATCCAGTAGAGCGGGAACGCGACCACCGCCGCGGCCAGGACGGCGACGGTGTTGGCGACGAGGCGGCCGACCCGCCGGTCGTGCATCAAAGTCCCTCCCCGGTGCGGCGCAGGGCGCGGATGTAGAAGGCGGTGACGACCACCAGGAGGAGCGTCATGACGACGCCGATGGCCGCGCCGAGGCTGTAGTCCTCGGCGGAGAACGCCTGTTGGTAGGCGTACACGTTCAGGGTCAGGTTCTGTCCGGCGATGCCTCCGCCGGCGGTCATCACGTAGACCTGGGTGAAGACCTTGAAGTCCCAGATGACCGACTGGATGACCACGATGGTCAGGACCGGGCGCAGCATCGGCAGCATGACGCGGCGGAAGGTCGCCCAGGTGCCGGCGCCGTCGAGGCGGGCGGCTTCGAGGACGGAGGTGGGGATGGCCTGGATCCCGGCGTACAACGTGATCATGACGAACGGGAAGGAGTGCCACACGACGACCGCGCCGACCAGGGCGAAGGCGGGCCACTTGTCGTACATCCAGTTGTGGCCGTCCATCCCGAGCACGTCGTTGACGAGGCCGAGGTTGGTGTCGAAGAGGAACATCCACACCGTGGCGCCGGTCATCGCGGGGGCGGCCCAGGCACCGAGCGCGGAGAACATCAGGATGAGCCGCGGCCACTTGCCGACGCGCGTGAGCAGCACGGCGAACGCGGCGCCCACGGCGAGGGTGGCGACGACGCAGCCCGCCGCGAAGACGACGGTCTGGGTGAGCACGTCCCAGAACTTCGGGTCGTCGAACAGCTTGGTGTAGTTGTCGAATCCGACGAAGCGGATGGCGGCGCCCGCGGAGGCCTGCGGCTGGCGGTACTCGAGGAAGGACAGCAGGCCGAGCTGGTAGAGCGGGTAGCCGAACAGCGGGATCAGGACGACCGCGGCCGGCAGCAGCAGGACCAGCGGTACGGGGAGTCGGCGGCGGCCGCGCGGGGGCCTCGGTGGCTGTGGTCACGGGCGGCCGCTACTTCCCGCTGAACGCCGCGTTCATCGCGGTCGCGGCTTCCGAGGTGGCGCCGGCGACGTCGGCCTTGCCGGTGATGACCTTCTGGAGCATGGTCGGCACCACGGTCTGCGCGTCGATCTTGGCCCAGGCGGCGTCCTTGGGGACGAACCGGGTGCCGGCGTCGAGGGTCTGCATGAACGGCTTGAGGAACGCGTCCTTGGCGACCACGTCGGCGCGGGCCGACGCGAGCGTGGGCAGGTTGCCCATCGCGTCGAACATCTGGAGCTGGTACTTCTTGCCGGCCAGCAGCTTGATGAAGTCGACGGCGAGCGAGCGGTGCGGCGAGGACTTCATGACGCCGAGGTCGTTGCCGCCGGAGAACGCGGGGGCGATCGAGCCGGGGGCGGTGCCGGGCAGCGGCACGACGCCGTACTTGTCCTTGACCGCGCCGGCCTCGACGGCGCTGCGCGAGGAGTTCGGCAGGATCGCCATGCCAGCCTTGCCCGCCGCGAACGCCTCGACGGTCTTGCCGCCGGTCATGTCGACGCACTGCTCGGCCGGGCAGATGTCCTTGGTGAACAGGTCGGTGTACGCCTTGACGCCGGCCTGCGCCTGCGGCGAGCCGACCGCGGCCGTGTAGGCCTGGCCCTGCTGCGTCGCCAGGTCGCCGCCCGCGGCCCACACGAACGGGAGCGCGCCGAAGGTGTACTTGCCGCCGACGGCTATGCCGAACAGGTCGGGCTTGGCGGCGCGCACCTTCGTGGCGGCCTCGACGAGCTCCGCGTAGGAGGTGGGCGGCTTGATGCCGAGCTCCGTGAACACGTCGGTGCGGTAGTAGAGGGAGCGGATCCCGAGCCACCACGGCATGCCGTACTGGACGCCGTTGACGAGGGCGGTGTCCTTGAGGTCCTTGGGCAGGTCCCCGGCCTCGGACCAGCCTGCGAGGTCGGCGCCGATGTCGGCGAGACCGCCCGCGGCGACGTACCCGAACAGGTCGGTGTTGCCGAACTCGACGACGTCGGGGGCGCTGTTGGGGTCGTTGAACGCGCCCTTCATCTTCTCGGCGCGCGGCCCGGCGTCCGTGGGGATGTAGCTGACCTCGACGGTGACGCCGGGGTGCTGCGCCTTGAACTCCGCGACCGCCGCGTCGACGACCTTGGTCTTGGGCTCGGGCTTGGCCTCGTTGTAGAGCCACACCTTGACCGTGCCGGTCTGCTCGTCCTTCTTCGGTTCGGACTTGGCGGCGGTGCCCGGCGCGCACGCGGAGGCGGCGGCGAGTACCGCGCCGCTCACGGCGAGCAGGGCCCATCTGCGGATCTTCACGACATTCCTCCTAAGCCCCCGACTGAGTTCCGAGCGCCCGCCGACGGTCCGGTGCGGCGTGATGCGGGACGTTAGGGAGGCGCTTCACACGGCGGCAATATCCCGCGGCGAAGGTTGTGCACTGCAAAACTCGGTGCTGCGAAACTGGCACGTGCGGCGAGCTTGGCCGTAACGTCCCTGGTCACCACCCCCTGGGTGGACGATGGTCTAGACCGATCGGGAGGAAGTGCGTGTTCGACGTACTGCTGAAAGGCGGCTGGGTGCTGGACGGCACCGGCGCGCCCGCCTTCCGCGCGGACGTCGCCGTCGACCACGGGCGCGTCGCGGCCGTCGGCGCACTTCCCGGCGCCCAGGCCGCGCACGAGATCGACGCGACCGGCCGCTACGTCGCGCCCGGCTTCATCGACGCGCACGTCCACGGCGACGCCCTCGTACTGGACCCCGACGTGCAGCTCGCCGCGCTGCGCCAGGGCGTGACCACCTTCGTGCTCGGCCAGGACGGGCTGTCCTTCGCGCCCGCCACCCCCGCCGCGCTCGCCTACGTCACGCGCTACTTCGCCGCCGTCAACGGCACCCACCCCGGACTCGGCGAGGGACCCGTCGGCGTCGCCGACCTGCTGGCCACCTACTCCGGCACCACCCGGCTCAACACCGCCTACCTCGTGCCGCACGGCACCGTGCGGCACAGCGTGCTGGGCGCCACCGCGCGGCCCGCCGACGAGGCCGACCTGCGGGCGATGGCCGACCTGGTCGAGCGGTCCCTCGACGAGGGCGCGTGCGGCGTCTCCACCGGCCTGGAGTACGTGCCGGGCCGCTACGCCGACACCGCCGAACTCGCCGCGCTCACCCGCGTCGCGGCGCGCCGCGGCCTGCCGCACGTGTCGCACATGCGCGGCTACGAGGCCGCCGCCTCCGGCGCGATGACCGAACTGCTCGCGGTCGCCCGCGCGTCCGGCGTCCCGACCCACGTGTCGCACTACCACGGGCCCGCCGACGAACTCATCGCGCTCGTCGACGACGCCCGCCGCGACGGCGTCGACCTGACCTTCGACGCGTACCCGTACCTGCGCGGGTGCAGCATCCTCGCGATGGTCGCCCTGCCGCGCGACCTGGACGACCCCGACCCCGACCGCACGCTGGACACGCTCGCCGACCCCCGGGTGCGCGCCCGCATCGCCGCCGAGACCGACCCCGCGCTGTGGCCGCGCATCACCCTCGCGCACGTCCCCGCCGAGGACTTCGCGTGGGCCGAGGGCATGCGCCTTGTCGAGGCCGCCCGCGCGGTCGGCGCCAGCCCCGCCGCGTTCTGCGCCGAACTCCTGATCGCCACCGGGCTCCAGGCCGGCGCGGTATTCGACCAGCCGCCCACCAACTCCGACGCGTCCGTGCGCGCCCTGCTGCGGCACCCCGCGCACATCGGCGGCTCCGACGGCATCTACATCGGCGGCAGCCCGCACCCGCGCGGCTGGGGCGCGTTCGCCCGGCTGCTCGCGCGGCACGTCGTCGAACTCGGCGACTGGACGTGGGAGCAGGCCGCCGTGCACCTGGCCGCGCATCCGGCACGCCGCTTCGGGCTCACCGACCGCGGCCTCGTGCGCCCCGGAACGGCCGCCGACCTCGCGGTCATCGACCCCGCGAAGATCGCCGACCGCGCCGACTACGGCGCCGCCCGCCGCCCCGCCGACGGCGTCGACGACGTCCTCGTCGCGGGCGTTCCGGTGCTGGCCGCGGGGCGGCTCACCGGCCACACCCCCGGCCGACCGCTGCGACCCAGGTAAGGCGGCACCACCATGAGCACGACGACCCCCGCCGCCGGCCCGGCCGAGCGCAACCAGTCCGCGTCCCTGCGCCGCGCGCTCCAGGTCCTGGAGTACGTGCGCGACCACGCGCGCGCCACGCCCGGCCTCACGCTCACCCAAGTGGCCGACGGGCTCGGCCTGTCCAAGAGCACCGTGCTGCGCCTGGCCACCCCGCTCGTGGACAGCCAGCTGCTCGCCCGCGACCGCGAGTCCGGGCACTTCCGGCTCGGGCCCGGCGCGCTCGCGCTGGGGCAGGCCTACCTCGCCGGGCTCGACCTGCGGACCGTCGCGTCCGACGACGCGCACCGCCTCATGCGGGAGTTCGGCGGCACCGTGCACCTGTGCGTGCCCGACGCGCCGCACGTCGTCTACATCGACAAGGTCGAGAACGAGACGCAGGTGCGCATGGCCTCGCGCATCGGCTCCCGCGCGCCCATGTACTGCACGGCGGTCGGCAAGGCGATGCTCGCCTGGCTGCCCGAGGAGGTCGTGGCGCAGGTCGTCGCCGCCGGGCTGCCCGCCGTCACCGCACGTACGCTGACCGAACCCGACGCGCTGCGCGGCGAGCTGGCGCGCATCCGCAGCCGGGGCTATTCCGTGGACGACCGCGAGAACGAACCGGAGGTACGCTGCGTGGCGGCGCCGATCTTCGACCACGACAACCAGGTGACCGGCGCGATGTCGGTCTCCGGACTCACCTCGCGCGTCACCGCCGCGCGGGTCCGCGAACTCGGCCCGGCGGTCGCCGCGGCCGCGCAGCGCATCTCCCGGACCCTGGGGGCGACCCGATGAGTACCGTGCCCGGCGGCGCACCGCGCCAGGAACGCACCGACGTCGCGGGCGGACTCGCGCCCGAACCGCCGCGCTACGCACCGGGCATCGCGCCCGGCACACCCGACCCGGGCGGGCGTGCGGCCGACACGTACACCGCGCTCGACAAGGGGCTGTGGCTCACCGCGGAGGACGTCCCCGAGAGCGTCCTCGCGTCCGGCGAACTCGGCCTGTTCGACGGCCCGTTCACCTATCCGGTGATGGTGGCGCGCAAGTCCGCGCTGGACGCGAACATCGCCACCATGGCCGAGTACACGCGCCGCCACGGCGTGCTGTTCGCCCCGCACGGCAAGACCACCATGGCGCCCAAGCTCTTCGCGGCGCAGCTGGCCGCCGGGGCGTGGGGCATCACCGTGGCCACCGCCAACCAGGCACTGGCCGTACGGCGGTTCGGGGTGCGGCGCGTGCTGCTGGCCAACGAACTGCTGGACGGGCGCGCGCTCCGCTGGGCCGCCGAACAGACCCGCGACGGCTGGGAGTTCCTGTTCTACGTCGACTCCCCCGAGGGCGTCGCCGAAGCCGCACGCGCGGCCGCGGCGGTCCCGGGCGGACGGCTGTCCGTCCTGGTCGAGCTCGGCCGGCCCGGCGGACGCACCGGCTGCCGCTCGCACGACGCGGCCGTCGCCGTCGCCCGCGCGGTCGCCGAGGCGGACGGCCTGGACCTGGCGGGCGTCGCCGGCTACGAGGGCGGCCTGCCGGACACCGACGCGGTCACCGCGTGGATGCGCGAACTGGTCGCGTTCGGCGACGCCGTCGCCGACCTCGTCCCCGCATCCGTCGGCCCGCCGGTCGTGTCGGCCGGCGGCAGCTCGTGGTTCGACGCCGTCGTCGACGTGCTCGGCGGGCTCCCCGGCCGGCGCGTCCTGCTGCGCAGCGGCGCCTACGTCTCGCACGACGACGGCTACTACCTGCGCTCGACGCCGTTCAACCGGCACCCGGACGAAGGCGGCCTGGCGGGCGCGCTGGAGGTGTGGGCGCAGGTGCTGTCCGCGCCCGAGCCGGGCCTCGCGGTGCTCGGCGCGGGCCGCCGCGACGTCCCGTTCGACCTGGGCCTGCCCGTGCCCGCCGACGTCCGCGGCACGGACGGGGCGCTGCGCCCGGCCGGTGACGCGGTGGTGGTCAAGCTCGACGACCAGCACGCCTACGTCGAGACCCACGGCGCGCGGCTCGTGCCCGGCGAGACCGTGCGGCTGCTGGTCTCCCACCCGTGCACCGCGTTCGACAAGTGGCGGGTGGTCCCCGTGGTGGACGACGACCACCGCGTCGTGGACCTGCTGCGCACCTACTTCTGATCGGGACGGGGACGTGAACAACACGCACGCCGGCGCGGCGCAGGTCGTCACGCTCGGCGAGACGATGGTCCTGCTGTGCACGCCGCACATAGGACCGCTGCGGCACGCGCGCAGCCTGGACGTCGCGGTCGGCGGCGCGGAGTCGAACCTCGCGGTCGGTCTCACCCGGCTGGGCGTGCCGACCGCGTGGGTCGGCCGGGTCGGCGACGACGAGTTCGGCCGACTGGTCACCGCGGTGCTCGCGGGCGAGGGCGTCGACATCACCGGAGCGGTCGTCGACCCCGGCGCGTCGACCGGGCTGATGGTCAAGGCGCGCCGCACGAGCACCGCGACGCAGGTCCACTACTACCGCGCGGGCAGCGCGGGGTCCCGGCTGGCGGTCGGCGACCTGCCGGGCGAGGCTATCCGCGGCTGCCGGCTGCTGCACGTCACCGGGATAACCCCGGCGCTGTCGGCGTCGGCGCGCGACGCGGTCGACGCGGCGGTGGCCATGTCCGGCGGCCTGGTGTCGCTCGACCTCAACTACCGGGCGGCCCTGTGGCCGCCGGAGGAGGCCGCGCCCGTGCTGCGCGGCCTGGTCGCACGGGCCGACGTCGTGTTCGCGACCGAGGAGGAGGCGCGCCTGGTGCTGGGCCCCGGGCACACCGCCACCCCGCCGCACGCCCTCGCGCACGCGCTGGCCGCGCTCGGCCCGGCGCAGGTGCTGCTCAAGCGCGGCGCGCGCGGCGCCGTCGCGGTGGTCGGCGGCGTCGCGTACGACGCCCCGGTGCACCGGGTGGCCGCCGTCGACCCGGTCGGCGCGGGCGACGCGTTCGCGGCCGGCTACCTCGCGGAGCTGCTGGCGGGGGCGGACGTGCCGGCCCGGCTGGCGACCGCGGCCGCCGCGGGCGCTTTCGCGGTGACCGTGCCCGGCGACTGGGAGGGCCTCCCGCGCCGCCCCGAGCTGGAGCTGCTGCACCGGGTCGACGCGGAGGAGGCGGTGCTGCGCTGACCCGGCGAGGCTTTCCCGTCCGTCCCGCGCGGCGCGCCTCGCACTCCCCTCCCCCGTTTCCGTCCGTCCCCCGTCCGTCCCCCCTCTCGGAGAGCGACACCATGACCCGCAAGGAACTCCGCAGCCCCGACGCCCCGCCGCCCGGCGGCTCGTACTCGCAGGCGCTCGACCTCGGCGACTTCGTCTACACCGCCGGGATGGCGCCGTTCGACGCGTCCGGCGCGCTGGTCGGCGACGACGTCGCGGCGCAGACCCACCAGGTGCTCAGGAACCTCGGGGCGGTGCTCGCCGAGGCCGGGCTGGACTTCAGCCACGTCGTGAAGGTGACGACGCACCTGCAGCACCTGCAGCGCGACTTCAAGGCGTACGACGAGGTCTACCGGGAGTACTTCCCGCAGCCGTACCCGGTGCGCACGACGGTCGGCTCGGACCTGAACAACTTCCTGGTCGAGATCGACGTGGTGGCCAAGCGGCCCTGACACACCCCGAAATCCGCAGGTCACGGCCCGGGCGCGGGGCGGCGGAGGTGCCGTCCGTCACGCCCGGGCCCCCTGCTGATCTGACTCTCCGTCAGCTATGGTGGCAAGGCAGGGTGGAAACCCCTGGCCGGGGTGGGGGATGCCCAGGTCAGGCGGGTCATCCGGCCGGAACGGGTACCACCATGGACGGAGACACAATGCGCGTCGGAGAGGTCGCGGGCGACGGCCTTCAGCGATTCGGCAAGCCCCTGGACGGGATCCGGGTGCTCGCCATCGAGCAGATGCAGGCGCTCCCCTACGCCACGCAGATGCTCGCACGGCTCGGGGCCGACGTCATCAAGGTCGAGTCGCCGGGCGTCGGCGACTCCGGGCGCGGCTCGCTGCCCGCGATGACCGACCCCGACGGCCGCAAGGTCGGCATCACCTTCCTGCGCAACAACCTCGGCAAGCGCAGCATCACCGTCGACCTCAAGAACCCCGACGGTCTGAAGATCGTGCGGGAGCTCGCGAAGAAGGCCGACATCGTCTGCGAGAACTTCAAGGCCGGGGTCGCCGGTCGCCTCGGGCTCGGCTACGAGGACATCGCGGAGATCAACCCGCGCGCCGTCTACCTGTCGGTGTCCGGCTTCGGCAACACCACCGAGACCCCCTACGCCGGCTGGCCGGCGTACGCGCCGGTCGCCGAGGGCATGGCCGGCCTGTACGAGTTCAAGCGCACCCCCGGCATCGCGCCGACGGTCTCGCCGCTCGGCGCGCTCGGCGACACCGGCTCGGCGCTGTTCGCGATCATCGGCGTGCTCGCCGCGCTGCGGCACCGCGACCAGACCGGCGTGGGCCAGTACGTCGACATCTCCATGTACGACGCGATGGTCGCGCTCAACGACGCCGGCCTCAGCTACTGGTCCATGGGCATGAAGGACCCCGGCCTCGCGCCGCTGATCAACCACTCCTTCAAGGCCTTCGACGGCTACCTGATCATCCAGTGCGGCCGCCCGCACATGTTCAAGGGCCTCGCCGAGCTGATCGGCCACCCCGAGTGGGTCGACGACCCGCGGCTGGCCGGCCCGCAGGACTGGTTCAACCACGTCGAGGACGTCATCCGGCCCGGCATCGAGGCGTGGGCCGCCGACAAGACCCGCCTCGAGGCGTGCGCCGCGCTGAGCGCGGTGGGCGTGGCGTCCGGCCCGGTGTACAACCCCGGCGACGTCATCGAGGACGAGCACATCAAGAACCGCAACATGGTCGTCGAGATGGAGCGCACCGACGGCCACCCCGACCCGGTGCTCGCACCGGGCAACCCGGTCAAGCTCTCCAAGATGGCCGAGGGCCCCGAGACCCGGGTCCCGTGGCTGGGCGAGCACACGGCCGCCATCCTGCGCGACGAACTGGGCCTGTCGGACGAGGAGATCGCCCGCCTCGCCGAGAACGGGGCGACCGGCTGACGCCGCCCGCACCCGGGTTCGGCCCGAGCAAGCGGACCCACCCGACCCACCCGACCTACTGGACAGCGACGACTCGCCGCACGGCGAGCGCCGACGAGCGGAAGCGACGGTACTGACCACGATGACGACACCGAACCAGGGAGGGGCCGTGCGCGGCATCCTGGGCTACGGCGCCTACCTGCCGTACCGGCGGCTCGACCGCAAGGGCATCGCCCCGGTCGCGGGCACCGGCGGCGGGCGCGGTACCCGTACCGTCGCCTCGTTCGACGAGGACACCACGACCCTCGGCGTCGAGGCCGCCCGGTACGCGCTGCGCGCCACCCCGGGCGCCGCGCCGCGCGCGCTGCTCTTCGCGACGGTGACGCCCGCGTACGCGGACCGCACCAACGCCACCGCGATCCACGCCGCGCTGCGCCTCGACGCGGGCGTGCCCGCGATCGACGCGACCGGCTCGGTGCGCTCGGCGGCCGGTGTGCTGCGGCTCGCCCTCGAGGGCGGCTCGACCGCGCTGGTGATCGGCTCGGACATCCGCGGCGGGCTGCCGGGCTCCGGCGACGAGGCGGCCGGCGGCGACGGCGCGTCCGCGCTGCTGGTCGGCGGCGCGGGCGACGGCGCGCTCGTCGCCGAGTACCTGGGCGGCGCGTCGGCGACCGCCGAGTTCGTCGACCGCTGGCGCGCGCCGGGCGAGACCCGGTCGAAGCTGTGGGAGGACAAGTTCGGCGAGAACCAGTACCTCGCCGCCGGACGCCAGGCCTGGACCGACGCCCTCAAGTCGACCGGCCTGACCGCCGACCAGGTCGACCACGCCGTGGTCACCGGCCTGCACGCGCGCGCCGTGGCCGGCCTCGGCCGCAAGCTGGGCGTGCGCGAGGGGGTGCTCGCGGACGACCTCGCCGCGACCGTGGGCACCACCGGCGCGGCGCACCCGGGTGTGCTGCTGGCCTCCGTCCTCGACACCCTCGCGGGGACGGACGCCGCCGCCGGCAAGGTCGTCGCCGTCGTCGTGCTGTCGGACGGCGCCGAGGTGTTCCTGTTCCGCACCACCGAGGCGCTCGGCTCGTACACGCCGGTCCGGCCGGTCGCCGAGCAGGTCGCGGGCGGTGCGCCGATCGCGTACGGCAAGTTCCTGGCCTGGCGCGGCACGCTCCAGGTCGAGCCGCCGCGCCGGCCCGAGCCGGCGCGTACCTCGTCGTCCGCCGCGGTGCGGTCGACGGACTGGAAGTTCGGCCTCGTCGGCTCGCAGGACCGCTCCTCCGGCGCGGTGCACCTGCCGCCCGCGCGCGTCTCGATGCGCGGTGGCACGGTGGACGACATGGACGCGATCCCGATGGCGGACGCGCTCGGCACGGTCAAGACCTTCACGATCGACCGGATGGCCTACTCGCCGTCCCCGCCGGTGGTGTTCGCGGTCGTCGACTTCGACGGTGGGGGCCGCCTGCCGATCGAGCTGACCGACATGGACGCCGACCAGGTCGCGATCGGCGACCGCGTCGAGCTGACGTTCCGCCGCATCGGCACCGCCGACGGCATCCACAACTACTTCTGGAAGGCGCGTCCCGTCCGGACCGCCGCCGCCGCGACCGAGACGGAGGCCTGAGCATGGGATCCCACGGCATCAAGGACCGCGTCGCGATCGTCGGCATGGGCTGCACGCCCTTCGTCGAGGCGTGGGACAAGGGCGCCGACGACCTCCTGATCGACGCCGCGCAGGAGACGTTCGCGTCGGCCGGCATCGCGAAGGACGACGTCGACGCGTTCTGGCTGGGCACAGCGCAGACCGGCATGAGCGGCATGGTGCTGTCCAAGCCGCTGCAGATCCAGAACAAGCCCGTCACGCGCGTCGAGAACATGTGCGCGACCGGCTCGGAGGCGCTGCGGCAGGCCGCGTACGCGGTCGCGTCGGGCGCCTACGACGTCGCCATGGCGATCGGCGTCGAGAAGGTCAAGGACGGCGGCTACCAGGGCCTGAACGCCTTCCCGGTCCCCGGCGACGGCACCGCGCGCACGCTCACCGCGGCGGCGATGTTCTCGATGGTGGCGCCCGCGTACGGCCACAAGTACGGCGTCTCCGAGGAGGAGATGCGGGCGGTCCTGTCCCACATCGCCTCGAAGAACCACTACAACGGCGCCCGCAACCCGCGCGCGCAGTTCCGCAAGGAGATCGCGCCCGAGAAGATCTCGGCGATGCCGAAGCTGGCCGGCCAGCTGGGCGTGTTCGACTGCGCGGGCGTCGCGGACGGTGCCGCGGCGGCCATCGTGGTGCGGGCCGAGGACGCGTACAAGTACACCGACAGGCCGCTGTTCATCAAGGCGCTGTCGATGGTCGCGGGCAACGGCTCGGGCGTCATCGACCCCGAGTACGACTACACCACCTTCTGGGAGATCGCGGCCTGCGCGAAGGACGCCTACGCCCAGGCCGGCGTCACCGACCCGCGCAACGAGATCGCCATGGCCGAGGTGCACGACTGCTTCACCCCGACCGAACTGGTCCTCATGGAGGACCTCCAGTTCGCCGACCGCGGCACCGCCTGGAAGGAGGTCCTCGCGGGGGCCTTCAACCTCGACGGCCGCCTCCCGGTCAACCCCGACGGCGGCCTCAAGTCCTTCGGCCACCCCGTCGGCGCCTCCGGCCTCCGCATGATGTTCGAGGCCTGGCTCCAACTCCGCGGCGACGCCCCGGAGAACCGCCGCATCCCGGCCACGGACCGCAAGCTCGCCCTGACCCACAACCTGGGCGGCTACCCGGGCGAGATGGTCTCCTTCATCTCCATCCTGGGCAACGAACTGGGCTGACCCGCGCCGAACTCCGCGGGGCCGGGACGACACACCGTCCCGGCCCCGCCGTGTCCGACCGGCCCACGGACGCCATCAGCGGCCGACGACGCCGACGAGGCCGACATTCGCCGCGTCGACGCCGGGGTACCCGTCGAGGTCGGGGTCCGGATGGCGTCCCAGCGCGAGCACTTTGACGTCACGTCCGCCGGACGCCTCGCCCAGCCGGTCCAGCATCGCGCGCCAATGCGTGCCGCGCGCCTCCACGTCGTCCAGAACGACCAGTATCGGGACCGTGGCCTCGGCAAGGTGCCGCAGTCGGGCGGGCGGCGCGGCGGCGTCCAACCACACCGCGGCGTAGCCGTCGGCTCGGAGTCTGCGGGCCACTTCGGCGGCGATCCGTGTCTTCCCGGTCCGGCCGGGGCCGTGCAGGAGGCGCGCGGCGGTGCCTTCTGCCGTCCACCACGGTTCGAGCGCGTCCAGAGCGGCAAGCAGGACGTGATCCGGCGGTTCCTCCCACGAATCCGGCTCGCCGGCGGGGCGCTGCGGCGGGCCCGCGGTGCCCGGCAGCTCCAGCGGCTCCGCGAGCGGCGCCGCGGCCGCCCCGGACTCCGTGAGCGCGGCGAGGAAGTCGGCGTCCTGGCACAGCCATTGTGCGGGCAGGACGTCGAGGAACACTCGATGCGGGGGCCGCATCCGCGTGCCCACCACGACTCCCGTAAGCAACTCACCGCAGAACAACGGGACTCCGCCCATGCCCTTCCATCTGTCGTCCCGCGTCACGTGCAGCGGCCACGGCCAGTTCGTCGCGCATGCCTGCCAGTAGCCGTCGGCGGGCTGCGGCTGGTCGCGGATCTCGGCGTCCAGCATCTGCGCCCAGGAGTCCTGCATCGCCATGATGCGGCAGCCGATCGGTCCGGACCTGGAGATCCGCCGCCCCCAGCGCACCGGCGCGACGTCGGAGGCGATGCCCGGCGCGCGGACGAGAGCCACGTCGCCGACGCTGTCCGCGCCGTCCCACACCACGCGCCCCGGGCCCTCGGCCTTGTCCACACGACTGACCACCTGGACCCCGCGGCTGCCGCGCACCGCGGTCGACGTGGTCAGCACCAGATCGGGCGCGATGAGGCAACCCCAGTACGCCTGGTCCGCACGGCGCGAGGAAACGCCGATGACCTGCACGGTACGGCGGTACCAACGGCGACCCCGGCCCCGCGCGGGCGCGGCGGGGTCCAGCCGCGGCAGCGATCGCGGGCCTCGATGGTCCGGCACCTTGATTCGGTCGTCGGCCGTGTCGTCGATCGGGGGGACCACCTGAACCGGCAACGCGTCCGTGCGGAACGGCAACCCGCCCGCGGTAAGCAGCGTCAGCCGCAGCTCGCAGGGCGCGTCGACGGAGGGCGCGCCCAGCGCTTCGGCAACGAACCGGGCGGGCTGGTAGGTACCCCCGAAGCGGTGCACGACAAGCGTGGTCTCCCCCACCGACCGTACGGACAGGCCGGGCCTGCCGTCGAGCACGCAGCCGATCTCGTACTCCTCCGCGTCGTACGGCCATGCTTCGCACGTGGATTCGTGCCGCACGTCGACGGTGACCAGGTAGGGCTTGCCGACCTCCGCGGTGCGCGGCCAGCTGACCACGGGGGCCAGCGAGACGCCGGTGTCGTCAGGCATCCCGGCTCCCTTTGTCCGGCCGTGCGATCCGCAGTGTCGTGTGCAGGTGCCCGTAATAGGTGTACATGAAGGCCACCAACAAGGCCTTGTAGGCCGTGTCGGAGGCGCCGTCCCCTTGAAGCCTCGCCGTCTTCCTACGTCGATGCTCCATGAGTCGGCGGGGCACGTCCACCCCTCCGGGCTGCCGCGCGGCCTCCTGGATCAGCTGCACGGCGAACCCGTGCGAGCTCGCGACCGGGATGTCCGCGACGGTGGCCACGACCGCGCTGGCCTCGCGGAGGAGGAAGGTGAACGCGAAGCTGTCCGGCGGGTCGCCGATCTGACGAGCCGATCCACACGCGCTGAGCAGCACGACCGAGCCGTTCGCCGCGAGCCCTGCCATGTCCTTCGCGGAGAACTTGACCAAGGACATACCGCCGAGCGCTACGGTGTTCGTGCCCACGTCGTAGGTGCCGTGGCAGCGGATCAGGACGAACGCCAGCAGGTCGTCGACCGTGCGCAGGCGGTCGACGAGGTCGTCCATCGACACCGCACGGGAGCGGACTTCGTATGCCGTGAACGGGTCGTCGCGGCGGGGCGGACCCTGCGGGCCGAGCGCGTCGTACACCAGCATGCCGCCGTCCGCCGTACGCCGGCCGTCGATGTACCGGCCCAGCCCGGCATCGTCGAGCCCGGGCAACCGCACGACCGGGAGGCACGCGCCGAGATAGCGACCGGTCTGCGCAGCGGGCGATCCGCTTCCGTGGTCGGCGCAGTACAGCTCCCACGGGATCTCGAACGTCGTCGTGTCCATGATGATCAGGCGTGGCCCGGCGGCCTTCGCCGAGTCGGATTCCCGGGCCTCTTCCGCGGCCGTGACCGCGTCGCCCGCGCGGTCCGCGGCGGCGTGCGCGCGCTCCGCCGTGGCGACCCGTTGCTCGGTGTGCTCCCCCTCGCTGATGAGCGGGCACAGCCAAGTGCCGAGTGTGGTCAGCTTCTTCCACTTGTACACGAGGTCGTCGTGGGCATCGCTCCACGTGCCCGGCGCGAGCGATCCCTCCCCGCGATAGGCCGTGTCGGCTACTTCGGCGAAGGTCTTGAAGGCGTTCCTGCGCTGCGCGCGCAGATCCAAAGCGTCCAGCACGCTGAACTGCTTCCCGTAGCGGTGGAAGTGCAGCGCGAACCGTTCGTCCGTCCCGGTACCCGTGGGTTCTACGCGCAGCATCGCTACATTATCGGGCAAAGCACCTTTAAGCGTTGCCGACTTGGGGGGCAGCCCGCGCGGCGGGCCGACGTCGGTGACGGTGCCTTCCGGCAGCGGAACCGACTCGGCGGGCGCCACCTCGACGGCGTCGTCACCGTCGACGAGACGCAGCGCGCCGCCCGGCCGGGACGGCGTCATGACGCACGCCCCGTCGTGGCGCCAGGGCCCCGACGCACCACGGTCAGCCGGGCACCCATGGCGTCCGCGAGTTCGCCGGGCAGTGTCGGGCATCCGACGACCTCCGGCGCCACGACGACGCCGGACACGTGCTTGAACGAGCGCAGTACGGCGGCGGTCACGAGCGCGTCCTCGACGCCTTCCCGACCGATCGGGTCGGGGAACCGGCGACGCAGACTCGCTCCCAACGGAACGTTGCCGCGGCCGTCGGTGACGACGACCAGCCGCACGTGGCCGCTGCCGGTGCGCAGGTGGCGCAGGAAGCGGCGGGTCTCGTGCACGGCCACGTCGAGCGCGTGTGCCAGCGGTGTCGCGGTCCCGGACGCCGGGCGGCGGTCCAGCGCGTAACCGACATGCGGGTCGGCGATCGAATCGGCCCGGAACCGCTCGGCGCCGAGCGCCGCCAGGCCCGCGCGGTGGCCGAGTTCGACGACCACCACCTCGGCGCCCACCTCGTGGGCCCAGCGCAGATGGCGCCGCAGCGCGGGAAGCCAGTCCCAGTCGCCGCGGCACGAATGGTCGAGGACCAGCACCAACGCGGCGGACGCCCTCCCGCGCTTGCGGTACTGCCGCAGATCGGCCGGGCTCAGCACGAGGCGGCCCGGGCCGGCCTTCGGCCCCTGGCGCACGCGCTGGAATTTCGCGGCCTCCAAGAGCGTGGGCACCACGGCGATGTCGTGGATGTCGCGGCACGGCTCGACGCCGACAGCACGGCCGCGCCGGTCGCGGCGCGCCGAACACGGTCCCTCGGGAACCAGGGTGCGCCGCGGCGCGAGAATCTCCGGGTCGTCCTCGATGTAGAGCGACACGGCGGCAGTCACATCGAATCGGCCCGGGGTGGCCGGAAGTTCGGCGGGCTGCTGCACGTGTACGTCGATCAGGTCGGCCGGCGGGGCCGGCTCCGGGGCGGTCGCGCCGCGTTCCGCCCCGCCGGGCACCACGGGCTGGACAACGACCTCGGGTGGTCTCGCGCGCCGGCCCTTCGGGCGTTTCGCGGCCGCGCGGGGGGCCAAGGTGATGTCGAGCAGCCCGGCCGCCTCCTCGACGTGCGCCGACGCGACCTCGGAGGCGCCGGCCTCGGCCGCGACGGCACGGGCGATGCGTGCCAGCGCGAGGTCGCGGCGCGGGCCGGGGCTACCGGGGACACGGTGGACGACATCCAGCACCGCGGCGTCCGACATCGAGGGCAGCCGTCCAGGCTGTGGCGCCACGGGCAGCGGCGGCACCAGACGGCCGAGCTCGGCGTCGGACAGGTCCTCGAACGGGTCGAGTCCGCCGACGTCCCGCCGCCAGTCCGAGGCATCGATCCGGATCGGGAAACGGTCCGTCAAGTGGGGCGACAGCGTCGAGGCGTCGGCCTTGCGCACCCCGGCCAGCCAGACGGCACGCGGCCGCCAGCGCTGGCTCTGCCCGGCGGTCTCGGCGCTCGCGACTGTGGCGCCCACCATGGTGACGGCGGCGCGCAGCACGGCGGCGGAAGCGTGCGCGAGGTCGGGAACGACGATCACCGACGGCGGCTCGGCAGGGTCTTCGACGAGCAGCCCCGGGCGTTGCCGGAAACCCTTCGGCGTGATCCCCATGCGCAGCCACAGGTGCTCCTCACGGGTCCAGGCACCGAGGGTGACGACACCCGTGCCGGTACGCCGGTGACCGCCCACGGCGTCGTCCGCCCCCGGGTCGCCCTGCGTCGCGATGCCCGACGGCGCGGGCGCGCCAGGGATGTTCCCCTGGTCCTCGCGCCCGGGCAGGCTCTCGGCGAGCCGGGCCGCGAGGCGTTCGGCGACCATGTCGAGCAGCAGTCCGTCGACGTCGAGCAACAGCACACCGCCGACGCGCGGCTCGGCGGCCACGTACGCGATCAGCCGCAGCGCACGCTGCAGGGGCCGCTCCTCCTCCGGGGTCCCCATCGGTCAGTCCTCGGGCGGTGGGAGCACCGCGTCGATCTTCTTCTCGTCCTCCTCGGTCCAGTCGGGCATGCTGCCGGTCTCCGCGAGTCCGCGGCGGTGTGCGAGCGCGAGTTTGGCGATGTCACGCACGTGGCCGGGAACCACCTGCGGCTCAGCCTCGATCGCTGCGACGGCGCGCGCCGCGCGCGCCAGGACGAGTGCGCCCCGGTGCCCCTCGGCGTTGAACACCTGCGCCAGCTGGGCGCACATCTCCAGGATGTCGTCATCGAGACGCACCTCGGCGAGCAGGTCGCGGGCCGCGTCGAGGCTGCGCTTGACCAGGGCGTTGCGCGCCCGCGCGTCGTTGACGAACGCGGAGTGGGGGTCGTCCAGTTCGGCTTCGTAACGGAGCACGTTGCGGAGTACCTCGACGCGCTCGTCCATCCCCGCGTCCGGAGTCGCCTCACCGGACGCGGTCGACCGCACGCCCGCCACCAGGCCGAAGCGGTCGAGCAGTTGCGGCCGCAGCCCGCCCTCGTCGGGGTTCATCGTGCCGACCAGCGTGAACTTCACGGCGACCCGCTCCGACCGGGCCTCGCGCTGGATCTCGACGTGTCCGGTGGCCACGGCGTCCAGCATGATGTTGACGAGGTGGTCGTCGAGGAGGTTGACCTCGTCGACGTAGAGCAGCCCGGACGGGGAATTCGACGCCTCGACCAGCAGGCCGTCCTTCTCCTCGGTCTTCCCCTTCATCAGCTGGTCGATCTGCCAACCGCCGATCACGCGGTCCTCGGTGGCGCCCAGCGGCAGTTCGACGGGCAGCGTGTCGGTCACCATGTCCGTGAAGGCCCGCACCATGGTGGTCTTGGCGGTGCCGCGCGGGCCCACCGCCAGTACACCGCCGACGGCGCGGTTCACGTACGCCACCCGCAGCGCGGTGTCGAGCTCGCGCTGACCGACGATCAGCGAGTAGGGCAGGACGCTCATGGCTGACCTCCGGTCGGATCCGCGCCGGTGTAGCGGAAGTCGTCTGGGAGCGGCACCCCTTGGCGCCACAGGTCGCACAGCCGCCGATTCCACGTCCGCTCGGCCGCGACGGACGCCTGACGCGGCACGCCGAGGGCCTGGAGCATGTCGAAGCGGTGCAGGTCGAACGCGACGTGGATGCTCTGGCCGTATGCGCGGGCCATATGCACCGCGCCGTGGTAAGCGGCCACGGCCAGTACCGCGGGGACGAGCGCGAGAAGCAGCCACCATTCAGTGCGGATGAGCAGCACCACGGTGGCCACCGTGGTCACGGCCATCGTGACCGCCATGCGGGCGGCGGCGTCCAGTCGGTCGCGCTGGTCGTCGACGACGGCACGCACAGCGTCGCCGAGGACCGGGTACAGACGTGGCCAGGCGACGACCGCGTCGAGGCCGTACCAGCTGCCCGCGGTGTCCTCGGCGGCGGTCAGGGCGTTCCCGAGCGCGGTCGCGCGGACGAGGTGGTCGGGCAGCGGGTACCTGCGTCGGAGTTCCGCGCCCGCGTGCCCAGCGGCCTGCACTTCGGCGTCGGTGGGCGGGGCGGCTCCGGGCGCGGGCAGTTCCGCGGCGTCCACCAAGGGTCGCCGTCGCGCGATCTGCCGGTTCCGGGCCCACTCAGTGGCGCGTCGGCTCGGCCAGTCGCCTTCCAGGAGCCGCACCATGGCCAACTGCAGAGGCTGGGACACCACCGCGATGAGGGTCACCGCGAGAGCGATCGCCAGCACCTCACCGACGCCGAGCTGGGCGGCCGTTTCCCAGGCGTCCGTGAAATGCAGCCCGCCGCGAACGGGTGGCCGCCAGGCGCGGGCCCCCGCCCATGCCAGCGTGAGCAGGAACAGCAGCGCGGCATATGTGGGGAGATAGCCGACGAGGAAAACGCGTCTCCCCGCGCCGAGCGCGGATGGCGGCTGCAGCGCGCCGTCGAGTTTCACCGCACCAGCTCCATCACACCGTGGTCGGGGCAGAGAGGCAGACAGCGCTCGTCGTAGTAGGAGCGCAGGACGCGTGCGTGGCAGTCCGGACAGGAGAATTCGATCACTCGGAACCGGGTGGAGCGGCCGGGGAGTTCGGCGCCGTCGCCGACGGCTGTCTCCGCGCCGCCGCTCCCGGCCAGCCCCTCGGCGACGGCGAGCGAGCGACGGGTGACCGGACCGACGTCATGGGTCTTGTCGAGGCGCAGCATGACGGCCGCAAGGCTCGGATCGGCCGAAAGGCGCTCCTGGACGAGGCCGCCGACCTCAATCGCCTCGTCCTCGGCGGAGATGTCCACGCACACATCGCACGGCCTGTCCCACAGGTCGTCGATCAGGCTGCCGAGTCGTTCGCGCACATCGGTCACTGGTTCGTCGGCCAACGCGCCCCCTCGTCCCCCGCGCACGCGCACGCGCGGCGCACAACAGCGCGTCGGAGGCGTGCGGGTGATCCCCGCCTCATGCTAGGGCGCGGGCTGCCCGCTGGTTGGGGAAATCCCGAACTTCTGTGCTGTGTCCCGACGGTCGCGATCACGGTGATCCATGGCCCTTTACTTGAAGTTGACTTCAACTCCTAGTCTCTGGCCATGACGATCACGGAGTACTCCGACACAGCCCTCGCCGCGCAGCCGATCGGCTACTGGTCCGGCGTCGCGCACAAGGCGGTCATCACGCATCTGCGCGCCACGCTCGCCAAGGAGCAGCTGGGGCAGCCGCATTGGTGGACGCTCAATCACGTCGACGGGTCCCCCGGCGCGTGGACGCCCGAGGACCTCGCGCGGCGGCTCCAACCGTTCGCCGATCCGGGGGTCGCCTTCGAGCCGGTGTTCGCCGAACTCGTGGCGCGCGGGTGGCTGGTCGAACGGGGTGGGGTGCTCGATCTGACGTCGGCCGGGGAGACCGGGCTCGCGCGGACGCGTGAGCGGATGGCGCGGGCGACGGCGCGGATACACGACGGGGTCGACGACGCGGACTTCGTGGTGACGATGCGGGTGCTGCGGCGGATGATCCACAACGTGGGAGGCGACAGCGACCTGCCGTGAAGGCGGGGTGGGGAGCGCCCGGGCCGACCCTTCAGTCGGCCGCGCGGCTCTGGTCGCGGACCCGGGCGTAGCGGGCGAGGGCCTCGGCGCGTTCCTCGGCGTGGTCGACGACCGGGGGCGGGTAGCCCGCGGGGGTGCCGCCGGGGAGTTTCCAGGGTTCGTGGACGGCCGCGCCCGGGACGCCGCGGAGTTCGGGGACGTAGCGGCGGACGTAGTCGCCGTCCGGGTCGAACTTGCGGCCCTGGGCGACCGGGTTGAAGATCCGGAAGTACGGCGCGGCGTCGGTGCCGCAGCCCGCGACCCACTGCCAGCCGTGGCTGTTGGACGCCAGGTCGCCGTCGGCCAGGCGGCTCATGAAGTGCGCGGCGCCGCGCGTCCATTCCTGGTGGAGGTCCTTCACGAGGAAGGACGCCACGACCATGCGTACGCGGTTGTGCATCCAGCCCTCGGCCAGCAGCTGGCGCATGCCCGCGTCGACGAACGGGAAGCCGGTGCGCCCGGCGCGCCAAGCGTCGAAGAGCCCGTCGGCGTCGTCGCCCGTGTCGTGGTCCATGCGCGCGAACTCCGGGCGCAGGTAGGAGCGGGCGCTCTCGGGGTGGTGCCACAGAACGTCGGCGTAGAACTCGCGCCAGCACAGTTCGGAGCGGAACGCCTGGGCGGACGCACCCGCCTCGTGGAGGAGGGTGCGCGGGTGCAGTTCGCCGAAGCGCAGGTGCACCGACAGGCGCGAGGTGCCGGGCAGGTCGGCGCGGTCGCGCAGTTCGGCGTACTTGGCGAGGCCTCCGTCGCGGTACGCGGACCAGTGCGCGTACGCGGCCTCCTCGCCCGCGAGCGGCAGGTAGCGCGGCGCGGCCGGCTCGTCGGGCAGCGGATCCCCGGGCGCGGTAAGCCAGTCCACGCCCTCGGGCTCCGGCAGCGGCGCCCGCCAGCCGTGGTCGGTCCAGGCGCGCAGGAACGGTGTGAAGACGCGGTAGGGGCTGCCGTCCCGCTTCGCGACCCGGCCGGGTGCGACGGCGTACGGCGAGCCGGTACGCACCAGCCGTGCCCCGGCGGGTGCGAGCGCCTCCTCGACCTCCGCGTCCCGCTCGCGGCCGTACGGCCCGAAGTCCGCCGCCGCGTGCACCTCGTCGGCCCCGACCTCGGCGGCCAGGCGCGCGATCTCCTGGGCGGGTGCTCCGTGCCGTAGGACCAGCGCCCCGCCGCGCTCCCGCAACGCGTCGTCGAGCGCACGCAGCGACCGCACCAGATAGGCCTGACGCGCGTTCCCCGCGGGCCGCCACAACGCCGGATCGACGACGAACACCGGCAGCACGGTGGCGGGTTCACCGTCGAACACGCCTGCGGCCGCGTGCAGCGCGGGATTGTCGCCGAGCCGCAAGTCACGGCGAAACCACAGGAGTCGGACAGCCATGCGCCCACCGTATGCCCCGGCGCACAACCGGTGCCGCGACACGCGCACGCACGCCGGGTGAACCGCGTGGCGGCGACGGGGATGCGGGCGCCCACCGGGTCGCCCGGCACCACCAGACGCGCCCGGCGGGTGACCCCCGTGGGCCACCCGCCGGGCGGTCTTCTCCCTATCCCCCGGTCTTCGCCCCCGGGTGGTTCTGGCCGGTCGCGGCCAGCAGCTTCTGCTTCAGGGCGTCGAAGTCCGCGCGGTTGAAGCCCCAGGGCTGGGTCCCGACGTTGTCGAAGTCCTCGTACGTCGTGTTCGGCGTCATCGTGAGGCACAGCGTCTTGCCGTCGCCGTCACGCCACTCGAAGCCGGCCTGGTAGCCCTTGTCCGCGGCCAGGTTCCGGCAGGGGGCGCCCTCGGCCGTGGGCGGGAGGACCGCCGTGATCATCCAACGGGCCTGCGCGGAGGCGCAGTCCACGGTCGCGGGGCGCTGCGCCTCGGGGAGGAAGCCCCCGAACGGCGCGAGACACGTGCCGGCCTGGCCGGAGCCGGCATCGACGGAACCGCTGTCGCCGACGAGGAGGTACACGGGGTACGCCGCCGCGCCGGCGATCAGGAGCGCGGCCACGGGAATCCAGAAGCCCAGCCCACGGGACCGGCGGGCGGCGCGGTGGGCGTGGCCCGGCGGATCGCCGTCCTGGGACGCGCCGAGGCGCGCCCTGGGTTCCGGCGCCACGAGTGGGCCAGGTCGTTCGTCGGTTCTGCCACTGTGCGGGTTCGACATGCGCGGTCTCCGGTGCCGGGGGCTTCGGAAGTGCGGCGGAAATACGGGGGTTGTGCGGGTCTGCGTGCATCCTGCGGACGTACGCGGACACGCGCTCTTTAAGCGCGTCTTAATACGCGGTAGCCACGCACCCTATCCATGCGGACCCTCGGAACGGAATGGTCCAGACCATATTGGTATGGACCTCGTATTCGACCCGGTCCCGGCGTGCGCCTCAGGTCTGACCCCGCCCTGGTCCTCCGGACCCAAGCGACACACCCCAGGACCACCCCGCAAGCGGACGCGCGCCGCGCCGCCGAGTCGGGATCATGAACCACGCAGTCCCCACCCCACGGAAGGAACACGCATGTTCAAGGCCGGCCTGGTCGTCGCCGCGACCGCAGCCGCGGTCGTCGGGATCGGCGCGATGGTGGGGGTGCCGATGGCCAACGAGTGGTCCGGCCGCCACGAGCAGGAGTCGTCCTATCCGACGGGCGAGGCCGCGAAGGCCGCCCACGCGTCGGTGCCGAGCTGGCTGCCCGACGGCGCGACGAAGGTCCGCTACAAGACGACGACCACGGGCGACGACCGACTGCTCGCGGCCCGGCTGCCCGGCGGCGCGCTCCCCGCCGACTGCGTCCCCGCGCCGCCGACGCACCACAGGCCCAAGCTGCACGCGGGCTGGTTCCCGAAGGGCTCGCGGCACAAGGCGACGGTCAAGTGCGGCGCCTACACCGGCTTCACGCAGGGCGGCACGCTCTACGCCTGGGCGGCGCGATGACACGTGTCACTGGACGCCGGCGCGAACCGGCCCGCCGAGGCCCGGCCTGGACGCGCCGGCGCCAGGGCGGCCGCCCCGCACCCCCGTGGCGGGCCGATCACGCAGGAGAACAATAGAACAGGTTCTAGGGCCAGGGAAACCGAGCGGTTCCGACCGTCCGGAGTGCGCGGAACCCGCCCCTCGCCCTGCCCGCAGGCCGGCCGGAACACGGCGGCGCACCCGGCGCCGCACACCCGGCCGGGCCCGCCCCGGATCCCCCGCTAGCCGTTCCACTCCTCGTCCTTGCGGTCCTCGTCGCGGGTCCGCTCGGCGGCGAGGTCCAGGGCGCGCGCCGCGGTCCGCTCGTCCGGGAACGGGCCGAGCCGGTCGGTCGCGCGGCAGCCCGGGCCGTGCTCGACGGTGCTGTGCTTGAGGCAGTAGTACCAGGCGTCGTCGTCGCTCATGCCCCGATGCTTGCAGTCCCGTTTTGCGGTATTTGTACGACACGCCGGGTTACCGTGGTGCGATGGACATATATCCGGAAGGCGGCGCCGCCGGCTGCCCGTTGGCCGGCTTGGTGTCCGCGTACACGGCACGGCTGACCGCGTGTGCGGCAGAGCCGGGGCTGACCGCCGCGCTCGACCAGCACGCCGCCGCGGTGTGCGACGCGCTCGCGCCGCCCTCCCCCGGGCTCGAGCCGCGCACCGCGCCGCGCGAGCTGCTCGCCGACTACGTGCTGGGCTTCACCGACGGCCTCCGCAAGGCGGACTGGCGCGCGCCGGACGGCCACGACTTCGCCGCACTGCGGCTGACCGCCGTCTGCCGGCTGGTCCGCGAGCACGGCCTGCTCGACACCTGACGAGCGACGAGGCGGCCGGGGGCCGCGGGCGACTGCCGCCCGCGGCCCCCGGCCGTGCACC
>NZ_JASAOI010000094.1 GCF_029953285.1 Yinghuangia seranimata | reverse complement strand
GGGGGGGGGCGCGGCGCCCCCCCCCCCCCCCCGGGGGGCGCCGGGGGGGGGGGGGGCGGGGGGCCCCCCCCCCCCGCCCCCCCCGGCCGTGCACCGCGTACCGTCCGCTCCGCCCCGTCGGCGCTGTCCGTACCGCGTCAGGCGACGGGTGCGAACGCGTCCGGGTCGGTGGTCTCCTCGGCGACGACGTCGACCGCCTCGTCCTTGAGCGGGTCGCGGCCGACCGGGTCGGCGTCCGCCGACTTGGACGACGGACGACCGGACATCATGCGCGCCAGGCCGTCGATCACCCGGGTCTGCGGGTCCCGCGCAAGGTGCACCGGCATACCGGTCGCGGCGCGGACCATCTCGTCGAGCCCCGGAACGAGCGCGCCGCCGCCCGCCAGGGTGATGCCCCGGTCGGCCAGGTCCACGACCAGGTCGGGGGGCGACCGGCGCAGGACGCCCGCGATGCCGTCGAGCACGGTGTACAGCGGCGTGCCCATGATGTCGCGGACGCCCGCCGACTCGACGCTCAGCGCGCGGGCCAGCCCGGTCGCGACGTCCTTGCCGACGACGGGGACGACCTCGTCGCCGCCGAGCCGCAGGTAGATCTCGCGCAGCGCACCCGCCGGCAGCACCACGCCGTGCAGGGTGCGCAGGTGCTCCTCGACCGCGTGGTCGATGGCCTCGCCGCCGACCGGGACGATCGTCGAGGCGACGACGGCGCCCAGCGACAGCACCGCGATCTGCGTCGACGCGGCGCCGCACACCACCACCATCGCGGCCTCGGGCAGGTCGACCGGCAGCCCGCAGCCGACGGCCGCGGCGACGGGGATGTCGACGAGCTCCACGCGCTTGATGCCGAGGCCCGACAGCGCGAGCGTCGCGGCCTTGCGGGTCAGCGGGCCGCTGTCGTGCGGCACGCCGACGACGGCCCGCATCGCGCTGGCGCGCCGCCAGACGGACACGCGCCGGTCCACCAGCTGGCGCAGCATCGCCTGGGCGAGTTCGGCGTCCACGACGGTTCCGCTCGCGATGGGACGCGCGACGCGGATGTGGTCGGGCGAGCGCCCCACCATGCGGGCGGCGACAGAGCCGACCGCGACCAGACCGCCGGACCGGGTGTCCACCGCGGCCAGGCTCGGCTCGTCGACGACCAAGCCGTCGTTCTTGAAGTAGATTCGGGTCCGGGACGCCCCTAGGTCCACGGCAACATGACAGCGCCTGACGGCGGCGGGATCGACTCCCACGGCTTCCTCCGATTCGTACGAGGCAAGGCTCGGCTCGGATCTGCCGGGACGTTGCGGGACGTACTGCGGACGGCCTCCATCGTGTAACGAAACGGACCCCATCCGCGCGCCGACTGGGCCGGTCGGGTGACGCCGGGGGATGGTCCGCGCGCTCGGCAAACGCTCGCTAAGCCGTCCGGAGCACTACGCAACTCGCCGTTCCACCGGTCAATTTCGGTCAGTTCGGGTGATCGCCCGCAAGTCTTCGCCATTGCGGTGAAATCGCCACCAGCAACCGCGTTCCTATGCGAGAGTCAGTGCGGCGGCACGGAACAGGTGTAGGCGGGTTGATGCACGAACGGCCGGAGTTCGACGCGGCGGATCTGACGGCGATGATGACCCGGGTGGCCCGGCTCCGCGCACAGGCAGAGGATCTCAGCGCGGTATGTCTCGCGCGGGACGCCCCACGTCAGGCGCACTTGTGCCGGCTGCTGTCCGCGTCCCTGGAGCAGTCCCTCGACCACCTGTCCCACATGTGCGCGCCCCACGGGGAGGAAGTCCCGGCCGGGTACGAGCACACCGGGCCGTTCGGGCAGGCGTACGCCGAGGCGTACACGCTGCTCCCGCCGGTGCCCGAGTCGCTCCGCTCGCAGCGCTACCTGCGCCCGCACCTCATCGACACGGTCGTCGGCGACACGCTGCTGTCCGGATGCCGCCCGGCGCCGCGCGACCTGCTGCTGCCGCCCGACGAACCGGTGCGCGGGCGCGGCCACGACGACGAGCACGCGATCCCGCCCGCGCGGCGCCCCGCGGCCGGGCTGCTCGGCAGCGCCGAGTGGCACCTGGACACCGACGAAGTGCGTTGGTCCGACGAGATGTACGCGCTGTTCGAC
This sequence comes from Yinghuangia seranimata, assembly GCF_029953285.1. Lineage (GTDB taxonomy): Bacteria > Actinomycetota > Actinomycetes > Streptomycetales > Streptomycetaceae > Yinghuangia > Yinghuangia seranimata. The sequence continues at coordinate 3,400 of NZ_JASAOI010000094.1, read as the reverse complement.
CGCGACCCCGTGCTCGGGCCGCTGCGCCTCGACGACCTGCCCTCGCACGTACTGCCCGGCGATCTCCCGGTCGTCGAGGGCATGGCGTCCCGGCTGCTCGGCGAAAGCAGGCCGGTGGAAGGCGAGTTCCGCATCCTGTGCGGCGACGGACGGTCCCGCGCGGTTCACGTCGTCGCCGAACCGGTGCTGGACGCCGACGGCGCGCCGCGCAGCGTGTGGGCCATCGTGCGGGACGTCACCGAACTGCGCTGGACCCAGGCCGCGCTCACCGAGGCCCGCGAACAGCTTGTCGTCCAACGCCAGTTGGCCCGCGCCGAACACCGCATCGCGGCCGAGCTGCAGCGCGTCGTCATGCCGCGCTGGACCCGCGCGATCGGCCTGCCGGGGCTGGACGTCGCGACCCGCTACTTCCCCGCCGAGGCCACCGCGCGCGTGGGCGGCGACTGGTACGACGGCATGGCGCTGCCCGACCGCTCGGTGCTCATCACGCTGGGGGACATGGCCGGCCACGGCCTGGCCGCGGCCGCCGGCATGACGACGCTGCGCAGCGCCCTGGAGGGCTTCGCCGTCATCGGCGCGTCGCCCGGCACCATGCTCTACTGGCTCAACCGCCTGCTGCTGCACGTGCTTCCGGCCGAGGCCATCGCCACCGCGCTGTGCGCCCGGTACGACCCCGAGCGCCGGGAACTGACCTGGGCCCGCGCGGGCCATCCGGCGCCGCTGCTGTTCCGGGCCGGCAAGGGCCGCGTGCTGGATCCGCCGCGCGGCATCGTGCTGGGCGTGCACGACGAGCCCGAGTACGTCGAGGCCCGCGTCGAACTGCGGGCCGGGGACGTGTTGTTGCTGTTCACCGACGGCCTCATCGAGCGCCGGGGCCACGACATGGACGACTCGATCGCGGTGCTGCTCGGCCTGGCCCCCCTGCTGGCGGGGGCCGACGCACGGTCGTGCGTGGACCTGGTGGTGAGCCGCCTGGGGCACACCGACTACGAGGACGACGCCTGCGTCATGGCGATACGCGTCACCTGACGCCGTGGGCGGGGCGGGCGGCGCGGGTCACGCCGTCGTCGGCCCCACCGGTCCCCCGCCGTCCGCGATCTCCTCGCGCAGCGCCTTGACTTCGGGCACGTCCTGGTAGCGGCCGGCCAGCTTCTGCATCTCGCCGAGCCGGTCCCACGTGCGGTGCGAGGTGACCTCACGCGTGGAGGTCAGCGCGAGCCGCGCGTACTGCGCACCGGCGTCCGGCTGACCGTCGATCAGATACGCCGACGCCAGCGAGATCAGGTCGAAGGTCTGCGACCGCTGGTGGCCCTGCGCGCGCAACTCCATGGCCTTCTGGGCGTGTTCCTGCGCGGGCCGGACCGCCGTCGGGTCGGTGTCGGCGAGCGTGCGGTAGACGAGCGCCTGCATGCCGTGCAGGTCGGCGCTGTCGAAGAAGCCGATCCAGTCCGGGTCGTCCTGCGGCTGCGCGCGCATGAACTCCTGCTCGGCCTTGCCGAGCGTGCGCCGGCAGTCCGCCGACAGTCCGAGCGACGCCTGCGCCCACGCCTCGATCGTGTGGAACATCGCGCGCGTGGTGGCGGTAGCGCGGTCGCCCGCGGTGCGCTGCGCGAGGTCGATGAGCGCGAGCGCGTCGCGCGCACGACCGAGGTGCACCATCTGGCGCGCCGCCCGCGACAACGCCTCGGCGGCGCGCGGCAGATCGCCCGCCTCGCGGGCGGCGTGCGCGCCGATGACGAAGTAGTTCTGCGCGGTCGGGTTCAGGCCGACGTCGTGCGACATCCACCCGGCGAGCACCGACAGGTTCGCCGCGACCGCCCACAGCCGCTGCCTGACCTGCGCGGGGTTGTCCGCCACGAGCAGGTTGCCGACCTCGTTGAGCTGGCCGACGACGGCCTTGCGCTGGAGGCCGCCGCCGCGGTTCGCGTCCCACGCGCGGAAGACGGTGACCGCGTGTTCGAGCGCGGCGACCTCCTCGGTGCCGACGGGGATCGCGTCGATGGGGGCGTACGCCGCACGCGCGCCGAACCCGGCGCCGCGCGGCGGAAGTGCGGGCTGGGCGGCCGGCATGTGGTCCGCGGCGCCCAGCCAGCGGTCGAAGTTGGTGACGAGGACGGGTCCCGCGACGAGCGCGAATCCCGTGCCGACAAAGCCGCGCCGATTGAGCATGAGGTCCATTCCCGTGAACTCGGTCAGGGCGTCCACGGTGCGCTTCGTACTCCACGGCAGTTCCTCGGGAACGGCCTGCACGTGGTGTCGGGGGCGTCCGCTGAGGCCCAGATCCTCGGAGGTGATGACACGTCCGAGTCGCTCGGTGAACAGCGCGGCGAGGACCCGCGGGACCGGGTCGCGCGGGCATTCGCCGTCCTCGAGCCAGCGGCGCACCCGCGAGGTGTCGGTGGCCAGCTGCGGATGGCCCATCCCGGCCGCGCGCCGGTTCACCAGACGGGCCAACTCGCCTTTCGACCAACCGGTCAACGCGAACAGCTCCACCAGTTTCGTGTTGCGCTCGCGCCGCATCTCGGTCCGCCCCTCCGTCGGCCCGTACGGCCGACCGCCGCTGTGCGGCGGCGGTGAATTCCGCCGCCGCCACCCGCTGTTCACGTCGAGCCCCCAGGTTGCTCGGTGCTTTCGAGGCTAGTGCCGAGGATTCCGGCGGTCGCCGATTCGCCATGGTTCGCCAGACCTCGCCACATGGATCACCACCCGCGCGAGGCGATGTCGTGGATGGTGGATCCGGTACGTGGGCACCCCACCCGCCGCGCGGCCGGGTCCGCCACGGAAGAGCATCGCGAGCGACCACTTGCCGGCGACCACGCGGACGACCACACGCGGGACCGCACGAGCGACCGTACGACCCGAGCACGAGCAGGCACGGCAGCACTACCAGCGGTGCCGGCACCGGCCGGGGCGGCCCCCAGGACGCCCCGGCCGGGCCGCCCACCCGTAGCCACACCTCCTCCCCGTCGTCCCGCACCACCCAAATTCGGAAGCGCACCGCGCTCGCCCTCTTCGAGGCCGCCCCCCGGCCGGGCCCCGCGGAACCCTCCCCGGACTAGGAAGGTCCTCGATGTCACCCTCCCCATCGCCTCTGGCCCGTGGATCGTCGGGCCCCGCCGCACCCGCCCGCGGCGGCCCGCAGCGCACCTCCGGATACGGCCAGGGCGGCGCGCCGACCACCCGCAGACCCGCGCAGCCCGGCACCGCCGGGCGCGCCATCGGCCAGAGCGGGCCGCGGCCGCCGGGCACCCCCGGCGCGGACCCGCTCCGGCAGCGCCCCGGCGGCTCCGCGTCGGGGGCGTACGGCCCGACGGCCGCCCGCGACACGGAGCCGTCGGGCCGCCGCGGGCCCGCGCCGCCCCGTCACCCGGGTCCCGCCGAGCCCGGTCGGGCGCAGCAG
>NZ_JASAOI010000093.1 GCF_029953285.1 Yinghuangia seranimata | reverse complement strand
AGTCGGGGCACCGCCGGCCGGGCGCGGGCCCGGGCGTGCGGCAGGGGAGGCACCGGACGAAGCCGGTGCGGAGGCGCCGGCCGAGGGGGCCGGTGCGGGGGCGGGCTTGCGCCCGGCAGGACGCGCGGAGGGTCCGCCGTCCTTCTTGAATGCGTCAGTCAACTTGCGTACGACCGGCGCCTCGATCGTCGAGGACGCCGAACGGACGAACTCACCGAGTTCTTGGAGCTTGGCCATGACGACCTTGCTCTCGACTCCGAACTCTTTGGCGAGCTCGTATACCCGGACCTTTGCCACGTCGCTCCTTCTGGTCCGGGGTGGTCGTCCGCCGGACCGTCGCTACCGCATGTACGTACTCATCGCGTACTCATCGAGTGCTCATCGCAATCTCGACCTACTTCCAACTCGCGAGGTACTGCTGTTCCGATCCATGGCCCAGCAGTTCCCGGGCCACCAACGCGTGCAGCACGGCCGTGTCCAACGGCCCGGCCACACGCAACGCCCGCGGGAACGCCTTCCGGCGCTCCGCGAGGGCAAGACAGTCCGGGTCGCGGTGCAGATGCGCACCACGGCCCGGCAGGGTGCCGCGCGGGTCGGGGACGCACGCGCCCTCGACCGCCACGACCCGCACCAGGTCGGTCTTTGCGGCGCGGGACCTGCATCCCACACACGTACGCACCGGGCCCGCCACGTTCGGCAGGGCCTGTCGCTTACGTGTAGGAGGGCATGCGTTAGCCCGCGTCCGACCAGACATCAACTAAGTCTACCGCTCCCCGCCCCCACGCGGGTCGGCCGTTCCGCCGCCCTGCGTACCCCGGCCGCCCTGGCCGGTGTGCCCGGGCTCGGACCCGGCCTCGGTGTCGGGCCGGATGTCGATGCGCCATCCGGTGAGCCGCGCGGCCAGGCGGGCGTTCTGGCCCTCCTTGCCGATGGCCAGCGACAGCTGGTAGTCCGGCACGGTCACGCGGGCGGACCGCGCGGCCAGGTCGACGATCTCGACGTGGCTCACCCGTGCGGGCGACAGCGCGTTGGCGACCATGGTCGCCGGGTCGTCCGACCAGTCGACGATGTCGATCTTCTCGCCGTGCAGCTCCGCCATGACGGCGCGCACCCGGGCGCCCATCGGGCCGATGCACGCGCCCTTGGCGTTGAGGCCCGCACGCGTCGAGTGGACCGCCATCTTGGTGCGGTGGCCGGCCTCGCGGGCGATCGCGGCGATCTCGACGGAGCCGTCGGCGATCTCCGGGACCTCCAGCGCGAACAGCTTGCGCACCAGGTTGGGGTGGGTGCGCGACAGGCCGATCGACGGGCCCTTGGGGCCGCGCCGCACGGTGACCACGTACGCGCGCAGCCGCAGGCCGTGCTCGTACTGCTCGCCGGGGACCTGCTCGGCGTGCGGCAGGATCGCCTCGACCTTGCCGAGGTCGACCATGACGTTGCGCGGGTCCTTGCCCTGCTGCACGACGCCCGACACGATGTCGCCCTCACGCCCGGCGTACTCGCCGAACGTGACCTCTTCCTCGGCGTCGCGCAGCCGCTGCAGAATCACCTGTTTGGCGGTGGTCGCGGCGATGCGGCCGAAATCGTGCGGGGTGTCGTCGAACTCGCGGAGCGTCGCGCCGGTGTCGTCGGTCTCCGCCGCCCACACCGTCACGTGCCCGCTCGCCTTGTCCAGTTCCACGCGGGCGCGCGGGTGGCTGCCCGGGGTGTGGTGGTACGCCGTGAGCAGCGCCGACTCGATCGCCTCGACCAGGCGGTCGAATTTGATTTCCTTCTCGCGTTCGAGCCCGCGCAGGGCGCTCATGTCGATGTCCACGTCCTACGCCTCCTCGTTCATGTCGTCGTTGACGTCGTCTTCGTCGTCGTCCGCCGCGTCGTCCAGGGGCTCGGCGGACTTGCGGTTGAACTCGACCTGCACGGTGGCCTTGGCGACGTCGGCGTACGCGACGCGCCGCTCCTTGCCGTCCACGTCCAGGTCCGCCCCCTCGGCGTCGGCCGCCGCGACCCGCCCGGTGAACGCCGCGCCCTCGACCGGCCGCACCTCGACCAGCCGGCCCACCGCGCGGCGCCAGTGGCGCTCCTCGGTGAGCGGGCGGTCGACGCCGGGCGTGGTGACCTCCAGCTGGTAGGGCTGACTGCCCATCACATCGGAGCTGTCGAGGACTTCGGAGACACCGCGGCTGACCGCGGCGATGCCGTCCATGTCCAGTCCGCCGTCGGCGTCGACGACGACACGCAGCACGCGGCGCTTGCCCGCGGGGGTGACGGTGACATCCTCCAGATCGACACCGGCGGCTTCGGCGACCGGTTCCAGCAACTCCCGCAGCCGGTCCTTCTGGGTGGTGCTCATCCGGGTGACTCCTCGGCTGCGTGTGCTGTTGTCGCGATCTTCGGGCGGCCCGCCCCCGAGGGAGGCGGCCGCTGAGGTAGACCACAGTATCCGGTCCGCAACAGTTCGCGCGCACGCGTCGGCGGCTGCCCGGCCGCACGGGGACTGATGCGGTAGCGTCCGACAGCATCCGCGCGGTCGGCGCGGAGCCGGTGCACTCGATCAGCGGGAGTCGAAGCGATGCGCGACGCGGGGCCGACGCGCAGGTCCGTCCTTGCCGGACTCGGCGCGCTCGCAGCAATGGGCCTGGGCGTGACGGCCTGCACCTCGGACGACGGTTCGGGGCCCACGCCCGCACAGCGCAAGGCGGACGACGCGATCCGCGACCGCGCGCGGGAGGGCTCGGCCGCACTGCTCGGCCGGTACCAGGCGGTGCTGGCGCTGCACGGGGCCCTCGAAGGGCGGCTGCGGCCGTACGCCGACGAGATCGCCCGGCACCTGGAGGTGCTCGGCGGTGCCAAGGCCGCGGCGTCCGCCGCGTCCGCGACACCCGCGGCGCCCGGTGTCACTCCTACGGACGAGCCCGTTCCGGGGACGCCGCAGGCGGCGTTGGCCGACCTGGTCTCCCGTGAGCAACAGGCCGCCGACGCGCGGCTGGTGGACCTGCCCGCCGCGACCCCCGACCTGGCCCGCCTGCTGGCGTCCGTCGCCGCGGCCAACGCCGTGCACGCGAAACTGCTCGGGAGCACACCGTGACGACACCTGTCCCCCCGCCGGCGGCCCCCTCCCCCAGCGCGTCCCGCAAGGAGACCCCGCTGGTGGCGTCGCTGCAGACGCTCCTCGACGCCGAGCACGCCGCGGTCTACGGCTACGGCGTCGTGGGCGCGAGGTCCGACGGCCCCACGCAGGCGCAGGCGCGCACCTCCTACGACGCGCACCGGGCCCGCCGCGACGAGCTCGAACAGCGGATCGCCAAGGAGGGCGGGCAGCCGCGCGCCGCCGCGCCCGCGTACACGCTGCCGTTCCCGGTCGAGACGCAGGCCGACGCGACCCGGCTCGCCGTGGTCCTCGAAGAGGGCATCGCCGCGCACATCGCCGACCTCGTGGCGGCGGCCTCGGGCGACGCGCGCGTGGCCGCGGCGAAGTGGCTGCAGGAGGCCGCGATCGCGGCGGTGCCGTGGCGCGGTGCGAGCGTCGCGTTCCCGGGGCTGCCCGAGAAGGCGGCGGGCGGGGGCGCGCCCGGGACCCCGACGGGGGTGTCGTGACCACACCCCTCGAGGTGCCCGCGAGACTCGTCCGCACCGCCCTGCGCTGGTGCGGCGAGGAGGCAGCGCGGCCGTGGCTGGACGCGCTGCCCGCCACCGCGGCCGAGTACCTGGACTGGTGGGAACTGACCGCCGAGCGCCCCGTGCTGCCCGGCGGCGCGCTGAGCCTGACGCTGCTCGTGCGGCGGGCCGACGACACGCCCGCGACGCTCAAGCTCGGGTTCGTCGACCGCTACACCGCGCACGAGCCCGACGCGCTCCGGATATGGGGCGGGCGCGGCGCGGTCCGGCTCCTGGACGCCGATCCGCCGCGTGGCGCCCTGCTGTTGGAGCGCCTGCAGCCGGACGTGTCGCTGCGGTCGCTGCCCGAGGACCGCGCGATGCTGGAGGCCGTCGAGGTGCTGCGGCACCTGTGGGTGCCGGCCCCCGAGGACTCGAAGATCGACCTGGTGGCCGACCGCGCGGGGTTCTGGGCCGAGTCGATGCCTCGCCGGTTCACCGAGCTGGGCGGTCCCTGTCCGCGCGCGCTGCTCGACGAGGCGGTCGCGCTGTGCGGCGAACTGGCCGCGACGCAGCCGGACATCGTGACCCTGCACACCGACTGCCACCACGGCAACGTGCTGGCCGCCGAGCGCGCCAAGTGGCTCGCCATCGACCCGCGGCCCATGCTCGGCGAGCGGGCCTTCGACCTGGGCGCGCTGGTGCGCGACCGGTTGGCCACCGTGGTCGCCGAGACCCGCCCCGCGGCGTTCGTGCGGCGCCGCGTCACGTGGCTGGCGAACGCCCTTGAGCTGGACGTCGAACGGGTCCGCGGCTGGGCGCTGGTGCAGGCCCTCGCGCTCGGCCTGTGGTCGATGTCGGTGGGCGATCCGAACGGCGAGGACCTGATCTCCGTCGCCGAGTGGCTGTCCTGACGCCGCTTCGGCCCTGATGCCCGGTCAGTCGACCATGAGCGGCAGTTCGGCGCCCATCACCGCGTACGGCGTCGCGTTCCCGGGGAACTGCACGGGCACCGCGAGGTCCACGAACCCAACGCCGGTGTAGAGCCGCCGCGCGGGTGTGTCGCCCTCGACCGCCGACAGCAGGATCCGGGTGCGCTCCTGGCCCTGGCACAGCAGGCTCAGCAGCGTCCGGCCGACACCTCGCCCCTGCCAGCGCGGGAGCACGTGCAACTCGGTGACCACGAACGCGTCGTCGAGCCAGTCCTCGTGGCCGACCCGCGCGAGGTACGGCTCGATGACCATGCTCCACCACTGGTCCTTGAGGTTCGGGTAGCCGTACCCGAAGCCGATCATGCGGCCGTCCGGCGAGAACGCGGCCAGCGCGCGCACCTGCGGGAACTGGGCGTGCCGTTGCACTATCCGCCTGCGGACCGCGATCTCGTCGTCGGTCAGCCCGAACGCCAGCGCCTGCACCTCGACCGTCTCGTCGGCGTGCGCCGCGAGGTCGATCAACCGACACGTCCATTCCATGGCCGGGAACGCTATCGCGCCGTCAGAACAGGACGCTCATGAACGCGCCAGTCTCCGCGAACCCGACCCTGCGGTAGGCGGCCCGCGCGGGCAGGTTGTAGCTGTTGACGTACAGGCTGGCGACCGGCGCGATCTCGCGCAGCGCGTACTCGAGGACGGCGGCCATGCCGGTCTCCGACAGGCCCTCGCCGCGCCGGTCGGGGGCGACCCACACGCCCTGGATCTGGCACGCGTCGGGGGTGACTGCGCCGATCTCCGCCTTGAAGACCACGCGGCCGTCCTCGATGCGGGCGAACGCGCGCCCGGAGCCGATGAGTTCGGCGACCCGGGCGCGGTACAGCGCGCCGCCGTCGCCGACCAGCGGGCTGACCCCGACCTCCTCGGTGAACATGGCGACGCAGGCCGGCATCGCGATGTCGATCTCGTCGCGGCGCACCCGGCGCACGAGCGGGTCGGGGAGCACGGTCGTGGACGGCTTCGTGGCGACCATCAGCGGCTGCACCGGGCGGACGTCCCGGGCGGGGCCCCAGACCGGCTCCAGCAGCCCCCACAGGTTCGCCGCGGCGGCCGCGGGCCCGACGATGGACGAGCACCGCCGCCCCTGCTTGCGGGCCCGCTCGGCGAACGACCGTATGGCGTCGGGGCCGGCCTCGACCGGCACCAGGTTGGCCCCGGCGTAGCAGAGCGACGCGAGCCGCCCGCCCTCGTAGTAGCCCCACAGCTCGCCGCCGAGCCGCCACGGGTCGACGCCCGCGAGGTGCACGCGCGACGCGACGAACACGTTGGCCACCGGGTCGCGGCCGAGCACCTCCAGGACCGCGGGCAGGTCGGTGCCGTCGAGGACTTTGGAGGAAACCGAGCTCAGCACGGGCCTCACCCTGCCATCCTGCGGATCACGCCACCAGAGTACGGGCCCGGCCGCGGGACATATCCGGTGCACGCGGCTTCCACGGCCGCTCGGGACCACGCCCCGCCGACCCGTCGCGGGACGCCAGGTCCGTGGGCCGCTCCGCCGCACCTGGCGTCTCCGGCCTGCCTGCCGCCCTGCGCCGGGCCCGGACACGGCGGACTTCCGGCCTGCCGAGGTCCGTCCCGCGCCCGGCCGCCGGGCGGAGGGCGCCGCCGACCGCTGCGGCCCGGCGCAACGGCACCCCCGGTCATGCCGTGGTCGGTCGCGTGACCACGCGATCTCGACGGCCCCTTTCCGGCCCGCCGCCGCGCCTTCCCCGCTCGGCCCGGTCCCCCGGGGTCCCCGCTAGCGACCCGCCTCGACGAAGCGCCGCGGCGTCGCCGTGTGCTTCGCGGGGTCCGGCGGCGGGAGCGCCGGGCACGTCGTGTCCGCGGCGGGCAGGACGCCGCGTGCGAGGTACGCCGTTCCCGCGTCGTCGACGCACGCGCCGCCGCCGATGAACTGGCCGTGGTTGCCGCTGCCTTCGACGGTCACCAGGCGCGCGGACGGCAGCGCCGCACGCATCCGGACCGCGCCCGCGTAGGGGGTCGCCGGGTCGCGGGTGCCCTCGATCATCAGCACCCCCGGCAGCCCGGCGCCGTCGATCCGGGTCGGCGGCGCGGTGTTGCTCTGCAGGTAGAGGCAGGCGCCCGCGGAGGCGATGTCGGCGCCAAGGTAGCCGTACTGGTCCTTGAGCCTGGCGGTGTCGGCGGCGAACACCGCGGGGTCGGCGGGTGAGGGGGCGTCCGCGCAGGTGACGGCCTGGAAGACGGATTCGAAGTTCTCGTCGTCGGGGGTGGTGGGGCCCTTGAGGTCGCGCAGCGGCGCCGCGTCCCGCCGGTTCTCATAGGCCGCGACCGCGGTGGCGAGGGTCGGCCACTGGCGGTCGCTGTACAGGTTGGAGATGGTCACCAGGTCGAACTCGGTGCCGCCGAAGACCCCGTCGGCGGGCTTCGCGGCGAGCGCCTCCCGTGCCTCGTTCCAGCGGGCGAGGACGGCCTCCCGCGAGGTGCCGAGCCCGTAGCGGGTGTCGTGGTCGGCCACCCAGTCGGCCCAGTCGTGCCAGCGCAGCCAGAACGCCCGGGCCTGCGCGAAGCCGGTGGCGTACCAGACCTGGGTGGGGTCGACGACGCTGTCGAGCAGCATCCGGCGCACGCGGTCCGGGTAGCGCTGTCCGTACACGGCGCCCAGGTAGGTGCCGTAGGAGTACCCGAGGTAGTTGATCTTCTGCTCGCCGAACGCCGCCCGCACGGCGTCGAGGTCCCCGGCGATCTGCCGCGTCGTCAGGTAGGGCAGCAGCTGCGGCGCGCCGCGCCGGCAGCCGTCGGCGAACCCGTGGGCCGCCTCCGCGATCGCGCGCTGGCCCTCCGCGTCGGTGCGCGCGGTGTCGGGCTTGGGCGCGCGGGCGAACGTGGTGAGGTCGAGGCAGTCCAGGCGGGTGCTGGTGCCGCGGCCGCGCGGGTCGAAGCCGACGACGTCGTAGGCGCGCCGCACGGGTTCGGGCAGTACGTGGGCGAACGCCGCGGCCGAGCCGACCGCCGTCGCGCCCGGTCCGCCGAAGTTGATCAGCAGGATGCCCTGGCGTTCGGCGGCGCCGCCGGTGGCGAGGGACCGGGACACCCCGACCTGGATCGCCGGCCCGGCGTTCGGGTGGTCGTGGTCGAGCGGTACGCGCACGGTGCCGCAGCGCTCGGCGGCCGGTGTGCCTGTCGGGCAGCCGCCCCACGTGACGCCGGGCGCAGCGGGGCCTTCCGGCTGCGCGTCGGGTGCGCCGGTTCCGTCGCCCGGCGCCGCGCCGGTGAGGGCGGCCGCGAGGGCGAGCGCCGTCACGGCGACCACGGCGCGCCGGGTGCGCCACGGGCGCCGTCGCGGCACACGCTCAAGGGGACGCCGGGTCGTTGCGGCGTCGTTCATCGCGGGCCCCCTGCCTGCGGTTCGGTCGCGCCCTGGCACAGGACATCGGTGGCGGGCAGGGTGCCGTCCCGCAGGTAGGCCCAGGCCGCGTCTGCGGCGCAGCGGTTCGGGTTGAAGACGAGGACGCCGTGGCTGCCCGCCTCCCGCACGGTCACCAGGCGCGAGGTGGGCAGGGCGCGGTGCATGGCGACCGCGCCGGCGAGCGGTGTGGCGGCGTCGCGTTCGTTCTGCACGAGGAGCGCGCCGCGCAGGCCGGCGCCGTTGATGGCCGGCGGGGTGCGGCCGGTGCGCGGCCAGAACGCGCAGGGCGCGTTCAGCCACGTGTTGGGCCAGGTGAGCAGCGGGTTGGCGCGGTTGAGGGCGTCGGCGTCGCGGTCCCAGACGGCCCAGTCGCGCGGCCATTCGGCGTCGCCGCACTCGACGGCGGTGTAGACGGCGACGGCGTTGGCTTTGCGCTCGTCGGGCGGTTCGTTGAGCGCGGTCAGCGGTGCGGGGTCGCCGTCGAGGTAGCGGCGCAGGGCGCGGGCGAGTCCGTTCCACCGGTCGTCGTCGTACAGCGCCGAGGTGACGATGTCGTAGACCTCGGCGGGGCCGACGGCGCCGGCGGGTGCGGCGCGCACGCCGGCCAGGACGCGCGCGAACGTGCCCTCGACCTGGTCCGGCGCGGTGCCGAGCCGGAGCACGTCGTCGTGCCGTGCCGCCCAGCGGGTGAAGTCGCGCCAGCGGGCCTGGAAGGCGATGTCCTGGCCGAGGTTGACGCCGTACCAGATGCCCTGCGGGGTGGGGTCGACGATGCTGTCGAGGACGAGCCGGTCGACGCGGTCGGGGTGCAGCTGGGCGTAGACGGCGCCGAGGTAGGTGCCGTACGACCAGCCGAGGTAGCTGATCTTCCGCTCGCCGAGCGCCACACGGACGGCGTCGATGTCGTGCGCGTTGTCGAGGGTGCTGACGTGCGCGAGCAGGTCGCCGCCGCGGTCCGCGCAGCCTTCCGCGTAGGCGCGGGCGCGGGCGATCAGCGCCTGCTTGTCGGCGGCGGTGCGCGGAACCGGGTCGGGCTTGGGGGCACGGTCGTACGTCTGGGTGTCGACGCACTGGATGGGCGAGCTGTGGCCGTTGCCCCGCGGGTCGATGCCGACGATGTCATACCGCTCGCGCAGGTCGGGCGGCAGCGCGCGCTGGACGGCGGCGGCGAGCCACATGCCCTGGCCGCCGGGGCCGCCGGGGTTGACCACGAGTGTGCCGAGCCGGGGGCCGGGCCCGGTGGCCTGGGCGAGGGCGACGGCGAGGCGCGTGGTGCGGCTGTCGGGCCGGTCGTGGTCGAGCGGCACGTCGAGGGTGCCGCAGCGCAGCCCGCGGGCGAGGTCGGCGGGGCAGCCGCCCCACGTGATGCCGGGCGAGATACGCGGCTCCGGTGCGGCGGGCGCCTCGGACCCCGCGGCCAGCGCGGACACGGAGGCGAACGCGGCCAGGGCGAGCCCGGCGGCGATGCCTCGGGCCAGAACGCGTCGCATGCCTCGCCCCCTCCCGGCGACGCGGTGCACGTCGCCCCACGGCCGATGATCGGGATCAATCACCGAGAGCGAAAGGGGTCTAACGTACTGTCACCCTCGGGGTGCCCGAAAACCCTCGATCGGGTGGAGCGCTGTTGGAACGAGCACGTGCACGACGCACGAAGGCCCCCGCCCGGTGTCCGGGCGGGGGCCTCGGCGGCCGCGGGCGGAGATGCCCGCCGGCCGTCAGCTCACGTCGACGATCGGGTCGCCCTCGATGACGCCGTCGGCCTGCATCTGCTCGGCGAGGATCAGCGCCTCCTCGATCAGCGTCTCGACGATCTTCGACTCGGGCACGGTCTTGATGACCTCGCCCTTGACGAAGATCTGGCCCTTGCCGTTGCCGGACGCGACGCCGAGGTCGGCCTCGCGGGCCTCGCCGGGGCCGTTGACGACGCAGCCCATGACGGCGACGCGCAGCGGCACCTTGAGGCCGTCGAGGCCCGCGGTGACCTGGTTCGCCAGCTTGTACACGTCGACCTGGGCGCGGCCGCACGACGGGCAGGAGACGATCTCCAGGCCGCGCTTGCGAAGCCCGAGCGACTCCAGGATCTGCGCGCCGACCTTGACCTCCTCGACCGGCGGGGCGGACAGCGACACGCGGATGGTGTCGCCGATGCCCTGGCTCAGCAGCGCGCCGAACGCGACGGAGGACTTGATGGTGCCCTGGAACGCCGGGCCGGCCTCGGTGACGCCGAGGTGCAGCGGGTAGTCGCAGCGCTCGGCGAGCTGCCGGTAGGCCTCGATCATGACGACCGGGTCGTTGTGCTTGACGGAGATCTTGATGTCGCGGAAGTCGTGCTCCTCGAACAGCGAGCACTCCCACAGCGCGGACTCGACCAGCGCCTCGGGGGTGGCCTTGCCGTGCTTCTCGAGGAGCCGCTTGTCGAGCGAGCCCGCGTTGACGCCGATGCGGATCGGCACGCCGGCCGCGGAGGCGGCCTTGGCGATCTCGCCGACCTTGTCGTCGAACGCCTTGATGTTGCCGGGGTTGACGCGCACCGCGGCGCAGCCGGCGTCGATCGCGGCGAAGACGTACTTCGGCTGGAAGTGGATGTCCGCGATCACCGGGATCTGGGACTTCCTGGCGATCTGCGGCAGCGCGTCGGCGTCGTCCTGGCTCGGCACCGCGACCCGCACGATCTGGCAGCCCGAGGCGGTCAGCTCGGCGATCTGCTGGAGCGTCGCGTTGACGTCCGAGGTGAGGGTCGTCGTCATGGACTGCACGGACACCGGCGCGTCGCCGCCGACGGGCACGTTTCCGACCATGATCTGCCGCGACCTGCGGCGCGGTGCGATCGGCCGGTTCGGTACGGACGGCATTCCGAGGGTGATCGCGGTCATAGCTGATTCAGTCCCGTGTAGGTCGGACGAACGGTGCGGCTCGGCGATCCGCCGTGCCCGCACCGGCGGACCGGGCGGACACGGCGGATAAGCCGATCACCAACGCTACGGCACACACCACGCTCGTGCGTAAACGTGTCCTCTACCGAGCGATTCTGTTGCAGGACCGGCACACAGCGTGGCGACAACGGTTCGGTTGACCGCCGGAAGCGTCAGGTGACCTTCACAGGGTTGACCAGGTCGGCGATCAGCACCAGGACGGTGAAGCCGATGAAGACCACGGCGACGGCGTACGCGACCGGCATGAGCTTGGCGACGTCGAACGGCCCCGGGTCGGGCCGCTTGAACACGCGGGCGATGCGGCGCCGCACGGACTCCCAGATCGCGCCGACCATGTGCCCGCCGTCCAGCGGCAGCAGCGGCAGCATGTTGAACAGGAACAGGCCGATGTTGATCATCGCGAGCAGCTGCAGCATCGTCATGACGCGCGCCGCCGCCGGGGCGTCCGCGGCCAGCACGTCGCCGCCGATGCGCGCCGCGCCGACCATGCCGACCGGCGAGTCCTTGTCCCGCTCCTCGCCCTGGAAGGCCGCGCCCCACAGCGCCGGGATCTTCTGCGGGATGCGCATCAGGCCCTCGACGGACTTGTCCATGTAGAAGCGCATCTCGTCGGTCACCTGGCCGGCGGTCAGCGGGGTCACCACGCTGCGCGGCGAGAAGCCGAGGTAGCCGGTCTCGAGGTACTCGCCCTTGATCGGCTGGTCGTGCGAGTCGAACTTCTGCACCTTGTTCGCGACCAGGACCGGGTGCAGGGTCACCTGCTGCCCGTCGCGCTGCACGACGACGTCGACCGGGCCCATGCTCTTGCGGATCAGCGGCTGGAGCTGGCCGTACGAGGTGATCTTGGTGCCGTTGAACGACACGATGCGGTCGCCGACCTTGAGACCCGCGGCGGCCGCCGGGGCGGGCACGTCCTGCGGGGTGCACTTGCGGTCGGCCTCGGTGGCCGGGACCACGCAGTCGACGACCAGGCCGACCTGGTTGGACGGCTTCGGCACGCCGTACGCCATCCAGACGCCCGCCAGGATCGCGACGCCGAGCACCAGGTTCATCGCCGGGCCGGCGAACATGATCAGGAACTTCTGCCACGGCTTGCGGGTGTAGAACATCCGCGTCTCGTCGCCGGGCCCGACCTCCTCGTAGGACGCCTCGCGGGCCTCCTCGATCATGCTGCGCCACGGCGAGGTGCTCTTGGCCTTGAGCTTGCCGTCGTCGTCCGGCGGGAACATCCCGATCAGCCGGCAGTAGCCGCCCGCGGGGACGGCCTTGAGGCCGTACTCCGTCTCGCCGATCTTCTTCGACCAGATGGTCCGTCCGAAGCCGACCATGTACTGCGGGACGCGCACCCCGAACAGCTTGCCCATGGCGAGGTGCCCGGCCTCGTGCCACGCGATCGAGAACAGCAGTCCGATCACGAACACGACGATGCCGAGCACGGTCATGAGCAGCGTCATCGGGTCACTCCCAGCACATCGGCGACTAGTTCACGGGCGCGGTGCCTGGCCCACAGCTCCGCGTCGAGGACGTCCTCAAGTGTGAGGCCGGTTCCCCCCGTACCGCGGACATCATGCTCACCGACAACGCGCGCCACGGTGTCGACGATCCCGAGGAACGGAAGTTTCCCGGCCACGAACGCGTCCACGCACTCCTCGTTCGCCGCGTTGAACACCGCGGGCGCGGTGCCGCCGGTGGCACCGGCCTCGCACGCGAGCGCGACCGCGGGGAAGGCCTCGTTGTCGAGCGGGAAGAACTCCCAGCTCTGCGCCTTCGTCCAGTCCATGCCGGGTGCGGCGTCCGGCACCCGGTCGGGCCATCCGAGCGCGAGCGCGATCGGCAGGCGCATGTCGGGCGGGCTGGCCTGGGCGAGCGTGGAGCCGTCGACGAACTCGACCATCGAGTGCACGATCGACTGCGGATGCACCACGACGTCGATCCGCTCGAACGGGATGTCGTAGAGCAGGTGCGCCTCGATGACCTCGAGCCCCTTGTTGACCAGGGTGGCCGAGTTGATCGTGATGACCGGCCCCATGTCCCACGTCGGGTGCGCCATCGCCTGCGCGGGCGTCACCTCGGTCAGCTCGGCGCGCGAGCGGCCGCGGAACGGGCCGCCGCTCGCCGTCACCACCAGACGCCGCACCTGGTCGTAGCGCCCGCCGCGCAGGCACTGGAACAGCGCGGAGTGCTCGGAGTCGACCGGCACGATCTGGCCGGGCCGCGCGACGGCCTTCACCAGCGGGCCGCCGACGATGAGCGACTCCTTGTTCGCGAGCGCGAGCGTGGTGCCGGCCCGCAGCGCGGCCAGCGTCGGGGCGAGGCCGATCGACCCGGTGATGCCGTTGACGACCACGTCGCACGGGTACGCGGCCAGCTCGGTCGC
Source organism: Yinghuangia seranimata (assembly GCF_029953285.1). Classification (GTDB taxonomy): domain Bacteria; phylum Actinomycetota; class Actinomycetes; order Streptomycetales; family Streptomycetaceae; genus Yinghuangia; species Yinghuangia seranimata. Next base: position 21,923 of record NZ_JASAOI010000093.1, on the reverse strand, counting down.
CGCGTCCGGGCCCGCGAGTATGCGCGGCACCTGGTAGTCGCCCGTCGAGTACCCGCGCCGCTTGGCCTCGGCGTAGAAGGCCAGCTGGAGGTCCTGCGCGGCCGTGGCCTGCGCCACCGCGACCACCTCGACGCCCAGCTCCAGCGCCTGCGCGGCCAGCAGGTCGACGCGGCCGCCGCCCGCCGAGATGCCGACCACCCGGAACTGGTCGGGGTTGGCCTTGACGACGTCGATCGTCTGCGTCCCGATCGAGCCGGTCGAGCCGAGCAGCACGACGTCGCGCCGGGCCGCCGGGCGGGCGCCGTCGGAGAACGGGGCGTAGGGATCAGCCAGGGAGTCCATGCACACATTGTGTCGGCTGACCGGGGTTCCGGTGCGACGGGCCGCCCCTCCGCCGCCACGGCGCCGGAGGGGCGGCACGCTCTCCCCGTCAGGTGACCGTGCGATGGACGTTCTTGGCCTTGGTCGGCCCGGGGTCGGCGGCCGCGATCCACGCGCCGGGCGTGGACGGGTCCAGGACGCCCTCCTCCAGCCAGCGGTGCCGGCCGTCCATCACCTGCCGGGTGACCTTCACGTCCAGCGCGTCCGTGTTGGTCCACAGCCGGCCGAACAGCTCCTCGGCGCGCACCCGTGCCTGGCCGCAGAACAGGTCGGCGAGCTCGTACGCCGCCGCGCCCCGGTCCGGGTCGCGGTGCCTCAGCTGCTCGGCGCGCACGCAGACCGCGCTCATCGCGAACAGCTCGGCGCCGATGTCGACGATCCGGCCGAGGAAGCCCTGCTTGTGCTCCATCCGGCCCTGCCAGCGCGCCATGCCGTAGAACGTGGAGCGGGCCAGCTTGCGCGACGCTCGCTCGACGTACCGCAGGTGGCCGGCGAGCGACCCGAACTCGCGGTACGCCGTGGGCTTCTGGCCGGGCCCGGTGACCAGCTTCGGCAGCCACTTGGCGTAGAACCCGCCGGCGTCCACGGCGGCCTTGCCCTTGGCCTTGAGGTCGGCGTCGGGGTCGATGATGTCGCCGGCCACCGCCAGGTGCGCGTCCACGGCCTCGCGGGCGATCAGCAGGTGCATGATCTCGGTCGAGCCCTCGAAGATCCGGTTGATGCGCGAATCGCGGAGCATCTGCTCGGCGGGGATGCCGCGCTCGCCGCGGGCCGCCAGCGACTCGGCGGTCTCGTAGCCGCGGCCGCCGCGGATCTGCACGAGCTCGTCGGCGACCAGCCAGCCCTTCTCGGAGCCGTACAGCTTCGCGAGGGCGGCCTCGATGCGGATGTCGCGCCGGTCCTCGTCCGCCATGAGGCCGGTCAGGTCGAGGACGGCCTCGAGGGCGAACGCGGTCGCGGCGATGAACGCGATCTTCCCGGCGATGGCCTCGTGGCCCGCGATCGGGCGGCCCCACTGCTCGCGCTCCGCCGACCACTCGCGGGCCACCTTCAGCGACCACTTGGCGCCGCCGGCGCACATCGCGGGCAGCGACAGGCGGCCGGTGTTGAGCGTGGTCAGCGCGATCTTCAGGCCGGAGCCCTCGGGCCCGATGCGGTTCTCCGCGGGCACGCGCACCTGGTGGAAGCGGGTGACGCCGTTCTCGATACCGCGCAGCCCCATGAACGCGTTGCGGTTCTCGACGGTGATGCCGGGCGCGTCGGCCTGCACCACGAACGCCGTGATGCCGCCCTTGTGGCCCTCCGACTTCGGCACGCGCGCCATCACCACGACGAGGTCCGCCACGACGCCGTTGGTCGTCCACAGCTTCACGCCGTCCAGCACGTATGCGCTGCCGTCCGCGGTCGGCACCGCGCTGGTCGCCAGGCGCGCCGGGTCGCTGCCCACGTCGGGCTCGGTCAGCAGGAACGCCGTCACGCCGCGCGCCGCCCGGGGCAGGAACTGGCGCTTCTGCTCCTCGGTGCCGAACAGCTTGACCGGCTGCGGCACGCCGATCGACTGGTGCGCCGACACCAGCGCGCCAAGCGCCGGGTTCAGCGCGCCGATCAGCACCAGGGCCTTGTTGTAGTAGTACTGGCTCAGCCCCAGGCCGCCGTACTCCACGTCGACCTTCATGCCGAGGGCGCCGATGTCGCGCAGGCCCTGCACCACCTCGTCCGGGATCTGGGACTCCCGCTCGATCTGCTGCGGGTCGACCCTCGTCTCCAGGAAGTGCCGCAGCTCGGCGAGGAACTCCTCGCCACGCGTCACCTGTTCGGCGGACGGCTCGGGGTGCGGGTGGATCAGGTCGAGGCGGAACCGGCCGAGGAAGAGCTCCTTGGCGAAGCTGGGCTTTCGCCACTCGCTTTCGCGGGCCTCTTCGGCGACTTTGCGCGCCTCACGTTCGGTGACAGGGGGCATAGCGGTGGCCTCCTCGCGTGCGGGGTTCCCGACCCTGTACCCGGCCCGCCCCGGAGGAATCCGCCCGTTACCGGCCGGTGTTACCGGACCGTACCTACCCGTACCGGACCAAGGTCACCCCCGCCCCGCCCCCGGACAAAGCGAACGGGCCCGGCGCAACCCACCCCAGGTCGCCGGGCCCGTCGTCTAAGGGACGGTCTCAGAAGCTCCTCGTCAGAGGTCGAGACCCGTCAGCACCATCACCCGCTCGTACGTGAAGTCCTCCATCGCGTACTTGACGCCCTCGCGGCCCACACCGGACTGCTTGGCGCCGCCGTACGGCATCTGGTCGGCGCGGTACGACGGCACGTCGCCGATGACCACGCCGCCGACCTCGAGCGCCTTCTGCGCGCGGAACGCGGTCTGCAGGTCGTGCGTGAAGACGCCCGCCTGGAGCCCGTACTTGGACGCGTTGGCCGCGGCGAACGCCTCCTCGGTCCCGTCGACCTTGGTCAGCGTCAGGACCGGCCCGAAGACCTCCTCGCAGGCCAGCGTCGCGGTGTCCGGCACGTCGGCGAGCACCGTCGGCTGGTACGACGCGCCGTCGCGCTTGCCGCCCACCAGCAGCTTGGCGCCGGCCGCGACGGCCTCGTCGACCCAGGCCTGGACGCGCTTGGCGGCGTCCTCGTTGACCAGCGGGCCCACGTCGACCGTGTCGTCAGACGGGTCGCCGGTGACCTGCGCTGCCACCTTCTCGATGACCTTCTCCACCAGGCGGTCGTACACCGAGCCGTCCACGACGACCCGCTGCACCGAGATGCAGGACTGGCCGCCCTGGTAGTTCGAGAACGTCGCGATCCGCGTCGCCGCCCACTCGATGTCGGCGTCGGACGACCAGTCGGCGAGCACCACGGCCGCCGCGTTGCCGCCGAGCTCCAGCGTGACGTGCTTGCGCGGCACCGAGTCCATGATCGACCAGCCGACCGGGCCCGAACCGGTGAACGAGATGACCGGCAGACGCTCGTCCTGGACCAGCGCCGGCATCTTGTCGTTCGGCACCGGCAGGACGCTCCACGAGCCCGCCGGCAGGTCCGTCTCGGCCAGGATCTCGCCGAGCACCAGCGCCGACAGCGGCGTCGCCGGGGCCGGCTTGAGGATGATCGGCGCACCGACCGCGATCGCCGGGGCGACCTTGTGCGCGACCAGGTTCAGCGGGAAGTTGAACGGCGCGATGCCGAGCACGGTGCCGCGCGAGAAGCGGCGGACCAGCGCGTAACGGCCGGTGCCGCCCGCGTCCGTGTCCAGGCGCATGCCCTCGCCGTTGAACCGGCGCGCCTCCTCGGCGGCCCAGCGGAACACCGACACGGCACGGCCGACCTCGCCGCGCGCCCACTTGATCGGCTTGCCGTTCTCCGCGGTGATCAGCCGCGCGATCTCCTCGGACCGCTCGCCCAGCCGCTTCGCGACGTGGTCCAGCGCGGCGGCACGCCGGTACGCGGGCAGGCCGGAGAACTCGTCGCGCACCGCGTGCGCCGCGGCGACGGCCTCCTCCACCTGAGCGTCGGTCGGCACGCTGACCCGGCCCACGAGGCTGCCGTCGTAGGAGTGGGTGACGTCGAAGGCCGCCTCACCGGTCTCCTGACGACCGGCCAGCCAGAACGCGTGAGTCGTGGTCACGGGAACTCCTGAATCGCATGCGGTGCGGACGCGGGTGCGCCGCTGGACCCACCGTAGGCACGCGGGCGCCGCGCGACCTTGTACACCCCGTCCAAAAGAACGAGGGGCGGTAGTACGGGTTGGAGGTATGGCCGCCGGGCGGGACACCCGTACGGCCGGCGGGCGCACCGCGGCGAACGCGGTGCCGCACCCGGCCTCGCCCGCGCTACTGCGCCGGGTCCGGGCCCGCCGCCGCGGCCGACTCGGGTTCGGCGACCCGTAGGGCCAGCCACAGCTCCGCCCGCGCGTCGGGATCGTCCAGGCGCCGGCCCAGGATCTCCTCCGCGCGGCGGATCCGGTACCGCAGCGTATGCCGGTGCACGCCCAGGTCGCCCGCGGCCGCGTCCCACTGGCCGTGCCGCGCCAGCCACGCCCGCACGGACGCGACCAGGTCGCCCCGGCCGCCCGCGTCGTGCGCGTACAGCGGTGCCAGCAGCTCGTCCGCCCACGCCCGCACCGCGCTGTCGCCCAGCATCGGCAGCAACGACGCGCCCGCGTGCCCGTACACCGTGACGGCCCGCCCCGCGCGTGCCCCGACGCCGAACGCCTGCCGCGCCTGACGGAACGCCTCCGCGCCCGCCCCCGCCGACTCCCCCGACACGCCCACCGCCAGGCCCGGCAGGTCCGCCGTGGCCCGGTCGAACGCGCCCGTGTCGCCGTCCGGCAGCAGCCGCGCTGGCGCCACCACGACCATCGCGTCGTCCAACTCCGCCGCGAACACCCCCGTGCCCTGGCCCAACCGCTCCGCGAACGCCGTCCGCGCCACCTCCGGCCCGTGCGCGACCGCCACCAGCACCGGATACGCCGGCAACGGCGAGCCCAGGTCCTGCGCGACCGACCGCACCAGACCGTCCACCGGAGCCGACGCGGCACCAGGCTCCGCCGCCACCCGCCCCGGCTCCGCGCCGGCACCCAGCCAGAGACGCAGCAGCGCCGTCCGCATCCGCGCCTCCGCGGCGCCCAGCGCGCGCGACTGCTCCAGGGCCAACGTCAGCAGCGACGTCGCCGAACCCAGGATCTGCCGGTCCGCCGGCGCCGCAGGCCGTGCCGTCCCCACCGCCAGGAACCCCCGGATCCGCCGGTCCGCGCCCAACGACTGCAACACCACCCGCTCCCCCTGCGGGCCCGGCCCCTGCAACGACGCCGACGCGGGCGCCGACAACCCGCGCAACCGCGTCACGTCGTCGGCCAACGCCGCCGCCCGGGGCCGCGCCGCGGCCGGACTGACGTGCACGGGTGTCCCGGACTGGTCGTACAGCGCCGCCCACCCGTCCAGCCGCACCGCCAACCGCCGGATCAGCGCCGCCGTGCCCTCACGGCCCAGCACGGCCCGCGTGAGCTCCTGCTGCGCGGCGAAGCCCGTCGTCACCGACTCGTACTGGTCGGCGGCCAGCGCCGACGACACCATCTTGCTGATCGCGATGAACGGCGTCGGCCGCGGCACCGCGAACACCGGCAGCCCCCGCTCCTCGGCGGCCTCCACCACCGCCGCGGGCACCTTCGCGTGCGTCAGCCCGACCCCGATCCCGAGCCCGACGACCCCCGCATCCGCCAACCGCTCCACATAAGCCCGCCGCTCCACCGCCGACCGCCCGAGCTTCATCCCGGTCGTGAGAACGAGCTCCCCACCCTCCAAGTACGGCGTCGGATCAGCCAGTTCACTGGTATGCACCCACCGGATGGCCCGCCCGAGGTGCGCCTCCCCGGCAAGCACCACCAGATCCAGAGCCGGAGCCCGGACAAGCTGGTCAAGCGTGGCAGGCATATCCGCCTTCCGACGGTTCGACCCCCGAGGTGGCCGAAGTGGAGCGTGGTGGTCTCCCTATTCTGCCTCGCTGGAGCAGAAAGGGCTGACGGGCGGGACAACCGCGCGCCGTGCCTGGCCGGTCTGAGGCCGTTCCGACGGGCCGGGTGGGGCGTTCGACGAGCACCTCACGAGCGCGACGCAGTCCGCGCAGGCACGGCCGCACGGCACAACTGCGCCGGCGCGACCCCTCAGCCTGCGAACGGCCCCCTCGCGGGCTCCGACCGAGAGCGCGTTCACACGGTGGCACGTGCGGGCCTGGCACCCGCGCGGCGCAGCAGTGCGTCGGCCGCGCGGCTCCCGTCACCCCGCGCCACGCTTCGCCGCGTGGAACTCGCCGCCGCGTCCTGCGCTTTCGCGTCGTCCGCCCTCAGCTGTCGAGTTCCACCAGGACCGGGCCGGTTCGTTCGCCCGCGCGGTTGGTCAGGCTGCACAGGGCGGTGCGGGACTTCAGGTCCTGGGTGATCTCCGACGGGGACCAGCGGTAGCGCTCGACGCTGCGGACCGTCACGCTTTCCGAGCCGCCCGCGGCCTTCTCGCCGAAGAGGGCGCCCATCACGGCGAAGCGGGCCTTGCGGACCATGCCGCCGTCCGGTGCGCCGCGGGTGACCTCGCGTTCCTCGACGGTGGTCTTGCCCCAGTGCTCGGCGAAGGCCTCCGCGTCGCGCGGGCCCGCTCCCGGGACGACCGCCTTGCAGCCGACCGTGCCGAAGACCGCCGCGCGGAGCCTCGGCGCGAAGTCGTCCATCGACCGCACGGCGAGCAGCAGCCCGGCGTTGCGGGACCGCGACCACGCCATGCCCTGCGCGGCGTACTCGTCGAGGTAGGTGCCGGCCCCGTCGGCGACCAGGCACGCGAAGACGCCGTCGGCGGCGTCCGCCGCGTCGCGGCCCGCCACGGTCTGCACGAACTGGCCGATCAGCAGGCGTCCGACGATCCGCGCCGCGTCGGGGTACGCCGCCTCGTTGAGCGCGACCCGGACCCGGACCGGCCGGTCGATGTGCCGCATCGCGAACCGGTCCCGTTCCGGGTCGAACAGCGACGCGACACCGGGTCGTTCGAGGATCGACAGGCGTTGGACCAGCAGCCGGGCCGCGTCGTCAGCCCGCGCGAGCGTCCGCAGGCCGCGCTCGAACTCGCCCTCGCGGCCCGCCTCGGCGAGCGCCGCCCGCAGCCGGTCGAGGGCCTCCGCGTGGCCGTCGAGCAGGTCGAGCAGCACGGCGAAGGACGGGTAGTGGCCGAACGCCGCGATGTGCGCCGCGATGGCCTGCTGGAGCGCGTCGCGGGCGGCGTCGCGCAGGCGGGCCTCGTCGTCGCTGTCGCCGAGCGCGGCGGTCGCGAGCCGGTCGGCGGCCTCCTCGGCGCCGTTGGCGGCACCGTACGGGTCGAGGCCCCACGGCGACGCCGGGTCGCCGAGCACGATCTCGATGTCGTACGCGCCGCTCCTGGCGTACGCCCCGCCCTTGGCGTCGAGCACCACCACCGACGCGGCGCCGGCCAGCGCGGACAGGCTGAGCGACTCGACGACCGGCCGCAGCAGCGCCTCGGTCTCCCCCGCCGACGGCCCGACGACCACCATCGACGTGGCCAGCACGTCGGGGTCGAGCGCGAACCCGACCGCCCGCAGCGGCGCCGTGTTGCGCTCGCTGTCGGCGGCACGGCCGACCTTGACCTGCCCGGTCATGAGGTCGTGGACGGACCCACGGGGCCGCACGTCGCGCGCGCCGGAACCGTGCACGCACGCCCCCGCGCCGCGTTCGGACACTTCGCGGGCCACCTCGGCGAGGTAGTCGTGCTCGCCGTCGACCGCCTCCAGGACGCGCCGCAGCCGCAGGTAGTCGACGTCGCCGAGGCGGCCGAGCGCGGCCTCCTCGTCGAGCCGCTCGGCCGCCGGGTCGAGCCCGGCGCCGCGCAGTTCGGGCCACAGGTCCTCGTCGACCGGCTCGGCCTCGTGCTCGGGGTCGTCGGTCTCGGCGCGGGCGGGCGCGTTCAGGTACGGCCGCACGACGGCGGCCCACTGGCCCCAGTAGGCGGCCGCGGCCAGGAACGCGACGTTGTAGACGATGCGGATGAGCCACTGCAGCTGGTGCAGCAAGTGCCGCTCGTCGGGCATGAGTTGCAGCAGCAGCCAGACGAACGGCCGCTGCAGCATGACCCACAGCACGACCCCGGTGGCGAGTGCGACACCGGCACGCCGCCATTGTTCGGGCCGCGCTCGGCCGTTGTGCTCGGCGCGCTGGTCGAGGCGTTGGAACAACGGGGCGACGTACGGAAACACGAGCTGGTGCCAACGGCCGCAGTAACCGAAGAATCCGACGTACGCGAACCAGAACCCGGAGGCGAAGAGCGGCCACATCCACTCCGGCACGGCGTTGATGACCAGCCACGAGTACAGGATGACGAACCAGCGGAAGGCGACCAGCGACAGCACGAGCCACAGCACCGCCCGCCGTACCAGAGCCCCCTCCGGTCGGCGGCGCGCCCGCTCGTCCAACGCCTTCAGCTTCAGCGCCGCCTCGTCCCGCCCGTACGCGAACACCCCCGGCGCGCCCCCGTACCGGGGCGCGAACACCCAGGCCCGTACGTCGAATCCGCGGGTGCCGCCGGGGGCCGTGGCGGAGCCGCCAGGCTTGGTCGGGTGGGGGACGCCGCCCGGTTGCGCCGGGGTTCCGAAGGCCGGTTCCTCCAGTGCGGGGTCGTGCCACCACTGCCCGGCCGGTTCGGTCGCCGCTGCGGCCGAGTTGTGTTCGTTGGCGCCGCGCCTGCGTTCCACGTCCATCCCGTCACCGCCGCGTCGATTCCCGGAACAGGAAACGCACTCAATGTAGTGGACCCCTGCTGCCGCGTGATGATCATTCCGTATCCCGACACGGATCCGCGGGGAGTTCGCCCGACCGGGTGGGGCGGGGCCCGGGTGCGGGGGCTCTTGTCCGATCCGGACATGTACGGGCGAGTGACTTCACCGGTGTGGCGCATGCGTGTGTCGGCCGGGTGAACCTAGCCTGCGGAACACACCCGCCTCGAAAACCTAGGAGACCTCGATGGGCGCTTCGCAGCCCGGCGGGCCGTCGCTTCCGCAGGAGCGCCGGCTTGTCACCGCCATCCCCGGCCCCAAGTCCGTCGAGCTGATGGAGCGCCGCAACAAGGCCGTGGCGCGCGGCGTCAGCACGACGCTGCCGATCTTCATCACCCGTTCGGGCGGCGGTGTCGTCGAGGACGTCGACGGCAACTCGCTGATCGACTTCGGCTCCGGCATCGCGGTCACCAGCGTCGGCAACAGCGCCGAGGCCGTGGTGCGTCGCGCGACCGAGCAGCTGCAGCGGTTCACGCACACCTGCTTCATGGTGACGCCGTACGACTCGTACGTCGCGGTCGCCGAGCAGCTGAACGAGCTGACCCCGGGCGACCACGAGAAGCGCACCGCGCTGTTCAACTCGGGTGCCGAGGCGGTCGAGAACGCCGTCAAGATCGCCCGCGCTTACACCAAGCGCTCCGCGGTCGTCGTGTTCGACCACGGCTACCACGGCCGCACGAACCTGACGATGGCCCTGACGGCGAAGAACATGCCGTACAAGGAGTCGTTCGGCCCGTTCGCGCCCGAGGTCTACCGGGTGCCGGTCGCGTACCCGTTCCGCTGGCTGTCGGGTGCGGAGAACTGCGCCGAGGAGGCCGCCGCGGCCGCGATCGACGCGATCACGAAGCAGATCGGCGCGCACAACGTCGCCGCGGTCGTCATCGAGCCGATCCTGGGCGAGGGCGGCTTCATCGAGCCGGCGAAGGGCTTCCTGCCGCGCATCGTGGAGTTCTGCCGTGAGAACGGCATCGTGTTCGTGGCGGACGAGATCCAGACCGGCTTCTGCCGGACCGGCCAGTGGTTCGCGTGCGAGGACGAGGGCATCGTCCCGGACCTGATCACGACCGCCAAGGGCATCGCGGGCGGTCTTCCGCTCGCCGCGGTGACCGGCCGCGCCGAGATCATGGACGCCGCGCACGCGGGCGGCCTGGGCGGCACGTACGGCGGCAACCCGGTCGCGTGTGCCGCGGCGCTGGGCGCGATCGAGACGATGCGCGCGCACGACCTGAACGCCGCCGCGCAGCGGATCGGCGAGGTCATGAAGGCCCGCCTGGGCTCGCTCGCGGAGAAGCACGCGGTGATCGGCGAGGTCCGCGGCCGTGGCGCGATGATCGCGATCGAGCTGGTGAAGCCGGGCACGAAGGAGGCCGCGCCGGAGGTCGCCGCGGCGATCGCGAAGGCGTGCCACGCCGAGGGCCTGCTGGTGCTGACCGCCGGCACCTACGGCAACGTGCTGCGCTTCCTGCCGCCGCTGGTGATCCCGGAGCACCTCCTCGTCGAAGGCCTGGACATCCTGGAGAAGGCGATCGGCCAGGTCGCCGGCGCCTGACCGGCGCCCGCCGGGCGTCGAGCGCCCCGCGCTCAGAAGCCCGCACAAGCCGCGGCCGCGGCTCCCGTCCTTGGGGAGTCGCGGCCGCGTCGCGTGTGCGGGCTTCTTGTCGGCTCTGTCGGTCGACCGAGCTTCAGTGCGGGCCCGGCCGCCCGATGTGCAGTCCGGTCGCGGCGTCCCAGCCGCACAGCCGCAGGATGCGGACGAGCTGACGGGACGCGCCGACGAGGACGAGGCGGCCGCCGCGCCGGGCGACCTCGTTGGCGCCCTCGACGACGACGCGCAGTCCGGCGACGTCGATGAAGGCGAGCCGGCTGACGTCGACGATGATGTCGGCGCCGTCGCGGGCGACCGCGCGCAGCGAGTGCCGCACGATCTCGACGTTGGCGAGGTCGACCTCGCCTTCGAGGCGGAGGCCACGCGGCCGGGCGGTGCGGACGACACGCAGCTGGCGGTCGCTGGTGATGACGACGCCGATGCCGGTGCCCGAGCGGTGGTCGCGCGGCTGCACGCGCGCATCGGCGATCGCGGTGCCGAACCGGCGGGCGAGGCGCGCCGGTGACGCGGGTGCCGTAACGGACGGCAGCCGATGTGGTGTCGGGTATCCGGACTCTTCAACCACCTTGGGAACCCTACCTTTGCGGACCGACGGCGGGCGGGGTCGGACGACCGTTCGCTGACGTCACGTCACACATCTCCGGACGGTTCAACATCCGGCCTTGTCCCCGCGTCGGCCCGCTCCCGCCGTCGTGCGGAGGGTCGGATCGCCCGTTCTGTGACGCCGCTCACATCCGGGGCTGACACCGTACATCGCGCAAGGCCGACAATCCAGAGCCCGGCGGCTCCCGAACGGTGACTCGGTTGGTTGATCGCCGCGCGGACCTGCGGGACCCCGCGGTTCCGCGCGGGCGCGAGGCGATACCGCATCCGGGTGGAGAAGGTGTGCAGGCTTTGTGTCGACGGCGTCATCGGGGAACTCCGCGGGGGGCGGTCCACGTATCTTCGAGTGAGATGCACGCAAGGACCCCAGATGCCGGACCCGGCACGCCCTCCCGTCCGGGCCCCGGCGCCTCCTCCGCCGGCCTTGAGCAAGTCGGCGGCCGCCCCGGGACAACGCCCCCCGTCCCGGGGCGGTGGTCCGCGTGGGGCCGGTGGCTACGGACCCTCCTCCTCCCTCTTGTGCTGCTGGCCGTTCTGACCGCGCTGACGGTCCAGGTCGTGCTGGACGCCGGTCCGCTGATCCCGCTGGACGAGGCGGTCCGCGACGGCATGCGGGACCTCTCCGCGACGTCGGGCCTGTCCTGGCTGGACGGCGTCATGCACGCGTTCGCCGACCTGGGCGGCCCGCTGCCGGCCGGGGCGGTGCTGGTGGCCGCCTATGTGTTCGCGTACCGGCGGACGCCGGACAGCCGCGCACGTCTGCGCGCGGGCGCCGTGACGGTTGGCGCCGCCGCGCTGGTCTTCCTGCTGGTGTCCGGCGGCAAGGTGGTCATCGGCCGCCCGGGGCCGGGCGAGGCCGAGGTGCTGCCGGGCGAGTGGGGCTTCTTCCCGTCGGGGCACACGGCGACGTCAGCGGTCTGCTTCGGCACGGCGGCACTGCTACTGGGCGCGGTCCTGGGCCCGCGCGGGCGACGGCGCGCCTACGGCGTGGCGGTGTCGCTGTGCGTGCTGGTCGGGTTCGCGCTGATGTGGTGCGACTACCACTGGCTGGGCGACGTGCTGGGGGCGTGGTCGCTGGTCGGGATCGTGCTGTGGAGTGCGGCGCGACTGCTCGTCCCGCCGGCCCGGCCCGAGCCGTGAGGCCCGGGGACCGGGCCCGGCGACCAGTCCCCGCGTTCAGTCCTCGAGCAGCCCCGCGCGCGCCTGCGCGTCCGCCAGTGCCCGCCGGAACCCGGCCATGGTGTCGCGGATGATGTCGGCCGCGGGGCGCACCGCGTCGACGAGCCCGGCGGACTGACCGGCCGAGGCGAGCGACGCGTCCATCTCGCCGTCGAAGTACAGCCGCTTGATCGCGGCCAGCGAGCTCGCCGCGGGTCCGCCGGTCGCGGCCAGCCCGGTCGAGAAGTCGGTCTTGAGGACCCGCATCGTGGCGTTGCCGGAGCGGTTGACGACGACGGTGCCGGTCTCGTCGGCGTCGACGACGGCCTGCTTGAAGTTGCCGTGCACGGGGCTCTCCGCGCTGGACAGGAAGCGGGTGCCCATCTGGACGGCCTCGGCGCCGAGCGCGAACGCCGCCGCCATCCCGCGTCCGTCGACGATGCCGCCGGCCGCGACGAGCGGCAGGTCGGTCAGCGCGCGCACCGCCTGGAGGAGGACGAGCAGCGAGACCTCGTCGGGGTTCTTGAAGCCGCCGCCCTCCGCGCCCTCGACGACCAGGCCGTCGACGCCGGCCTCGACGGCCTTGCGCGCGGCCCGCACCGACGGCACGACGTGGTAGACGGTGAGGCCGTGCTCCTTGAGGAGCGGGAGGTAGCGCGCGGGGCTGCCCGCGGAGGTGGTCACGAAGCGCACGCCGGCGTCGGCGACGTACCGCACCAGTGACTCGTCGCGCAGGAACATCAGCGGCAGGTTGACGCCGAACGGCAGGCCCGCGGCGACCATGGCGTCGATCTCGGCGCGGCAGGCGTCGACCTCGCCGGAGGACGTCTCGATCATGCCGAGGCCGCCGGCGCGCGAGACCGCGGCGGCGAGGTCCGAGCGGGCGATCCAGCCCATCGGCGCTTGGATGATCGGATAGCGGGCGCCGGTGTGGGCGAGGACGCGGTTGACCATGGCGCGGAACGTACCGCGAGGGGGCGCCGGCCTGAAGGGCCTGAGCCCTTTTGTCACAGCCATCACGGCAGTCCCGACGTACGGGACCTTTTGCCGATCGTTATGTACGGATCGAGTTGCGGGAAATTCCCGCGACCATGGGATTCTGGCGTCAGATCGGCCTTTTGCCTTCGGATTCCGTCGTTGACGGCATCTTGACGCTTCAACGAACGGCATATTTCATAGCGCAGAACTTGCAGACGCCGCCGTACGTCCAACGCCGCACTACGGCCCGTCCTGCGCCCGTCCCCGGAGGCGATACTCGCACCCCCTGTCCGATCAGGAATGCGCCCATGGCTGAAGCAACACTCCCCACGGTCGACGCGGGATCGCCCCCGAGCTCCGCGGCTACCGGCACCACCCCGCTCCACGAAGGCGCCCCGAAGCCGCTCAAGCGGTCGATCGGCGTCGTCGGCGGCACGCTGCTCACGCTGTCGTGCCTCACCCCCGCGTCGTCGTTGTTCGTGATCGTGCCCGGCATGTTCGCCGACTACGGCACGGGCACCCCGATGGTTCTGGTCATCGCCGCGCTGCTGTGTGTGGGCGTCGCGTTCTGCTACTCCGAGCTCGGCACGATGGTCCCCAGCGCCGGCGGCGAGTACGCCATGGTGGGGACGCTCATGGGCCGGTTCGCGGCCTGGATCGCCTTCATCGTCGCGGGCATCGTCGTCATGGTGGTCCCGCCGATCATCGCGATGGGCACCGGCGACTACATCGGCTCGATCGTCCAACTGGACGACACCGGCATCAAGTGGGCCGGCGCGCTCGTCATGATCGGCGCGATGATCATGGGTCTGCTCGACCTGCGCGCCAACGCCTGGGTCACCGGCATCTTCCTGGGCCTCGAGGTCATCGCGGCCGCCGTCGTCGCCTTCCTCGGCTTCGGGCACACCGACCACGGCGCGTCCGAGCTGATCCACGCGAAGACGCTGACGGAGTCGGGCATGAGCCCGGTGTCGACCGCGGTGCTGGTGTCCGGCCTGGCCGCCGCGCTGTTCGCCCTGCAGGGCTTCTCGACCGCCGTGTACCTGGCGGAGGAGATGGACCAGCCGCGCCGCACGGTCTCGCGCACGGTGCTGTGGACGCTCGCCATCGGCGGCGCGATCCTCATCATCCCGACGATCGCCATCACCCTCGCGGGCGGCGACATGCAGGCGCTGACCGACGGCGACCTGCCGACCCTCATCGAGGGCTGGAGCAACCACGGCGTCGCGACGTTCATCAGCCTGTGCATCGCCCTGGCGATCATCAACGCGGCGATCGTCATGGTCATCCAGAACTCGCGCGTGCTGTACGCGTCGGCCCGCGACCGCGCGTGGCCGGAGCCGATCAACCGCGCGTTCGGCACCGTCAACCGCTTCGGCTCGCCGTGGGTGTCCACGCTGGCCGTCAGCATCCCGGGCGCCGCGCTGTGCTTCGTCGACCTGACGCTGCTCAACTCGGTCACCGGCGTCGCCGTGACGCTGCTGTACCTGCTGGTGGCGGCCGGTTCGCTGGCGGCCCGCCGCGGGCAGCACAAGCACACGCCCGCGTGGCGCATGCCGCTGTGGCCGGCCGTGCCGGTGGTGCTGATCGGCGGCCTGGTCTACATCATGATCGAGCTGTTCAAGGACGAGCCGAAGGCCGTGTACTGGACGCTCGGCATCATCGCCGTGGCGGCCGTGTACTGGGCGGCCTACCTCTTCCCCCGCAAGAACACCCGCTGGGTGATCACCCTCGCCGACGAGGGCTCGCAGCAGGACTGAGGCACCGAGCGCAAAAAAGGAAGGCCCCGACGGCACCGCCGTCGGGGCCTTCCCCGTGTCCGCAAGCGCGTCAGTCGACGAGCAGCTCCCGCAGCCGCTTCTGCCGGTCGGGCCCGAACCCGAGCCCTTCCTCCAGGTAGGCCGCGAAGCCGCCCCAGTGCGTGTCCATCGTCTCCAGCGCGCCGGCCAGGTACTCCGCGCGGACCTCGAGGAACGGCGCGAACAGCGCGGCGAGCTCGGGCCGGTCGGCGAGCTTGTCGGTGTTGGGCGAGTACCGCCGCCCGGGGTCGTTGCTCTCCAGGTAGTTCGCCATGATGGCGTCGTCGGGCACGCCCGCGATGCGCTGGACGAGCGCCGCCGCGATACCGGCCCGGTCCTTGCCGGCCGAGCAGTGCACGACGGCGGGCAGCCCGTCGTCCACGAGCGCGTTGAGCAGCGCGGTGTGGTTGGCGCGGCGCGTGACGACCTGGTCGCGGTAGTCGCGGGCGATCGCGGCCTCGGCCTTGCCGTCGCCGAGGCGCTCCCGCAGCACCGTCATGTCACCCGACCTGATGTCGGCCCAGAAGTCGGCGTGCCGCGCGGGGTCGGTCATCGGCAGGTTGAGCCACCGGGCGCCGCCGGGCAGCGCGTCCTCGCCGTCGAGTTCGATGTCGGCCGGGCTGCGCAGGTCGACGACGAGCCGGATGCCGAGCGCGGCGAGCGCGGCGCGGTCCGCGTCGGTCGGCTTGGCGAGGTGGCCGCTGCGGAAGTAGCGCCCGGGTCTGATCCGGCCGCCGTCGATGGTCGGCAGGCCGCCGATGTCCCGGAAGTTCCGGACGCCTTCGAGGACGACGGTGCCGCCCTCGGGGTCCGCGTGGTGCTGGCCCACACGTGCTCCTCTCGCACTTGCCTCGGGTCGCGCCTGGATCGCGGGACCCGTGTCGTTCACGGTGACGCGTGGGTTCAGGCGCCGCGGGTCGGGCGCGGTGCGCCGAAGCGTTCCTCGAACTCGGCGTCGGTCATCGCGCGCAGCTCGTCGATCGTGACGCGCCCCATCATGAGGTCGGTGAGGAACCTGGGGGCGGATTTGGCGCGCATCGCGTCGGTGATCTCACCCGGTGCGGTACACGCCTCGGACTCGACGCGGCCGTCGGGGTGCAGCGTGTAGACGCGGTAGCCGGGCCCGTCGAAGACCCGGCCGACGTAGTCGACGCTGTACGTCGTCGACGGGCACACGTACACGGGGCGGCCCTCGAAGGTGCCGGTCAGGTCGCCGAGGCGTTCGTACGCGCCGGGTTCGCCGAGGTCGGCGAGGTCTCCGGTGGCCACCACGAGCGCGGCGTCGGCGAGCGTGTCGGCGGCGTCGTCCAGGACTGCGGCGAGCCCGCGGTCCGGGTCGTGCGCGACAAGGCCCCGGCTGCCGGGCGCGTCGGGAAAGTGGAGGTCGGAGACCTGGACGACGCGGATCGCGGCGGGGTCTCCGGCTCGGATGACCTTGCTCATGCGCCCGCATGCTGCCATCGAAGCGGCGCATGCGGAATGGTCCGCCCGCGAAATCATCGGACGTATTCCCATTGGTGATAGCCAATGCGTTACATACGCATACGTATGGAGCTGTGGTCGGGGCGCTCAGGGAACGCCGGAGCCCCCGGCCCGGCGCCGTGAGGCGTCGGATCGGGGGCTCCGGTCGACCGCAGGAGGTGGATCAGCTGCGGGCCGTTATACGGGGCTGCCGGCCTTGCGAGGCTCAGCTGTTGGTCGGGAAGCCCAGGTTGATGCCGCCGTGGCTCGGGTCGAGCCAGCGCTGCGTGACAACCTTCCCGCGGGTGAAGAAGTGCACGCCCTCGAGGCCGTACGCGTGGGTGTCGCCGAACAGCGAGTTCTTCCAGCCGCCGAACGAGTAGTAGGCCACCGGCACCGGGATCGGCACGTTGATGCCGACCATGCCGACCTCGACCTCGTTCTGGAACTTGCGGGCCGCGCCGCCGTCGTTGGTGAAGATCGCGGTGCCGTTGCCGTACGGGTTCGCGTTGATCAGCGCGAGGCCCTCGTCGTACGAGTCGACGCGCACGACCGACAGCACCGGGCCGAAGATCTCGTCCGTGTAGATGGACATCTCCGGGGTGACCTTGTCGAACAGCGTCGGGCCGAGCCAGAAGCCGTCGGCGGTGTCGTCGCCGTCGATCGGGTGCTCGCGGCCGTCGACCACCAGGTCGGCGCCCTCCTTCACACCGGCCTCGACGTACGAGATGACCTTGTCGGCGTGCTGACGGGTGACCAGCGGGCCCATCTCGGAGGTCGGCACGCAGCCGGCGCCGACGCGCAGGCCCGCGACGCGCTCCTTGATCTTGACGATCAGCTCGTCGGCGATCGGCTCGACGGCCACCAGCGCGGAGATCGCCATGCAGCGCTCGCCCGCCGCGCCGAAGCCGGCGTTGACCGCGGCGTCCGCGACCAGGTCCAGGTCGGCGTCCGGGAGCACCAGCATGTGGTTCTTGGCGCCGCCGAGGGCCTGCACGCGCTTGCCGTAGCCGGTGCCGTTCTCGTACACGTACTTGGCGATCGGGGTGGAGCCGACGAACGACACCGACTTGATGTCGGGGTGCTCGAGGAGGCGGTCCACGGACACCTTGTCGCCGTGCACGACGTTGAAGACGCCCTCGGGCAGGCCCGCCTGCTTCCACAGCTCGGCCAGGAAGTTCGCGGCCGACGGGTCCTTCTCGGACGGCTTGAGGACGACGGTGTTGCCGGTCGCGATGGCGATCGGGAAGAACCACATCGGGACCATCGCCGGGAAGTTGAACGGCGAGATGATCGCGACCGGGCCGAGCGGCTGGCGGATCGAATAGACGTCGATGCCGGTCGAGGCCTGCTCCGAGAAGCCGCCCTTCTGCAGCTGCGGCACGCCGCACGCGAACTCCACGACCTCCTGGCCGCGGGCGATCTCGCCGAGCGCGTCGGAGTGCACCTTGCCGTGCTCCTCGACGATGATCGCCGCCAGCTCGTCCTTCTTCGCGTTGAGCAGCTCACGGAAGTTGAACAGCACCTGCGAGCGCCTGGCGAGCGACGCGTTGCGCCACGTCGCGAACGCGGCCGACGCGGCGGCGACGGCCTGGTCCACCTCGGCGACCGAGGCGAAGTCGACGGTGCCGCTCACCTTGCCGGTGGCGGGGTTGTAGATGTCGCCGCGGCGCTCGGACGTGCCGGTCCAGGCGGCTCCGCCGATCCAGTGGGTGATGTGCTTGCTCAAGTGAGGGCCTCCGGTGACGGCGCCGAACGGAAAAGGCGTCGGCGGCGAAGAACGCGTACGGGGGATGTGTTCCTGAGGGTCACACCCCTACGTACGCCAGTCTCATCGCCGCCGACGCCTCGCTCAACCTGCACCCTGTCGGCCGTTCGGCTGTTCGCCTTACAGCCCGTCGGGCGGTTGCGCCGGATTCGTACCCGAGGTCAGCTGTCGAAGCCCATTCCGGCCTTGTCCAGCGCCTTCAGCCACAGGTTGCGCTTCCCGTTGTTGGCGTCCGCACGGGTGAGCGCGCGCTGCGTCAGCTCGATGCCGACCCAGCGGATCGGCTCCGGCGGGAACGGGATCGGCTTGCTGCGCACCATCTTCAGCTCGGTGCGCTCGGTCGCCTTGCCGTCCAGGTGGTCGAGCATCACCTCGGCGCCGAAGCGGGTCGCGCCCACGCCCAGCCCGGTGTAGCCCATCGCGTACGCGACCTTGCCCTTGTACGCCGTCCCGAAGAACGCCGAGAAGCGGCTGCAGGTGTCGATCGCGCCGCCCCACGTGTGGGTGAAGCGCAGGCCCTCCAGCTGGGGGAACGTGTCGAAGAAGTGCCCCGCGAGCTTGCGGAAGGTGGCCGGCCGCTGGTCGTGCTCCGACGACACCTTCTGGTTGTAGTCGTAGACCGCGTCGTAGCCGCCCCACAGGATCCGGTTGTCCTCGGACAGCCGGTAGTAGTGGAAGTGGTTGGCGCTGTCGCCGATGCCCTGGCGGTTCTTCCAGCCGATCGAGGCCAGCTGCTCCTCGCTCAGCGGCTCGGTCATCATCGCGTAGTCGTAGACCGGGACGACGAACGGGCGGACCCGCTTGACCAGGTTCGGGAACACGTTGGTGCCCAGCGCCACGCGGCCCGCGTACAGCGTGCCGTACGGGGTCGTGAGCGCCATGCCCGAGCCGTGCGCGTTCAGCTCGGTGGCCGGGGTGTACTCGTAGATGCGCACGCCCAGGCTCTCGCAGGCGGCCTTGAGGCCCCACGCGAGCTTGGCCGGGTTGACCATCGCGCAGCCGTTCTTGTCCAGCAGGCCCGCGTGGTACGTCGGCGAGTGGACCTCGGCCTGGACCTCGTCGCGGTCGAGGAAGGTGGCCTCGACGCCGTGGTCCCGCATGATCTGCACGCCCTCGCGCAGCTCGTCGGCCTGGTACGGGGCGGTCGCGACGGCCAGCTCGCCGGTGCGCTCGTAGGCGCAGTCGATGCCGTAGCGCTTGACCGCGGCCTCGATCTCGTCGAGGTTGTGCTCGCCGAGCTTCTCGAGCGTCCGGATGTCGTCCGGCCAGCGGTCGAGCCCGTTCCAGAACCCGTGCGTGAGGCTCGCGGCGCAGAAGCCGCCGTTGCGGCCGGAAGCCGCCCAGCCGATCTCGTTGCCCTCGATGAGCACCACGTCGCGCGAGGGGTTGCGCTCCTTGGCGATCAGGGCGGTCCACAGGCCCGAGTAGCCGCCGCCGACCACCGCGAGATCGCAGTGCTCGTCGCCGACCAGCCGCGGGTTCGCGGCCGGGCGGGCGGGGTCGTCGAGCCAGAACGGCACGGGGGCGGCGTCCGCGAGGGACGCGACGGACTTGGCGGGATCCATCGAAATCGCGGGATCCATCGGGTTTCCACCACTCTTCGGTGACGTCGGGTTTTCTTGCTCCGGTCAGGAAGCGGGACGCTTCGCCTTCCGGTTCGTCCGCACCTGGCCGACGATGACGACCGCCACGGCGATGAAGAACATCGCCGAGCCGATCACGTTGATCTGCGGCGGGGTACCCCGCTGGGCCGCGCCCCACACGAACATCGGGAAGGTGACGGTGTCGCCCGAGTTGAAGTTCGTGATGACGAAGTCGTCGAAGGAGAGCGAGAACGCGAGCAGCGCGCCGGCACCGATGCCGGGGGCGGCGATCGGCAGGGTGACCCGCAGGAACGTCTGCGTCGGGGACGCGTAGAGGTCCTGCGCGGCCTCCTCGAGCTTCGGGTCCATGCCGAGGACGCGGGCCTTGACCGCGACCACGACGAAGCTGAGGCAGAACATGACGTGCGCGATCAGGATCGTCCAGAAGCCGAAGTTGATGCGCATGTTGAGGAACAGCGTGCCGAGCGAGGCGCCCATGACGACCTCGGGCATCGACATCGGCAGGAACAGCAGCGTGTTCGTGAAGCCGCGGCCGCGGAAGCGGTAGCGGCCCAGCGCGAACGCGATCGCGGTGCCGAGCGCCGTCGCGATGAGCGTCGACAGGAACGCGATCTCCAGGCTGGTGATCAGCGAGTCCTTGATGCCGGCGACGCCGAACGGGTCCTTCCACGCGTCGAGCGAGAACTCGTTCCACGTGTAGTTGAACTTGCCGTTCGGGTTGTTGAACGAGAACACCAGGACGACGATGTTCGGCAGCGTCATGTAGGCGAGCGCCAGGATGCCGAACAGCGTGATGACGTGGTTGCGAAGCCAGCGCGTCATCAGACCAGCTCCTCCGTCCCGGCCTTGCGGATGTACGCCGACACCATCAGGACGATGGCGAGCATGAGGATGAACGAGAGCGCGGCGGCCGTCGGGTAGTCCAGGACGCGCAGGAACTGCGTCTGGATGACGTTGCCGGCCATGCCGGTGTCCGGCGAGCCGAGCCACGCGGCGTTGACGTAGTCGCCGGACGCCGGGATGAAGGTCAGCAGCGTGCCGGACACGACGCCGGGCAGCGACAGCGGGAACGTCACCTTGCGGAACGTCGTGCGCGGGTCGGCGTACAGGTCGCCCGCCGCCTCGTGCAGCCGGCCGTCGATGCGCTCCAGGGAGGCGTACAGCGGCAGCACCATGAACGGCAGGAAGTTGTACGTGAGGCCGCAGATCACCGCGAGCGGCGTGGCCAGCACGCGGTCGCCCTCGGTCAGCCCGAGCAGCGCGGTCACGTCGGTGAAGTGCAGCTTGTTGAGGACGTCCACGACGACGCCGTTGTCGGCGAGGATCGTCTTCCAGGCGAGCGTGCGCACCAGGAAGCTGGTGAAGAACGGCGCGATGACCAGCACCAGCCACACGCCGCGCCACCTGCCGGCCTTGAAGGCGATGGCGTAGGCGAGAGGGTAGCCGATGACCAGGCACAGCACCGTCGCCGCGGCCGCGTAGCCGAACGAGCGCAGGAACTGCGGGTAGTACTGCTCGAAGGCGTCCGCGTAGGTCGCCCAGTGCCAGGAGAACTCGTAGCCCTTCTCCAGGCCGCCGGTCTGGAGCGAGGTGCCGCCCTGGACCAGCATCGGGATGAGGAAGAAGACGACCAGCCAGATCATGCCGGGCGCGAGGAGGGCGTAGGGGACCCACCGGCCGCGCTTCGGCGGCTCCTTGAGGTCGTCACCCCCGCCCGAGCTTCCGCCCGTGTGTGCCAGCGCGCTCATGCCGCAGCCGCCTGGGGGGCGAGGCCGAAGCCGTGGCTCGGGTTCCAGTGCAGGACGACGGGCGCGCCGGGCACGAGGCGCTCGTCGCGCTCCATGTTCTGCTCGAAGACGGTGATCTCCTGCGCCCACGGCATGCGCACGACGTACTGCGTCGAGACGCCGATGAAACTGGAGTCGATGATCACGCCGCCGTCGAGGCGGTTGCGCTCGCCGTTGGAGTCGGCGGCGGAGGCGTGCTGGATGGAGATCTTCTCCGGGCGTATGCCCATCACCACGGCGTCGCCCTGGGCGGCGGTGCGCTCGACGGGGAGCGCCATGCGGGTGCCGTGCACGTCGAGCAGCAGGAAGCCGCCGCTCGTGCCGGTGATGCGGGTCTCGAGCAGGTTGGACTGGCCGAGGAAGTTGGCGACGAACGCGGTCCGCGGGGACTCGTACAGCTCCGCCGGCGAGCCGAGCTGCTCGATCACACCGCCGTTCATCACCGCGATCGTGTCGGCCATCGTC
>NZ_JASAOI010000092.1 GCF_029953285.1 Yinghuangia seranimata | reverse complement strand
CGCGCGGCCGCGGCCGCGCCTCGTCGCACTGGTCGCGGCGCGCCGTACCGCGGTGCGCCGCGTGCTGGAGCACGTATGTCGTGTCCATGACGGTCAGACCTGCCCGATCTTCGTGTAGCCGCGCAGCAGGTCGCGGGAGAGGATCAGGCGCTGCATCTCGTCCGTCCCCTCGAAGATCCGGTACAGCCGGACCTGCCGGTACCAGCGCTCGATGGGGAGTTCGCGGGTGTAGCCCATGCCGCCGTGGATCTGCAGCGCGCGGTCGACGACCCGGTTGACCATGCCCGCGCCGTACAGCTTGGCCATGGACGAGCTGTGCCGCGGGTCGAGCCCCTGGTCGATGGCCCACGCGGCGCGCAGCACCAGCAGCCGGGCGGCCTCGAGTTCGACCTCGGAGTCGGCGATCATCCACTGGATGGCCTGGTTCTCGGCGATCGGCTTGCCGAACGTCTCACGCGTGTTGGCGTGGTCGAGGGCCATCTGCAGGACGCGTTCGGCGATGCCGATGCCGTTGGACGGGATCGTGTAGCGGCCCTTGCCGATCCACTTCATGCCGAGGCCGAAGCCCTGGCCGATCTCGCCGAGGATGTTGCGGGACGGGACGCGGACGTTCTCGAACACCAGTGACGCGGGCCCGCCTTCGCCCATGGTCTGGATGAACTCGGACTTCCAGCCCATCGCGCGGTCGACGAGGAACGCCGTCGTGCCGCCGCCCCGGACGCCCTTCTCCTTGTCCGTGACGGCGACGACGATCGCGAAGTCGGCGTCGTTGCCGTTCGTGATGAAGGTCTTCTCGCCGTTGAGGATCCAGTCGTCGCCGTCCTGACGGGCCGACAGCTTGATGTTGGCGGCGTCGGACCCCGCGCCCGGCTCGGTGATGGCGAAGCACGATATGCGGTCGCCGGCGATCGTCGGGAGCAGGTACTCGTGCTTCTGCTCGTCGTTGGCGAAGTACAGGATGTTGTCCGCCTCGCCGCCGAACCGGAACGGCACGAAGCAACGCCCGAGTTCGGTCCAGATCAGCGACTGGGTGACGGCGGGGAGGTCCATGCCGCCGTACTCCTCGGGCGTGGACAGTCCCCAGAAGCCGAACTTCTTCGCCTTGAGCTGGAGTTCGCGCAGTTCGCTGCGGTCGAGCGAGGGCTGGTGGGCGCGTTCGCGGCGCAGTACCTCCTGCTCGAGAGGCATGACCTCTTTCGCGAGGAACGCACGCGCGGTGTCGCGGATCGCCTTCTGGTCGTCGGTGAGCGAGAAGTCCATGGCGTGCTCCGTTACGGGACGTCGGGTACGGGGCGGTGGGCGTTCGAGGCGAACGGGGTGCCGGCTCTTCCGGGCACAAATTAGCACTGCTAATTTTGAGACGGCTAGGCCTGAGCGGACGCTTTGTTGTGGCGGCCCCCAAGCACGCCCGCCCACGCCGCGGCCCGGCCACTGGGAGAATGACCGCGAATCCGCCACCCCGCCGGACAAGGAGGCGCCTACCGTGGGTCGGCCACGCCAACCGCTGCTGAGCCGCGACCGCATCGTCGCCGCCGCGCTCACGCTGGTCGACGACGAGGGCCTCGACGCCGTCTCCACCCGCCGGCTCGCCGCCGAACTGGGGGTCAGCGGGCCCGCGCTGTACAACCACTTCGCCACCAAGGACGAACTGATCGACGCCGTCGTCGACAGCGTGCTGGGCGAGGTCGACGTCGCGGTCTTCGCCGACCCGGCGATCACCGCCGACGGGGCGTGGCAGGCCCCGCTCCGCACCTGGGCCCGGTCGTACCGCGCCGCTCTCGCCGCCCACCCGAACGTCGTCCCGGCCCTCGCCCAGGGCCCGGGCCGCCGCCCCAACGCCCTCCGGATGGCCGACGCCGTCTTCGGCGCCCTCGTCGACGCGGGCTGGCCCCGGGCACAGGCGACCCGCGTCGGCGTCCTGATGCGGTACTTCGTGACCGGCTCGGCCCTCGGCTCCTTCGCCGGCGGATTCCCGGACGACGCCAAGCTGTACGCCGGCGCCTACCCCCACCTCGACCAGGCCCACCTCCTGGCCGACGCCCAACGGGAAATCAACGAGGCCGCCTTCGAGACGGGCCTGACGGCGCTGCTCGACGGACTGGCCCTGAAATACGCAACGTTCGACCGCAAGCCGGTGGGCTGACCGGACCTGCCGCAGGCTCGCACGAGGGGGCAGGGACCGCGCCGGGCTGCACCGTCCCTGGCCTGCACCGTTGTTGGTGGCCTCCCGCCCCTCCCGCTTTCGATTTTCGCGCGGCCGTCCCGCGCGTCAAGCCGCAGCATGACCAACGCTGTTGAAGGCGGCCTGTCCCGGGGTGGAGGGGGCGGCTTGACCCGCGGGCCGTCCGCGCTGAACATCCTTGGCACCTGCGGGAGGGGCGGGAGGTGTGGCGCCGCTCCCTCGCTACGCGTCGCCGGGCTGCGGTCCCAGCGTGGCGGGCGCCCGGCGCTGCCGGTCGGTGTCGGCCGGGCGCCGGGACGGGTCGCGCCGCCGGGCCGCGGTCGCCGACCTCTCACCTCTCACTGACAACGGTTTTCAAAAGAACCAGATGGCAACATGTGGCCATTTGGTTCTTTTGACGCAAAGTCAATAGGGATTCGGCCGCCTCAATGCCCCGATTTGGCGCGATATGAGACCCATGGAGCCCGGTCACCGGTCGTCAAAGGCGGTCGCCCGCCCGCCCCACGCTGGAACCGCAGCTCGGCAACGCAACGCACGCACTGCGCCTCCACACCGCCTCCCCCTCCCGATAGTTGCCGCGGTTTTAAGCGCGGCCGGGCGCCTGTCAAGGCGCCCCCACCACCACGCGACAGGTTACCTGTCCGTGGAAGATCCACCGCGCCTTGACAGGCGACCGGCCGCGCGGACAATCACAAATCGGGAGGGGGAGGTGGCCACCGCCGGCAGACAGGACAGGGGACCATGCATGGCCGATGGTCTCCACGCCGCAACGACCGAGCCCCACCCCGCACATGGCGGCTCGCTCGCACGCCAAAGACGCGTCCCCGCCTCGGAGTGGGCCGCAGCCCGGTAGCCGAGCCCGCACCCCCTCAACCCCCGAAGGCCTCCGCCTCCTCGCGGGCCAGGTCGTCCTCGAAGTCGGCCTCGTCGCCGCTGACGCCGATGCCGCCTACCGGCTTTCCGTCGTGGAGGAGCGGGTAGCCGCCGCGGCCCAGGTACCAGTTGCCCTGGTTGGTGAAGCTCTGGGCGAAGACCGGGCGTTCGGCCATCATGCTCTCCATGAACGCGGTCGGACGGCCGAAGGACGCGGCTGTGCGCGCCTTTTCGGTGGCCAGGCCTGCGCTGAACCGCAGTGCGCCGTCCATCCGTGCGAACGCGACCAGCACGCCGGCCGAGTCGACCACGGCCACGGTGACCGCACGCCCCGTCGCCCGGGCCCTGGCCACCACGCGCTCGACCATCGCGCGCGCCGTGGCATCGCCGACGTCGTACCCGACCACCACCGCGTCGTCCGCCATGCGGTCCTCCCGATCCCACGAAGCGTCCGCCCGTCGCGGACCTCGCAGGTGGGATATCAGATACCGCGCAGCTGATCCATGACGCGCCGGTCCCGCTTGGTCGGACGGCCGGTGCCCCGGTCGCGGATGCCGACGGCCGCCGCGACCTCCTTCGGCGGGGGCGGCGGGCTGTTGTCGGTGTAGCACGCGACGGCGACCGGCGCGCCGACCCGTTTGAGGAGCAGCCGCCGGACCACGACGATCCGCTCACGCCCGTCGTGCCGCAGCCGCACCTCGTCGCCGACCTTGAGCGTCTGGGCGGGCTTGGCGCGGTCGCCGTTCACCCGGACATGGCCGGCCTTGCACGCGGTGGCGGCCATCGAGCGGGTCTTGGTCAGCCGTACCGACCACAGCCACGCGTCGACCCGCACCGGGCCGCTGGGCTCCGCGGGCAGGCCGTGGCCCGGAGCCGTCGCGGGGGTGCCGGTGGCCGGGCCGTCGGACTGTGCTGCTGCCATGCCTCACCCTAACCCGTTGCCGCGCGGTCACCGTCGGGGTCGGAGGGGTCGGAGGGGTCGGGCAACGGGGGTTCCGACCCGTCGGCCGATGCTCCGGTCGGCAGGTCCACCGGCGGCTCGGCAGGCGGGCCGACAGGCGGGTCGGCAGGCGGGCCGACCTGCGGATCTCCCCGCGGGTCGGCAGGCGGCGTCCCCAGCACGACACCCGCCGCCGGGGTCCGGTCGCCGTCGTGGGTCTGGAGCAGCGTCGCCAGGCCGCGGCGGGTCGTGGCCAGCACCACCCGGTCGTCGTCCTGGAGGACGTAGCCCTCGTGCAGCCCCCACGCGAGCTCGGGCTCGTGCTCTCCGTGTCGCCCCGGGTTGGCGGCCGCGCCGAGGTTCGGGCGGCGTTCGTCGGGGTCGGCGACGTCGAGGGCCAGCACGCGCCACGCGCCGGGCCGGAACACCTCGTCGACGGTGCGGCCGCGGAGGTCCGCGTGCCGTCCGACCTCGAGCGCGACGAACACCAGGACGTTCCGCTCGACCGGCAGCGCCCCCAGGATCTGACGTCCCATCATCGCGGCGGCGAAGGCGGGTGCGGCGAGCGTCGACACGCTGCGGCTGCGGGTGGTCGCCTGCGGGTAGGACGCGCGCATGGCCTGGTTGACGACGGCGGCGAAGTCGTCGTCGAACAGCCGCATCACGACGCGGATGTCCGGCCTGTACTCCCGCGCGTACAGCGCGGTCTCCAGGTTCGAGCTGTCGCTGCTGGTCAACGCCAATACTGCGGAAGCGCGTTCGATCAGCGCGGACTCCAACACGCCGTCCTGCGTCGCGTCTCCGAGCACGACCGGCACGTGCAGCGTGCGCGCCAGGGCCACGCCGCGCGCCTTCGGGTCCCGCTCCACGCACACGACGTCGACACCGAGCGCGTGCAGCCGGTCCAGCACCCGGCTGCCGACCCTGCCCAGGCCCATGAGCACGATGTGGCCCGACAGCCCGCGCGGCGGCTGACGCAGGGCGCTGGCGGTACGGAACGAGCTGAGCGCCTGCAGCACGACCGCGAACAGCACCGGCAGCAAAGCGAGTCCGGTGAGACCGGACATCAGCTGGAGGATCTGCCGGCCCTTGCTCGCGCCGATCGCCGGATCGCCCATGCTCAGCAGGTCCAGCAGCGACAGGTACGCGGCCCGCAGCGGCGGATCGTCCGTCACCCGCCACGTGAGCAGCGCGAACAACAGCTCCAGCGTCAGCAGCCCGGCGACGACCAACATCAGCCGCCAGGAGAACAGTTCGCGCAGCGGGAAGCGACGCGGAATGCGGTTCAGCGGCGCGAGCGGCGGCGACGCGGCCACCTGACGGGTCACCGCCTCCAGCACCACGCGGCCGCGGCCCGCGAGCGACGCGGACGCCTCGTCGTCGTCCGGCAGCAGCCGCGGCCCCGGGGCCGCCCCGCCGACCGGGTCCGGCAGCGACGCCGCCGGGTCCGACAGCAGCGCCAGCGTGCACAGCTCCCCCGGTCCGACCGGCTCACCGACGGCCCGGTCCGCGGCCCGCAGCAGGAGACCGTCCGCCTCGACGATCCGGCTCCGCTGCCCCGCGAGCGCGGCCGCCACCAGGGCGGGGGCCGCCGTGTCGGCGTCCGACAGGACGGTGGTCGTGGCGTCCTCCCGCCCGCGCACCCCCGGCTGGGCGACCGAGCGCGCGAGCAGATCCTCCAGGTACCGGCCCAGCTTGCGGTTGAACAGGCGGATCACCAGCCGCACCGACGGGTTGATCCGCCGGGCGCGTAACGCGGCGTGGATGTTGGTCTGGTCGTCGGAGTACGTCAGCGCGATCGCCTCCGCGTACTGCACTCCGGCGAGCATCAGCGCCGCCTCGCTGGGGTCGGCTGCCTCGCGCACCGTGACCGGCAGCCCTTCCGAACGGGCCAGTTCCGCTATCCGCAGCCCGCTGCCCGTGTGCGCGGAGGGAACGAGGGCGGTGACCGGTTGCTCGTACAACCGGGCCAGCTCCGCGGTGAGCCGGTAGGCGAGGGCGTCGTCGCCGCACACCACCATGCCGGCGGCCCGCGGGGCGGCCTGCGATGCACCGTTCGGCCCGGCCTCGCGCGGGATTCCCTGATCAGGTACGAAGGGCATGAGCCCTACCCTGCCGCAACCAAACGTCTGCCACGCACAGTTGCGACGCGGGTCACCCCGAATGCCTCAATGGCGACCGCCGGCGGGTTCGCGCTGCCTGGATGCGGTGTGCCTGCGGGAGCGGCGCGGATTTGGCGCGGGTTCGGCGCGGGTTCTATGCGCGTTGCGTCGCGCTGCCGTCCGACGGTCCCGGCGCCCCGGCCGACGCCCCCTCCGGCCGGTCAAGCCCCTGCCCGGCGCACTCGCCCGCCCCGTCTTGTCCATTCCGGCGAAAGTCCCGACCCCGGGGCTCCCCCTAGCGTTCGGCACTCGACGTCTCGTACCGCTGGAGGCTGGGCCATGGGCTGGATCGTGCAGGAGTACCGCGACGACGACCTCGCCGCCGTCGTGCACCTGATCGACACGACGTCGGGCATCGGGCAGGACTCGGTGTTCTCGGTCGCCGAGTGCATCACCGCGTTGACGGCCCGGCAGCCGGCCGTCGTGGCGCGGCGGGACGGCGAGGTCGTCGGCGCCGCGCTGGCCACCGTCGCCGAGGGGCGGGCCTGGGTCATGCGCATCGCCCTCGCCCCGTCGCTGCGCGGCCTCGGGCTGGCCAGCACGCTGCTGCTGGCCCTGGAGCGGCGGCTGGTCGAGCTGCGGGTGCGGCGCATCGCGTACGTCCTGCCGGAGGAGGACCTCCTGCAGGAGGGCCTGCACAAGGCGGGCTACGACCGGCGTCCGGCGGTGGCCTACTTCGAGAAGCTGGAGCCGGTCGACGACCGTTCCGCCGACGTGCTCGAGCAGCTGGGCGGCCGCGTGCTGCCGGCCGACCTGTGGTCGCGGCTGGCCGGCATGGAGGAGGAGAAGACCCTCATCGAGCGCCGCGTGGTGCTGCCGCTGGCCGACCCGGAGCGGGCCGACCGGCACGGGGTGGAACCGCCGCGCGCGATCGCGCTGTTCGGTCCGCCCGGGACGGGCAAGACGACGTTCGCGCGGGCGATCGCCTCGCGGCTCGGCTGGCCGTTCGTGGAGCTGCTGCCGTCGCGTCTCGCGGACAGCGGCAACCTGGCCGCGGCGCTGCGTGACGCCTTCTCCCGTATCGGGGAGCTCGACCGGGTGGTGGTGTTCATCGACGAGGTCGAGGAGATCGCGCCGGTGCGGCAGTTCGAGTCCGGTACGACGCCCGGCGGCACGCACTCGGTGACGAACGAACTCCTCAAGCTCATCCCGGCGTTCCGCGAGCGCGGGGAGCGGCTGCTGGTGTGTGCGACGAATTCGGTGCGGTCGCTGGACCCGGCGTTCCTGCGCCCGGGGCGGTTCGACTACGTGATCCCGATCGGCACGCCGGACGGCGCGGCCCGGCGGGCGATGTGGGCGCGGTACGCGCACGCCCGCCGCCCGGACGTGGACCTCGAGGCGCTGGTGCGCGCGAGCGAGCTGTTCACGCCGGCCGACATCGACCACGCGGCCCGGATCGCGGCCCAGGCGTCGTTCGAGCGCGACCTGGACACTCCCGCGCGGGCGACCGAGGGCGCCGGGACCGACGACTTCCTGGAGGCGGTCGCCCAGTGCCGTCCGACGGTGACGCCCGGGATGGTCGCCGACTTCCGGGTGGACATCACCACGCACGCGCGGGTGTAGCGACACATATAGGCGACACACATAGCGGGGGCTTCCGGACGGGGGCGGGTGCGTCAAGGGACGGGCGCACCCGCCCCTCCCTTGCCCCTCCCATGCCCTTCCCTGCGCTCCCGCCCCTGTCGTCCCAGCCGCCGGGCCCGCCTTGACGCGGGTCCTCCGGCAGCCTTCTATATGACGACCCATGTTGAACCGATTCAGCGCGCCCAGTGACGACACCGTCACCGACTTCGACGCCTGGCGCACCCTCGTCCGCGACACCTTCTTCGCCGCCGAGCTGGAACCCGTCGGCGGGCGCGCCGACCACGGCTTCCAGGGCCGCCTGCGGCACCGGCCCGTCGGTGCCATCGACCTCGCCCGCATCGAGGCGTCCCCGCACCACTTCCACCGCACGCCGACCGACGTCGCCCGCCAACACACCGACGCGTACGACGTCGTCCTGGTGCTCGACGGCCGCGGCACGGCCGTGCAGGACGGCCACGGGGGCGCGCTGCATCCGGGGCGGCTGGTCATCACCGACGCGACCCGGCCGTACCGGATCGACTTCGACAGCCCCTTCCGGGTCGCGCAGCTGGTGCTGCCCCGGGCGCTGCTCGGGACGGCGCCGGAGCGGTTCGCCGCGGTCACCGGGCTGCCCGTCGACACCGGGCAGGGGACGGCCGCGCTCCTCGCCGCGCTGCTGACCGAGGCGACCGCCGACACCGGCTCCCGCGCGCCCGCGTCCGGCGCCGCGCCGCACGTCGCGGACGCCGTCGCCGCGCTGTGCCGCGCGGTGGCGGCCGAGCTGCTGGCCGGGCATCCGGACGCCGAGGCCGACGCGGCGTCGGAGCCGCCCGCCGACCCCGACGCCCAGCGCCGTGCCCTGCGGGCGCGTCATGGCGTGGATCGAGGACCACCTCGACGACCCCGACCTCGACCCCGCGGCCATCGCCGGGGCGCACTTCATCTCGACGCGCTACCTGCACCTGCTGTTCGAGGACCACGAGGTGTCGGTGGCCCGCCACGTGCGCGAGCGCCGCCTGGAGCGGATCCGCCGCGACCTGGCCGACCCCGCGCTGCGCGGCGTCCCGGTGAGCGGTGTCGCGGCCCGGTGGGGCATCGGGGACGCCGCGCGGTTCAGCCGGGTGTTCCGGGAGCGGTACGGCGTGTCCCCCAGCGCGTACCGCGCGGGCGGCGGGGCCGCCGACGGCTGACCCGCCCCGCCCGCCCCGCTCCTCTCGGTCGGGCCCTACTTGACGCCCTTGACCCCCAGCACCAGCAGCGCCCCCGCCAGGGACACCGCCGCGGAGATCGGGAACATCGCGTCGTAGCCGCCGGCGTCGACGATCCAGCCCGCGACCGTCGGGGCGACGATCTGCGGCCCTGCCGCCGCGATGTTGACCAGCCCCAGGTTCTTGCCGACCTCGGCGGCCGGCGGCAGCACGCGGGTCATGAGCGCCAGGTCGACGGCCATGTAGGTGCCGAAGAACACGCCGTTGACGATCTGGAACCACGTCATGCCGGTCTCGGTCGCCGACAGCATCGGGATGGCCAGCGACACCGCCGAGCCCACGCCGCACACGAGCACGAACGGCTTGAGCCGCCCCACCCGGTCCACGAGCGGCCCCACGAGCATCGACGCCGCGACCGTGGCGAGGGCGTTGACGATGAGCTGGAAGCCCATGACCGCGCCGAGGTCCTCGCCCGCGATGCCGATGTAGTCGGCGAGCAGGTACATCGTGTAGACGCTGATGATCCAGTAGCCGAGCATGACGCCGAAGCGCGAGCAGAACGCCCACGCGAAGTCCGGGTACCTGCGCGGGCTCACCCAGAACCCCGACAGGAACTCCTTGGCGCTGAACGGCTCGCGCGGCAGGTCCTTCGACGACTTGTCGGGCGACACGACCACGAAGACCAGCGCGGACGCCATGACGATCGCGGCGATCAGGTAGTACCCGTCGGTGCCCATGAACCGGCCGTCGAAGCCGCCGATGGTGCCCGACAGCCCGAACTTCTCACCCGGCACGCCGCCGATGATCAGCGACGCGACGATCGTGGCCAGCGGGATGCCGAGCCCCACGAGCGCCGAGAAGACGCCGTAGCGGCGCGCGGGCACGCGGTCGGGCATCGCGGCGGTCGAGGCGGCCATGTAGCCGTTCAGGAAGAACTGCACGACGCCCCAGCTGAGGCCGAGCATTGCGATCGAGGACGCGTGCGCCTGGCCGACCAGCGCGAGCGAGCCGACGCCCGCGCACAGCAGGATCCACGGCGTGCGGCGTCCGAAGCGCGAGCGGGTGCGGTCGGACAGCAGCCCGAACAGCGGGTTCCCGACGGTCGCCAGCACGGCGCCGGTGGTCGACGCGGTTGACAGCGCGTCGGTGTCGTTGCTCCCGGTGATCTGCGCCACCTGGAACGGGATCAGGAAGCTGCCGACGCCGATCCAGATCATGTACAGCGCGATGTTGGCCAGCGGCAACGTGAGGTACAGCGGGCCGAGGCGGTATCCGGCGGTCTCGGCGCCGGCGGGGCCGGGCGCGTCGGTGTCCGGCGCGGTTCCGGGGGCGTTGGGGAGGGTCGTGCTCATGCGTGGCATCCCAAAGGTCGTGAGGGTCGGCAGGGGTTCGGGAGGAGGAGCCCCAGCATCCGGACCCGGGGCGGGCGCGTCTTGACGCTCAGCGCAGACCGCCTTGGCATTGCGTGCACAAGACATGGCAAGCGCGGCTGATGGTGGCAGAACATCTGATTCCGGGCATGCGAAGGACCCGGGCCGACGCGCCACCGCGATCGTGGCGCGCCGGTCCGGGTCCGCCGGCCCGGCCGTCGTTCGGGGCTGCTACGCGTGTGCCGCGAGCGCCCCTCGGTAGCGGGCCGCCGCCACCGCCGCACCTCCTCCCAGCGCGACGATGCCGACCAGGCGGCCGTCCGCGTGGTGGTAGCCCACCACGCAGTCGGCGTCCAACTCCCCCTCCAGCAGCCGGATGTCGGCCGCACCGAGGCCGGGGGCGCCGAACGACTGGAGGCGTTCGGCGTACTGGTCCGACCAGAAGGTCGGCAGCGGCGCGAACGGCGTCTCGTCGACCGCGCCGCCGGTGAGCTGCGCGGCGAGGGTGCGGGCCGCGCGCTTCGCCGAGTCGGTCGGGACGCTCCAGTGCTCGACGCGGCGCGCGACCGCGTCGTAGCGGGGGTTCGGGAAGCGCGCTATGTCACCGACCGCGACAACGTCCGGGCGGCCCTCGACCCGCAGCAGCGCGTCGCACACCACCCCGTCGCTCAGGTCGAGGCCGTTGCCGGCGAGCCACTCGGTGTTGGGGACGGAACCGACGGCCTCGACGACGACGTCCGCGGGGACGGTGCTCGCGTCGTCGAGGACGACGCCGGTAGCCCGGTCGTCGTCGCCGTGTCCGTTTCCAGCCCCGTCGGCTCCTCCGAGGAACCGGTCGATCGTGCGGCCGAGCCGGAACGTTACGCCGCGTGCCTCGTGGCGACGTCGCAGAGCGGCCCCGAGCCGCTCCCCCAACGGACGCAGCATCGGCTCGGACTCCGGTGCCACGATGGTGACTTCCATCCCGAGGCCGCGCGCCGTGGCGGCGACCTCGCAGCCGATGAACCCGGCGCCGATCACCACGAGGCGGCGGCCCGCGCGCAGTTCGCCGCGCAGTGCCTGGGCGTCGTCCAACGTCCGGACGACGTGGCGTCCGCCGCGCGGGCCGGGGCAGTTGAGCCGGCGAGGGCGGATGCCGGTCGCGACGACCAGGCCCGCGTACGGCAGCGTGCTCCCGTCGGCCAGCGTGACACGGCGCTCGGTCAGGTCGGCGGCCGCGACCGCCGTGCCGAGCCGCCACGTCACGTCGGCGACGGACGCGCGGGTCCGGAACGCGACGGCGGCGTGCGACACTTCGCCGGCCAAGACCTCCTTGGACAGCGGCGGCCGGTTGTACGGCATGTGCCGTTCGTCGCCGACGACCGTGACCGGCCCGGTCCAGCCGGCCGCGCGCAGTTGCTCGGCGGCGCGCAGCCCGCCCATGGCGGCCCCGGCGACGACGACGCCAGGGCGGTCCCGGGCGCCGTCGACCCCGATGATCACGGCGTCAGTCCTCGATGGTGATGGCCTGCAACGGGCATACGTCAGCGGCCTCTTCGACCGCCTCGCGCAGCTCGTCGTCGGGCTCGGCGGTGTACTCGAGCCGTCCGGCCGGGTTGATCTGGAACACTTCGGGGGCCGCGAAGACGCACTGCCCGTGGTCCTGGCAGCGGTCCATGTCGACGATGATCCTCACCACCGGCTCCTTTCCCTGCTTCTGGCTGCTTCTGGCTGCTTCGCCTTGCTGTGCTGCGTTGTGCCGCGCTGCGCTGTCAGTGCGGAACCGCGGGGCGGCGGGGCGGACATCGCGGGTCCGCGATGTCCGCGGCGCCGTCGGTCAGTCGCGGCGCGGGGGCCGGACGCCGCGCAGCTCCCAGTCGCCGCCGAGGGCCGTGGAGCGGACCTCCTCCGACTCGGTCGGCTGCGCGCCGCAGTCGTCGCGGATCGGCGTCGGGCCGGTGACGATGTGGTTCGTCAGCCGTCCGAGCCCCTCGGCCTCGACCTCGACGACGTCGCCGGGCTGCACGGGCCGTGACCCGGCGGGCGTGCCGGACAGCAGGACGTCGCCCGGGTAGAGGGTGATGGTGCGGGCGATGTCGGCGACGAGGTAGTGCATGTCCCACTCCATCTCGTCCGTCGAACCGTCCTGCACCACACGGCCGTTGACGTACGTGCGCAGCCGCTTGCCGCGGAAGTCCCAGCCCTCGACGAGCCCCGGGCCCAGCGGGCACAGCGTGTCCGAGCCCTTGACGCGCAGCATCGAACCGGCGTCGGTGTCGCGGAAGTCGTGCAGGCCGTAGTCGTTGGCGAGGGTGTAGCCGCGGATGTAGGCGCCGGCCTCGTCCGGGGAGACGTTGCGGCAGGTGCGGCCGATGACGATGGCGATCTCGCCCTCGTAGTTGAGGTACTTGCAGCCCTCGGGGCGGACGACCGCGCCGCCGTGCGCGTTGAGCGACGAGGTCGGCTTGTGGAAGTAGGTCGGCGCGGGCGGCAGCTTCGTCTGGAACTCGTCCACGCGGCTGCGGTGGTTCAGGTGCACCGCGACGATCTTGCCGGGCACGACCGGAGGCAGGTGCTGCGCGTCGGCGGCCTTGACGCGGCGCCCGTCGGCGGCGACCAGTTCGTCCGCGTCCCGGACGACCTCGACGACGGCGCCGTCGAGGAGGATCCGCCGGTACTCGGTGGTGCCGGAGCTGCTGGTGGTCATGGATCAGTTCCCTTTCGTCCAGCCGGCGGCGGGCCGGTCGAACCACATGTGCGCCTGGCCGGTGCCGGTGGCGTTTTCGTACGCGCCGTACATCCGCCCCGGCGCCGTGCAGCGCTCCGCGCCGAGCGCGCCGAGCATCATCAGGTAGTGCCCGAACCGGGCTTCGGGCTTCTGGGTGAGGAACTCCGGCATGGTGCGGAGGATCCGCGCGTGGTCGCCCTCCGCCATCCACGCGAGCCGCTCCTCGTCGGCGGCGCGGGCCTCCGGCGTGCGGACGTGCACCGGGTCGGACGC
This sequence comes from Yinghuangia seranimata, assembly GCF_029953285.1. Taxonomy (GTDB): domain Bacteria; phylum Actinomycetota; class Actinomycetes; order Streptomycetales; family Streptomycetaceae; genus Yinghuangia; species Yinghuangia seranimata. The sequence goes on along the minus strand of NZ_JASAOI010000092.1, from coordinate 26,888 downwards.
CTCGTGGTCGCGCAGTTCGCGCAGGCTCCAGAACGTGTGCGACAGCGCGCCGGACGCGACGAGCAGCACCTTGCGGTCGACGGCCGCAATGGCGTCGGCAAGCGCCCGGCCCAGCCGCAGGTTGTCCTCGACGTCGGCGGTCTGGCAGCAGCCGATGCTCATCCAGCGCTTGCCGGGTACGCCGAGGTAGTGCCACAGGTTGACGGTCGCGTAGTGGATCGGCAGGCACGGGTCGTCGATCGGGGTGATCCAGGTGCCGTGCTTGCCCGCGAACGAGGCGGTGGCCTCGGCGAGTTCCGGGTCGCCGGGGATGTCGTACGGGATCTGCCGCATGCCGCGCGGCAGTTCCTCGGACGTGTAGAGGCCGGAGCGTCGCTCGTGCGAGGCGACCACGTACTCGACGGTGGTCGCCCAGTGCGAGTCGAAGACGACGACCGTGTCGTAGTCGAGGGTCTCGTTGGCGAACACGTCCTCGTGGAGGCCGTGCAGGCCGGTCACGAGGGTGATCTCACTGCCCTCGTTGAGCTCGTAGCGGATCTCCTGCGGGAGCATGATGGTGGGGGCGTGGGCCAGCAGCCCGGCGCCGACGACTTCGCCCATCCTCATCGCCATCCGTTCGGTGCGGTCACGGTGTTCTTGACGTCGCAGTAGAAGTCGAAGCTCCAGGTGCCGCCTTCGCGCCCGACGCCCGACTGGCGCGAGCCGCCGAACGGCGCCTGCAGGTCGCGCACGAAGAAGCAGTTCACCCACACCGTGCCGGCGACGAGCCGGGCGGTGACGCGGTCGGCGCGCTCGCGGTCGCCGGTGGCGAGGGTCGCGGCGAGGCCGAACCGGGTGTCGTTCGCCAGCGCGACCGCGTGGTCCTCGTCGCGGAAGGTCTGGAGGGTGAGGACGGGGCCGAAGACCTCCTCCTGCACGATCTCGGAGTCCTGCGCGACGTCGGTGAGCAGCGTCGGACGGTAGTAGAGGCCGCCCAGGTCGGTGTTCGGGCCGCCGCCGAGCAGCACGCGGGCACCGGCGTCGACGGCGCGCCGCACGAAGCCGTCGACGCGCGCGACGTGGTCGGCGTGGATGTTGGGGCCGACGCCGGTGGCCTCGTCGCGCGGGTCGCCCTGCACAAGACGCGTGGCGCGGTCGAGCAGCTTGGCGGTGAACTCCTCGGCGACCGACTCCTCGACGAGGATCCGTGTCGCGGCGAGGCAGACCTGGCCGGCGTTGTCATACTGCTCGACGGCGAGGTCGGCGGCCAGCTCGAGGTCGGCGTCGGCGAAGACCAACAGGGGCGACTTGCCGCCGAGTTCGAAGCTGGTGGGAGTGAGGTGACGCCCCGCGGCCGCGCCGATCGCACGGGCGGTGGGCACCGACCCGGTGAAGCTGATGCGCCGCACGTCAGGGTCGTCGACGAGCGCCGCGCCGACCTCCTCGCCGAACCCCTGCACGACGTTGAACACGCCCGGGGGCAGGCCCGCTTCGGCGGTGATGTCGGCGAACAGCGAGGCGGTGAGGGGGGTCCACTCGGCAGGCTTCAGGACGACCGTGTTGCCGGCCGCGAGCGCGGGGGCGATCTTCCAGGTGGCCAGCATGAGCGGGGCGTTCCACGGCGTGATGAGCACGCTCGGACCGGCCGGGTCCCAGCTGACGCGGTTGGTGTGGCCGCGGGTGTCGAAGTCGTCGTGGGCGAGGTTCTCGACAAGCCAGTCGGCGAAGAACCGCAGGTTGTGGGCGACGCGCGGCATGACACCGCGCAGGTGCGAGCGCAGCAACGCGCCGTTGTCGGTCGTCTCGACGACCGCCAGCTCGGCGAGCCGCTTGTCGACGCCGTCAGCGATCGCATGCAGCAGCCGAGCCCGCTCGACGGGCGGCGTCGCGGCCCACCCGGGAAACGCCTCCCGCGCGGCGGCGACAGCCGCCCGCGCCTCGACGACCCCACCTCGCGCGACCTGCGCGATGACGGCGCCGTCAACGGGCGAGACGTCGGCAAAGGTCTCCGCGGACCCGACCCGCACGCCGCCGATCCAGTGCCGGGTATCGACGGCAACGCCGGCGACGGTGGCCTCGGTCATGGGGAACCCTCCATATCGTTTGACCCCAAACAAATTACTGACGCAGCCGGGACACGGTCAACCCCCTGACGCCCCGGACCCCCAGACCAGCCCCAACGACCCCCCACCCGACCCGACGACGGAACGCGACGCGACGGGTAGCGCGGACGCGTGGCAGGGCGGACGCATGGCGGGGCAGGCGCATGGCGGGGCAGGCGCATGGCGGGGAGACGGGGAGGCGGGGGTGGCGTGGCGGTGCGGCGTGGCGGTGCGGCGGTGCGGCGGCGTGGCGGTGCGGCGGCGTGGCGGTGCGGCGGCGTGGCGGCGTGGCGGCGTGGCGGCGCGGCGGCGTGGCGGCGTGGCGGCGTGGCGGTGCGGCGGCGTGGCGGCGTGGCGGTGGGGCTTTGCGCGCCTGCCACGCTCATCGCGCGCACCCCGGCCCGGCCTCGCGTCCGCTTTCCCGATCCAGTCTTGGCGCTACCCCTCTCCCCCGTTCGGCCGGTCCTCGCTATCGTTTGACCTCAAACAACTGGCGGGGCGGTCGTGACCTCGTCGGGCCGAGAGCGGGAGCCCCCCATGACCGACCTCACCCACGCCGACTGGCAGTCGCTTGCGGGCGCCTTTCGGCCTGTGACGGAGCATCACATCGACGGCGGGCCGCACGCCGGGGGTGGGCGTACGTTCACCGTCGTCTCGCCGCGTGACGGGCGGGCGCTGGCCGAGGTCGCGTGTGGCGGGCAGGGCGAGGTCGATCTCGCCGTGGCCGCCGCGCGGCGGGCGTTCGACGAGGGGCCTTGGCCTCGGCTCACGCCTACCGAGCGCGGGCGGGCGCTCGTCCGGTTCGCGGAGCTCGTCGAGGAGCACCGGACCGAGCTGGCGCTGGCCGTCAGTCTGGAGATGGGCAAGCCCGTCACCGAGGCCTACGGCATCGAACTCCGGGCCGTCGCCAACACGTTCCGCTGGTACGGCGAGGCCGCCGACAAGCTCGTCGACGAGCTGCCGCAGACCGCGGCCGACGCGCTCGCCCTCGTCACGCGGGAGCCCGTCGGCGTCGTCGCGGCCGTCGTGCCGTGGAACTTCCCGCTCACCATGGCCGCGTGGAAGATCGCCCCGGCGTTGGCCGCAGGCTGCACCGCCGTTCTCAAGCCGGCCGAGCAGTCCCCGCTCTCCGCGCTCCTCCTCGGCCGCCTGTCGGTCGAAGCCGGGCTGCCCCCGGGCGTGTTCAACGTCGTCGCGGGCGACGGGCCGGAGGCCGGCCGCGCGCTCGGTCTGCACCCCGGCGTCGACGTCCTCGCGTTCACCGGCTCGACGGCCGTCGGCCGGCATTTCCTGCGCTACGCCGCCGACTCCAACCTCAAGCGGGTCTGGCTCGAACTCGGCGGCAAGTCACCGAACATCGTCTTCCCTGACGCCCCGGATCTCGCCGCGGCCGCGGCCTCCGCCGCCTGGGGGATCTTCTTCAACCAGGGCGAGATGTGCACCGCGCCGTCGCGGCTGCTCGTCCACCGGTCCATAGCCGACGAGGTCGTCGACGCCGTCGTCGAACGCGGCCGTACCCTGCGCGTCGGCGACCCCCTCGACCCCGCCACCGAGATGGGCGCGCTCGTCACCGAGGCACACCTCAAGCGGGTCCAGGGCCACATCGAGACCGCCCGCGCGGAGGGCGCCCGGCTGCGCTGCGGCGGCGGGCGGCTCGACCGGCCGGGGACGTACCTCGAACCCACCGTCTTCGACCAGGTCACCCCGGACATGGCGCTCGCCCGCGACGAGATCTTCGGGCCGGTGCTCAGCGTCCTGACGTTCGACACCGAGGACGAGGCCGTGCGCCTCGCGAACGCCACCGAGTACGGCCTGGCCGCCGCCGTCTGGACCGCGAACCTGTCCACCGCGCACCGGGTCTCACGCGCCGTCAGGGCCGGGACGGTGTGGGTGAACTGCTACGAGGAGGGCGGCCTGAACGTCCCGTTCGGCGGCATGAAGCAGTCCGGCCACGGCCGCGACAAGTCGCTGCACGCGCTGGACAAGTACACGGACCTGAAGACCACGTGGGTGCAGCTGTGAGGCCGACAGGCCGCCCGTTGGTCGCGCTGCCCTGCCGGTTCGCGGAACGCACGTCGGCCCTGCGGTACGCCGCCGAGGTGACCGCCCGGGCGCTCGCCGAAGCCGTCTACGAGGCGGGCGGCGAGCCGTTCATGATGCACCCGGCCGAGCCGTCGTCCGCGCCGGCCCGGCTCGCCCGCTGCGACGCCCTCCTCCTGCCGGGCGGCGGCGACCTCGCGCCCCACACGTACGGTGCGACCGACGTCCACGAGGAGGTCTACGACGTCGACGACACCCAGGACGCCTTCGACCTCGCGGCCGCGCGCCACGCCCTCGACGCGGGCCTGCCCACCCTCGCGGTCTGCCGCGGCATGCAGGTGGTGAACGTGGCCCTGGGCGGCACCCTGACCCAGGACATGCCGACCCACCACCGCCATCTCGTGCACCCGGTGAAGCTCCGCCCGGGCTCGGCCGTCGCCGCGGCCGTGCGTACCGAGAACCCGGACGTCTCCTGCTACCACCACCAGTCCGTCGACCGCCTCGGCCGGGGCCTGACCGTCACCGCGCGAGCCGCCGACCACACCGTCGAGGCCGTCGAACTCCGCGACGCCAAAGCGCTGTTCCTCGCCGTCCAGTGGCATCCGGAGGACCTCGCCGGCACCGACCCTGCGAACCGCGGACTGTTCGAGACCCTGGTCGAGCACGCCCGGGTGCGGGCGGCCGACCCCGTGTAATGCGCCCGCACCGGGGCCCCGACCCCGGTGCGGGCGGCGGCAACTTACCGGGTCTTCGGGGGCCTCCCGCTGGTCACCACGCCGACGACCTTGCGGAGGGCGTCCGCGAGGCCCGGGGCGAACACATCTGCCAGGCCCGCGAGTTGGCGGGCCTGGTGGACGCTGAGGTCGACGCGCCACGGGTTGGACCCCGGTATCGGGACGCAGCGGGAAATGATGATCTTGAGGTCGGTGTCGGGCCCCTTCGACGCCCAGACGGCGGTCCGCTCGGTGCCCTCCGGCACCGAAATCGGGACGCGGACGGTGACGCCTGAAGCGTCGTGGTGCAGTCGCTCGGTCGGGCCGGTCTGCCAGGCGACGTGGCCTCGGCACCAGTGCGGGCAGCCGTCGCGGCGGGTGTAGTCCATCGGGCACTCCTGATACAGGTGATCAGCGGGTAGCCCCCCACGCCTCCGTGCCCGCGCGCTGCGTCGAGCCGAAGTCGCGCGTCGATTATGGCGGTTCGCGGCGCCGAGCAACACGGGAAAGCCCGTCAGCCCTCCATCAGCAGCCACAGGTCGTCGGGCGACGGGAGCCGGGCGCCGGTCGGGTAGCGGCCGATGCGGACCGCCGCGTACTCGAAGGTTCCGTCGGCCACTGGGTCGGCGGCCTGGCCGACGAGGAGCATCTTGTCGCGCAGGCGCCAGGCCGCGTAGTGCCACGGCGGGCGTTCGTCGTCCGACGTGCCGTCGGGGAACCGGGCGGTGAGGTCGGCCGGGCCGAGGCGGTCGACGAACAGCTCCGTCACGGCGTGGCACGTCTCGTCGAAGAGTCCGCGCCCCGCGGTCCGGTCGTAGCGCCAGCGCGCGTCGTGGCCCGCATAGCCCCGAAACCATGTCAGGTCGGTGCGCAGGCCCAGCAGTTCGTCGGGGACGTCGTCGGCCGACGCCTCGTACAGGTACGCGAACGGCACCAGGCACGCCGTGTCCGCCCCCACCGGCCCCGGCGCACCGAAGTCGAGTGGGTAGACGGGGTGCCCGCCCGTCGTCAGGTACGCCGCGTCGTGCGGTCCGCCCGGCGTCCAGCCGAACGCCTCGGCGGCGGCGTGGATCGTCTCGCCGTCCGCCCAGGCCAGGCCGGCGAGCGCGACCAGCTGGTCGGCGGTGCGGTCGTCGAGGCCGCGGAGGAGCAGTGCCATGCGTCGAGGGTACGGAGCGGGCCCGCCGGAACCCGGCAGGCCCGCGTCGCGTCGGTCAGCCCCGCATCCAGTGCCCGTCCGTGCTCCAGCCGAGGAAGCGCCGACCGTGCATCGGGGTCTCGCCGTCGCCGAGCGTTCCGCCGGTCAGCACCACGCGCAGCCCTTCAAGGAGGGGCTCAAGGCGTGCCGCGACGTGGTCGGGCTGCCGCGCGGCCTCGTCCTGCATCCACGCCGTCACGCTGATCTGGTCGGCGAGCCCGCACAGCGACAGGAAGAACACCGTCTGCCGCCACGCGTACGCCGCGTCCTTGATGGTGCCGAGCGGCCGCGGGTTGTTGTGGACCTGCCGCACGAGCCGGCACGTCGCCGTGAACGCCCCGCGGGCGCGCCCGTCCCAGCCGTCCGCCGGCTCGACGCCGACCGGGTGCACCAGCAACGCGAGGTTGTGCGTCGTCAGGATCTGCGCCTGCTCGATGACCTTGCCGTTGGCGGCCACCCACGACCGGCCCGACGACGACCCCGCCCGCTCCCGGCACAGCGCGGCGAAGTCGGCGGCCGGCGGGGTGCTCGTCGACGGCCAGGCCGCCCGCGCCTGCTTCGGCACGGCCATCGCCGACAGCGCCGCGTAGTCGATCCCGTAGTAGCGGGCGTACAGCGAGCCCTCCAGCAGTTCCCCGGCGAGCTGCGCCGCCTGCAGGAACTTCGCGGAGAAGGTGCCCATGAAGATGTCCGCGGCCAGTTCCTCGGTGAACGGCACGACCACGTCGGACTGCTTTGCCAGCGCCCGCAGTTCCTGGAGCAGCGGGTTCGGCAGGATGGTCCCCGGGAAGGCCCGCAGCGCGAGTTCGCCGAGCTGGGCGAGCGTCGCGTGCGCGTTGCCCCGCGTGTCGTCGGTGCCGCGCCGGTACGCCGCGACCGCCCGCACCCACGGCAGCTCGTCCATCCGCACCTGGCTCTCCAGGTTGACGAGCAGCAGCGAGCGCCGGTTGGCGAACGCCCGGTGCACGGCCGTCATGAGCGTACGCAGCGACGCGTCGCGGTACGACAAGGCCGTCGTCGCGGCGACGAGTTGCGGCACGAGCTCGGCCAGCACCTCCGCCGACGGCACCACGCCGCGCTCGACCAGGGTCGCCACCGGAGCGCTCAGCGCGCGCTCGACGACGGACCGCAGCGCGTCGGGGAACTCCCGCCCCTCGGTCACGCCGGTGGCCAGCGCCTCGTCCGCGGTGACCGGCTCGAGGACCCAGTCGGTCGACGGCAACCCGATGCCGTGCGGCACGGCCGAAAGCCGCCCGATCAGGATCTGCGCGAGCTGGTACGGCGACTCGTGCAGCGCGTCGGCGGCCTGCCGCTCCCGCAGCCCCGTGTGCCGCTCCGAGCCGGGCGCGCCGCGGCGGGCGACCATCGAGTCGACGGCGTGCTGCAGCAGCCCGAGCCGATGCGGCGCGAGCGCACGCCCCGCGACCGCGTCCTCCAGAGCGGCGCGCAGGATCGCCGGGTTCTCCTTCGGCTTGCGGTGCTTCGAGCACAGCTTGTGCGAAGCCGCCAACCGCGCGTACTCGTCGAGGAGTTCACGGCCGCGCTGCGCCCAGCCCTCGGGCCGGACCGCCGCGACGCGCCCCTCCGACACGGTCTCCAGCCAGTGCTGGAGCAGCGTGTCGGCGTACGGGTTCCACACCCGCAGCGCCTCGTTCATCGTCTCGACCTTGCGGTTGCGGCGCCGCTGGGCGAGCCCGTCGCGCACGTCGCCGACGGTCTCGCGGTGCACCGCCGTCCCGTCGAAGGGCGGTTCGAGGACGCGCCGCGGCGCGAAGCGGAGCCGGTCGGCGAACGGCCGGATCCCGGCCAGCAGTTCGAGCGCGCCCGCCCGGTCGCCCGCGCGCAGCAGCCAGGCGACGGTGAGTAGCGCGGCCTCTTCGGGCACCGCGACCTCGTAGCAGCCGCTGTCCAGCAGCGCGCCGAGTTCGGCGACGCCCGCGTCGGTGAGGTAGTGGTCGAAGAGCGCGCCGCGGTCGGCCGCGCGCAGTCCGAACCGCTCGGCGGTCTCGGTCTCGTACGGCAGGAGCGGCCCGCCCGCCGCGGCCTCGCCGGTGGCGAACCCGCCGCGCACGACCGTGGGCGTGACCCAGGCGGGCAGTCCGGCGACCGGGGTGCGGCTGCCGATGGCGAGCGATCCGTCGGCCATCCCGCGCGCGACGCGTTGCCAGTCGCGGATGCGCTCTTCGGCGCGTCGCCTGGTCGCGGCGTCCTCGTGGTCGGACGCGGTCACGAAGGCCTTGGCCAGCTGCCCGTAGGCGTAGCCCGGGTTGGCGCGCACCTGCGCGAGGTTCTCGTTCATAGCCAGCGCGGCAGGTTCCGCCCCTGCGCCCTCCGGGTCCAGAGCCCGGTGCTCTTCTAGCTGAGCTACACGCTGTCCAACGTGGCAGGTCCCGCCCCTGCGCCCTCCGGGTAGGAAGCCCGGTGCTCTGCTGACTGAGCTACACGTTGTCGTCACCGGGAGACTATGAGCGCGCCGGACCGCCCGGCAACATGATTATCCGGCCGCGCCGTTCCTCGGCCGCCGCCCGCTGCGCCGCGGCTTCGGCGCCTCGCCCGCGAGCAGTTCCTCGCGGCGCTCCTCGCCCTTGGCCTCGAGGCGCGCCACGATCTTCCGCAGCCCGTCCGCAAGTTTCAGGCACTCAGCGGGGCTGAGGTCCTCGGTGACGAAGGCCTCCTCCGCGTTGAACGCCGGGAACACCCGCGCCATCAGCTCCTCGCCGGCCGGGGTGAGCGCGAGCAGCACGAGCCGCCCGTCGGAGGCGTGCTGGGTGCGGGTGAGCAGGCCGCGCGACTCGAGCGTCCGGGCGACGCCGGTGAGCGTGCCCTTGGAGATGCCGGCGTCCTCGGCGACGTGCCGGGTCTCGGACTCGCCCCAGATCCAGACCTCCCACAGCACGGTGAAGGCGGTCCAGGTCAGCTCGGCCTCGCGCAGCACCGAGTTCTCCAGGTGCTGCCGTACGGCGGTGGCGGCGCGGTAGATGTTCGACACGGCGGCCATCTGCTCGCGGCGCAGCGGGATGTCGCCGAGCCGTTCCTGGACGGCCTTCTCGGTCTCGGTGATGGATCGCTTGCCGACGCCCACGTTGCCCCTGCTCCGTCCTGTGCCTTCGTGCTGCCCTGGCCCGAAATCTAGCTCTTGTGGCGGCCTGTTTGCATCCGTACGATCAGCCACACGGAAAACGTACGGCCCCAAACGATCGACTCCGGATCCGTCCTCCCTTGGAGACCCGCCCATGGCCGTCGAGGAACCCCCGATCCGCCGTGCCCCCTCCGGCGTCCCGTCCGGCGCCGCGTCGGGGGACGCCGCCGTGCCCGCCGCCGACCCGGCCGCCCCCGAAATCAAGCCGCTCCCCCGCGGCTCGCTCGGCGTCCCGCACATCGTCTTCTTCGTCGTCGCGGCCTCCGCCCCGCTGACCGTCGCCGCGGGCGGCGTGCCGCAGAGCCTCGCGGTCACCGGGACGACCGGCATCCCGCTCGTCTACCTGATCCTCGCGGCGATGCTCGCGGTCTTCAGCTCCGGCTACGCCGCCATGAGCCGCCGTATCACCGGCGCGGGCGCGTTCTACGCGTACGTCTCGCAGGGCCTCGGCCGCGTCGCGGGCGTCGGCGCCGCGTTCGTCGCGGTGGTGGCGTACAACGCGATGCAGATCGGCATCTACGGCCTGTTCGGCTTCACCACCTCGGACTTCCTGAACGACAAGTTCGGCTGGGACCTGGACTGGTGGCTGATCGTGCTGATCGGCATCGCCGTCGTCGGGGTGCTCGGCTACCTGCGCGTCGACCTCAACGCCCGCGTGCTCGCCGTCCTGCTCACCATCGAGACCGCGACGATCGTCGTCTTCGACGCGGGCGCCTTCCACGCCGCGCCGCACGGCGTCTCGCTCGACCCGTTCACGTGGAGCGCGCTGACGGCCGGCTCGACCGGCGCCGCGTTCTGCTTCGTCATGGCGTCGTTCACCGGCTTCGAGTCGGCGGCGTTGTACGGCGAGGAGTGCAAGGACCCGCGCCGCACGGTGGCCCGCTCCACCTACATCGCCGTCGGCGTGATCGGCGTGCTGTACGCGGTCACCGCGTGGGCGTTGATGACCGGCACCGGCGCGAACCAGGCTGTCGCGCAGTCGCAGGAGAACGGCCCGAACCTCGTGTTCGTGCTCGCCGACGACCAGATCGGCTCCGGATTCTCCGACGTGGCCCAGGCGTTCCTCATCACCAGCCTTTTCGCCGCGCTGCTGTCCTTCCACAACGCGGTCGCCCGCTACTTCTTCTCGCTCGGCCGCGAAGGCGTCCTGCCGCGCGGGTTGGGCCGGAGCCACGCGCGGCACGGCTCGCCGCACATCGGCTCGCTCGCCCAGACGGCGCTCGCGGCGCTCGTCGTCGGCGTGTTCGCGGTGCTGAAGAAGGACCCGCTGGCCACGCTGTTCAACTGGCTGACCAACGTCGGCGCGCTCGGCGTGATCCTCCTGCTGGTGCTGACCTCGCTGGGCGTCGCGGTGTACTTCCGCCGCACGTCCGGCGGCGCGGGCCCGGACGAGGCGCCCGAGACGCTCTGGAACCGGCTCGTCGCCCCGCTCGTCGCGGCGGTCTCCCTCGCCGTCGTGTTCGTGCTCGCCGTCGACAACTTCGGCGTCCTGCTCGGCGTGGACGCCGGCTCGTCGCTGCGCTGGGTGCTGCCCGCCCTCGTCATCGGCGCGGGCGTCGTCGGGACGGCGTACGGCGCGTGGCTGCGCCGCGCGAAGCCCGAGGTGTACGCGGGCGTCGGCCGGGGAGCGGGCGCCTGACGACCCGCCCGGCACGCGGCATCCCCGACCCGCCCACCCCTGATCGACCGTCAGAACCGCACCACCGCAACGGAGACCGCATGACCCCGCCCCGGCTCGTCCTCGTCCTCAGCGAGAACTGGACGCTCACCGATCCACGCGACCTGCGCTCGCTGGTCGACATGGCCCGCGAGGCCGAGGACGCCGGATTCGACGCCGTCATGGTCAGCGAGCACATCGTGCTGGGCAAGGGCGCCGACGCGAACGGCCTGATGGCCAACCCGCGCGACTACGCCCTGCCCGGCAACCAGGACCCGGCGACGCCGTGGCCCGACTCGCTGACCCTGCTGACCGCGATCGCGGCGGCGACCACGCGCCTGCGCCTGGTCGCCGCCGGGGTGATCGCACCGCTGCGGCACCCGCTCGTCCTGGCCCAAGAGCTGGCGGCACTCGACCTGTTGAGCGAGGGCCGCCTGGTCGTGCAGCCGATCGTGAGCTGGCACGAGCCCGAATACGCCGCGCTGGGCGTCCCGTTCCGGCGCCGCGGCCGGCTGCTCGACGCGCACCTCGCGGCCTGGGAGACGCTGTGGCGGGACACCCCCGCCTCGTTCGACGACCCGGACTACCCGTTCGAGGACGTGTACCTGGTGCCGAAGCCGTACCGCCCGGACGGCCCGCGCCTGTGGTTCGGCGGGAGTTCGGTGCACGGGGCCGTGCTGCGCAGGCTGGTCCGGTACGGGCACGGCTTCCACCCGCTCGGCCAGCCGTCCGACGAGGAACTCGGAACGCTCCGAACCGCGTTCACCGTAGCGGGCCGCGACCCGGGCGCCCTGGAGATGGTCGGCGGGATCCGCCCGACCTTCCCCGACGACCACAGCCCGGCGCCGATCGCCCCGGCCCTGGAGTCGATCCCGGGCCAGATGGCGCGCGGCTTCACGACGATCTGCGTCAAGCCGTCGCAGTACACCGACGAGCGTGTCGAGGTCGGCCCGCTGTGCCGCGAGATCGTCCGGCGTACCGCCGCGCTCTGATCCGCCCGCGACGCCCCCTCGGCCGGCGCGCGGAGGGGGCGTGCAAGGTGGGACGTATGGTGTTCGTGGTGTGCGTGCGCTGTGGGGATGTCCCGTATTTTGCGTAAACGAGACACTCTTCGGCCGCCTTCGGCGGTGTGCTGGAAGTGCGGGGGTGCCGTCCGATCCAGCAGTGAAGGAGGGGTTCCATGGCTGTCGTGTTGTCGCTGCGCTGGCCTGGCGTGACACCCGGGCAGTACGACGAGGTGCGCGACGCGGTCGGCTGGGAGGAACAGGCGCCAGACGGCGCGTACATCCACGTGGCGTGGTTCGAGCCGGGCGCCCTGCGCGTGACCGACGTGTGGGAGTCGCAGGGGCACTTCGAGCGCTTCCGCGACGCACAGCTCATGGCGGCCGTCGTGAAGGCCGGCATCACCACGGAACCGGAGGCCGAGTACCAGACGCTGCACCGGCGGTTCGTGGCGCCCGGCGTCACCGGCGCCGACTGACGCAGAGCACCCGAGAGGCCGCGTCGCGTGGGACCGCCCGGGCCGATGGCGCCCGGGCGGTCTCGGGGTCAGGCCGTGCCGTCCGCCACCGTGGTCGTGCCGGTGGCGAGCAGCGTCCCGCCGTTCCACACCACGCCCACCTGCCGGTAGTACGCGCCGATCGGCTCGTGGACCTCGAGCCGGGACAGCTCCTCGGTGGGCGCGTCGTACAGCGCCAGCTCGAAGTCGCCCGCCCAGGCCGGACCGGCCTCGACGGACTCGGCGCCGCTGGCGACGAGTTCGTCGAGCGCGAAGCCCTTGCCGGGCTCGATGGACGGCAGCCAGCGGTGGTGGGCCATCGGGTGCCCGTTCACGAAGCCGTTGTTCTCGGCGGGCTCGCGCAGGGTCACGACGGCCTCGGCGAGCCGCCGGTCGGCCGCCGCCAGGGTGGCGCCGAAGACCGCGCCGGCCTCGATGCGGGGCGCGGGGCCGTACGGGTGCGGGCGGGTCTGGTGGATCGAGCCCAGCTTCTTGGGGTAGCCCTGGTGCAGGCCGCGGGCGACGGCGAAATCCTTGTCGACCCAGATGTAGACGCAGCGCGAGTACGTGACGCCCTGGTACTTGCAGCGCACCACCGCGAAGCACTCCTTGTACTGCCCGCGCACCGGGTCGAGCAGCTCCGCCCGGTCGGCGGCGCAGGACTGCCAGTCGGCCCAGATCAGCGCGACGGCGCCGGGGTCCTCGTCGGCCAACTCCAGGGGGGCGGGCAGGAGTTCGGCGACACGCGCGGGGTCGGTGCGGTACTCGACGGTGAGCAGGTCGCCGGAGTAGTGCCACGGCGGGGCCGGGACGAGCGAGGACCGGCCGGTGCCGGTCTTGGGGTGGAAGAAACCGCGCACGCCGGTCACGGCGCCTCCTCGGGTCGCTGGGGGCGGACGCACCGCCCGTGATTAATCGTTTGGGTCCGTACGATATGCCCCTCGCGCGCCGCTGTCACCCCCGGGGCGACTCCCGCGGAACCGGCGCCGAACCGGCACGGAACCCCTCCGGAACCTCTTGTGCGGCACCCCGCGCGGCCATATTGTTTGGATTCAAACGAATCGGCTCCGCCGCCTGCCCGACCCCGCGAGGAGAGTCCGGTGCCCGCATCCGAACCCGCCGCAGTCCCGGCCGCAGTACCCGCGCCCGTCCCGGCCCCCGCCCCCGCGCACGACGGCGACGTCCGCAGCACGACGGCGGACCTCAAGTCCCGCGGCATCGACGTCGTCCGCGTCGTCTATCCCGACCTGATCGGCACCGACCGCGGCCGCGACGTCCTCGTCGACCACCTGCCGTCGGTGCACGCGCACGGCCTCGCGTTCTGCCGCGCGGTCTACCACACGACCCCGCGCGGCGGCGTCGTCCCGGTCGCCGGCGGCCTGGACGTCGGCCTGCCCGACGTCTCGGTGCGCCCCGAGCTCGCCACCGCGCGGCCGCTGCCCTGGGAACCCGGCGTGGCCTGGTGCCTCGGCGAGGCCACCGACCCCGCCACCGGCGAACTCGCCCCCGAGGGGCCGCGCGCGGTGCTGCGCACCGTGCTCCGACGACTCCAGCAGGACCAGGGGCTCCGCGTGGTCGTCGGGCCCGAGCTGGAGTACTTCCTCTGCGACCCGGACGGCAACGGCGGCTGGCGCCGCTACGGCGAGGCGTCCGGCAACGTGTACGTGGCGGGCCGCCGCGGCGACCCTGACGCCCACCTGCTGCGCACCCTGCGCCGGCTCGCCGGCCTCGGCATCGGCGCGACCAACGGCAACCACGAGTTCGCCTCGGGGCAGTTCGAGATCAACCTCGACCACTCCGACGCGCTCGACGCGGCTGACCGCGCCTTCCTCTTCAAGTCGGCGATCAAGGAAATCGCCCGCGTCGAAGGCCGGTTGGCGACCTTCATGGCGAAGCCCTTCAACGACGAGGGCGGTTCGGGATTCCACCTGCACGTCAGCGTCGTCGACATGGAGGGCCGCAACGTGTTCGACGGTCCCGGCCGCCCGTACGGGCTGTCCGAGACCGCGGGGCACGCCATCGCCGGCGTGCTGCGGCACGCCCCCGCGATGGCCGCGCTGCTCAACCCGACCGTCAACTCGTACAAGCGGTTCGGCCCGGACACCCTCGCCCCGTGGCTGATCGACTGGGGCCTGGACAACCGCAGCGCGATGGTCCGGATCCCGCCCGAACGCGGCCCCGGCGCACGCCTGGAGCTGCGCCTCGGCGACGCGAGCGCCAACCCGTACCTCGCGATCGCCGCCCTGGTCGCCGCACTGCACCTGGGCATCCGCGACAAGGCCGAGCCGCCCGCGCCGCTGGAGGGCTACGGCTACGACACCGACAAGGCGCCGATGCTGCCCGACAGTCTCCCGGCCGCCCTCGACGCGTTCGCCGCCGACACCGAACTGGCCGAACTCCTCGGCCCCGGCTTCGTCGACGCGTTCACCACGTACAAGCGCGACGAGGTCGACCGCTTCCGGCAGCACGTCACCGACTGGGAGTTCGCGGAGTACGCGTACCAGATCTGAGCCAGGCAGGAGCCGCACGCATGAGCACCACCACCGTGGACACCACGCCCGAACCGATGCCGCTGGACGAGGTCGACCTCGCCGACAACGACCGCTTCCTCGACGGCGAGACGCCGTGGCGCATGTTCCACACACTGCGCCGCGAGGACCCCGTGCACTGGCAACCGGAGCCCGAACCCAACAGCGGGTTCTGGGCGTTGACCCGGCACGCCGACATCGTCGCGGTGGACCGCGACGCCGACACCTTCACCTCCACGCGGTTCACCAACCTCGAGGAGGTCGACGACTCGCAGATCGCCATCCGGCGCTCGATGCTGGAGACCGACGGGCTCCGCCACACCGCCCTGCGGAAGCTGCTGCAGAAGCAGTTCACACCGCGCGCGGTCGCCGAGTACGGCGTGTTCCTGCGCGGGCTGACCGCGCGCACCCTCGACGCCGCGCTGCCCAAGGGCACGTTCGACTTCGTCAGCGAGATCTCCGCGGACTTCCCCATCAACGTGCTGGCCCGCATGCTCGACGTCCCGGACAGCGACACCGAGCGGCTCATCGACTGGGGCAACCGCATCATCGGCAACACCGACCCGGACTACGCCGACGTGCTGCTGCACAGCGAGGAGAGCGAGCAGTACCGCGACCTGCCGTTCCGCAGCCCGGCTTCGCTGGAGGTGTTCGAGTACGGCCGCGAGCTGGCCGCGCGGCGGCGCGGCGGCGAGGGCACCGACCTGGTCAGCCGGCTGGTCAACCAGACGCCGTCCGACGGGCTCCCGCTGTCCCAGCGGGACTTCGACAACTACTTCCTGCTGCTGGTCGTCGCGGGCAACGAGACGACGCGGCACGCCATCTCGCACAGCATGCTCGCTCTGCTGGACAACCCGGACCAACTCGCGCGGCTGCGCGAGGACCCCGGCCTGATGCCGGACGCGGTCGAGGAGTTCCTGCGCTGGGCCTCGCCGGTCTACCACTTCCGGCGCACCGCCACGCGCGACACCGAACTGGGCGGCAAGCGGATCCGCGAGGGCGACAAGGTCGTGCTGTGGTTCGCCTCGGGCAACCGGGACGAAGAAGTGTTCGCGGACCCGTACCGCTTCGACGTCACGCGGAAGAACGTCGACCACGTCACGTTCGGCAAGGGCGGCCCGCACTTCTGCCTCGGCAACGCGCTGGCCCGCCTGGAGATGCGCATCATGTTCGAGGAACTGCTGCCCCGCATCGCGGACATCCGCCTCGCGGGCGACGTGCGGCGGGTGCGGTCCAACTTCGTCAACGGCATCAAGGAGCTGCCGGTGACGGTGACCCTCGCCTGATCCGGACCCGACGAAGGGGCCGCGCCACCGACCGGCGCGGCCCCTTCGTCGTGCGGCGGCTCAGATCCGCGCGATCCGGTCAAGGAACGCGTCCACGAGGGCGAACGAGCGTACCTGGGCGCCCGGTTCGACCCGCAGCAGGTCGTCCGGGTCGACGCCGAGGTCCCGGGCCTCGGCGTAGCCGCCCCACTCCAGCCAGGACCGGACGATCTCGGGTGTGACCTCGGGGTGGAACTGCACGCCGAGCGAGCGGCCCACGACGTACGCCTGCGACGCGATCCCGGTCCGCGCGATCTCGTACGCGTCCGGCGGTGGCTCGAAGCGGTCGAAGTGCCACTGGAACCAAGGCCCTTCGCCGACCAGCCCGGTGTCGTCCGACGAGACGTGCGTCCAGCCGACCTCCGGCTTGGGGGCGCGCTCGACGGTGCCGCCGAGCGCGACGGCCAGCGCCTGGCCGCCGAAACACACCCCCAGCACCGGGACGTCGGCCTCCACCGCGGTGCGGAGCAGGGCGAGTTCGCCGTGCTCGCCCTGCACCCAGCGCGCCACCTCGGCGGAGTCCACGGACCACGGGGCACCGAGCGACACGACCACGTCGAAGTCGCGCGGGTCGGGGAACTCGACGGCCTGGTGCGGCTCGTTCCAGCGTTCTTCGGGGACGACCAGGACCTCGGTGAGCTCGAAGCCCCGCTCGACGAGGCGTTCGCCGACGAACCCCGATCCGGACGGGTGGTCGTGGCGGATGATCAGTGCGCGCATGATGGCGGGTCAGGCCTTTCCGTACACGATGGAGCCGTCGAACACGGTCAGGTCCACCGGGAGGTCGGGGATCTCGTGCGGGTCGGCGGCGAGCAGGTCGCCGCCGAGCACGCACACGTCGGCGGCCATGCCGACGGCGAGCCGGCCCTTCCAGGACTCCGCGAAGTCCTGGCGCGCGGCGTTGACGGTGTAGGCGCGCAGCGCGGTCGCGAGGTCGACGCGCTGCTCGGGGCCGCTGGGCCGGCCGGTCGCCTTCGACTCGCGCAACAGCATGGACGCGACGCCGCGCCGCCAGTCGGGATAGGTGATCGGGGCGTCGGAGCTCGCCGCGACGGGGATGCCGGCCTCGACCGCCGAGCGCACCGGCCACTGGTAGGCGGAGCGTTCGGGGCCGACGACGTCGTCCATGAGGTCGGCGATGGTCCACTTGATGGCCGGGTTCATGTTGACCGACCAGCCGTGTGCGGCGAGCGTGCGCAGGCTCGCGGGGGTCACGAAGTCGCCGTGGATGACGTAGTGGCGCTCGTCGGTGCGCGGGTGGTGGGCGCGGGCGGCGGCGAACGCGTCGACGACGGCGTCGATGCCCTGGTCGCCCGTCACGTGCACGCCGAGCTGGTAGCCGGCGGCGTGTGCGGCGTGCACGATCTCCGCGAGCTCGCCGACCCGTTGGCCGTCGCTGTCGCCGTGCAGGCACAGGCAGCCGCGGCCGCCGCCGACGTACTCGTCGTGCATCCAGGCGGTGCGGCTGGGCGGGATGCCGTCGGCGAACACCTTGACGCCGATGACGCGGAGCAGGCGGGGGTCGGCGTCGCTCGCGGGGTGCGCGGCGGCGAGCCGTGCGGGCAGGGCGGCGGCGGACTCGCCCATCGCGAGCGGCAGGAGCAGGACGCTGACCCGGGCCTGGAGTTCGCCGGCGGCGGCCAGATCCGCGTACACCTGCAGCGTCTCGGCCCCGGCGGCGCCGAGGAACAACGAGCGGCCGCCGGGGCCGAGTCCGGGTTCGGTGAAGCTGGTGATGCCCTCGGCGTGGCACAGCGCGACGGCGGCGCGGACGGCGCGTTCGCGCTCGGCACGGGTCATCGGCGGGATGGCGGCGTTGACGAGGTTCTGGGCGCTCTCGCGCAGCAGCCCGGTGGCCTCGCCGTCCGCGTCGCGCTCGATGATCCCGCCGGACGGCGCGACGGTGTCCCGGTCGATCCCGGCGGCCTTGAGCGCGGCGGTGTTGAGCCAGGCGGTGTGGCCGGAGAACTCGTAGAGGAGGACCGGCCGGTCGGGTATCAGCGCGTCGAGGTCGCGGCGGTGCGGGGTGCGCGACGGGTCGGCGCGGCACTCGGCGAGGTACCCGACGTCCCAGCCGTGGCCGACGGCCCAGGCTCCGGGCGGCAGTTGGGCGGCGTGCGCGGCGACCGCGCGAGCGGCGGCGGCGATCGAGTCGACGGCCGGGTAGCCGACGTCGGCGGCGAGCGGCGGACGGGTGGCGCCGAACGCGCAGGCGTGCAGGTGCGAGTCGTTGACGCCGGGGAGCGCGGTCCGCCCGGCGAGGTCGACGACCTCGGTGCGGGGCCCGGCGTGGGGCCGCACTTCGGCGTCCGTGCCGACGGCGACGATCCGCCCGGCCCGGACGGCGAGCGCGTCCGCGGTGCCGAAGTCGTCGTCGAGCGTGAGCACGCGCCCGTTGCGCAGGATCAGGTCCGCGGGCAGGGGCATGGGGCACTCCTTCCGGGGCGCGGGGCCGCGCGACGGATTGTTTGACCCCAAACGCTAGGCAAGGGAAGGACCGCGCACAAGAGCTGCGATGGATCGATTCAGCGATGAGCGGGCGCCCCCGCGCCCTCAGCCGGAATCCGCGAGCGCCGCGCCCGTACCGTGCGCCGCCCGCCCCCCTCGCGGATCATGGTCGGGACACGCCACCGCACCGGAGGAGACCGACATGACCGACGAACCCCGCGTCGCGGAGCTGCGGGTCGTGGTGACCGCCGCGGACTACGAGGCGGCGCTGGCCTACTACCGCGACGTGCTCGGCCTGCCCGAGCTCGGCGCGTTCAGCTCGCCGGGCGGCCGCGTCACGATCCTGGAGGCGGGCCGCGCGACGCTGGAGATCGCCGACCCGCCGCACGCGGAGTACGTCGACGACGTCGAGGTGGGGCGCCGCGTCGCCGGCCACATCCGCATCGCCTTCCAGGTCCCGGACGCGCAGGCCGCGACACGCGAGGCCGCCGACGCCGGCCTGGCGGTGCTCGCCGAGCCCACCGTCACCCCGTGGAACTCGTCGAACGCCCGCCTGGAAGGCCCGGCCGGCCTCCAGCTGACCCTGTTTCAGGAACTGGACGGCTGACCGGGCCCGAGGGTCAGCCTGCGACCTTCCGCGCGGCCGCGCGCCGCCCCGCCGGAACGAGCAGGCCCACCAGGAGCGCCAGCACGCCCGCGCCCGCCGCGATGGCGAACGCCAGCGTGAAGCCGCTCTCCTCCGGCACGCCCGCGGCCGTCACGTGCGAGGTCACCGCGACCATCGACAGCGCGGAGCCGAAGGACATGCCGACGGTGCGCGCGATGGTGTTGATGCCGCTGGCGATGCCGGTCTGGTCCGGCGGCACCGCGCCGACGATGACGTTCGCCATCGCGGCCATCGCGGCGCCGACGCCGAGTCCGAACACGAACAGCCCGACGGCGATCTGCCACACCTCGGAGTGCGCGACGATCAGCAGCAGCGAGCCGCCCGCGAGCGCCGCGCAGCCCATCAGCAGCGACGGCTTCGACCCGATGCGGCCCTCGAGCGCGCCCGCGGTCGGACCGGCGACGAGCATCGCCACGGCCATCGGCAGGACGTACACGCCCGCCATCGTCACCGTGGTCCCGAAGCCGAAGCCGGTGCTCTTGGGCAGCTGGAACATCTGCGGCATCAAGAACATCGTGGCCATCATGCCGTAGCCGCACAGCACGCCCACCGCGTTGGTGGTCCACACGCCGCGCAGCCGCATGACCTTCATGTCCACGAGCGGTGTGCTGGAGCGCAGTTCGGAGAACACCCACAGCGCGAGCAGCACCACGGCGCCCACGAACAGGCCCACGACGGTCGCCGAACCCCAGCCCCACGAACGGCCCTTGCTCACCGCGAGCAGCAGGCAGGCGAGCGCGCCGCCGAGCAGCGCCGCGCCCAGCCAGTTGATGCGCGCACCGGCGACCCGCTGCGGGGACTCGGGGATGACCACCCACGCCGCGGCCACCGTGCCGACGCACACCACCATCGGTATCCAGAACAGCCAGTGGTACGACAGGTGGTCGACGATCGGCCCGGCCAGCACCGAGCCGATGCCGCCGCCGATGCCCATGACCGCGGACGTCAGGCCGATCGCGGCGGCCCGGCGGTGCGGCGGGAACTCGTCGCGCACGATGCCGAACGACAGCGGGAACACGGCCGCGCCGACGCCCTGGATGGCCCGTCCGACGATCAGCAGGGCGATCGAGTCGGCGAGGCCGCAGATGAGCGAGCCGACGCCGAGCGCGCCGATCGCGACGACGAAGAGCTTCTTCTTGCCGTGGATGTCCCCCAGGCGGCTGACCACCGGCGTGGTGACCGACGCGACCAGCAGGTACGCGGTCAGCAGCCACGACGCGGTGTCGGTCGTGGTGCCGACCTCGCGCGTGATGACCGGCAGGGCGGGCGACAGCATCGACTGGAGGAGTGAGTACGTCAGGGCGCCGAGCACCAGGATCAGCAGGATCGGCCCGGTGCGGCGTTCGGCGGCGGTGTCGGCGCCCGGGGCGGACGGCCGCGCGCCGGGGTCGGGTGCGGCGTGGCTCGGGACGTCGGATCGCGTCCCGTCGACAGTGGTCAAGGCAGGTGGTTCCCCTCGCGTGGCGCGCCATGTAAACCTGGTTTACATGTAAGCGACACACATTATTGCCGACGCCGCCCGAGTGGTTAGATGGGGCTCCGATCCGGCCGCACGGAACGCAACGAACGGGACAAAAGGACTCGACGGAGATGACCACGGACACCGCCGCGCCACGGCCCCGTCACCGCTCCGCCGAGGACACCGCCGCCGCACTGCTCGACGCCGCGGCGACGCGCTTCTCCCGGGACGGGTACGACGCCGTCTCGGTCCGCGACATCGCCGCCGACGTCGGCGTGAACCCGGCCCTGATCTACCGTTACTTCGGCTCCAAGGAGAAGCTGTTCGTCGCCGTCGTGTCCCGCGACCGCGACCCGGCCGCGATCATCGAGGGCCCGCTGCGCGAACTCCCCGACCGCGCCGTCACCTGGTTCCACAACCGCCCGGCGAGCGTCGGCGGCGAGCACCCGCTCGGGCTGATGCTGCGCACCTCGGGCCGCGAGGGCGTGGCGTCGCTGATGCGGGCTCAGGTCCAGGACACCGTGGCCCGGCTGGCCGAGCGCCTCGACGGCCCCGAAGCCGAACTGCGCGCCGCGCTGATCCTCGCCGTCAACATCGGCATGGGCGTCCTCACCACCGTCGCCGACGTGGACGCCCTGATCTCGGCCCCGCCCGAACGCCTCCGCGCCCACCTGGCGGCGGCCGTCGACCCGCTCCTCGAACCGCTCCTCGAACCGCTCCCCGAGACACTCCCCGGGCCGCTCCCCCAGCGGCGGGGCGAACCGGCGGCGGAGCCATCGCGGGACGCGTGACCGCCCCGGAAATGCCGGGCGTCCGCTGATCTCCCGCTCCTAGACTCGCCGCGTGCAAGGAACGGGGGGCGTAGCCATCACCCCGGCGCTGCTGCTCGGGTACGCCCCGCCCGACCTGCTGGGCCCGGTGCTCGACCGGCTCGACGCCGCGACACGGCGCGCGGTGCTGGCCGAACCGCCGCTGCCCGCACCGGTGATCGTCACCCACGTCGCCGAACACGGCACCGAGGCCGAACGCTTGGCACTCGCCACCAACCCCGACGCCACCCGCGAGGTGCTCGGGCGCCTGCTGCCGGACGCTTCGGAGGCGGTCGCGCGGGCGGTCCTCGCACACCAGGCCGCCGACCGCGGCACCATGCTGCGCGCGTACGCCATCGCGCCTCCGGACCTCGCCCGCGACGACTTCGCCCCACCCGGGCCCGGCATCGGCGAGGTCGAGCGGGGGCAGCGCGCGCTGTACCCGCTCGCGGAGTCGGCCGATCCGGACGTACTGCGGCATGTGCTCGCCCACGCCATGCCCGGTTCACGCTTCCCCGCACGCCGGGCCGTCGTCCTGCGCGCATGCCTGAACCTCTGGCGCGCCGTAGGCCCGCGCGAGGCGGCCGCCGCCCTGGACGCCAGTCCGCAGCCCGAGGGCCGGGAGGTCGACCTGCTCGCCGGGTTCGAGCACCCCGACGGCCGCCAGCGGCTCGGCCGCGCGATCGAGAACGAGGGGCGAACCCCCCTGGTGCTCAAGCGGATCCGGGAGCTCGACGACCGCTCGAACAGCGGAGAGGGCGCCCGCGGCGGAGGCGCCGTCGCACGCGCCCGGATCGACCTGGTCCTGCTCGCCCCGCACCAGCCGCTCGCCTGGGACCTCGTCGTCGACGAACACCGGCTGTGGCGCTGGCAGGCCCCGGCACTGTCGGTGTTCGCCCATCAACCCGGCTGCCCGCCGGAGTTGACCGCGCACGCGACGCCAGGCGGACCAGGACGGGCGCGTGCGATCAAGAACGTGCGCGACGACATCGGCAGGTCGGCGCGCTCCGCCCTGCGGGACGACGCCGACGCGTGGCTCGTCGCGGTGCGCCTGGTACCGGAGTTCACGGGCACGCTGCGCGAGCTGCTCGGCGTGGCGCGTGCGGCGGCGGCCTGACCGGGGCCTCGCACCGGGCACCGTGAGCGCAGACCGGTGCGACGATGCCGTCCGCCCGTCCCTGGCAACCCCGCCCTCTCCCGCGTAGCCTCCGCCCTCTTGACGAGGCATCAGGCGGCCTGACGCCGCCCGGAAAGCAGGAGGCAGACATGGCAGAAGTCGCGGTCATCGGGGTCGGGGCCATCGGCGGCGGCGCGGCGCGGGCGCTGCTGGACGCGGGACACCACGTCACCGTGCACGACGCCCGCGCGGAGGCCCTGGCGGCGTTCGACGAACGCTTCGCCGCCGCGCCCACCCTCGCCGACGTCGCCGCCGGCGGCCCCGACGCGGTGGTCGTCGCGGTCTTCGACGACGCCCAGGTCCTGGCCGTGCTCACCGGCGCCGACGGCCTGCTGGCCGGGCTCCCGCCGGACTCCGTCGTGCTCGTCGTCAGCACGATAAGCACGGGCACGCTCGACGCGCTGCACGCCGCGGCGGCCGAACTCCCCCACACCGTCCACCTCGTCGACTGCGGCGTCACCGGCGGGCCGGCCGCGGCGCGCGACGGACGGCTCGTCGCGATGCTCGGCGGCACCGACGCCGCGGTCGCCCGCGCACTCCCCGTCGCCGAGGCGTTCAGCTCGCGGGTGGTGCCCATGGGCGGCCCCGGAAGCGGCCTGCGCGCCAAGCTGATCCGCAATCACATGCAGTACGGCGTCTGGGCCGTCGCCGACGAGGCGCGCCGCCTCGCGGAGGCCGCCGGCATCGACGTGGCGCGCCTGAAGGAGATCGTCGTCGCCGGGGACGAGCTCACCGGCGGCCCGACCGCGCTGCTCGGCCCGCGTCCCGCCGACCCCGAGTTCATGCGCGGCCCGGCCGCCATGGCGCACAAGGACCTCAAGGCGGCGATCGAGCTGGCCGACGCGGTGGGTGCGGAGGTTCCGCACGCGAGGCTGGCCGAGCCGACGTACGAGCGCGTGTTCGGTATCGAGGACCCGGCGCCGGAGCCTGACGGGTCGGAGGCCTCCGAACCCGACCTCCGCGCCGTCGGCCTGGCCAAGATGGCCGAGGTCTTACAGCCTCCCGATGACGCTGCCGTCCGACCGTGCGACGACCGACGCCAACCCGTACCTCGCGCTGACGATCGACCACCTCTTCGGCGCGGTCTGGACCCGGCCCGGCCTCGACGTCCCGCAGCGCCGCCTGCTGACGATCGGCGTGCTCGCCGCGTTCGGCAAGGACCAGCTCCTTGAACTGCAGTTCTCCAGCGCGCTCGAGCGCGGCGAGCTGACGCCGGATCAACTGCGGGAGGTCATCGTGCATTTGGCGCACTACGTCGGTTGGCCGCTCACCGCGAACCTCGGCCAACTCGTCGAGAAGCTCGCGCGCAAGCACGCGGCCGACGCGCAGGAGGCCTGACATGCGAAAACCCCGGAGTACGGTTGACATCCGAGGTCTATTTCTGCGTATATTAAAAAATCCGTGTCCGTTCGAGGAACGGCACGGAAAGTGATTAACTGAAGGCATCATATGCGCCGGGGAGTGGAATTGTCAAACGCGGAATTGCGGTACGAGCAGGAATTCGTCGACGGCCTTTACGTGCGCCTCGCCGAGCTGCGCGCGCAGGCCGGCGATGCGACCCGGGCCGCTCTCGGACGCGAGCTCGGCGGCACCCGGCAGGACCGCATCGAGCGCGACATCGTGGTGGCCGAGCAGTCCGCGCTGCTCGCCGCGCTGAATGCCAGCGAGCACGGCCTGTGTTTCGGCCGGCTGCTGTTCCGCGACGGTTCCGACCACCACATCGGCCGCATCGGCATTCGCAGGGACGACACCGAGCACAGTCCGCTCGTGATCGACTGGCGCGCCGACGTCGCGCGCCCGTTCTACCTCGCCACCGGGCACACCCCCATGGGCCTGCGGCGGCGCCGCCACATCACCACGTCCGGGCAGAAGGTCACCGCGCTCCACGACGAGATCCTCGACCTCGACGACCCCGAGCGCACCGGCTACGAGGGCTCCGACGCCGACGCCGTGCTGCTCTCCTCGCTCGACGCCGCCCGCACCGGCCGCATGCACGACATCGTGCAGACCATCCAGGCCGAGCAGGACCGCATCATCCGCGCACCGCACCACGGCGTGCTGGTCGTCGAGGGCGGGCCGGGCACCGGCAAGACCGTCGTGGCGCTGCACCGCGCCGCCTACCTGCTCTACGCCAACCGCGAGCAGCTGACGCGGCGGGTCGTCCTCGTCGTCGGCCCGAACCCGGCGTTCCTCGGCTACATCGAGGACGTGCTGCCGTCGCTCGGCGAGACCGGTGTGCTGTTCGCGACGCCGGGCGAGCTCTACCCCGGCGTCGTCGCGACCGCACGCGACGACGCGGAGGCCGCCGAGATCAAGGGCCGCGCCGCGATGGCCGAGGTGCTGGGCCGGTTCGTCGCGGACCAGCAGAAGATCCCCGACGAGCCGCTGGCCATCGACCACGAGGACGGCGAGCTGTACCTCGACGCGGAGATCGCCACCGAGGCGCGCCGCCACGCGCGCGAGGCCCGGCTGCCGCACAACCTGGCCCGGCCCCGGTTCGTGGCGCGCGTCGTCGACGGCCTGACCGCGCAGCTCGCCGACCGCATCGGCGGCGACCCGTTCGGCGGACCGAACTTCCTCGGTTCGACCGAGATCGCCGAGCTGAACATGGGGATCGCGGGGAGCGCCGCCGTGCACCGCGCCATCGACGAACTGTGGCCCAAGCTCACCCCCGAGGGGGTGATCGCCGACTACCTCGCCGACCCGGTCTACCTGACCGACGAGGACGCCGCGGCGGTACGGCGCGAGCCGGTCTGGGAACCGGTGCGGGGCGGCTGGACGAGCGCCGAATGGACGGTCTCCGACGTCCCGTTGCTCGACGAGGCGGCCGAACTCCTCGGCGTCGACGACACCGCCGCGCGCGTCGCCGCCGAGCAGGAGCGGCGGCGGCGGATCGCGTTCGCGCAGGGCGTGCTCGACCTGACGTACGGCTCGCGGACGCAGGAGTTCGAGGACCGTGAGGACGAGCAGTCCGAAGTCCTCGCCGCCCACGACCTGGTGGACGCGGAGCGGCTCGCCGAGCGGCACGAGGAGGCCGACCACCGCACGGCCGCGGAACGCGCCGCGGCGGACCGCACCTGGGCGTTCGGCCACGTCGTCGTCGACGAGGCCCAGGAACTCTCCCCGATGGCCTGGCGGTTGCTGATGCGCCGCAGCCCGACCCGGTCCATGACCCTGGTCGGCGACCCGGCGCAGACCAGCGAGCCGGGCGGCTGCGGGTCGTGGGAGCGCATCCTGACCCCGTTCGTCGAGGACCGCTGGGAGCTGACCCGACTGGGCGTCAACTACCGGACGCCGGCCGAGATCATGACCGTCGCCGCGGCCGTGATGCGGGCCGCCGACCCGGGCTTCGTGCCGCCCGAGTCCGTACGCGCCACCGGCACCGCCCCGTGGGCCCGCGCGACCGCCGCCGACGAACTCCCCGACACGGTCGCCGCCGCCGTGGCCCAGGAACGCGACACCACCCGCCGCCTGGCCGTCATCGCCCCACCCCGCCTGCTCGACGCCCTCGCCAAGTCCCTCCCCGACGCCGAATCAGGCGTGGCCCCGGACCTGACCCGCCCAGTGGTCCTGCTGTCCCCGAAGCAGGCCAAGGGCCTCGAGTTCGACGCGGTGATCGTCGTCGAACCCGCCGACCTGTCCCTGCACGACCTGTACGTCGCCCTGACCAGGCCCACCCAACGCCTCGGCGTCGTCCACGCCGGCCCGCTGCCGCGAGGGCTCGACGTCCTGGTCTGACCGACGATCGGCGCGGCCCGACCGGATGGCGAAGCCCGACGAACGCCCGCGCGTAGACGGGGGGTCGAGATCGCGCGCGGGAGGCCGCGGCCGCGAGATCGAGGCGGCGGGAGCAAGGTTCGGGCTGCGGGAGATCGCGGACCTGGTCGAGACGGTCGAGGTCGGCGCGCAGCTCGGCGTCATCGGCGCGCCCGGGTCGGCCCCGGCCGCCGCGCCCGCGCCCGCCGAACGAACCGGCCAGAGACGCGGTCGCGGACCTGCGAGGCGGCTGTGTTCGGACTGCTGGCGCGTGCGGACGCGCGGACCCCGGACCGCGCGAGCGGCGCGGCACGAGCGGGCGCGGGCGCGGTGCGGGCGCGGGCGCGGTGCGGGCGCGGGCGCGGTGCGGGCGCGGGCGCGGTGCGGGCGCGG
>NZ_JASAOI010000091.1 GCF_029953285.1 Yinghuangia seranimata | reverse complement strand
GTGGCGCGCCGCGATGGCGTCGCAACTGGCCGACGCCGAAACGACGGTGGCCCCGGTGGACGCCACACCGTCCGTCCCGCCGCACCCCGCCGGCCCGCCCGCGGCGGCCCCCGCCGGTCCTCCCCCGCCGCCCGCGCAGGCCCCGCGTGTGGGCCCGCCCCCGCGCCCGGCCGCCGCACCGCACGCGACCCCCGCCCAGGCCGCCCCCGCCCCAGCCCCCGCACCCGCACCGGTCCCCCAGGCCGCCGTCCCGACCGAGCCGCGCGTCGCCACCCCCGCGCCCGCCGCGTCGCCCACCCGCGGCGCCGACCGTCCCGCGTGGACCGGCGGCCCGGACCGCGCCGCGCTGCGCCCGCTGGAGTCGGACGACCCGCGCAGCATCGGCGGCTACGCGCTGCGCGCCCGCCTCGGCGCGGGCGGCATGGGCCGCGTCTACCTGTCCTCGACGCCGGGCGGCCGCCCGGTCGCGATCAAGGTGATCCGCGGCGAGTTCTCCGAGGACCCCGAGTTCCGCCGCCGCTTCCAGCAGGAGGTCGCCGCCGCGCAGCGCGTGCAGGGGCTCTTCACGGCGCCGGTGCTGGACTCGGACGCGCACGCCGCGCAGCCGTGGCTGGCCACCGCGTACGTCGCCGGTCCGCCGCTGCACGAGGCGATCCAGCGGCACGGCCCGCTGCCCGCCGAGACCGTGCTGGTGCTCGTGGCGGGCGTCGCCGAGGCCCTGCAGTCCGTGCACTCCGCCGGCGTCGTGCACCGCGACCTGAAGCCGTCCAACGTGATCCTGGCCGCCGACGGGCCGCGCGTGATCGACTTCGGCATCGCCCGCGCCGCCGACGCGACGCCGCTGACCCAGACCGGCATGAGCATCGGCACGCCCGCCTACATGGCGCCCGAGCAGGCCCAGGGCAAGCCGTCCCAGCCCGCGACCGACGTGTTCTCGCTGGGCGCGCTCGCGGTGTACGCGGCGACCGGCGTGGGCCCGTTCGGCGAGGGCACCGACACGTCGATCCTGTACCGCGTCGTCCACGAGGAGCCGGACCTGGCGGCCTGCCCGGTGGCGGTCCGCGACCTCGCCGCCCGGCTGCTGGCCAAGGACCCCGCGCAGCGCCCGACGCCCGCCCAGGTGATCGACCTGTGCCGGGCGGCGTCCGGCGACTCGCGGCTGCAGATCGCCGAGGGCTGGCTGCCGGACACGCTGGTCGCGGACGTCACGGAGCGCCAGAACGAGCAGCCGCCGCCGGTGCCCGCCGAGCCGAAGCCGAAGGGCAAGGGCAAGCGGCGTGCGCTGGTCACGCTGATCACCGTCCTGGTGCTGGCCGCGGCGGGCGGCGTCACCTACGGGGTGCTGGCGAACAAGAAGGACGACGACAAGAAGCAGAACGCGGGCAGCAGCTCCAGCCAGCAGCCGGGCACCGGCGCCACCGGCGGCGGGGCCCCCAGCGGTAGCCCGACGCCGTCCGTCGAGCCGCCGACCGGCAAACCGACCACCACGACGCCCACCGCCACCGCCACCCGCACCGGCGGCCCCTCGAACAGCGCGAGCGGCAGCCCGAGCCCCGGTTCGATCGCGGGCGGGGTCGCCGAGGGCGGTGTGGTGAACACGTCGCAGATGAACGTGCCGGAGGGCTACTGCGTCGGTCTCAAGAGCGCGGTGCCGATCGTCTACAGCGATTGCGGCAGCAACGGCACGCTGTACTTCCACACCAGCTACTCGCGCGTCGAGGGCGTCGAGCTCGTGCTCCTCGACCCGGGCGAGACCGCCGACTACAACACGTGCCTGACGAACACCAAGTTCGCCACCGACGGCAAGATCGCGTACGCGGTCCTCAAGGCCGGCTCGGTGATCTGCTTCAAGAACAAGCAGGACGGCCTGATCGGCATGGCGCAGATCAACGCCCTGCCGGACGGCAGCAAGGTCAGCACCTACTGGCAGGTCACCCGCACCACCTGGCGCGGTCCGACGCAGTGACGCAGAGGCCGGGCGGCGATCCCGTCGCCGCCCGGCCCCGCGTACCGCCATGTACGGCCGCGCTCAGCCCTGCTGCCGCCCGCTGGTCACCCGGTACGCGTCGAAGACGCCCTCGACGCCGCGCACGGCCTTCAGCACGTGCCCGAGGTGCTTCGGGTCGCCCATCTCGAAGGTGAAACGGCTCAGCGCCACCCGGTCGCGGCTGGTCGTCACGGACGCCGACAGGATGTTCACGTGCTGGTCGGACAGCACCCGCGTGATGTCCGACAGCAGGCGCGACCGGTCGAGCGCCTGGACCTCTATGGCGACGAGGAACACCGACGACGCGGTGGGCGCCCACTCGACCTCGACGATCCGCTCGGGCTGCTGCGACAGCGACTCGACGTTGCCGCAGTCCTTGCGGTGCACCGAGACGCCGCTGCCGCGCGTCACGAACCCGATGATCGGATCGCCGGGCACGGGAGTGCAGCACCGCGACAGCTTGACCCAGATGTCCTCGACGCCCTTGACGATGACGCCCGGGTCGCCGCTGGCGCGGCGGGTGCGCCGGGTCGCGGTCGGCGTGGTGACCTCGGCGAGGTCCTCCGTCGCGCCCTCCTCGCCGCCGAGCGAGGCGACGAGCCGCTGCACGATGTGCTGGGCGGAGACCTGCTGTTCGCCGATCGCCGCGTACAGCGAGGAGATGTCGGTGTAGCGCAGCTCGTGCGCGAGCGTGACCAGCGCGTCCCCGCTGGTCATGAGGCGCTGCAGCGGCAGGCCCTGCTTGCGCATGGCGCGCGTCAGGGCTTCCTTGCCGTGCTCGATCGCCTCTTCGCGGCGTTCCTTCGAGAACCACTGGCGGATCTTGTTGCGGGCGCGCGGCGACTTGACGAAGCCGAGCCAGTCGCGGCTCGGCGCCGCGGACTCCGCCTTGGAGGTGAAGACCTCCACCAGGTCGCCGTTGTCGAGTCGCGACTCCAGCGGCACCAGGCGGCCGTTGACGCGCGCGCCGATGGTGCGGTGGCCGACGTCGGTGTGCACCGCGTACGCGAAGTCGACCGGCGTCGACCCGGCCGGCAGCGCGATGACGTCGCCCTTCGGCGTGAAGACGAAGACCTCCTGGCTGGACAGGTCGAACCGCAGCGACTCCAGGAACTCGCCCGGGTCGTCGGTCTCCCGCTGCCAGTCGAGGAGTTGGCGCAGCCACGCCATGTCGCCGACCTGCGCGTTGTCCTTCTTGGACGCCTTGCCGTCGGTCGCCGCGCGGTTCCCGCCGACCGCCTCCGCCTTGTACTTCCAGTGCGCCGCGATACCGTACTCGGCGCGCCGGTGCATGTCGAACGTGCGGATCTGCAGCTCGACCGGCTTGCCCTCGGGTCCGATGACCGTCGTGTGCAGCGACTGGTACATGTTGAACTTCGGCATCGCGACGTAGTCCTTGAAGCGCCCCGGCACCGGGTTCCACCGCGCGTGGATGGTGCCGAGCGCCGCGTAGCAGTCGCGGACCGAGTCGACCAGGACCCGGATGCCGACCAGGTCGTAGATCTCCGCGAAGTCCCGGCCGCGGACGATCATCTTCTGGTAGACGGAGTAGTAGTGCTTGGGGCGCCCGGTCACGGTCGCCTTGATGCGCGCGCCGCGCAGGTCGCCCTGCACCTGCTCGATGACGCCCGACAGGTACTCGTCGCGCTTGGGCGCGCGCTCGGCGACCAGGCGCACGATCTCGTCGTACATCTTGGGGTAGAGGATCGCGAACGCGAGGTCCTCCAGCTCCCACTTGATCGTGTTCATGCCGAGCCGGTGGGCCAGCGGCGCGTAGATCTCGAGCGTCTCGCGGGCCTTGCGCTCCTGCTTGTCGCGCTTGAGGTAGCGCATGGTGCGCATGTTGTGCAGGCGGTCGGCGAGCTTGATGACCAGCACGCGCGGGTCCTTGGCCATCGCGATGACCATCTTGCGGACCGTCTCGGCCTGCGCGGCCTCGCCGAACTTGACCTTGTCGAGCTTGGTGACGCCGTCGACGAGCATGGCGACGGTGTCGCCGAAGTCGCGGCGCAGCGTCTCCAGGCCGTAGTCGGTGTCCTCGACGGTGTCGTGCAGCAGGCCGGCCATCAGCGTCGGCGGGTCCATGCCGAGCTCGGCGAGGATCGTGGCGACGGCCAGCGGGTGCGTGATGTACGGGTCGCCGCTCTTGCGGCGCTGGCCGCGGTGCCAGCGCTCGGCGGTGGTGTACGCCCGCTCGATCTCGCGCAGGTCGGCCTTGGGGTCGTTGGCGCGCACGATGCGCAGCAGCGGCTCCAGGACCGGGTTGTACACACTGCTGCGCTGGACGCCGAGCCGGGCCAGCCGGGCGCGGACGCGCCCGCCGGTGTCCCCGCGGAGGCTGCGGACCCGGTCGCCGCCGCTGGTGCGCCGGACGACGGGCGGGCGGGACTGCGCCGCGCGTGTCTCGGGGCCCGCACCGGCCGCGGCGGCGCCGTGGCCCGTGCTGCCGGGCGTCCCCTCGTTGTCGGCCGCGGGTCCGCCGGAGGACGCGGGGGCGGCCTGCGCCGGGGGCTTGTCGGCGGCTTCGGGCACCACGGGGGCAGCGTCGGCGGAAGCCCGCTGTGCGGGCTCCGTCGCGCTTTCCGGTGCTTGCCGGTGGTCCCGGTCCGCCGTTCCCCGCGAGGGGGTCCTGGGAGCGTCCTGCGCGGACTCTCCCGGTGTCGGCGCCACGGGCACGACCTCGTCCGGCAACGGCACTCCTCCCGCCGGTTCCTGCGGTTCCCGGGGGTTCGAAACGGACGGCGAACCCCAGTGGACTTCCATCGTAACGAGAGTGGCCCGTCGTGGGTTCTCGCTCGCCCTGCGGCGTCGGTCAGACCAGGATCAACCGGACGTCATACGAGAATGAACGATGCGATCGAGCCATCCTCGATCAGCGGCGTGAGCTTCGCGCGGCCGTCCAGGAAGCCCAGCTCCAGCAGCACGGAGACGCCCGCGACCTCGGCGCCCGCGCGGCGGATCAGCGCGATGGTGGCGGCGACGGTGCCGCCGGTCGCCAGCACGTCGTCGATGACCAGCACGCGCTCGCCGGGGGCGAAGGCGTCCTGGTGCACCTCGAGCGTCGCGGAGCCGTACTCGAGGTCGTAGCTCTCGTCGTACGTCGCGCACGGCAGCTTGCCCTGCTTGCGCACCGGCACGAACCCGGCGCCGGCGCGGTACGCCACCGGCGCGGCCAGGATGAAGCCGCGCGCCTCGATGCCGACCACCTTGGTGACGCCGGCCTCGGCGCACCGGGCCGCCAGGGCGTCGACGAGCGCCGCGAACGCCTCGGGGTCGGCCAGCAGCGGCGAGATGTCCTTGAAGACCACGCCGGGCTTCGGCCAGTCCGCGATGTCGCGGATGCGGCTTTGCAGCAGGTCGCTGAGTTCCACGGGAGTCCTTGTCATACGCGGGTCGGTTCACGAGGCGTGCCCGGACCGTACGCCGGAAAACGGCGGCGACCGGGCGACGCCCGGTCCGGCACGAAGGCCGGCCCGGTCGTCACCCGGTCGCCGTTGATCAGTGCTTGCGCTTGCCGCTCGGACGGCCGGGACGCCGGTTGCGCGTCGACGACACCGGCTGGCGGCGCGGACCCGAGACGCGCGGGCCGGAGCCCGCACCCGCGGTCTCGCCGTGGTCCTCGTCCGCGGTGTCGTCGCGGTCGTCGCCGTCGCCCGCCGCACCGGCCTCGTCGGCGTCGGCACCGCGCGCCGCGGCGGCCTTTGCCTGCGCGGCGCGGTGGGTCGCGACGCGCTTGGCGAGCGCGCGCATCTCCGGCGTGCGCTCCTTGAGGTCCGCGTACAGCGGCGTGGCGATGAAGATCGACGAGAAGGCACCGGCGGCCAGACCCACGAACAGCGACAGCGCGATGTCCTTGAGCATGCCCGCGCCGAGCAGCCCGCCGCCGACGAACAGCAGCGAGGCGACCGGCAGCAGCGCCACCACGGAGGTGTTGATCGACCGGACCAGCGTCTGGTTCAGACCGCGGTTGGCGGCCTCGCTGAAGGTCATCTTGTTCTGCTTGGTGATGGCCTTGGTGTTCTCCTTCACCGTGTCGAACACGACGACGGTGTCGTAGAGGGAGTAACCGAGGATCGTCAGCAGACCGATGACCGTACCGGGCGTGACCTCGAACCCGACCAGCGCGTACACGCCGATCGTGATGACGATGTCGTGGATCAGCGCGACCAGCGCCGCCAACGCCATGCGCCACTCGAAGGCGATGCTGAGGTAGATCACCACCGCGATCATGAAGTACAGCAGGCCCTGCAAGGCCTTGTTCGAGATCTCCTTGCCCCAGCTGGGGCCGACCAGTTCGCTCTCGATCTTGTTCTGGTCGACACCGAGCTTGGTGCTCAGCGCGTCCTTGATCTGGTTGAACTTGGCCGTGTCCTTGCTGGCGATCTGGATGCGGACCTTGTCGCCGCCGACCTTCTGGACGATCGGCTCGTGGTCGCCCGTGAACGGCGCGATGGCGTCGTGCGCCGCCGAGACGGTGACGCCCGGCTTGCTCACGGTGTAGACCGCGCCGCCCTCGAACTCGATGCCCTTGGAGATGCCGCGGCCCAGCAGCCCGCCGATGGCGAGGATGAGGATGACCGCCGACAGGGCGTACCAGCGCTTCTTCTTGCCGACGAAGTCGTACTCGAGCTCGCCGGTGTACAGCTTGTGCCCGACGCTCCGCAGGCCGGAGAGGCGTGACATCAGGCCTCCTTGGGTTCGGCGGTGCCGGGACGCCGCCGGGTCGCGCGGTAGGCCAGCGGCCGCTTGGCGCCGAGGCGCTTCGGGTCGAGGCCGGACCACGGGTGGCCGGACGCGAAGAAGCCCTTGCGCGCCAGGATCACCATGAGCGGCTTGGTGAACAGGAAGACCACGACGATGTCGAGCAGCGTGGTCAGGCCGAGCGTGAACGCGAAGCCCTTCACCTTGCCGACCGACACCCAGTACAGGATGGCGGCGGCCAGGAACGACACCGCGTCCGACACCAGGATGGTGCGGCGGGCGCGCGGCCACGCGCGGGCCACGGCGGGCTGCAGCGACTTGCCCTCACGGATCTCGTCGCGGATGCGTTCGAAGTAGACGATGAACGAGTCCGCGGTGATGCCGATCGCCGCGATGGCGCCGCAGATCGCGGGCAGGTTCAGGGCGAACCCGATGCCGCGCCCGAGCAGGCACATGATCGCGTAGGTCAGCAGCGCCGAGATCCCGAGGCTGATGAGGCTGACGAAGCCCAGGCCGCGGTAGTACATGATCGAGTACAGCGCCACCAGGAACAGGCCGATCGCACCCGCGATCAGACCGCCCTTGAGCTGGTCCGAGCCGAGCGCGGCGGAGACCGTGCTGACCTCGCTCTGCTCGAAGGACAGCGGGAGCGCGCCGAACTTCAGCACGTTCGCCAGGCCCTTGGCTTCCTTCTGGCTGAACTGGCCGGTGATGACGGCCTCGCCGCCCGGCAGCTCCTGGTTCACCGTCGGGGCGACCTGGACGACGCCGTCCAGCTCGACCGCGAAGCGGTTCGTCGGGTACTGGCTGCTGGAGAGCGCCTTGGTGATGTTCGTGAACTTGCCGGTGCCCTTGCCGTCGAACTTGAGCGCGACCTCCCAGCCGCCGGCCTGGCCCTGCGGAGGCAGGGTCGCCTTCGACGAGCTCAGGTCGGTGCCGTCGATGGCGGCCGGACCGAGGATGTACTTCTCGATCGTGCCGTCCTGCGGCTTGCGCTCACAGGCGACCGTCGGCAGGGTCGGGTTGGTCTGCTGGCCGGTGCCGCGCTTGGCGGGGTCGGAGCAGTCCAGCGCGTTGTACTGGGCCTGCAGCTCGGGCGTCACGCCGAACGCGGACAGGTCCGCGTTCTGCTGGCCGGTGCCGTTGTTCGCGGCGCCGGGGTTCTGCGTCATGTCGAACGGCTGCTGCGTGATGTCCGGCGCGGGCGACCCCGGCGGGTTGGCCGTGGGGGTCGGCGGCGGGGTGGTGGCGTCCTTGAGGTTGGGGATCACCCGGCCCTGCGGCTTCGAGGTCGTCGAAGCGGTCGCGGTGGCCTTCGCGGTCGACGAACCGGTCGCGGTCGGCTTCGCGGTGCCCGTGGCGGACGACGAGGCGGACGCCGGCGTCGTGGCCGGCGGCGTGCTGGCGGCGGCCTGCCCCTGCGCGGGGTTGGACGGCGCGGCGCTCGGCGTCGGGCTCGCGGGCGGCGTGGTCTGCGGCTGCGGCTGCGTCACCGGCTGCCGGTCGGCGGCCAGCACCGGACGGAAGTAGAGCTTCGCGGTCTGGCCGACCTGCGCGGCGGCTTCCTTCTCGCCCTTCCCCTTGGGGATGTTGATGACGATGTGGTCGCTGCCCTGCGTCTGGACCTCGGCCTCGGACACGCCGAACGCGTTGACGCGGTCCCGGATGATCGAGACCGCCGTGTTCATGTTGTCCGCGTTCACCGCGTTCTTGGCGACGCCCTGGTCGGGCTTGGCCTTCAGCGTCACGCTGGTACCGCCCGCAAGGTCGATGCCGAGGCGCGGCGTGGTGTCGCCGGTCGCGAACATGATCGCGTAGAGGGCGGCGATGACCACCGTGATGAAGACCAGGGCCCGCCCGGGGTGCCCTCGCGTGCTGGATTTCGGTGCTGCCACCTTCGCCCATCTCCCTTTTGGTGCCGCGCAAGTGCTCCGCACCGGTCGCGGCACAGCGCCCGGACCCGTGTCCGGGTGCATCCGTGGCCTGGACCTGACTCTATTGCCGGCGGCATCCGCGAGGGACACCGCCTCCACCTACGTGCGGGACGAACTAGCCGTCCTTGCGCGGGTGTTCGCCGTCGTCGCCGTCGGCCTTCGCGCTGCCCGGCTTACCGAGGTCGACGGCGTCGCCGTCGGCGCTCTTCGCCGGGACGTCCTCATGTGCCCCGTGCTCGTCGTGCTCGTGGTCTCCGTCGTGCTCGTCGCCGTCGTGCTCCTCGTCCTCGTCGCCGGTGCTGAGCACCGCGGCGATCGCGCTCTTGAGGTAGCGGCAGTGCACACCCGGAGCGATCTCCAGGATCACCGAGTCGTCCTCGACCTCCGAGACCGTCGCGAACAGACCCGCGACCGTACGGACCTCGGAACCCGGCCCCAGGGCCTTCTGCGTCTGCATCGCCTCCATCTGGCGCTTCCTCGCCGGCCGGATGAGCAGCAGGTAGAAGAGCACAAGCATGAGGGGAAGCAGGATGAGGATGTTCACGGCTGGAAACGGTTCCTTTCCGGTGCCGCTTCGCGGCTCGGATCATGAGGTGCGATCAAGGCCGACGTGGGGCCTCGGCGGAGTCTAGACGGATGGATACACAAGGAACAACGATCCAGGCGAGCAGTCGTTCCCGGCCCTCACCCGTTCGCCTATGCGGGCGGAATCAGGCCCATATGGGTCCACGCCGCGGCGGTGGCGACCCGACCACGCGGCGTGCGCGCGAGCAGCCCGCTGCGCACGAGGAACGGCTCGGCGACCTCCTCGACCGTCTCCGTCTCCTCACCGACAGCGACGGCCAGCGTGGAAAGCCCGACGGGGCCGCCCCCGAACAGTGTCACGAGGGCGTGCAGCACCGCGCGGTCCAGGCGGTCCAGGCCGCGGGCGTCCACCTCGTACACGTCCAGCGCCAGGGCGGCGATCTCGCGGGTCACCTCGCCGTCCGCGCGCACCTGCGCGTAGTCGCGCACGCGCCGCAGCAGCCGGTTGGCGATACGCGGCGTGCCGCGCGAGCGCCCCGCGATCTCGGCGGCGCCGTCGGCGTGGATCGGGACGTCCAGCAGCCGCGCCGAGCGGTGCAGCACCCGCTCCAGCTCGGCGGGCGCGTAGAAGTCCATGTGCCCGGTGAAGCCGAAGCGGTCGCGCAGCGGCGGCGGCAGCAGGCCGGCCCGGGTGGTGGCACCGACCAGCGTGAACGGCGGCAGCTCGAGCGGGATCGCGGTGGCGCCGGGGCCCTTGCCGACGATGATGTCGACGCGGAAGTCCTCCATCGCCATGTACAGCATCTCTTCGGCGGGCCGCGACATGCGGTGGATCTCGTCGAGGAACAGCACCTCGCCCTCGGACAGCGAGGACAGGATCGCCGCGAGGTCGCCGGCGTGCTGGATGGCCGGGCCCGACGTGATGCGGATGGGCGCGCCCATCTCCGCCGCGATGATCATCGACAGCGTGGTCTTGCCGAGCCCCGGCGGGCCGGAGAGCAGCACGTGGTCGGGGGCGCCGCCGCGGGCCCGCGCGGCGCGCAGCACCAGCGAGAGCTGTTCGCGGACCCGCTCCTGGCCGATGAACTCGTCCAGGCTGCGCGGGCGCAGCGCGGCCTCGACGGCCTGGTCCTCGCCGTCCGCCTCGGCCGTGACGAGGCGGTCCCCGTCGTGCGTCATGCCCTGCCCCTGGTGTGCGTCGCCGTGTGTGTGGTGCCTCGGGCCGCCGCGCGGTCCGGCCGCCATCCTTGCGCACCCGCCTGACAGCGGGCGGCGGGTCGGCTCATCGGCGGTTCAGGCCGCGCAGCGCGGCGCGCAGCAGGAGGCCGGTGTCGGGGGCGCCGCCGTCCGCGGCCATCGCCTCGGCGTCGGGGGTGACGCGGGCGACCGCCTCGTCGGCCTCGCGGGTCGCGTACCCGAGCCCGACGAGCGCGGCGTGCAGCTGGTCGCGCCAGGACAGCGAGACCGGTGCGCCGATCCGCGCCGCGCCCGCGCCGCCGGTCGGCGCGCCGAGCCGGTCCTTGAGCTCGATGAGCAGCTTCTGCGCGCCCTTCTTGCCGATGCCGGGCACGGCGGTCAGCGCCTTCTCGTCACCGCCGGCGACGGCCGCGCGCAGCGCGTCGGGGCTGTGCACGGCGAGCATCGCCTGGGCGAGCCGGGGGCCGACGCCGCTGGCGGTCTGCAGGAGCTCGAAGACCGTGCGCTCGTCGTCGTCGGCGAAGCCGTAGAGGGTGAGCGAGTCCTCGCGGACGACGAGGCTGGTGGAGAGCCGGGCCGTCGCGCCGACCCGCAGGCCGGCCAGGGTGCCGGGGGTGCACAGGACGGCCATGCCGACGCCGCCGACCTCGACGACGGCGAGCTCGGGGCCGAGTGCGGCGACGGTTCCGCTGACGAATGCGATCACGGGGTCATCCTCGCGTACCGCGAGGCAGGCGCGGTGCCGGTGTCCGGGCCGCGGCGACCGCGGCGGCGAGCCTGTTGGTGGCGCCGCCGCGCCAGATGTGGCAGATCGCGAGCGCGACGGCGTCGGCCGCGTCGGCGGGCTTGGGCGGGGAGTCGAGCCGCAGGATGCGCGCGACCATCGCGCCGATCTGCGCCTTGTCGGCACGCCCTGAGCCGGTGACGGCGGCCTTGACCTCGCTCGGCGTGTGCAGCGTGACGGGCAGCCCGCGGCGGGCGGCGCACACGATCGCGACCGCGGAGGCCTGGGCGGTGCCCATGACGGTGCGCACGTTGTGCTGCGCGAAGACCCGTTCGACGGCGACGCAGTCGGGCTTGTGCCGGTCGAGCCACTCCTCGATGCCCTCTTCGACGGCGAGCAGCCGCGCGTCGATCGCGGCGTCGGCGGGGGTGCGCACGACGCCCGCCTCGACCATGCGCAGCGGGGCGCCCACGCCGCCGTCGACGACGCCGAGCCCGCAGCGGGTCAGCCCCGGGTCGATTCCGAACACCCGCACCCGCAGCTCCCCTGTTCCGCCGTGCCCGGTCACTCCGATGCGAACATGTGTTCGCCCCGGTCGGACGACCCTACCGGAGCGGGACCCGCGGCCGGCGCCCGCCACGCCGCGGGAACGTACGCTGGAACCACTCGAATGCCCGTAGCCCGTTCGTGTCGGCCGACGCGAGACGGCCGAACGAGAGGCGTCCATGCCCGCGTCATCCGACCCGACCCGGCCCGCCGACACCGTCGGAGCGGAGGCGCCGGGGCGGGACATCGCGTCGCGCGAGGACATCATCGTCCTCCTCGAGGACTTCTACCGGGCGGCGTTCGCCGACGACCTGCTCGGCCCGGTGTTCGTCGACGTCGCGCACATGGACCTGGCGTCGCACCTGCCCAGGCTCGCCGACTTCTGGGAGGTCACGTTGCTGCGCCGGGGCGGGTACCGCGGCAACGCGCTGGAACCGCACCGCGCGCTGCACGCGCTGAGCCCGCTGACCGCGGCGCACTTCGACCGCTGGACCCGGTTGTGGGCCGACGCCGTCGAGGCGCGGTTCTCCGGCCCCACCGCGCGCCGCGCGGTCGTGCAGGCCGGCCGGATCGCCGCCGCGATGCGCGCCCGCCTGGACATCGCCGACGACGACACCGCGTGGGCCGCCGCCCCGGAGGGCCGGTCGGCACTGCCGCTCGCACCGCGCGGCTGAGCTCCTCGCCACCGTTCCGGCGTATCCGGCGCCTAAGCGCTCTCGGGGAGGTGGAGCACACCTGCGCGCCGCCCATCACCTCCGGGCCTAGCGGCCCTCCCAAGCTCGCGGCGTTGCGGAACCTCGCGAGTACGACCGAGTACGAGCTTCGGTCCCGCGCCTTGCGATGCACGGCACTGAACAACGCGCAGGCGCACTCCACCTCCCCGAGAGCGCTTACCCTGTATCGGGTCGATCACGCCCGGGCACCTCCGCGCGCAACCACGCGCGGCGCCCGGGTTTCCGCAGAAAGGCCGCCATGCCGCAACCGTCCACGCCGGTCGTCCCGGACGCGTCGGCGGCTCCTCCCGCCGCGGCGGGCGCCGGGTCCGACGTCCGGGACCTCGCCGCCCGGGCGCGCGGCGCCGCGGGCGAGGCGGGCCGGCGGTTCGCGGTCGCGGTGCGCCCGGCGCTTCCGGCGATCGTCGGCTACCTGCTCGCGCGCGTGGTCAACCTGGTCGTGTTCGGGCTCATGGCGTTCGCGGCGCACAAGCCGTTCTGGAAGATGGTCGGTTCGTGGGACGGCCTGTGGTTCCGCGACATCGCCGACTTCGGGTACGTGGACCGGCTTCCGGTGTCACCGCTGGGCAAGCCGTACTGGGTCAACGTCGAGTTCTTCCCCGGCTACCCGTACCTGATGCGCGCCGTCTCCACGGTGACCGGCCTGGACTCGCTCGCCGCGGGCATGGTCGTCACCTTCGCGTCCGGCGCCGTCGCGGCGTGGGGCATATACGCGCTGGGCCGCGAGCTGACCGGCAGCCACCGCGTCGCCACGCTGTTCGCGCTGCTGTGGGCCGTTGCACCCGGGTCGATGGTGCTGACGATGGTCTATTCCGAGGCGCTGTTCGTCGCCTTCGCGTCGTGGGCGCTGCTCGCGATCGTGCGCCGCCGGTGGATGACGGCGATGACGCTGACGATCCTCGCGGGCTTCACCCGCAACACGGCGTTCGCCCTGGTCGCGGCGCTCGGGGTGGCCGCGCTCCAGGTGGTGCTCAGCCGCCGGGACGACGGCACCCGGGTCGGGCTGCCGGCCCCCGAGGCGCGCCGGCCGGTCGTGGCGACGGTGCTGGCGCCGCTCGGCTGCGTCGGCTTCATCGCGTGGGTGGGCTACATCGGCAAGCGGTGGGACGCGTGGTTCTGGATCCAGGACAAGGCGTTCAACCTGCGCATGGACTTCGGTGTCAGCACGGTCCAGTGGATGAACAAGTACCTGACCCACCTGGGCCGGCCGATCTACGTCGTGTGCACCTTCGTGATCATCCTGTCGGTCGCGCTGATGATCTGGTCGTTCCGCGACCGCAAGGTGCCGCTGGCCGTGCACGTGTACGGCGGCCTGGTGATGTTCCTGGCGCTGACCACCAGCAACGGATGGTTCTTCCAGTCCAAGCCGCGCTTCATGCTCCCGGCCTTCACCATCGGGCTGCCGCTGGCCGCGCTGATGGCGCGCTGGCCGCGCAAGGTGGCGGCGGTCGTGCTGGTCGCGGGGGCGGCGTTCTCCGGCTGGTACGTCGGCTATCTGGTGTACGTCGTCAACACGAACCCGTAGCGCCCCACCGACAACGCGAGGGGCCGACCGCGTGCTGCGGTCGGCCCCTCGCGTATGTGTCCGCGCGTTCGCGCGTCAGGCGTCGATCTTCTCCATGACCTCGTCGGAGACGTCGAAGTTCGCGTAGACGTTCTGCACGTCGTCGGAGTCCTCGAGCGCCTCGATGAGGCGGAAGATCTTGCGGGCGCCGTCCTCGTCCAGCTCGACGGTGACGCTGGGGAGGAAGTTCGCCTCGGCCGAGTCGTAGTCGATGCCGGCGTCCTGGAGCGCGGTGCGCACCGGGATGAGGTCTGTCGCCTCGCTGACCACCTCGAACGCCTCGCCGAGGTCGTTGACCTCCTCGGCGCCCGCGTCGAGGACCGCGCCGAGCACGTCGTCCTCGCTGAGCTCGTTCTTGGGGACGATCACGACACCCTTGCGGGTGAACATGTACGACACCGAGCCCGGGTCGGCCATCGAGCCGCCGTTGCGCGTCATCGCCACGCGCACGTCCGACGCCGCGCGGTTGCGGTTGTCGGTCAGGCACTCGATGAGGACCGCGACACCGTTGGGGCCGTAGCCTTCGTAGGTGATCGACTGGTAGTCCGCGCCGCCGGCCTCGGCACCCGAGCCGCGCTTGACGGCGCGGTCGATGTTGTCGTTGGGGACCGAGCTCTTCTTCGCCTTCTGGATGGCGTCGTACAGCGTCGGGTTACCCGTAACGTCACCGCCGCCGGTCCGCGCCGCCACCTCGATGTTCTTGATGAGCTTGGCGAAGAGCTTTCCGCGCTTGGCGTCGATGACGGCCTTTTTGTGCTTGGTGGTCGCCCACTTTGAGTGGCCGGACATCCGCCTCTACTCCTTCAGGTCACCTGTTCGCTGCCGCGGCCCTGAGGCCACGGGAAGATCCTACCGACGCGGGGAGCACCGCCGTGTTCACCCATGGTTCACACGCGCCGGTTCACACGGCGTCGCGGACCAACCCGACGAAGTACTCGTGGACGCGGCGGTCCGGGGTCAGCTCCGGGTGGAACGAGGTGGCGACCAGGTTGCCCTGGCGGACCGCGACGACGCGGCCCTCGTACGGGCCGCTCTCGAGGGTGGCCAGCACCTCGACGCCGGCGCCGACCGACTCGACCCACGGGGCGCGGATGAACACGCCGTGCACGGGCGACTCCGGGGCGGGCTTGAACGCGACGTCGGCCTCGAACGACTGGTTCTGCCGTCCGAACGCGTTGCGGCGCACCGTCATGTCTATCCCGCCGACGGTCTCCTGGTCGGCGCGGCCGTCGAGGATCTTGTCGGCCAGCATGATCATGCCGGCGCACG
Organism: Yinghuangia seranimata; assembly: GCF_029953285.1. GTDB lineage: Bacteria > Actinomycetota > Actinomycetes > Streptomycetales > Streptomycetaceae > Yinghuangia > Yinghuangia seranimata. Next base: position 30,388 of record NZ_JASAOI010000091.1, on the reverse strand, counting down.
AGCCGTAGACCGGCATGCCGGCCGCGACCCGCTCGCGGAGCGGGGCGAACAGGCCGAAGGTCACCGCGAGCTTGGACATCGTGGTGGACTCGCCGCCGGGGATGACCAGCGCGTCGACCTCGGCGATCTCCTCGGGCTTGCGGACCGGGCGGGCGAGCGCCCCGGCCTCGGCGAGCGCGACGGCGTGCTCGCGCACGTCGCCCTGGACGGCGAGCACCCCGATGGTGGGTGAAGACACGTTGACCTCAAGGAAGTTTCGGTACGGCTGGGGCTGTGCGGGCGCCGCGGCGCGGTGCGGCACGCGGACCGGGCCCGGCGGCCGAGTGGCCGCCGGGCCCGGACGGGGTACTGCTACGGCAGGTTGCGTGGGCAACGAGCCGCGGGGTTCACCAGCCGCGGCCGGCGTACCGCTCGGACTCGGGCAGCGTGTCGATGTTGATGCCGACCATCGCCTCGCCCAGGCCGCGCGAGACCTTGGCGATGATGTCCGCGTCCTCGAAGTGCGTGGTGGCCTCGACGATCGCCTTGGCGCGCTTGGCCGGGTCGCCGGACTTGAAGATGCCGGAGCCGACGAACACGCCCTCGGCGCCGAGCTGCATCATCATCGCGGCGTCGGCCGGGGTGGCGATGCCGCCCGCGGTGAACATGACGACGGGCAGCTTGCCGAGCTCGGCGACCTCCTTGACGAGCGCGTAGGGCGCCTGGAGGTTCTTGGCGGCGACGAAGAGCTCGTCCTCCTCGAGGGCGGCGAGCTTGCGGATGTCGCCCAGGATGGTGCGCATGTGGCGGGTCGCCTCGACGACGTTGCCGGTGCCGGCCTCGCCCTTCGAGCGGATCATGGCCGCGCCCTCGGCGATGCGGCGCAGCGCCTCGCCCAGGTTGGTGGCACCGCACACGAACGGCGTGGTGAAGTTCCACTTGTTGATGTGGTTGACCTCGTCGGCCGGGGTCAGGACCTCGGACTCGTCGATGTAGTCGACGCCGAGCGACTGGATGACCTGGGCCTCGACGAAGTGGCCGATGCGGGCCTTGGCCATCACGGGGATCGAGACGGCGTTGATGATGCCCTCGATCATGTCCGGGTCGGACATGCGCGCGACGCCGCCGTCCTTGCGGATGTCGGCGGGGACCCGCTCGAGGGCCATGACGGCGACGGCGCCCGCGTCCTCGGCGATCTTCGCCTGCTCCGGCGTGACCACGTCCATGATCACACCGCCCTTGAGCTGCTCGGCCATGCCGCGCTTCACCAGCTGGGTACCGGTCTGGGGGGCGGACTCGGCAGTTGCGGGGGTGGTGGACACGCTTGACCTCTCACACGACGGTATGAAGACGGATGAAGACGGCTGAAGACGGGATGCATCCGCGTCACAGCTGACGTACCGGTCCATCGTACGAGTGATCTGTACCGGCTTCCTGCGCCACTCTGGGGGCGAAAAACCGGACCACTTTACGAATCGTCAACCTGGTGGGCGCCTGTTTGACAGCCTGCGGATTCCCGTCCGCGGTCGTCCCGCTCGTCCTGCCCGTCCTACACGCGGTCACGCCGTGGCGGTGCCGCCCGGCAGCAGCGTAGGCGGCTCCTCGTCGTCCATCTCGAACGTGACGGGGTACGGGGCGTGGCCCGCCAGCCGCAGGTAGCGCACGATGCGGTGGCGCCGCACCGCACGCGCCGACCGTACCGCGTCGTTGTGGAAGCGCCGCGCCATGGGTGCCCGCCGCACCGCGGTCTGCAGCTCGCCGACCAGTTCGTCGCCGCCGAGCCGGGCGCGCAGGTCCTCGACCTGGCCGGGGTCCTCGAAGACGATCCGCAGCGCCCGGGTCAGCTCGCTCTCCGCTATCTCGCGGTCCTCCTCTGCCGCGCCGCGCGCGTCGTGGGCGGCGCCCGCGAGCACCAGCGAGCTGGCCGGGTCCAGCAGCCCGGACGTGGCGATCTCCAGCGCGATCGAGGCGCGGCGCACCAACTGGGCGTCGAGCGCGGCGCGCGTGGAGTCGACGCGGGCGTGCAGCCGGTCGAGCCGGCCCGCGGTCCAGCTGAGGTAGATGCCGATCGCGAGTACCGCGAGGATGATCCAGACGGCGGTCATCATGGGCTCAATCCGCCTGTCCCATAAGCGGGTTCGCACCCGCCGTGACGGTCTCGTAGACGCCGAGGATGTCGGCGCCGACGGTCTCCCAGTCGTAGCGGCGCACGTGCCGGACGCCGATCTCGCGCAGTTCGGCGCGCCGCTCGGGGTCGCGCAGCAGCGCGATCGCCGCGTCCGCGAGCGCGTCGGCGTCCTCGACGTCGAACAGCTCCCCCGCCCGGCCGCCGTCGAGCACCTGCCGGAACGCGTCCAGGTCGCTCGCCAGCACCGGCGCTCCCGCGGACATCGCCTCGACGAGGATGATGCCGAAGCTCTCGCCGCCGGTGTTGGGCGCGACGTACACGTCGACGCTGCGCAGCAGCCGCGCCTTCTCCTCGTCGCTCACCATGCCGAGGAACGTCACCTGGCCGCGCACCGCGTCCGGCAGCCCCTCGGCGGCCTCCTCCTCGTCACCGCGCCCCGCGACCAGCAGCCGCACGCCGGGCAGCGCCGCCGCGATGCGCGGGAACGCCTCCAGCAGCACCGGAAGTCCCTTGCGGGGCTCGTCGATCCGCCCGATGAAGCCGAGCACCGGCGCCTCGGGGGTGCCCTGCCACGCGGGCTCCGGCTCGGCGTCCGCGAAGAACGCGACCTCGACGCCGTTGGGGATGACCACCGCGTCGCCGCCCAGGTGTTCGACGAGCGTGCGGCGCGCGTACTCCGACACCGCGATCCGCGCGCTGATCTTCTCCAGCGCCGGCTGCAGGATCGGGTACGCCGCGATCATCGCCCGCGAGCGCGGGTTGGACGTGTGGAACGTGGCGACCACGGGCCCGGACGCCGACCAGCACGCCAGCAGCGACAGGCTGGGCGTGGCGGGCTCGTGGATGTGCAGCACGTCGAACTCGCCGTCGTGGATCCAGCGGCGCACCCGCGCGGCGGACAGGAAGCCGAAGTTCAGCCGCGCCACCGAGCCGTTGTAGCGGATCGGCACCGCGCGGCCCGCGCTCACCACGTACGGCGGCAGCGGTGTGTCGTCGTCGGCGGGCGCCAGCACCGACACCTCGTGGCCGCGCGCGATCAGCCAGTTCGCGAGGTCGCGCACGTGGTACTGCACGCCGCCCGGAACGTCCCACGAGTACGGGCAGACGACGCCGATCCTCACCCGCGGCCCCCGGGCTCCGCCCCGTTGCCGCCCTGGATCTTCGCGAGGCGCTCAGCGTCCAGGTCGGACAGCCACAGCCGCTGCGGCATGTGCCAGTCCTGCGGGCTCTTGCGGATGCCGGCCGCGAACGCGTCGGCGACGCCCTGCGTCATCGCGGCGATCTTCGCCTTGCGGTCGCCCTCCTCGGGCACCGGCACGACGGGGTGCAGCGTCGCGTGGATGCCGACCTTGCGGTACGCCAGCGTCACCGGGATCAGCGCCGCGCCGGTCTGCAGCGACAGCGCCGCGGGCCCGGCCGGCATGCGGGTCTGCTCGCCGAAGAACTCGACCGGGATGCCGTTCTTCGTCAGGTCGCGGTCGGCGAGCAGGCAGATCAGCCGGCCTTCGCGCAGCCGCCGCGCCAGCACCCCGAAGGTGTTGGCGTCGCCGCCGGTCAGCGGCAGCACCTCCATGCCCAGCGACGTGCGGTACTCCAGGAAACGCTCGTACAGCGCCTCGGGCTTCAACCGCTCGGCGACCGTGGTGAACGGGTAGCCGCGCGCGGTGATGCTCGCGCCGGCCAGGTCCCAGTTGCCCATGTGGGGCAGCGCGAAGATGACGCCCTTGCCGAGCGCGGACGCCTTCTCCAGGCGGTCCAGGTGCCCGATCGACATGCGTTCCAGGACGGCCTTCTCGTCCCACACCGGGAGCCGGAACGCCTCCTGGAAGTAGCGCAGGTAGGAGCGCATCCCGGCCCGCGTCACCTCGGAGATGCGCTTGTCGCTCGCGTCCGGCAGCACCCGGCGCAGGTTCGCCTCGAGCTGCTCGACGCTGTCGCCCCGGCGGAACCACACCCAGTCGGCGGCGGCGTTGAACGCCGTCCGCGCCACGGGCTCGGGCAGCCACTTGACGACCGACCAGCCCAGGCCGAACCCCGCGTCGACCAGGCGCTGTTTCACGCCGTTCCACCGCCCTCCGGGGCCTGGTTGGGCCGTGCCAGCTCGAGGCCGTCGGCCTCCTTGCGGACCGCGATCATGCGCTGGAAGACGGTGACGACGCTGCCCACCGCGACGTACCAGAGGGCGACTTCCTGGATGTACGGGAGGCCCAGCCCGTCGAGACCGGTCGCCACGAGCACCACCACGAGGCGGTCGGCGCGCTCGACCATGCCGGACACGTCGCACTTGAGGCCGAGGCTCTCGGCGCGGGCCTTCGTGTACGACACGACCTGGCCGGTGCCGAGGCAGATCACGCACAGCACGGTCAGCCGCAGGTTGTCGCCGTCGCCCGCGAACCACACCGTGAGCGCGCCGAAGATCGCCGCGTCCGCGACGCGGTCGAGCGTGGAGTCGAGGAACGCGCCCCACTTCGTGGACCGCCCGATCTGGCGGGCCATGTTGCCGTCGACCAGGTCGGAGAAGATGAACGCGGTGATCACCAGCGTCCCGACGAAGAAGTGTCCGAACGGGAAGAAGACCAGCGCCCCCACGACGACGCCGAGGGTCCCGATGAGGGTGACCGTGTCCGGACTGACCCCCTTGCGGATGAGGAAGCTCGCGAACGGGGTGAGCACGCGGGTGAAGAAAGCGCGTGCGTATTTGTTGAGCATCGCCTTCCCGAAGGATCGCTTGGGGACCGCCTGGATGGCGGCGCGCCGCGGAGCCCTGATGGCCCCGTGCCGCGACCGCCCGGTCACGACATCGTACTGACGCTCCAGGACCGCGATGTCCCCGCGTCTGATGGGCGCGCCGTATTGGTCGGGGCACCCTTCCGGGCGGACACTTGGACACGGCCGCCTTCGGTTGGGCGCGCGTACTTGTGCTCGCCCCGCTTTGGGCGGAAAGCTGCCGTGAGGAACCGGATGTGCGGACTTAAAGGGGCCGACTCCCGGCCTTCTGCCGCACCTCCACGACCCACGACCCATTGGCGCACATTGGCGCAAAGCCAGGCATAAGGAGGTGGGCGCATTGGCGGACAGGTCTGGTGGTTCAACCGGGGCCGCCGGCGCAGGACCGACGGTTGACGGCCCCGGGCAGGTACGCAACGTCGTCCTGGTAGGCCACACCGGTGCGGGCAAGACGACACTGGTGGAGTCCCTGCTCGTGGCGACCGGGACCATCTCGCGCCCCGGTCGCGTCGAGGACGGAACCACGGTGTCCGACTTCGACGAGATCGAGCACCGCCAGCACCGCTCGGTGTCCCTGGCGGTGGCTCCCGTCGAGTTCGACGGCGTGAAGATCAACCTGCTCGACACCCCCGGCTACGCCGACTTCGTCGGCGACCTGCGCGCGGGCCTGCGCGCCGCGGACGCCGCGCTGTTCGTGGTGTCCGCCGCCGACGGCGTCGACGGCTCCACCCGCATGCTGTGGGACGAGTGCGCGGCCGTCGGCATGCCGCGCGCCCTCGTGGTCACCAAACTCGACTCGGCGCGCGCCGACTTCGACGAGATGACCGCCATCTGCCAGCGCGTCTTCGGCGACGGCGACACCGACCGCGTGCTGCCGCTCTACCTGCCGCTGCACGACGACGAGGAAGGCGTCGGCGGCCTGATGGGGCTCCTGACACAGCGCGTGTACGACTACTCGTCCGGCACGCGCGTGACCCGCGACCCGGACCCGGAGCACCTCCCGCTCATCGAGGAGGCCCGAAACCGGCTCATCGAGGCCGTCATCGCCGAGAGCGAGGACGAGACCCTCATGGACCGCTACCTGTCCGGCGAGGAGATCGACGTCGACACGCTGGTCACCGACCTGGAGACGGCCGTCGCGCGCGGCTCGTTCTACCCGGTGCTGGCGACCTCGACGGTCAACGGACTGGGCACCATCGAGCTGCTCGAAGGCATCGTGCGGGCCTGCCCGTCGCCGCCCGAGCACGAGGTCCCGCCGGTCACCACCCCCGAGGGCAAGCCGGCCGAGCCGCTGACCTGCGACCCGGAGGGGCCGCTGGTCGCCGAGGTGGTCAAGACGACGTCCGACCCGTACGTCGGCCGCATCAGCCTCGTGCGGGTGTTCTCCGGCACGCTGCGCCCCGACATGACCGTGCACGTGTCCGGGCACGGCCTCGCCGACCGCGGCCACGAGGACCACGACGTCGACGAGCGCGTCGGCGCGCTGTCCTCGCCGCTCGGCAAGACGCAGCGGCAGCTCGGCCGCGGCATCGCGGGCGACATCGTCGCGGTCGCGAAGCTGACCCGCGCGGAGACCGGCGACACGCTCTCCGACAAGGACCTGCCGCTCCTGATGGAGCCCTGGATAATGCCGGACCCGCTGCTGCCGGTCGCCATCGAGGCGCACAGCAAGGCCGACGAGGACAAGCTCTCGCAGGGGCTCGCCCGGCTCGTCGCCGAGGACCCGACGCTGCGGCTCGAGCACAACGCCGACACCCACCAGCTGGTGCTGTGGTGCATGGGCGAGGCGCACGTCGACGTGCTGCTCGACCGGCTCCGCACCCGGTACGGCGTGGCGGTCGACGCGGTCCCGCACAAGGTGTCGCTGCGCGAGACCTTCGCGGCCAAGGCCACCGGACGCGGCCGGCACGTCAAGCAGTCCGGCGGGCACGGCCAGTTCGCGGTCTGCGAGATCGAGGTCGAGCCGCTGCCGAACGGCGAGGGCTTCGAGTTCGTCGACAAGGTGTACGGCGGCTCCGTGCCCCGGCAGTTCATCGCGTCGGTCGAGAAGGGCGTCCGCGCGCAGATGGCGCGCGGCGTCGCGGCCGGCTACCCCGTCGTCGACCTGCGCGTGACGCTCGTCGACGGCAAGGCGCACTCGGTCGACTCGTCCGACATGGCCTTCCAGATGGCCGGTTCCCTGGCGCTGCGCGAAGCCGCCGCCGCGACCGAGGTGCACCTGCTGGAACCGGTCTCCGAGGTGGTCATCTCGATCTCCGACGAGTACGTCGGCGCGGTCATGAGCGACCTCTCGGCCCGCCGCGGCCGCGTCGTCGGCACCGAGCCGGTCGGCGGCTCCGGCCGCACGATGGTGCGCGCGGAGGTCCCCGAAATAGAGATCAGCCGGTACGCCGTCGACCTGCGCTCGCTCTCGCACGGCACCGGCGACTTCAGCCGGTCCTACGCGAGGCACGAGCCGATGCCGCACCAGCTGGCGGCGAAGGTGAAGGCCGAGGCGGCGAACAGCTAGGACGCGGTCGGGACGGGGTCGCGCGCGGGCGTGGCCCCGTCCCGGCACGTCCGGGGGTCTTGTGTCCGGACGGGCCCACCTAGCCCGGCGGGGTCGGGAGCGGGCGGTCCAGCGCGGTCGTCGCCAGGATCACCGCGGCCGCGGTCCACGCCAGCGGCGCCACCGAGGCCGGCCTGCCGTTCGGGGCGACCTTCTCGGGCAGCGAGCCGTGCGGGGTGCGGTGCCGGGCGAGCCAGAGCAGCCGGGCCTCGGCGGCGGCGCGGTTGCCGGACGCGGCGTCGTACAGCGCGAACGACGCCGTCTCGGGGGTCCAGGCGACCTGCGGGTGGCCGCGCCAGTTGTTGCCCGGGAGGATGCCGCCGTTGTCGAGCGTGAGGGCCTGGGCCGCGCGGTGGACGGCGTCGGTGACGTCCGGCTCCGGCGCGGCGAACGGCAGGGCGAGCCAGGTCACGGCGGTGTCCGCGAGCCCAGAGGCGGAGGGCGTGCGGCCGTACCCGTATTGCCCGAACTCGTCGCGGATGCCGTCCCGCAGCACGTCGGCGGCGTGCGCCCAGCGCTCGGCCTCGGCGCCGTGCCCGCCGGTGCGGGCCAGGTCCGCGGCCGCGTGCAGCCCGGCGAGCAGCGGCGCCGCCGTACCGAGGGTCCGCTGGTCGGTGCGGGTCTCCCAGTAGTCGGCGCCGGGGCCGGGGATGCCGTCCTCCCCCAGCGAGGCCGCGGCGCGGTCGGCGGCGGCGCGCACGGCGGGCCACAGCTCCTCGCGGGCGGCGGCGGCCGACGGGTCCGCGGGGTCCTGCTCGGCGTACCAGAACCAGACCGCCCAGGGCACCCAGCCGGACGCGTCGAGCTGGGCCTCGCGTCCGTCGGCGACGGGACGGCCGTCGAGCCGGTAGCGGGCCTCCCAGCCGCCGTCCCGGCGCTGGAGCGCGGCGAGGTGGCGCAGCACGGCCAGGGCCTCGCCGCCGTGGCCGGTGGCGGAGTACGCGGCCGAGACCCAGGCCGCGTCGCGGGGCCAGGTGTACCGCCAGATCGGGCTCCACGCCGCGGCGACGCCGCCGTCGGGGCGGGTGAGCAACCGCATGTCGAGCAACGCGCGTTCGGCCGTTTCGCGCAGCTCACCGGGCGCGCCTGGAACGCGTCCGGCGTCCAGCCACGCGCGTTCCGCCTCGGTCGGCGGGGTGGGCGGGGCGCCGGGCGGTAGTTCCACGATGCCGTCGGGCGCGTCCGGGTCCGCGGCGACACCGCCGGACACCAGGGCCGGGACACGCTGTGCGGGGCTCGGCGCCCCGGCGTCGTCAACGGCGGCCAGCGCGATGCCGGTGCCGAGCAGGGCGAACACCACGCCCACCACGATCCACCGGCCCGCCCGACGCATGCGTGCCCGCCTTTCCCGCGCCCGGGGCCGGTCGGCGGTGTGCCGGGCGCAATCGTTCCGGCCGCGCATCCGACCAGTGTGATCAGTTTATGAACACGCCTGCCCGTCACTGCCCATCACGCATGTCCGCGTCGCGTCGCTCCCCCTTCCGGCGGGCCGTGCGCCCGCCGTTCGGCCGACGGGCGCGGGGCCGGACGCGCGATGACCGGCGCCACCACGGCCCGGATAGAGTGGCCCGGTTCCGGAAGCCAGCCGCGGCGGCGTAGGGCGCGCCACGCGCCGCCCCGTCCGCGGCGCGAACGACGGGGATCTCGTGACTGCTGCGCCGGGGGACGTGAAGTCCTTGTCCGCGCCCGGCCGATGGTGGCGCATGGCGGCCGCAGTGCTCGGCATCGGACTCCTCGTCTACGGGACCGCGACGCACAACGACGACAACTTCCCGTTCGCCCCTATGTCGATGTTCGCGTTCCGCACGGACCCGAACGGGTCCATCGACGCCTACTACCTCGAGGCGAACACCGACTCCGGAGCCCGCGTCAAGGTGCCGATGACCCGCAACGCCGCCGGCATGGCGCGCGCCGAGCTGGAAGCGCAGCTGGGGCGGATCATGGCGGACCCGTCGCTCCTGCAGAGCATCGCCGACACCCAGCGGCGCCTCCAGCCGGGGATGCCGCACTACACGCGCCTGTACGTCATGCGCGAGCGGATCGTCCTCAAGGACGGCGCGCGGGACCACAAGGAGACGCAGCAGCTCGTGGATTGGCAGGTGCGCTGATGTCGGGCACCTCGGCGCCCGGGGCGCCGGCGGGCGGCGTGCGCGGGGTGCTGCGGCGCTGGTGGTTCGAGCCCGTGGCGGGCTCGCGGATCGCGTGGGTGCGGGCGCTGGTCTACCTGTTCATCCCGTTCGACATCCTCGTGGTCACGCAGGATGTCAAGGGCACCGCGGCGCTGCCGGGGAACCTCTACCAGCCGGTGCTGTTCGCCCGCCTGCTGCACCTGCCGACCCCGACACCCGGGATCGCGGACACGCTGCAGTGGGTGCTGCTGATCGCCGCGCCGCTGGCGGCGACCGGGCGCTTCCACCGTGTCCTGGGCGTCGTCGTGGCGGCGGCGTTCTCGTGGTGGCAGCTGATCAACATGTCGTACGGCAAGGTCGACCACGACCACTTCGCGATCATGATGGCGGTGTGGCTGCTGCCCACCGCGGGCCGGGCCCGGTTCCGCGACGACACCCCGAGCGAAGCGGCGGGGTGGACGCTGCGCTGCATGCAGATCGCGGCGATCTCGACCTACTCGCTCGCGGCGTGGGCGAAGGTCAAGGAGTCCGGCTGGGGCTGGGCGAGCGGCGCGACGTTCACGTGGGCGATCGAGCGGCGCGGCACCCCGCTCGGGCACTGGTTCCTCAACCACCCCGACCTGCTCCGGTTCGGGCAGTGGGTGGTCTTCGTCGCCGAGGTGCTCTCGCCGGTGATCCTGTTCCTGCGCCGCTGGTGGCTGGCCGCGGCGCTGGTGTTCTGGCTCGGCTTCCACCTGTTCACGTGGCTGTGCATAGGCATACATTTCCTGCCGACCATCATCACGCTGACCGCGTTCGTGCCGTGGGAGCGGGCGCGGGCCACGGTCGAGGGCCGGTTCGCGGGGCGGCGGGCCGCCCGGCCGGCCCGGACCGAGTCCATACCGGCGGAGCAGCCCGCCTGACCGGCGGGTGCGGGGCGGTCAGGCCGCCGCGGACGCTGCGCCGGGCCGCTGGTGCGCCGGCATCGCGCAGGCGGGCGTACCGCCGGGCAGCTTGTAGCGGTTGTCGGCGATGAGCCGGTAGGCCTTGGCGGCGACCAGGTTCACCGGCGGCAGCTGCAGGACGGCGCCCGGCACGGACCACGCGCCGCGCTTGTAGGCGAGCATCTTCGCGACCGCCTCGGCGCCGCCGTACACATCGCCCGTGGACGTGACCCACAGCACCTCGTGCATGGCCCGCTCGGCGGTGATGCCGAGCTCTTCGAGGTCGGCGAACTGCCACGCGGTGACCTCGATGTCCGGGGCGATGTAGCGCTCCATGACCTCGACCGACTTCGTGCAGAAGCCGCAGTCGCCGTCGAAGACCAGTACGGGACGGGTCGTCATGTCTTCCTCCGAGTGCAGAGCCGCGGTCGGTTCAGTGCGCGGGCCACGCGTCGGCGATCATCGCCCGGGTGTCGGCGAGCAGCTGGGGCAGGACCTTGGTGTGCCCGATGACCGGCATGAAGTTGGTGTCGCCGCCCCAGCGCGGCACGAGGTGCTGGTGCAGGTGCGCGGCGATGCCGGCGCCGGCGACCAGGCCCTGGTTCATGCCGATGTTGAAGCCCTGGGCGCCGGACGCCTTGCGCAGCGCGGTCATCGCGCGCTTGGTGAACTCGGCGAGCTCGGCGGTCTCGGCGTCGTCGAGGTCGGTGTAGTCGGCGACGTGCCGGTACGGGACGACCATCAGGTGGCCGCCGTTGTACGGGTACAGGTTGAGGACCGCGTACACGCTGTCGCCGCGCCGCACGATGAGGCCGTCGGCGTCGTCCATCTTCGGGATCTCGCAGAACGGGCAGCCGTCGTCGGACGCGGGCCCGCTCGGCTTGTTCTCCCCCTTGATGTACGCCATCCGGTGCGGAGTCCACAGCCGCTGGAACGCGTCCGGCTCGCCCACCCCGTTCTGCTGCTCCAGCTCCGGCTCGCTCGTCATGATGGGAATCCTATGACGACGGCCTGTCACCGTACGCCCGCCCCTGGTTCAGGCCGTGACGCCGCCGTCCAGCACGAGGTCGGCGCCGACGGTGAATCCGGCCTCGTCGGAAGCGAGGTACAGCACGGCCGCCGTGATCTCGTCGAGCGACCCGACGCGGCCGAGCGGAATGCTGGAGGCGAGCCGTGCGTCGCGGTCCTCGCGGGTCTCGCCGGGCCGGTAGGACATCGGCCCGTCGCTCGCGCCCGGGCTGACCGTGTTGATCCGCACGCCGTCCTGGATGTGGTCGGCCGCGGCGGCGCGGGTCAGGACGGCGACGGCGGCCTTGGAGGTGGCGTACGCGGCGGCGCCGGGGAGCCGCCGGTGGGTGCCGATGTTGGACGCGATGTTGACGATGGCCCCGCCGCCGTGCGCCTTCATGTGCGCGATCTCGTGCTTCATGGCGAGGAAGACGCCCATCACGTTGACGTCGAGCAGGGCGCGGAACGCGTCGGCGTCCAGCTCGCCGACCGGCCCCGAGGGCCCGAACGCGCCGGCGTTGTTGAAGGCGACGTGCAGGCCGCCGTGCCGTTCGACGACGGCCCTGACGAGGCCTTCGACGTCGTTCTCGCTGGTGACGTCGGCGACGACGTGGTCGGCCTTGCCGCCGTCCTTCTCGATGAGGGCGACGGTCTCCTCCAGACCGGCCTCGGTGCGGCCGGCGACGACGACCGTGGCGCCCTCGGCCGCGAACCCGCGGGCGGCGGCGCGGCCGATGCCGGTGCCGCCTCCGGTGACCAGGACGACCTTGCCGGTGAAGCGTGCGGACATGGCTGCTCTCCCCTTACTCACGGTGCTCACGTCACTTGAATATCTGGAATGATCGTTCCAATATGAGGGTGCACGAAAGCGCACCCACTCCCCGCCGAAACCGTCAGCGCAACGCGCCGAGCGCCACCTCCGCCGCCGCCCGGATCCGCGCCGGATCGTCCGACGCCTTGCCGACCAGCCGCATGCCCTGCAGCACCACCAGCAGGAACCGCGCCAGCTCGCGCGCGTCCCGGTCCGCCGGCAGCTCGCCCTGCGCCCGCGCCCGGGTGAGCGCGGAGACCAGCGTCGCCTCGATGGAGTCCCAGTTGGACGCCACCTTGCAGGCCAGCACCTCGTCGTGCGCGACCAGTTCGACCGCGGTGTTCACGGCGAAACAGCCCATCCGGTCGGTGTCCTGCGACGCGTCGTCGGCGAACCGCTCGACCAGCGCGCGCACCGCCGGCAGCACCGGCCCCGGCTGGGACAGGATGCCGGCGAAATCGACGCCGTTCTCCAGGTAGCGGTCGAACGCCTTGCGGTACAGCTCCTGCTTGCTGCCGTACGTCGCGTAGATGCTCGCCCGCCCGATGCCCAGGTGCTCGACCAGGTCGGCCATCGACGTCGCCTCGTAGCCCTTGCGCCAGAACAGCTCCAGGGCCCGCTGCAACACCGCGTCCGGGTCGAACTCCTTGGTCCTCGCCATGCCCCGAAACCTATCCCTTTCAAGAACGATCAGTCAAGAATGGCGGCCACGCAAAGGGCCGCCGCCCGCCCCTCACGAGAAGGGGTGGGCGGCGGCCCAAGGCTTACGTGGGCGCGCGTCAGACCTGCACGCGGTCCTCGACGGCCTTCACGATCTCGGCGACCGCCTCGTCGACCGGGATGCCGTTCTTCTGCTCGCCGTTGCGGTAGCGGAACGAGACCGCGCCGTTCGACGCGTCCTCGTCGCCCGCCAGCAGCATGTACGGCACCTTGGCCTTCTGCGCGTTGCGGATCTTCTTCTGCATGCGGTCGTCCGCGGTGTCGATCTCGACGCGGATGCCCTTCGCGCGCAGCTTCGCCGCGACGTCCTGCAGGTACGGGATGTGCGCGTCGGTGATCGGGATGCCGACCACCTGCACCGGCGCCAGCCACGCCGGGAACGCGCCCGCGTAGTGCTCGAGCAGCACCGCGAAGAACCGCTCGATGGAGCCGAACAGCGCGCGGTGGATCATGACCGGGCGCTGCCGGTTGCCGTCCGCGCCCTGGTACTCCAGGTCGAACCGCTGCGGCAGCTGGAAGTCGACCTGGATGGTCGACATCTGCCAGGACCGGCCGATCGCGTCCTTGGTCTGCACCGAGATCTTCGGGCCGTAGAACGCCGCGCCGCCCGGGTCCAGGACCAGCTCGAGGTTCTGCTTCTCGGCGGCCTGGCGCAGCGTCTCGGTGGCTTCCTCCCACTCGTCGTCCGCGCCGACGTACTTCTCCGGGTTCTTGGTGGAGAGCTCCAGGTAGAAGTCCTCGAGACCGTAGTCGCGCAGCAGGTTCAGCACGAAGGTCAGCAGCGAGTCCAGCTCGGCCGCCATCTGCTCCCGGGTGCAGTAGATGTGCGCGTCGTCCTGCGTGAAGCCGCGCGCCCGGGTCAGGCCGTGCACCACACCCGACTTCTCGTACCGGTACACCGTGCCGAACTCGAAGAGCCGCATGGGCAGTTCACGGTAGGAACGGCCGCGCGCCCGGTAGATCAGGTTGTGCATCGGGCAGTTCATCGGCTTGAGGTAGTAGTCGATGCCCTCGTCGAGCTGCATGGGCGGGTACATGCCGTCGGCGTACCAGTCCAGGTGCCCGGAGACCTCGAACAGCTTCCCCTTGGTGGCGTGCGGCGTGTAGACGAACTCGTAGCCGGCCTCCTCGTGGCGGCGGCGCGAGTAGTCCTCCATCACACGGCGGATGATGCCGCCCTTGGGGTGGAACACCGCGAGGCCCGAACCGATCTCCTCGGGGATCGAGAACAGGTCCAGCTCGCTGCCGAGCTTGCGGTGGTCGCGCTTCTCGGCCTCCTCGAGGAAGGTCAGGTGCGCCTTGAGCGCGTCGCGGCTCGGCCACGCCGTGCCGTACAGGCGCTGCAGCTGCTTGTTCTTCTCGCTGCCGCGCCAGTAGGCCGCCGCCGAGCGCATCAGCTTGAACGCCGGGATGTTCCGCGTCGTCGGCAGGTGCGGGCCGCGGCACAGGTCCTTCCAGCACAGCTCGCCGGTCTTGGCGTCGATGTTGTCGTAGATGGTCAGCTCGCCGGCGCCCACCTCGACGTTCGCGCCGTCGTCGCTCGACGCGGCGGAGCCCTTGAGGCCGATCAGCTCCAGCTTGTACGGCTCGTCGGCCAGCTCGACGCGCGCGTCGTCGTCCGCGACCACGCGGCGCGAGAAGCGCTGCCCCCGCTTGATGATCTCCTGCATCTTCTTCTCGATGCTCTTGAGGTCATCCGGCGTGAACGGGATCTCGACGTCGAAGTCGTAGTAGAAGCCGTCCTTGATCGGCGGGCCGATGCCGAGCTTCGCCTCGGGGAACAGCTCCTGCACCGCCTGCGCCATGACGTGCGCGGTCGAGTGGCGGAGGATGTTCAGGCCGTCCTCGGAGTCCATCGCGACGGCCTCGACCTCGTCGCCGTCCGCGACGACGTACGCGAGGTCCTTGAGCACGCCGCCGACGCGGGCCGCCACGACCGACTTGTCGCCGTCGAAGAGGTCGGCGGCCGTCGTACCCGTGGCCACCAAGCGCTCTTCCCGCTCCGGGTCGCGATTGATGATCACTCGGGCGTCGGACACAGCCTTCTCCTGACAGTAGGTCGTTAGTGGTGATCCGATGCTATCGGGGTACGGAGGGTGGACGCGCCTGCCCGTCGCCCCGGCGGGACGCGGGGGCGGCATAGGGGTCATAGGTGTCGTCGCGGTCGCCGCCGGAGTCGTCCGCGGCCGGCTCGCACTCGACGTCCGCCAGCAGCGGGCGCCGCGCCAGCAGCGCGCGGGCCCGGGACCGCGCGAGGTTGGTCTCGAACCAGGCGTCCGGCCCGTGCGCCAGGTCGGCGGCGATGGGACGCAGCAGGCAGGTGCGCTGCGGCTCGGGGAAGCGGTCGAGCCACGGGACGGCGTCCGCCGACAGCCCCTCGAGGTCCCGGGCGTCGACGACACCGGTCTCGCGCTGCCGGTCGAGGTCGACGCGGGCGATCAGCGCGTCCGGCGAGACAAGGCCGAGCGCCAGCAGCACCGCCGCGCCCGACGCCCCGACCACGCGCGGCAGGCGGCGCGCGGCAGCCGCCCACGGGCCGGTTACGAGGACCAGCACCACCACGACGCCCAGCCACAGCTCGAACGTGGCCGCGCACAGACGCAGCCTGGTCAGGCCCGAATAGTCGACGTACAGCTCGAGCCGGTGCAGCGCGGCGACCACCACGACGAGCGTGAGCACGCAGAGGATGCCGGTCAACGCCTCGAACAGGCGGCGCCCCGGTGCACCGCGGGCCGGGCCCGCATAGGCGGCGACGGCGAGCACCGCCAGGGTGAGTGCGGTGACGACGATCAGCGTGACGAACCCCTGACGGGCGTACTCGGCGTAGTTGACGCCCTTGCGGGCCAGCACGTCCTGGTAGCCGTCGAACACCACGACGGCGATCTGGACGAAGACGAACACCGCGAAGACCGCGTCGAGGACGAGCAAGGGCAAGGCCCACTCGACGGTCCGCCGCGCCCCGGCCCGCTTGGCCGGAGGCTCGACGGGCCTCGGTCGTACCGCCACGAACGCGGCCGCCAGCACGACGACGGCGCCGCCCGCCCCGACGAGGACGCGGCCGACGTTTCCGCGCGGATCGACCGCGCCCAGCGGGATCACGAAGAACGCGGCGACGACGGCGTCCGCCATCGCGAACAGCGCCCCGAAGACGACCAGCAGCCCGAGCGCCGCGACTCCCCCACGCAGCGCCGCGCCCCGCGGGCCGCGCCGACGGACCACGCCGCGCGCACCCCAGAGCACCCCGGCCGGCACCGCCCGCACGACGGCGAGCGGCCGCGCGAACATCGCCGACCAGGTCTGCGGACCCGTCAACGCGAGCGCCCCGAACCCGAACGCGGCGACGGTGGTGTAGCTGTGCAGCCACGAGTCGTCCCGCAACGCCGGCAACGCGGCGAACCCGACGGAGAACAACGCCCACAGCAACTGCCAGCCGTGCGCCCTGACACCCCGCCGCCGCGCAACGCACCAAGCGGCGGCCCCCGCGAACCCGGCGGCGACGAGGAGGTTGACGCCGAGAGCGTGGCGCAACGTCAACGCGCACCAGACCCCGGCGGCGAGGGCGAGGAGGAGCACGGGGGCAGGTGCGGCGAGGACAGCGGGGCGTGAGCGCGGATCGTCCGGGCCGGTCGGGGCGGGCTCGACGGGGTTCGGGCCGGCGGGATCCGCGCGAGAGGGGTCGCCCTCGACCGCGTCCCGGCCGGTGAGGTCGGGTTCGGCCGGTTCGGGACCGGTCGGCTCGTGCTCGGCGGGCTCGGATGCGGCCCGGTCGTCGCCGGGGCTCACCGGTCCTCCACAAACGACGTGGCGACGCAGGAACCCGCACTCATCGGCGCTCACCCGGCTCGGACGACACCGCCGACGGGCAGTTCCACTTCGGCTTGACGGGGCGGTCCCGGAGGATCCGCTCGGCCCGCACCTCGGCGAGACTCGTCGCGTACCAGGGGTGGCCCTCGTCGAGGTCGGCCGCGATGTCCGCCAGGGCGCAGGAACGATAGGGCTCGGGCAGCCGGTCCAGCGCCGGCACGGCGTCCGGGCCCAGGCCCCGCACGTAGTCCAGGTCGATCGCGCCGGTTCGCTCGTACAACCGCACGCGCTGGTCGGCGACCATCGCGTCCGGTGACACCGCACCCAGCACCGCCACGGTGACCAGCGCCCCGGCCGCGGTGATGCGCGGCAGCGCGGCGGTGACCCCGCGCACCAGTGTGGCCAGCACCACCATCAACAGCACGGCGCACAGCCACACTTCGGCTCCTGCGGTGACCAGTCGGACGCGGTCGAGGCCGAAGTCGCCGACGTACGACGCGGTCCGATACAGGGCCGCCGCCCCGACGCCGACCGCGAGCAGCGCCAGGACGCCGACGAGCCGCTTGGCCAACCGCCGGTCCGCGGCGCGCTCACGCGGCACGACGGTCATCGTCACCGCGACGACGGCCAGGGTCAGCACCGTGACCGTCATCAACTGCCAGAACCCGTCGCGGGCGTACGCGGCGCGCGAGGTCTCCACGTCGTCCAGCAGCCCGTCCTGGTGGCCGAAGAGCACCACGGCCTGGATCACCACGAAGCCGAGGAACAGCACGTCGAGGACCGCGAGCGGAAGCAGCCACTCGATGCGCGACCCGACCCGGTACCCGGCGCGCTCGGGCTCTGTGTCCTCCCGCTGTCGGTCACGGCGGTCGTACGCGGTCCACGCCGCGGTGGCGGCCAGTGCGGTCCCGAAGACGGCGAACAGCACACGCAGCAGGACCGGGCCGACGCCCTCGTCCGGCGCGAGCCCGCCGAGCAGATCCGCGAACACCGCGTCCGCGGCGGCGAACAGCCCGACGAAGACGCCGCCGAGGGCCGCGGTCGCCGCAACGGCCCGCATCGCGGCACCGGTTCCGCCGCGCCGCCGCGCCACCAGCGCGGAGACGCCCTGCGAGACCCACTCCGCTCCGCCGGGGAAGCGCGCGATCACGACCAGCGGCTGCCGGGCGACCTGCGCCCACCGCCTCCCGCCGCCGAGTGCGAGCGCCGCGGCCGCGAACGCGGCGACCACGGTGAGATAGCCGAACCCGTCGTCCCCGCGCCACAACGGCACCGCGGCGAGGAACAGCCCCAGCAGGGCGAACCCGCCCCGCCACCACCCAGGCCGCCCCCGCCGCCCGCCGGCCCGCCCGGCGACGATCGCCGTCCCGGTCGCCGCGAGCGCGACCACCAGAACGTTCGCCCCGAAGCCCGACGCCGCGCAGAACGCACCCGCAAGCACCGCGGTGAGGGCGACCCCGACGAGCACCGGCCACGGAGCGGGATCGTCCTCGGACGGCCAGAAGGACCGACTGACCGCCAGAGGCGGGGACGGAGGCTCGCCGAGCAGGTACGGATCCCACCAGCCGGAGCCACCCGCCGGCCCGTCCACCCGCCCGCCGCTCTCGTCGTGGGCGCCGGTCCCTCCGGAGGCCGGCTCCCGCGCCGCCTCCTCCGCGTCGTCGCCTCTGCCGTCCGTCTCGTCGCGCACGCCCCGCCACCTTCCCCGTCATCTGCCGACGCGGATGACAGACCCGGCTCCAGCCGGTGCCCCGTCGGCGACCCGCCGCAGACGCTAGGGCGGCGATACGGCGATTCCGCGCGGTGATCGCGGAGCACCTGTGAAGGTCGTGTGCGAGATCACCGCAGGTCAGCGGCCGTTCAACGGGGCTCCACGACGCGCACACAACGCCCGCACACGGCGTTCACAAGGCGCGCACCGTGCACGGGCGTGCCGTTGACCGACCGGCGGGCGCGTGCGACGTGCCTCACGGGGCCGAGCCGACGGCGGCTCGGCCCCGTCGGTCGGCGTGCTCCGGCGCGCAAAAAGGGGCCGCGACCACCTCGGTGATCCGGCCCGCGTCGGCCCTGGTTTACCCATCGAGTCGGCCAAATATCCGTCCCGCCTCTGGATCGTTCACTCTTTCGGGTGAGAATGGGCGCGTGACGCATCGGACGGACGTGTTGGCCGCACCGCTGCGGCCCGCCGTTCGTGCGTTGGCCGTGGCGCTGCTCATGCTGGCCGCGCTCCTCGGCGGGACGTTCCCGGCGCACGCCGCCGCGTCCGCTCCCCCGGCCGTCACCGCGTCCGACACCGGGCAGCCGATGCTGTGCCCGTTCCACGCCTCCAGCCCCGACGACGCGCACGGCGGCCCCGGCGGCTGCCACCCCGACGTCCGGGTGTGCTCGCAGTCGACGGTTCCGCCCGTGCCGCCGGTGTTCCCGCCGCCGGTCGGATCGTTCGTCCCCCCGTGGCTGGTCGACCCCGACGCCGTGGGGCCCGCCCCCGCGTCGGCGGGCAGCGCCGTGCCGACCGAGCTGACCCATCTCTGCGTCAGCCGGACCTGAGCAGGGCCTGTCGCGCCCCCGCACGCCCGCAGTCGGCGTCCGGGCGCGTCCGCCCACCCTCGACCACAGCACACACAGACTTTCCCCGGAGGGGACCATGGGGCCGCAGTCCGGCTCGAAGAAGCAGAACAAGGCCGCCAAGAACGCCAAGATGGCGGCGGCCAGGCAGCGGGTCGCCGAGCAGCGTGAGCGGGACCGCAAGTCCGCGCGCCGCCGCTCGGCGATCCTGGGTTCGGCCGCGGTGATCGTCGCGGGCGGTGTGATCGCCGGCCTCGCGGTCGTCGTGATGACGTCCGACGGCGGGGGCGGCGACAAGACCGGCACCATCACCGCCGAGGTCGCGCCCGCGCCGAACATCGCCAGCCCGATCCAGGGCGTCGTGGCGTACAGCGCGAGCCGCACGCACGAGCCGAACAAGAACATCATCTACAAGGAGCAGCCGCCGGTCGGCGGCCAGCACGACCCGAACTGGCAGACCTGCGGCATCTACAACGAGTCCA
The DNA here is from genome assembly GCF_029953285.1 of Yinghuangia seranimata. Taxonomy (GTDB): domain Bacteria; phylum Actinomycetota; class Actinomycetes; order Streptomycetales; family Streptomycetaceae; genus Yinghuangia; species Yinghuangia seranimata. The sequence continues at coordinate 10,564 of NZ_JASAOI010000091.1, read as the reverse complement.
TCGCCGACCGCAACGGCGTGCACTCGATGGAGCACGGCGCGGTCTGGATCACCTACAGCCCGACGCTGCCCGCCGACCAGGTGGCGAAGCTGAAGGCGAAGGCGAAGCAGGACTACATGCTGCTGTCGCCGCACGACGACATGTCGACGCCGATCACGGTGACCGCGTGGGGCTTCCAGCTGAAGGTCGACAACGCGGACGACCCGCGCATCGACGACTTCATCAAGCTGTACCGCGTGAACCAGCAGACGACGCCCGAGCCCGGTGCGTCGTGCAGCGGCGGAGTGGGGAAGCCGGTCAAGTCGTGACGATCCGTTCCAAGGCGGTCGCGCTCGCCGCGGCCGCGCTCTTCGCCCTGCCCGTGCTCGCGGCCTGTTCGTCGGACGACGGCGGCTCGGCCAAGCCCACGGGCACCCCCACGATGCTCGGCGTCCCGCAGCCGGGCGTGCCCAACCCGCCGAGCGACACCTCCGTCGACGCCGGCTTCGCGCGGGACATGAAGGTCCACCACGCACAGGCCGTCGAGATGTCGTTCGTCGTCCGGGACGCGACCCAGGACGAGGCGACCCGGCGGCTGGCCTACGACATCCTCACGGCGCAGCAGAACCAGATCGGTCAGATGACCGGCTGGCTGAGCGTGTGGGGCCTGTCGCAGACCACGATGGATCCGCCGATGAAGTGGATGTCGCCGGCCGGCATGACGGCGATGTCCGGGCACTCCATGGCGCCCGGGATGACGATGGCGCCCGATCCGAACGCCCCGCTGATGCCCGGCATGGCGACCAAGGATCAGATGGACAAGCTCGCCACCCTGAAGGGCCGCGAGGCCGAGGTGATGTTCCTGCAGCTGATGATCACCCACCACCAGGCGGGTGTGGCCATGGCCCAGGACGCCGTCGACCACGCGACGACGCAGGTGGTCAAGGACCTCGCCAAGTCGATGGTCAACGGCCAGCTCAGCGAGATCGACCTCATGCGCGGGATGCTGACCGAACGCGGCGCCTGATCCGCACGTCAGACGGAAGGGCCGGGTGCGCGCGACGCGTGCCCGGCCCTCGGCGTCTCCCAGGGCCGCTCGCGCCCTGAGGGCGTCCGACCCCGACCAACCCCTGCGGCGGGACGTCCCGGGCCCGCAGCGCGGCGCTCAGCCCGCTTCGGCGCCGACCTCGACCTGCGACGCGGCCTCGTCGGCGGCCTCGCGGCGGCGGCGCACGACCCTCACGATGCGCGCCGGTATCCCGACCAGCAGCGGCACCGACGCGCCCAGCGCCATGCCGCAGCCGGCCACGAAGAGCGGACTGTCGTGCACGAACTGGCCGGCGAGCGCGCCGAGGGTCAGGGCGTACGACACGGATATCGTCGCGCCGACCGCGGTGGCCGCCCGGAACTGCCGGGGCGGATAGCCGACCCGGCCCGCGAGTATGTTCACCGCGGTACGCCCGCCCGGCAGGAACCGGGCCGCGACCAGCGCGGCCATCCCGCCGCGGTTCAGCGCCCGCTCGGCGAGGTCGAAGGCCTTCTGCCGACGCGGCCCCAGCGTCATGTCGCCGCCGCGCCGCAGCCCGGCCCGGCCGACCGCGTACGCGCACTGGTCGCCGACGAACGCTCCCGTCGCCGCCAGCGTCAGCACGAGCGCCAGGTAGCCGAAATGGTCCCGCCCGACGGCGGCGGCCGCCATGACCAGCTCGTCGCCGGGCACGACGGGCACGACGGAGTCGGTGCAGACGGTCAGCGGCAGTACGAGCCAGAGCCAGGGCGAGAACAACAACCCTGTGCCGGCCGCGCTCACTCCGTGCCTCCGGTCCACCGTGTGGTGCGTGGTTGGTCCGTGTCGGTCACCGACAGATCATGTCGTGCCGCGCTTCGAGACAACACAGCGGGTCCCGTCTCACCCGTCACAACGCCCTCCCCCGACGGCCCCGAAAACCCCCAGGTGCCCCACCCCGAAGCCCAGCCCCGAAAGACGAAGCCCGACCCCTCTCAGCCCCCACCCCGAAGACCGGGGATGCGGGCGGCGAAGCCCCGCCAGCCCCCACCCCGAAGGCCGCGGTGCGGGTGGCGAAGCCCCGCCCCTCTCAGCCCCACCCCGAAGGCCGGGGGTGCGGGTGGCGAAGCCCCCGCCGCGGCGAAGCCGCCGAAAAAGAAACAGGCAACCCGGTCCGCGCTTTCCGCGGACACAGGTTGCCTGTTGCCTGGTGGGCGATACTGGGATCGAACCAGTGACCCCTTCGGTGTGAACGAAGTGCTCTCCCGCTGAGCTAATCGCCCGGGCCAGGAAGAACCCTACCGCATCGACGAGGGGCTTTTGGCCACGGCCGTCACCACACCTGCCACGGCAGGACGAGGCCGAACGTCAGCAGGTAACCGCCGGCGGTCGCGGCGATCAGCACGCAGCCCGCGGTCAGGATGATCATGTTCCGGCGCCGCGTGCGCGGGTCCAGCGCCCGCTGCGCCGCCTTGGCCGCCTGGTCCTTCGTCCACAGCAGCGTGCGCTGCGCCCAGACGAACTCGGTCCCCAGGATCGCGAGGCCCACCAGCAGCGCCGGGATGCCGGGGCCGGGCAGCACCATCATCGCCATGCCCGCCGCGATGACCGCGAAGCCCACGATGGCGACGCCGATCTGCCACGTGAGGTGGAGCGTGCGGGAACGTTTCACGAAGTGCGGGGCGCGTGAGGTGTGGTGACGCGGACGGGGCACCTGGGACCGCTCGTCGGCCGTTTCGGGTCCGGCCGTCGTCGCGTCGGCGTCGGGAACGGCGCCCGTGTCCATCCGTTGTTCCCCTCGTCTCTCGCCTCAAAGCAGCGCGACCCGCACACCTCGCGCGGGTCGGACCACGGTACAAGGGAGAGCCGCGAGTGAACATGTGTTCCCCCATGCGACGGCGCGTCTGGGACGCCTCTACGGGGCGTACACGGGACCATTGGCGGGTTTCGCGGGGACTTCGCTCTTAAGGAGTACCCAGAGCCGCGTATATCGGGCAACGACGTTTACGAACGGCGTGTAGGTGGGATGTTGCGAACGCCGAGTGCGAATCCCCGAGCGCACACTGAGCGAAAGGCCATGGCGCTTATGAACACCACGGTCAGCTGCGAGCTGCACCTGCGCCTCGTCGTCTCCGCCGAGTCTTCGCTTCCCGTCCCCGCGGGACTGCGCTACGACTCGTCGGACCCCTACGCGGTGCATGCCACTTTCCACACCGGTGCGGATGAGACGGTCGACTGGGTGTTCGCCCGCGACCTGCTCGCCGAAGGGCTGCGCCAGCCTTCCGGCACCGGAGATGTCCGCGTGTGGCCGTCCCGAAGCCACGGCCAGGGCATCGTGTGTATCGCGCTGAGCTCCCCGGAGGGCGAGGCGCTTCTCGAGGCTCCCGCGCGGGCGCTCGAGTCGTTCCTGAAGCGCACCAACGCCGCGGTCGCGCCCGGTGCCGAACACCGCTACTTCGACCTCGACCGCGAGCTCTCGCAGATCCTCGCCGAGAGCTGATCCTTCCGCCACCCCCTCTGGCCTGCGCGGTCGGTCGCCAACCGACCGGACATCAACGGGCCCGCAGGGGCGGCGCGGCGGGGCGGCTCCCACGGGATCCAAGCACCTTGCAGTAGCCCGGAAGCCGACCGGACCTCCCACTCGGGGAAGAGGGTCCGGTCGGCTTCTGCGTCCCCGGGAGCGTTGTCGACTTCTCGCCACGCACCGGTTGGGGCGGTCGGCCACGGCGCCGCGCCCGGGCGGTTCGAAGGCCATGGATGACGGTCGCGCCCGGCGTTCGCATTTCTCGTAAGAGCGTCCTATCCGATGCCGGATCTGGCCGGAGTCGATAGATCTACGGTGCTCGCCGAGGGTGAAGCTCAGGGGTTCCTGGGAATTGCCTGAACTTCCCGGTTATTCGCGCATACATATCCACTGGGACGCATCATGGATGTCGCGTCGCGGCGGCCTTCGCGTCCGCCCGGAAGTGACCGGATTCACAAGCGCGCGTCAAACCCGCCATCGCTATCCGGCGGAAAAGCGCGGTTCCCAGGGTTAGATTCCCCGCCTGCGGAGGATCTCCTCGATCTCGTCGAACTCCGGGCCGAGGCCGCTGTCGCCACGCCGCCCACGCGGTTGTTTGGCCGGCTTCCCAGGACGCTGCGCGGGCTGGCCTTGCGCCTGGCCCGACGTCGACTGCGGCAGGCTCCGGCCGGACGCGCTCGGGCCGCCCCCGCTGAGCAACGCGTCGATCGACGACCGGCCCGACGCCTCGGGGGCCGGCGGGGAGTCGTCACCGCTCCGCGCGCCGATCATCCGTACGACCAGCAGCAGCCCGACGGACACCGCCAGCACCGCGACGCCGGCCCACGCCGTCACACCGAAGGCCAGGTCGGTCGCCCAGTCGGCCACCGCGGACCCCACCCTGCGGCCCAGCGTCGCCAGACCCGTCAGGTACAGCCCGATGGGGATGAGCGCGAGGCCGACCCAGCGGGTCGCCCGCAGATACCTGCCCTTCTGGGCGGACTGCACCGCCAGCACGAACCCCAGCCCGGTCAGTGCCGCGCATACGGCCCCGGTCACCACACCTGCGCCGGACATCACGTGCTCCCTCCACGACGGAACACCTCCATAGTGCCCGCACGCGCGCGCTGCGGGCGTCGTACTGGAGACCGAGTACCCGTCTCCACCTGGAAGACTGGCGGTTATGAGCTCTCCGCGCCCTCCTCGCGTCGACATCTGGTGCGAACTGCAGTGCCCCGACTGCCGCACCGCCCTCACCGACCTGGCCGCCCTGCGCGCCCGCTTCGGCCCCGAACTCGTCGTGGAGCTCCGGCACTTCCCCCTCGAAAAGCACAAGCACGCCCACATCGCGGCCCAGGCCGCCGAGGAGGCCCGCGCCCAGGGCGCCCTGTGGCCCTACGTCGAAGCCGTCCTCGCCCGCGTCGAAGACCTGGCCGCCGCAAAGGGCCCGGCCGCCGAACGCCTGCTGGTGGAAATCGCCGCCGACCTCGGCCTCGACGCCGACGAGCTGGAGCTCGCCCTGATCGACGGCCGCCACATCTTCCAGGTAGACGCCGACGAAGCCGAAGGCGCCGCCATCGGCGTCAAGGGCACCCCGACCTACGAGGTAGCCGGCGAATTCCTCGACGCCCACCTCGACCAGACCGGCATCCGCCAACGCATCGAGGACCTCCTGACGGCCCAGGGCCACTGACGGAACCGCACACACGCGCCACACCCGCGACGGGGAGCGCCCGCACGCGCCCCTGAACGGCCGCGCGCTCTCGCCCCCACAACCCGAGCCGCCACGCGCGGACGAGCGAGACCGGGCCGGCGCGGAGCGAGGACGCAGGCACCGAGCGCGAGCGCAGCGTGAGCGCGGCGCGCGGGGCTGGGCACGCGGTCGGTCTCGCAGACCTCCCCGTGGCGCGAGTTCGGCTCGATCGCCCGAGCGCGGGCTCAGCGCTCGGCGCTCGGCCTCGGGCCGCCGCGCCCGGGCGGGGAGCTCGCGGGCAGGGGTGGGCTAGTCGGCCGCGCCACCCGCGCCGCCTTCGCCCCCGCAGCCCGAGCCGCCACTTGCGGGCGGGCGAGACCGGGCTGGTGCGGAGCAGAGGCGCGGGCACTGGCGTCGAGCAGGGGGCTGCCCACGCAGGGCCGGTCTCGCGGGCCTCCCCGTGGCGCGAGTTCGGCTCGATCGCCCGAGCGCGGGGGGGGTCGGAGGTCGTGTGCATTGCCACGGTGCCGGTTTCGGCTCGGATCGGGTCGGGCGAGGTGGGTTACGTGTACACCGGGCTCGCACGTCACCGGGGCCGCGCCGTCTGATGCGGGCGGGGAGCGCGTGGGGTGGCCAGGCCGTCGGCGTCGCAGGCGTCGCTGCGGTGTCGGGTTCGAGTCGGGCGCGCGAGAGTGGGGCTCGTGTGCGTCGGGCTCATGCGTGGCTGGCGTAGCCCCCCAGTCGCGCCCGCGTCCGGCCGCCTCGGCCTCCCAACTCGCAATCCTGGTAAGGCTTGTCAGAGGATGGGTTTGCCGAGTTGGCGGGATTGGGTGCGGTAGCCCATGGCGGTCGCGATGTGGCGGGCGGCTGGGACGGGGCCTACGAGTTCCAGGCCTAGTTCGCCCAGGCCGGCTGCGTAGGCGAGGTGTTCGGCGGTGCGGAGGAGGAGGCGGCCGTGGCTGCGGCCTCGCCAGGGGGTGGGGACTTCGAGGGCTCGGACTTCGGCGCGGCCGGGGGTGGTTGGGGAGGAGTCCAGCCAGACGACGCCTGCGAGTTCGTGGGTGGGGGTGCGTAGGGCGTAGGGGCGTTGCTCGCCGCCGCGGAGGCGGGCGTGGGCGCGGGCTTCGGCGTGGCGGAGGGACCAGCCTTGCTCGCTGAGCAGGGTGACGCAGCGGAGCCAGGCGTCGTCGGTCCAGGCGGCGTGCTCGTCGGGGGTCATGGGGGCGAGGGTCAGGCCGCGCGGGGCGTCGGGCATGCTGCGGGCGGCGCCGATGCCGCCGCGGACGCGGGCCACGAGGTAGCGGCTGTCGAAGGCGTATCCGAGCGTGGCCGCGAGGCGCAGGCCTGGGAGGTTGCCTTCCGGGACCTCGACGGCGACGCGGCCGCAGCCTCGGCCTCGCAGTATCTCCTCGGCGGCGAGCAGGGCGACGCAGCCGTGGCCGTGCCGGCGTCGGGAGGCGAGGACCTCGACGTGGTCGATCCATCCTGTGCCGTCGCCCCACCGCCCGTGCGCGTCGAGGTGGAGGCGGCCGATGGGGCGGCCGTTGGCGCAGATCGCGTACCAGTCGCCGGCACCGTCGACCGGGCGCGTGGTGTGCGGTGCCGGTCGCAGTGTGGTGGTCACGTCGGCCGCCCCCGTCCTGATCGCGGTGCCGGTCGACGTACTGATCGATCGGCTCGTCGATGGGGTGCTGCCCGCCCGGCGCGCGGGTCAATCCGGCGCGGGGCGGGCGGCGCGCGGCCCGGTCAGGGGTCGATGTCGGCGGCGGCGCGGACTTCGAACGCCGCCGTGGCCGCACGCGTCAGCGGTCCGGGCTCGCCGAGCTCGCGGTCGTCGATGCGGTGGACGGCCTGGACGTCCCGCAGCGAGGAGGTCAGGAACACCTCGTCGGCTTCGGCGAGCACGGACAGCGGCAGGTCGGCCTCCTCCGCGTCGCACCATTCGAGGACGAGCGCGCGGGTGATGCCCGCGAGGCAGCCCGCGGACAGCTTGGGGGTGAGCAGGCGCCCGCCGAGGGCGACGAACACGTTCGAGCCGGTGCCCTCGCACAGCAGGCCCGCGGTGTTGACGAAGAGGGCCTCGGAGGCGCCCCGCTTGGCCGCGTACGCCAGCATCACCACGTTGTCGGCGTAGCTGGTGGTCTTGAGCCCGGTGGTGGGGGCGTGCTCGTTGCGCGTCCAGGGCACGGTGACGACGGCGGTGCTCGCGGGGCGCGGCTTCGCGGCGCCGAGGGCGACGACGAGGGTGGCGGGCGCGCCGCCGCGGTCGGAGCCGAGGGGCGAGGGGCCGCCGGTGTAGGTGATGCGGAGCCGGCCGGGGCCGTCCAGCGGGTTCGCGGAGAGGACCTCGGCGCAGGCCTCGCGGACCAGCTCGTGGTCGGGGTCCGGCAGGCCGAGGCCGCGCGCGGAGCGGGTGAGCCGGTGGAGGTGGCGGGTGAGCGCGAAGGCCTGTCCGCCGACCGCCTTCATGGTCTCGAACACACCGTCGCCGACGGTGAACCCGTGGTCCACGACGGACACCGTGGCGTCCTCTTCGTGGACCAGGCCGCCGCCGGTGGTGTCCCCCAGCCATATCTTCATCGTCCCGCTCCCTCGGTGGTGCCGTCGTCGTGGTCGAGGCCGCCGCCGGCCGCGACCCTCAGCAGGTTGTCGGCCTTGAGCTCGGTCTCGTCCCATTCGCCCTGCGGGTCCGAACCGTAGGTGATGCCCGCTCCGGTGCCGAACCTGAGGTGACCCTCACCGTCGAGGAAGAAGCTGCGGATGCCGACCGCGAGCTCTCCTTCGCGCCGGTCGGCGTCGACCCAGCCGACGGCGCCGCAGTAGGGGCCGCGCGGGACGGGCTCGAGTTCGCGGATGATGCGCATGGCGCTGGACTTGGGGGCGCCGCTCACCGACCCGGGCGGGAAGGTCGCGGCCAACAGCTCGGGCCAGCCCGCGCCTTCGGCGAGCCGGCCGTCGACGAGCGAGACGAGGTGGACGAGTCCGGGGTGCTTTTCGACGATGCACAGGTCGGGGACGGTCACGGTCCCGATCGCGCTGGCGCGGCTGAGGTCGTTGCGCACCAGGTCGACGATCATGATGTTCTCGGCGTAGTCCTTGGGCAGCAGGTCGGCCTCGGTGCGGCCGGTGCCCTTGATGGGCCCCGACTCGACGCGGTCGCCGCGCCGCCGCAGGTACAGCTCGGGGGACGCGCAGGCGACGTGGACACCGTGCCGGGGCAGCCGTATGACACCGCCGTAGGGCGCCGGGTTGCCGCGCGCGAGGTGGCCGGCGAGTCCGACGATGTCGGCGTGCTCGGGGTCGGGCAGCGGCGCGGTCAGCATGCGGCACAGGTTGACCTGGTAGACCTCGCCCTGCTCGATGTACGCGCGGATGCGGCGGACGCCGTCGCGGTAGGCGTCGGCGTCGAGCGAGGTACGCCACGCCTCGGGCGCGGGGCCGCGCCACGGCGCGGCCGGAAGTGGCGCCTCGCGGACGTCGGAGAAGCGGGCGAACACCATGCCGCCCTCGAAGTCCACGACGACCGCCCAGAATCCGCTCGAGTCGAGCGCGGCCGGGTCGTCGGTGACGTCGTGGAGGCCGGTCGCGAGCCGTCCGCCGAGGTGAGCGAGCGCGGGGAGTGAGTTCACAGGTCGTTCTCGGAATCCACGGGTCGCAGGATGTCGCGGGAAGTCGCGGGTTCCAGGGCCCGGTCGGGGCTCTGGACACTGGGGCACGGGAGCGGGGGATTATCCCCGGCGCGGGCCCCGGATGGGCACCTATTGTAAGGACGTTCCCGAAACGTGGCGGTGCGGGATCCGTGCACCGCGGCATCTCGATCCGGACACCTCGTTCCGGCGCCGCGTGCGGCACGGCATGATGCCGTGTCGGGGGGCCGGGCGATGCTTGCGTACCCCCGCCGTCCGCGTGCCCCGTGGGGTGGGCGGGTGCTGTCGGGCCCCGGTCCGGCGGCCGTTGCCGAAGCGCTGTTCTTCTCCTGTTTCTGCTGATTTCCGTTTCGCCGTCCCGATTGCTCCATCGCTGGTTCAACCGGTAACCGAAGGGTTTCCATCCGTGCTCTGTCCCGCCTGCGGCACCTGGTCCACCCAGGCCGACCGCTGTTCGCACTGTGGTGCCGCGCTGGCAGCGCCGCCGGTTCCCGCCCCCGTGGGCGCCCCGGCCGCTCCGCAGCCGCCGGCCCCGGCCCCCTACGGGCAGCCCGCGCAGGCCGTCCCGGCTCAGGGCGCCTACCCGCACAACCCCTATGCGGCGCAGAACCCGTACGCGACGCAGCCGCAGATGCCTGTGCAGCAGCCGTACGGTGTGCCGGCCGGGGCTCCGATGGGGGCTCCCATGGGCGCGTACCCGGGCCAGCCGGGGATGCCGGGGATGCCGACGGGCGCGTACGGCGCACCGGCTCCGGCGCCGGGCTTCCCGGGCGGGCCCGCGCCGTACCCGGGGATGCCCGGGTACCCCGGCACCGCCCCGTTCGGATGGCGTCCGCCGCAGCCGTTCCGCCCGCTGAAGGGCCTCGCGGTCGCGCTGTACGCGCTGCTCGGCGTCTCGGCGCTGGGCGCGGTCGTCACGATGGTCGCGTTCTTCATGCGCGCGTCGCTGCTGAACGACCTCATCGACGACGCCTCTTCGGTTTCGTCGGGGGACGCGGACAACGCCGACAACTTCGTGGTGGCGTCGACCACCCTCACCGGTCTGGTGATGGCGGCGACGGCCGTGGTCTTCGTCATCTGGTTCTACCGCGCGCGGTGCAACGTCGACCTGTTCGGCCCGTCGAAGCAGCGCCTGGCGCGCGGCTGGGCGATCGGCGGCTGGTTCTGCCCCGTCGTGTGGTTCTGGTTCCCGAAGCTGATCGCGCACGACGTCTGGAAGGCGAGCGACCAGCACGCCCCCGAGCGCGGCGGCAAGACGCCGGGCCGCCAGGCGACGCTGTGGGTCTGGTGGGTGCTGCTGCAGCTGGCGATGTGGGCACCGTGGATCGGCACGTTCCTCTACCCGAACTTCGACGACATCGTCGTGGACGACGCCCCGGACCTGCGGACGGCGGACTACGTCTCCGGCTCGCTGCGGGTGCTGCTGGTGCTCGCGTCGGTGGCGGCGGTGTTCGTCGTGCGCAAGATCACCGCGCTGCAGCACGAGCGTGAGGCCACCGCGCTGGCGGCGGCCGGGCTGGGCATGGACCCGGCGGCGTACATGGCGGCGGTCGCCGCGGGCGCGGCCGGTGCCGCGGTCGCTGGTGTCGCCACTGCGGGTGCCGCGGGTGCGGTCGGCGTCGCGACCGCGGGCGTGCCCGCTCCGGCGGCGGCCCCGGCCGCCGAGTCCGTTGCGGCGCCGGCGGAGGCTGTTGCGGCGCCGGCCGCTCCGGTCGCCGCTCCGGCAGCTGCCCCTG
>NZ_JASAOI010000090.1 GCF_029953285.1 Yinghuangia seranimata | reverse complement strand
TGGATGGCGTGCGGCAACCCCGGCTCGTTCGCCAAGGCCGGCTCGCTCGGCATCGGCGCGATCGCGTTCAACTTCGAGCCGATCTACAACCTGAAGGGCCGCATCGAGGCCTACAAGGAAGCCGCCGAGAACCCGGTCGAGATCCTGGGCGACTACCAGAACAACAACGTCATGATGACGAACGGCGTCGTCTGCCTGAACGACCGCAAGCGCGCCCGTGAGATCGCGATCAGCGTCGGCCGCGGCTACCTGGTCACGATGGTCAACCTGTACCACGACACGATGCCGAAGTCGGCCGACGCCATCACCTGGCCGGAGCCGCCGTTCGACATCTCGCAGGGCGGCGAGGAGTTCCTCGACTTCGCGATCGAGGCCGGCCTCATGCTGTGCGGCACGCCGGAAGAGGTCTGCGAGCAGATCGAGGCGTACCAGTCGGTCGGCACCGACCAGCTGGTGTTCGGCATCAACGACGGCATGTCGCACGAGGAGAACCTCGAGATGATCGAGATCTTCGGCGACAAGGTCATCCCCGAGTTCGACAAGAACCCGGAGCACTCCACCACGGCGTACCGCCGCGGCGCCCAGGGCCCGAAGTACCCGCCCTTCAACGGCCCGGTGAACCCGGACCTGGTGCACACCGTGCTGCCCGCCAACGCGATCATCGGCGTCGACGGCAAGAAGTGATCCACGGGCCCTCCGGCCCGGTGCAGTGAGTCCTACGCGCAGGGCCCGGCCGCTCAGGCCGGGCCCTGCGGCGTTCCGCCGCCGCGCCCCGGCCGGGGCGCGATGCGCCCGACGGGTGGGAATCGTGCGCCGATCGTCCGTGCGGGGGCGTGGCGGGGAGGGTGCCGTACGACATCCTGGAGGCGTGCTGGCGTGCGCACCGCGCGCACGCGTACAGGAGGAGACAGACGTATGGCCACGGTCACGGAGGGACTCGACGGGGTCCGGCGCGAGCTGGACAGGCTGGACCGCGGTGTCGTGCACCTGTTCGAGCCCGGGCTCGACCCGGCGGCGGTGCGGGCCCGGCTCCAGGACGCGCCCGACGAGGTGGTCGAGTGGTTCGCCTGGGCGGACGGCACCCGCGCCGAGGAGGACCAGACGGTCGACGAGGCGTCGTTCATCCCCGGATATGTGCTGATCAGCCTCGACGAGGCGGTGGAGTTCCGGGACGAGGTCGAGGTCGAGTCGGACGGCGACGAGGAGTGGCTGCCGCTGCTGGTCTCGCCCGCCGGCGACTTCTACGCCGTCGCGTGGACCGCCGACGAGGGCGTCGTCCAGGTGTGGAGCTACGTCGACGGGGCGTCCGACCAGACCGACTACCCGGACATGGAGCGCATGCTCCGGACCTTCGTCGAGAGCTACCGCACGGGTGCCTTCGAGGTGGACGACGAGGGTTTCCTGGACATGCACCCCGAGCTCGCCGACCGCGTCTACGAGGCGGTCAACCGCGCCTCGTGAGCGGGGGCGGGGCCGCCTCGGCGGCAGGCGCGCGATCGTGTGTGCTAAGGTGCTAATGCCTTCGGCGTGCTCAAGCGTAAGTGCTGTACAGACTAGTCATGACTGAGCCCGAAGGACCAGACCTCCGTCGAGCCCCGGCCGCACCGGCCGGGGCTCGACGTTTTCCGCCGGTGCGGCGCGGCGCGGGTCAGGCCGTGAAGCCCTTGGCGATGTGCTCCAGCCACCAGGCGGGGGCGGCGTTCATGAGGGTGTTGAAGTCCCAATAGTCGTGCCAGCGCACGAGTTTGCCGTCCGGGCCGACCTCGTGGACCGAGACGAACGGCAGCAGCACGCTCTCGCCGCTCTCCCAGAACCACTTCTCGGCGTGCTCGGTGACGACGACGGTGTCGTCCGCGACGATGTGCTTGAGGTGGTGCTCGTAGCCCGACAGCATGTCCAGGCCGAGCCGCAGGCGTGCGGCGATCTGCGCCGGGCCGTACGCGCCCGCGCCCGGGGCCGGCACGTCGGTGTAGTGGCCGTCCTCGGCGAAATAGGCGCCGACCTTGTCGAAGTCGCGTTCGTACAAGTCCTGCCAAAACCGTTCGACAAGCCGCTTGTTGTCATCGGATCGGGACATTCCTGTTGCCTCCTCAAGCCTGATCGGACGGAGCCTAGGCATAAGGTGGTGCGGAAAACAGTGGCTCCGGCCGCCGGATGGGGGGAGACCAGCCGGCACCGGGCGAAGCGCATCCGGGGGGATGTCTGATGTTCACGCATGGTGGGTCTGTTCGGCGTGCCGTCGTCGCGGCGACCGCGGCGCTCGTGCTCGGGGGAGCGCTCGGCGCGTGCAAGCCGTTCGACGACGACAAGGACGCCGGCAAGGGCGCCGCGCCGAGCGGCGCGAGCAGCGCGAGTGCCTCGAACGGCACGGACGGCAAGGCCGGTTCGTCCGGCGGCGAGACGCCGAAGGCGCCGTCCGGCAAGGTCGAGAAGGGCGTCGTCAAGGGGCACGTGTCCGACGGGCTGGGCAACCCGGTCAAGGGTGCCAAGGTCGTCGTCGACAACCAGCTGCTCTACGACAGCAACATGGTGCTGGTGACCGACGACCGCGGCGACTACCGGGCCGAAATGCCGCCCATGGCCGCGACGTACGCGGTGACGGCGTCGTTCGACAAGACGTACAACGGCACCAAGTACACGTTCCGGCTCGCGGCGCAGAACCCCGACCCGTTCGCCGGGAACGAGGGCGCGGTACGGGACTTCACGTGGAAGCTGTCCGGGCCGCAGGAGGACCTGCCCGACGCGTTCTACGGCGGCTCGGTCCTCTTCTACCTCAACCCGACCAACCCGGCCGACGGCGGCTACGCCGACTCGACCAACGTGCAGTTCACCCTGACCCCGGTCGGGACGCTGGCCGACGGCAGCACCGGCAAGACCGTCACGCGCAAGGCCGAGAGCACGGGTGACGGGTTCGGCGTCCGGGACATCCCGGTCGGCCGCTACAAGATCACCGCGAGCTACCTGAACGGCCCCGGCGGGCGGCCCCAGCCGGTGAAGCTGCAGATCCGCAACAGCGGCCAGGCGCCCGTCGCGGAGCTGACCGCCGACTTCAAGCAGTACCTGACGGACCACCAGCGGATCGAGCTGGAGGCGCAGCTGTAGGCGACGGGCGGGCGCACAGCGCCTCCCGGGACGAGTGGCGGGCGGGCCAACCCGAAGGGTGGGCCCGCCCACCCTCGCGCGCGTGTTCGGTTAGCGTGTCCCGGTGCACATAGCCCCCACCCGGCGGTCCCGGGTCCTCGCCGCCGCGGCCGGCCTCGTCCTCGCGCTCAGCGGCTGCTCCCTGGTCGGCGGTTCCGACGGCGGCGGATCGGGCGACAAGGCGGATCCCGTCGCGTCGGCCGGTGCTCCGGGCGCCCCAGGGGCACCCGGCACGGCACCCGGCTCGCCGTCCGCTCCGGGCGACCCGTCGGAGGCCGCCGCGCCGGCCGGCAAGCCCGGCATGGTGACGCTGGCCTTCGCCGGCGACGTGCACTTCAACGAGCGCACCGTGCCGCGGCTGAACGCGGGCGCCGAGACCGCGCTCGGCCCGATCAGCAAGACGCTGGGCCAGGCGGACATCGCGATGGTCAACTTCGAGTCGGCCATCACCGAGCGCGGCACGCCGGAGGACAAGACCTACCACTTCCGGGCGCCCGCGACCGCGCTGAAGGAGCTGCAGAAGTCCGGCATCGACGTCGTCACGATGGCCAACAACCACGCCGTCGACTACGGCCCCGTCGGGCTGCAGGACTCGCTCGCGGCGGTGAAGAACCCGCCGATCCCGGTGGTCGGCATCGGGCCCGACGCCACGTCGGCGTACCGGCCGTGGATCACCGACGTGCGCGGCACCAAGGTGGCCGTGCTGGCCGCGAGCCAGGTCCAGGACATCACGAACCAGCGGTACGCGGCCGGCCCCGCCAAGCCCGGCATCGCTTCCGCGCTCCAGGCCGACCGGCTGGTCAAGGCGGTCAAGGACGCGAAGGCCCAGGCCCCCGTCGTGGTGGTCTACCTGCACTGGGGCATCGAGGGCGACAAGTGCCCCTCGGCCGACCAGAAGGGCCTCGCCAAGAAGCTCGCCGACGCGGGCGCGACGGCGGTCGTGGGCACGCACGCGCACGTCATGCAGGGCGCCGGCATGCTGGGCGGCACCTATGTGGGCTACGGCTTCGGGAACTTCCTCTGGTACGGGACCTCGCCGTACCCGGACTCCAACGACACCGGCGTCACGACGCTGACGATCACCGACGGCAAGGTGGTCAAGGAGGCGTTCGCCCCCGCGTCGGTCGACTCCCGCGGCGTCCCGGTGCCGCAGACCGGCGCCGAGGCGAAGCGGATCGCCGACCGGCGCGACTCGCTGCGCCCGTGCACGGGGCTGGCCGCGCCGCCCCGGTGATCCGCGGGGCCGCCCGCGGGCGCGGGCGGCCGATGCGGTGCTCGGGGCGTCAGCCGTCCATGCCGGGCGTCGGCGGGGCGATGTACATGTAGCCCTTCTCCTCGACGCGCTCCTTGATGCGCCACTGTCCGTCGACGCGCTCGAAGGTGTCGAGGTACCAGAGGCCGCACAGCATGAGGCTCTGCTGGCCGTCCTCGCCGGGCATGATCATCGGGTTGTGGCACATCGTGCGGCCGGTGGCGGTGTCGCCGTCGACCTGGATCGACGAGTTCGATATCAGGTGCTGGAAGGCCGGGAACATCGGCATGACGTCCGCCAGGAACTTCTTCGTCGCGGCCAGGTCGCCCTTCGCGCCGCCCATCGCGCTGTAGTCGATGTGCGCGTCGGCGGTGAAGACGTCGTCGAGGAGGTCCCACTGGCGGGTGTCGACCGCGTGTGAGTAACGGACCATCAGATCCTGGATCTCAAGGCGGTCCGAGATCTCTTGCAGCGACAGCATGTGTTGCCTCCCGAGCGAACGTGTCTCGTGCTGGTCTCGTGCTGGTCGGTCAGCGGACGGGCGGTCAGCCTGCCGCGTGCGCTATGTCATCCCGCTTCGGGCCAGGAAGCAAGACCCGCGCGTTTTTGAAACCGGCAAATCGGGCACCTCTGAGCGGACCCGACGTGGTGGCGACCGGGCGAGGAGGCACGGTGACCATGGTGCGAACGAGGCGGGACCGCGAACGGCGGACGACGGGACGGCTCGGCGCGCCCGGACGGGCGGCCGCCCTCGTGGCGGCGGCCGTCCTGCTGGTCGGCGTGGCCGGCTGCTCCGACGGCTCCGACACCAAGAGCGCCGCGACGAAGAGCCCGTCCCCGACCGGGCCGGCCACGAACACGACCGGCCCGTCGGGAACCGCTCCGACCGGGTCCGGCGGCGGCGCGAGCGACCTGCAGAACACCTACCGCAAGACGGTCACCGACGTGCTGCCCTCGGTCGCGCAGATCACCACCGACTCCGGGCTCGGCTCGGGCGTCGTCTACGACACCAAGGGCAACATCGTCACGAACGCCCACGTCGTCGGCAGCGCCACCACGTTCCAGGTCACGCTCCCGACCCAGAGCGCGCCGCTGAGCGCGAAGCTGGTGTCGTCGTACCCGCCGAACGACATCGCGGTGATCCGGCTCGACAGCCCGCCGGACAACCTGAAGCCGGCGCAGTGGGGCGACTCGTCCAAGCTCGACGTCGGCGACATCGTGCTGGCGATGGGCAACCCGCTCGGGCTGGCCGGCAGCGTCAGCCAGGGCATCGTGTCCGCGCTCAACCGGACCCAGAACGAGGGCTCCGACAACACCTCGCCCGGCGCGACCATCCCCAACCTGATCCAGACCACCGCGGCGATCAACCCCGGTAACAGCGGCGGCGCGCTGGCCGACCTCGACAGCAAGGTGGTCGGCATCCCGACGCTCGCCGCGACCAACGGCACGGGTGCCGGGGGCGGCGGGCTGGCGCCGGGCATCGGGTTCGCGATCCCGTCCAACACCGCGACGAACCTCGCCGACCAGATCATCAAGGACGGCAAGGTCACCGACTCCAACCGCGCGGCCCTCGGTATCACCGCCACCACCGTCGTGGGCGCGGGCGGCCGCCCCGCGGGCGTCGGCGTCGTCTCGGTCACCCCGGGCAGCGGGGCCGCCAACGCGGGCATCAAGCCCGGCGACGTCATCACCAGTGTGAACGGCACGGACACCCCTACCCAGGCCGCGCTGGCGGAGGTCCTGGCCGGTCTGAAGCCGGGCGACACGGCCAAGGTGCAGCTGCAGCACGAGGACGGCAGCGATGCGACGGTCGAGGTGACGCTCGGTCAGTTGTCCTGAGCCGGCGGGACGGCGTCGGCCCCGGTGTCGTACGCCGGGGCCACCTGAGGGATCCACCGCTTGACGGCGCCGTCAACGGCGCGAAAGCGTCCGGAGCATGACGTTCCCTCAGCAACCCGAACCGTCCGGCACGCCGCAGTGGGCCTCGGGGCCCGCGTTCGGCGGCGGGCCGCAGGCCGGGCTGCCGGGCGCGCCGCCGCAGCAGGCGCCGGGCTTCGTGCCGGGTCCGGTGCCCGGGTGGAACCCGCCGCCGGTTCCGCAGGCGCCCCCTGCGGAGGCCATCGTCGAGGAGCGGGAACTGCCGCCCGCCTCGCGGCTGTTGCGGCTGCTCGCGCGGACCGTCGACTACCTCCTCGCCACCGCGCTCGTGGTGCCGCTGTGGTTCGCCGCGTACCACTACCTGCAGGGCAAGGCCGCCGACCTGCAGAACACCACGTTCCACAAGGTGTTCTGGGATCTGCTGGCCGGAAACGCCGACGCCGCCAAACGGGCCCCGCTCGAGGCCGTGGACGGACTGTGGGCGAAGACCAAGCTGCTGCTCCTCCTGCTGGTGCTCGCCCACCTGCTCGTGCCGGTGCTCTACGACTGGCTCGCGCACGCCCGTTGGGGACGCACGCTCGGCAAGGCCATGGTCGGCGTCAAGGCGACCCCTGTGGACGGCGGTTCGCACCGGCTCGGGCTGGCCCGCGCCGGACGGCGCACGCTGGTCGCGGTGTTCGTGCCGTGGGCCGCGCTGACGCTCATGTGGTACGAGATCATCCTGCGGAACTGGTCGCTCGCCGGCCTGTGCGGCGCGGTCAGCCTCATCGGCTTCGTCGACCCGCTCGCGGTCCTCGGCCCGCGCCGCCGCACCTGGCACGACCGGATCGCCGGGACCGCGGTCGTCAACGTCAAGCCGCTCGCCCGGGCTCGCGGACTGGGCCGCGACGCCGGGCAGGCGGTGCGCCAGGCCTACCAGTCCTCGGCCGTCCCGGGGCAGGCCGCGCGGCTCGGCGACGCGGCAGGGCGTCAGGCGCGCGACGTACGCGAACGGCTGCGCCGGCCGCGCGGCTGAGCGCGCCGCCCGGCGGCCGTCCCGATGCGTCCGGTCAGTCCTCGACGAGCGTGATGGCCCGGGTCGGGCACACGCGGACGGCCTCCTCGACCTGCGCGCGCAGCTCCTCCGACGGGTTCTCCTGGAGTATGTAGAGGAAGTTGTCGTCGCGGACCTCGAACACCTCGGGCGCCTCGGCCATGCACAGCGCGTTGCTCTTGCACTTGTCGAAGTCGACGTTGATCTTCATGGGACCTCCGGTCCTCGCGGTGGTTCGGCCCCGCACACCTATCACGCACCGCCGCCGGTAAGGCCAGACTTCGTCGGCGCGCGACCGCCACCCGACCGCCGCGGAGCCGCCCGCTGGGGGATCCCACCACCGGGCCTCCTGGGGAAAACCCCACCCCGGATCCGGGCGGTCGCCGGATCGGATCCGCGGCGCCGGAAAGCCAGGCTGGAAGCACCGTCCGGGACCGCCGGACCGAGCTTCCGGAGGACCCGGCCATGGGCAAGCGCGCCGCCGTCATCGACGCCCCGACCACCGACACCACCGCCGTGTCCCTCACCGACGTCACCAAGGTGTACGGGCGCGGCTCGGAGGCGGTGCACGCCCTGCGCGGCGTGAGCGTCGACATCCACCCCGGTTCGTTCACCGCGGTGATGGGCCCGTCGGGCTCCGGCAAGAGCACGTTCCTGCACTGCGCCGCCGGCCTCGACCGGCCGTCCGGCGGACGGGTCGCGCTGCGCGGCACCGACATCGCCGGGCTGTCCGAGACCAAGCTGACGGAACTGCGGCGCACCCGCGTGGGGTTCGTGTTCCAGGCGTTCAACCTGGTCGGCTCGCTGACCGCCGAGCAGAACGTGACGCTGCCGCTGCGCCTCGCCGGGCAGCGCCCCGACAAGCGCTGGGTGCGCGAGGTGCTGACCCGCGTCGGCCTGGGCGAACGCGCCCGGCACCGCCCCGGCCAGCTGTCCGGCGGCCAGCAGCAGCGCGTCGCCATCGCCCGTGCCCTGGTCACCCGCCCCGACGTGCTGTTCGCCGACGAGCCGACCGGCGCGCTGGACACCAAGACCGGCCGCGAGGTGCTCGCGCTGCTGCGCGAGGTGGTGGACGCGTACCAGCACACCGTCGTGATGGTCACGCACGACCCGGTCGCCGCGTCGTACGCGGACCGCGTGCTGTTCCTCGCCGACGGCAGGCTCGTCGACCGGCTGGAGGCACCCACCGCGGACGCGGTGGCCGACCGCATGATCCACATGGAGCGCTGACCCGCAGGCACCCCCTCGTCCCCTGTTCTCCCGGCGGTACCCAAGGAGTTGACCCACCGTGCTGCGCCTCGCGATCGGAACCCTGCGCACGCGCGTCGGCGGATTCGTCGGCGCGTTCCTGGCCGTCGCCCTGGCCGCGGTGCTCGTCACCGCGGCGGGCGTGATGCTGGAGTCCGCGCTGCGCACCCACGGAAAGGTCGAGCGCCTGTCGGGCACCGACCTCGCCGTCGCCGGATCGGCGCACCTGGCGCGCACGCCGGCGATGGGCAAGCCCCCCGCGGACTCCGAGATGGACCCCGACGCGCTGCGCCAGACGGCGCGCGTGCCCGAGGAGTTCGTGCCGCGCATCGCCGCGCTGCCGGGCGTGCGCGCTGTGGTGCCGGACCGCACCGTGCCGGTGGGCCTGCCCGGCGGAGGCGGCGCCGAGGCGCACGGGTGGGACAGCGCGCAGCTGACCCCGTACGCGCTGACCGCGGGCACCGCGCCGCAGAGCGACGGGCAGGCCGTCGTCGACGCGCGGACCGCCGCCGCGCTCGGTATCGCGCCGGGCGCCCGCCTCGATCTCGCGACGCCGACGGGCACACACACCGTGACCGTCACCGGCATCGCCGAAGGCCGGGGCCCCGCCGCGGTGTTCCTCACCCCGGCGCAGGCGCGTTCGCTCAGCGCTACGCCCGACCGCGCGGACTTCCTCGGCGTCCAGCTGAACCCCGGCGCGGACCGCGGCGCGGTCAGGACCGCCGTCGACAAGCTGCTCAAGGCGGCCGGCCCGCAGTTCGGCGACCCCACGCGCCCGCAGCCGCGCCTGCAGGTGGTCTCCGGCGGCGGGCTCGCCCGCCTGGAGGCGCCCGCGGTGACCGAGGCGCAGGAGGCGACGGTTCCGCTGGTCAGCGTGTTCGGCGGCACCGCGGCGTTCGCGGCGGTCTTCGTCGTGGCCGGCACGTTCGGCTTCTCGATCCGGCAACGGCTGCGTGAGATCGGCCTGTTGCGGGCGGTCGGCGCGACGCCGGGCCAGGTGCGCCGGATGATCGCGAGCGAGGCCCTGCTGGTCGCGCTGGCCGCGTCGGCCGTCGGCGTGCCGCTGGGCTACCTGTTCGCCGAGGTCCTGCACACGCTCTTCGACCAGGCGAACGCGCTCCCGGACGGCTTCGTCGTGCGCGACGGATGGATCCCTGGCGTCGTGGGCGCCGGGACCGCCGTGCTGACCACGCAACTCGCCGCGCTGGTCGCCGCGGGCCGGGCGGCCAAGGTCCGGCCCACCGAGGTCTTCGGGACAACCGGCAAGCGCCGCATCCTCGTTCCGCTGCTGCGCTACACCCTCGGCCTCGTCGCGGTCGCCGGCGGTGTCACCCTGCTGATCGTCTCGATGCACCTCGGCGGCGACGACGGCGCGTCGACCTCGGTGGCCATCGTGTTCACGTTCATGCTGGCGGTCGCGCTGCTCGGGCTCCCGCTCGCCCGGCTCGGCGTCGCGCTCATCGGGCGCCCGCTCGCGCTGTTCGGCCGCGCGCCGGCGCTGATAGCCCGCGCAAACGGGGCCGCCGACCCGGGACGCGTCTCCGCGGTCGCCACGCCGATCGCGCTCACCATCGCATTCACCTGCACCATCCTGTTCTTCGGCAGCACCGAGGCGCACGAGACGGTCGCGCAGAGCCGCGCCCGCACCACCGCGGGGACGCTCGTCGTCGACGGCCGCGACGGCGCGGGGCTGCCCGCCGGCACGGCCGACCGCGTCGCGGCCCTGCCCGGCGTGGCGGCGGTCTCCGGCACCGTGGAGACCACCGTCCTCGACGGCTCCGCGGGCGACGCCGAGGAGCAGCAGGCGCGCGGCGTCGACCCCGGCGTCGGCAAGGTGCTCGACCTCGGCGTGACCGAGGGCGACGTGGCGCGGCTGACCGGCCCCGGCACGGTCGCGCTCGGCGAACGCCGCGCCGACGCGCTCGGCAAGCACGCCGGCGACCGCGTCCGGTTCTGGCTCGGCGACGGAACGCCGTACGAGGCACAGGTGGTGGCGGTGTACGCCAACGCGTACGGCTTCGGCGACTACCTGCTGCCGCGCGACGTCGCGCTCGCCCACAGCCGCGTCGCGGCGTACGACAAGGTGTACGTGGCTCCCGCGCCCGGCGTCGACCGGGCGGCGCTCACCGCCGCGTTGGCCCATGAGGGCCGCGTCCTCGACCGCGCCGCGTACCTCGACGAGGTGTCCGCCAAGGCCGACGAACAGGCGTGGGCGAACGTCCTGATCCTGGGCGCCATCGGGCTGTTCACGGCGCTCGGCGTCGTCAACACCACCGTGATGGCGATCGGCGCGCGGGCCCGCGAGTTCGCGGTGCTGCGCCTCTCCGGGACGACGCGGCGCCAGTTGTTCGCCATGCTGCGCGGCGAACTCGCCGTCGTGGTGGGCCTCGGGCTCGGCCTCGGCACGCTGATCGCCTACCTGACGCTCGGCGCTTTCGCCAACGGCATCGCCGGTTCCTTCTCGCCCGTCATGCCGCTCGGCACCTACCTGGTGGTGGCCGGTTCGGCCGTCGTGACCACGTACGCCGCCGCGTTGCTCGCCGCACGGGCCGTGCTGCGCCGCGACCCCGTCGCCGCGTTGGGCGCCCGCGAATAACCGGTGGTTCTCCTCAACGGCCGCCCCGGGATACGGTTCCGGGGCGGCCCGTGTGTGTACCGCCACAAGGATCACGCGGGACCACGGGGAACCGCGCGCGGCCCGCCGACGTGTCACCGGACGGCGGGCGTGGTGAGAGGATGCCCCGCAGTGGAGGCGGGCGCTCGGGGCCCGCCCCCGACAGGAACGTGCGCGGAGGCGAGATGGCAGCCGAGGCCGGAACGGGCATACGTCCGCTCGGGGACGCGGATCCGCGCAGCGTCGGGCCGTACCGGTTGATCGGCCGGCTCGGCTCCGGCGGCATGGGCTCGGTGTACGCCGGGCTCGACCACGCCGACCGCCGCGTCGCGATCAAGATCGTGCACGCCCAGTTCGCCGACGACCGGGAGTTCCGCGCCCGGTTCACCCGCGAGGTGGCGCTGCTGCGCCGTGTCCAGGGCACCTGCACGACGCCCGTGCTGGACGCCGACGTCGACGCCGCGCAGCCGTGGTTCGCGTGCGAGTACGTGCCGGGCCCCACGCTGGCCGAACGCGTCGACCACCAGGGCCCGATGGCGGGCGACGAGCTGTACGCGCTGGCCACCGGCCTCGCCGAGGCGCTCGTCGCGCTGCACGACGTCGGCATCGTGCACCGCGACCTCAAGCCGCAGAACGTCGTGTGCTCGCCCGCGGGTCCGCGCGTCCTCGACCTCGGCATCGCACGGTCGATGGAGGACAGCGGCCTCACCCGCACCGGCATGATGATCGGTTCTCCGGCGTGGATGAGCCCCGAGCGGTTCCGCGGGCAGAACAGCACGCCGGCCGCCGACGTGTACGCGTGGGCGATGATGGTCGCGTACGCCGCGACCGGCACCATCCCGTTCGGCACCGGCGCGCCCGAAGTCGTCGCGCTGCGCGTGCTCCAGGAGCACGCCGACACCTCCGGTGTGCCGCAGCCGCTGCGTCCGCTGGTCGACTGGGGCGCGGACAAGGACCCGCTGCGCAGGCCCACCGCGCACGCGCTGCTCAGCGGGGTCACGACGAGCTGGCGCAACGTGCTCGGCGCGGGCTCGGCGCCGGCGCACGACCCGGTCTCCGACGCGACGTCCCTCATCGACATGCACTGGAAGGCGCCCTCCGCGGACGGCGCTTGGGGGCACGCCTCGGCGAACCAGGCGGACGTGCTGTACGGCGGCGGGAACGGCGCACCGCCCGCACCCCCCTCGACGGGCGGCTACACGGGCTACACGGCGGGGCATTCGGGAGCGCACTCGGCGGGCTACCCGGCGGCCAACGGCTCCGGCTACACACCGGCCGCGCCGCCGCCCCCGGTGCACGGCCAGCCGACCTACACCGCGCACCAGCCGCCGCAGCAGCAGTACGGCGCGCCCCAGCACGGCGACACCTTCGTCGGGCACACGCTCGACGGGCTCGCCCAGGCGCCGCCCGCCAAGGGCAGGCGCCGCGGGGCCGCGGACGACAGCGACAACGGGCGCCGGCGCGTCGTGCTCGCCGCCGTGGCCGGCGTGGTCGCGGTGGCCGCGATCGCGGGTGTCATCGCGGCGATGTCGGGTGACGGCGGCGGCAAGAAGGACAAGAAGGTGCAGCCCGCCGCGCAGACGTTCGCACCGCCGCCGCCGGGCACGGTGACGGGGCCCAACGTGTTCGAACTGGCGGGCCTCAAGCTGCCCGTGCCGGCCGACTGGGACGCGCGGCCGATCGACGCGACGTCGGTGTGCATCGCCCCGCTCAACCCGCCGGCGACGCAGCCGGCCGACTGCCTGCGCAACGGCCTGCGCGTGTGGGTCGGCGCGACGCCGCAGCGCCAGGTCGCGCTCGACGACCCCGCGGGCTGGACCCTCGGCGCGCCGGCGGTGTGCCCCGGCGCGGCGCCGGGATCGCCCGCCCCCGAGTCGCGCACGTCGGGGCGCACGTTCGTGAAGCTCGGCGATCTCAAGTACGAGTACGCGCAGTACCAGGTCACCTGCGGCGGCACGCAGCTCCAGCCGCAGGTGTGGTGGCTGCCGCAGTCCAAGATCTCGTTCAGCACCGGCGCGCTGCCCAAGTCCTATGACGCGACCGTGAACACGATCATCGCGACGATCGACAAGAAGGGCTACAAGCAGCCCAAGTAGCGGGGCCCCGGTGAGCCGGTCCGGGGAGCCCCGTCAGAAGACCGCGACGTCCTCGCCCGCGTGGAACGGGTTCTCCGGGCCGGCCGGGAACGAGCTCCAGCCCTGCGCCTCGTAGACGTCCATGAGCTCGTGCTCGGCCTTCTCGTCCTCGGGCCACTCGGCCAGGACGACGACGTGCACCGACGGGTGCGGGTACTGCTCCCACCACTCGACGATGCGGCCTTCCAGGTCGACCGGGACCGGGTGGTGCTCGACGCGGTGCACGGACATGTACGGGCCGCCCGACCACGGGCCGACGTGCGCGCCGCCGAGCGGTATCGCGGACACCGCGTCGCCGCCGCGCGGCAGCGCCGGTCCGGCGAAGTCGCCGGACAGCAGCGAGCCGACGTAGCCCACCGGGGGCCGGTCCGCCTGGACGTCCTGGTAGAAGTCCACCCGGAGTCGGTACCGGATCACGTGCTGCCCCTCCGCGTCGCCTGCTGTCGTCGCACGCCGCCGGTGAGACGACCGGCCGTGTGAGTCTCAGTGAGTCTCATACGTATATCAGCCAAGCGGCGTTCCGCCGAGGGGCGTGCGGAAACCGTGATTTGTTCGGATTGATCAGGGCTGCCCGGATGTGTCCCCATCGGCCGTGAAGTCCTGCCAGGTCTTCCACAGGGCCGGCACGGTGCCGCTGCCGTACGACCGCTCCGGCCAGTTCGCGGGCGGCAGCCCGGCCGGGTTGGCGCCGACGTTCGCGCCGTACCAGAGGTCGTGGCGGCGCCGGACGAACAGCCAGCGGCCGTCCCGGCGCTCGTACACGTCGCGGTACAGGATCGCCTGGTGGATCCAGCGCGGACCCTCCTGGATCTCGCCCTTGCAGTACACGTGGCCGGTCGCGTGGTCGTCGTCCAGCAGGTCGATGACGTGCGTGCCGACGTTCAGGATCGTCACGCCGAGCGGGCGCAGCTGCTCCGCGAACGACGCGCGCAGCGCGGCCCGTCCGGACGTCTCGCGGGTGACGCGCACGTCCTCGACGAACAGCTCGCACAGCGCGTCCAGGTCGCGGCTGTCGACGGCGAGCGCGTAGCGGGCGGCGAGCTGCCGGATCTCCTCGTACGCCAACAGCTTCCGTACCTCCGCGAACCCGTTCTCGTCCGTCATGCCGTCCTCCGGGTCCGCCGGGCCGCGGGTGTCCTGTGATCCTCGCCCGGATCCCGCGGTCGATCTTGATGGTGTGCGGCTTCCTTGATACCGGAAGAAGGCGAAAAGAAGGCGAAGGAAGACCCCCGGGAAAGGGCGATCACATGGGCACACTCGAAGGCCGCGTCGCGGTGGTGGCCGGCGCGGGCGAAGGCATCGGGCTGGCCAGCGCCCTGGCGCTGGCGGGCGACGGCGCCGACCTCGTCCTGGGCGCCCGGCGCGCCGAGCCGTTGCGCGCGCTCGCCGAGCGGGTCGCCCGCGAGACCGGGCGCACCGTGCACGCGGTGCCGACCGACATCGCCGACCCGGACGCGTGCCACGCGCTCGTCGCGGCGGCCGCCGACCGGCTCGGGCGCGTCGACGCCGTCGTGAACGTCGCGACCTACAACCCGTCGGGGCGGGTCGAGGACCTGGACCGGGAGGAGTTCCGCCGCGCGTTCGACGTCAACGTGCTCGGCGTCCTGGAGGTCAGCAGGGCGGCGCTGCCGCACATGCGCGCGGTCGGCGGCGGGGCGATCGTGCAGATCAGCTCCGAGGCGCCGCGCATGAAGCTGCCGCACATGGCGGCGTACGCGTCGACCAAGATGGCCATGGAGATCGCCTCCGCCACGCTCGCCCGCGAGGTCGGGCGGGACGGCATACGCGTCAACGTGGTGGTGGCCGGCTACACCGACAACGCCAAGCTCACCGCCTACCTGGAGGACGTCGCGCGGCGCCGGGGCAGCACCCCGGAGGCGGTCCGCGAGGAGTTCGCGGCGAGCGCGGCGCTGCGCCGCATCACCGAGCCCGCCGACATCGCCGAGGCGGTGCTGTTCCTCGTCTCACCGCGGGCCCGCGGCATCACCGGCACGGTGACGCACGTCAACTCCGGTGTGGTGCTCGAGCCTTAGGACCGGTCCCGAGGCCCCGCCCGGCCGCCGCCGTTCGCGCTCCTCGCCCCGTTCCGCCGGAACATCCGCTTCGCCCGCCCTTGTTCGCGCCCGCGCGTGTGCCCGCGCCGCACGGGGGCATCTACTCAGTGGGGTGGCGGGGGAACGGCACGGGGAGGGGTCCGGTGGGGCGGAACCGACTCTCGGAGCGCGCGGGCGACGCCGCGGCGTGGACCGGCGTGTTCTTCGCGCTGACGATCGTGGCGTCGATGGTCGCGGTGCTCGCGGTCGTCGCGCATTCGTGGCTGTGGGTCGTCGCGCTGCTGTTCGCGGCGCTGTTCCTGCTCGGCTGCGGATGGAGCGCGCTGGAGATCGTCATCGCGCGGCAGATGGACCGCGAACGCGCGGCCCGCGCGCGGGGCGCGTACGAGGCGAGACCGGGAGACTAGGCCCGGCCCGGGGTCAGCGGCGGGACAGGCCGCGCTCGCGCAGGAAGTCGCCGATCTCGGCGTTCTCCGCGGAGCTGAAGACGCGGTGCGGCACCATGATCGCCTGTGCCTGGCTGAACTCGAAGATCCACTGGTCGTCGACCGAGCGCAGCTTACGGAAGTTGCTCCACGGGATCTCCGCCCGGTGCGCGCCTATCGCCGACCGGTAGGCGTTGTCCGTGAGCGTCACCTCGCACACGTCGCTGTGCATGTGCCGGTTCTGCCGGGCGGCCTGCAGCGGCGCCCAGAAGCGCAGCGCCAGCATGGCCGCGCCGAACCCGAGGAACACGAACGGCCAGAACTCGAGGCCCGTGCCCAGCGCCTCGATCACCAGGACCACCAGGCCCGCACCCACCAGGAACACACCGGCGCCGAGCAGGCCGCGGAACAGCCCCTTGCGGAACGCGACGACACCGTCGGCGACGTCGCGCTCGGTCGGAATGTAGCTCGCGGTGATGTGCACGTGGTCTCCAGTCGGGCCCGCGCGGGACGGCTGGCGCGCCGGGCGGGGACCATCGTGCCACGTCGAGCGCCGTGCGGCGGACCGGACCCGGGGAGCGCCCGGGGCGCCGGCCCGCCCTGCGGCCGGCTCAGTGGTGGTGCGGGGCCTGGTACGGGGCGGCGGCCGGCGGACCCCAGCCGGGCGGGTTCGCGGCGGCGCCCCACGGGCCGGGCGCCGGCTGCGGGGGCGCCCACACCGTGTCGGGGTGGCGGGGGAGTGTCCACGGCCCGGGGAAGGGCCCCGTCATGGGCCCTGTCATGGGCAGGGGCATCTGGGCGGGCGGGGCGGCCGGGGCCCAGGCCTGCTGCGGGGCCGGCGCGTACGGAGCGTACGGAGCGTAGGCCTGCTGGGGCTGTGCGTAGGCGCCCGGCCAGTACACACCCGGCTGCGGGTAGGCCACGGGCTGCGGGGCCGCCCATCCGTACCCCCAGCGCGGCGTCGGCAGCGTGTTGACCAGCACCGGCTCCAGCCCGGCGCGGTCCGCCCACAGGGCGTCCAGGAGCTCGCGCTCGCGGGTGCCGAAGTCGGGCCGCATGTCGCCGCGCACCGCGCGTTCGCGCAGCTCGGCGAGGGCGGTGGCGTTCCACTGGTAGCGGCGCAGCGCGCGCTCGCCGGGCTTGCCGTACAGCGCGAGGGCGGTGCGACGCTGCCGGGCGCGGTCGGCGACCGTCCCGAGCACCTCGGGCTCGTTCCAGGTGAGCCAGCCCGCCGGGACGTACCAGGGCAGCTGCGCCCTGACCGCGCCGAGCTGGCGGCGGCGCAGGCCGCCGCCGTACACGAACAGCCCGGCCAGCAGCGGCGCCATCACGAAGAAGTAGACGAGCAGCATGATGCCGCCGTTGTCGTCCACGGTGGTCTTCCACGCGGCGCCGTTCCACGACGCGTGCAGCGCGACGGCGGTCAGGTAGCCGCCGACGCCGGTCAGCACGGCGGCGACCCGGTTGCGGGCGAGCACCGCGAGGCCGAGCGCGATACCGGTCGCGGAGGTGAACAGGGGATGCGCGAACGGCGTGAGGACCGCGCGCGCGAAGAAGACCGCCGCGGTCTGCGCCGCCGCGTCGTCGTTGGCGCTGCCCTCGCCGAACGCGCGGCCGAAGTACAGGACGTTCTCGGTGAACGCGAAGCCGGCCGCGGTGGTGGCGGCCAGCACCATCCCGTCCAGCGGGCCGCGGAACCAGTGCCGCCGGAACAGCAGCAGGAGGAGTACCGCGGCGCCCTTCGCGGCCTCCTCGACGAACGGCGCGACGACGGTCAGGCCGAGCTGCTCGCCGCGGTACAGGCCGGAGCGGTCGACGATCGCGTTGATCGACCACGAGTTGGCGTACAGCGCGGCCAGCGCCCCCGCGCCGGCGCCCCACGACAGCGCGAACGCCAGGTGCGGCCACGGCTGCGGGCGGGCGCGGGCGAGCATGAGGAACGCGCCGACGACGAGCGGCACGGGTGCGGCGGCCAGCGGCACGCCGACCGCGAGGCCTGTGCCGCCGGTGGCGTCGAGCATCTTGGCTGCCGCCGCGATCCAGCACACGGTGAACAGCAGGGCGAGCGTGACGAGGCGGTTGCGGGGCCGGGCCAGGAACGCCCGCACGGCGCCGCCGCCGCCGCGTGGGGCGGCGGGCAGCGCGTGATCAGGTGCGTTCATATGGTGTGACGATAGCCGGGCGGACCGACCACTTCGTTTGCTTGACCGAAAATGTCAGGCGCGGCGGAAGATCAGGTCCGCCACCGGGTGCCCCTTCGCGAGGCCCTGGCGCTCGAAGCGGGTCATCGGCCGCCATTCCGGGCGCGGCGCGAACCCTCCGCCGGGGCCCGCGGTGTTGCTGAGCGCGGGCTCGGCCTCGAGGACCTCCAGCATCCACGCGGCGTACGGCGCCCAGTCCGTCGCGCAGTGCAGCGTGCCGCCCGGCGCGAGGCGCGACGCGGCCATCGCGACGAAGCCGGGGCGGATCAGCCGCCGCTTGTGGTGCCGCGACTTCGGCCACGGGTCGGGGAAGTACACCCGTATCCCGGCGAGCGCGTCCGCGGGGATCATCTCGGTGAGCAGCGCGACCGCGTCGCCCTCGACGATCCGCACGTTGGTGAGGCCCTCGCGCGCCACGTGGTGCAGCAGGTTGCCCAGGCCCGGGGTGTGGTTGTCGGTCGCCTGGTTGTTGGTGCCCGGGTCGGCCGCGGCCTTGGCCGCGGTCGCCTCGCCCATGCCGAAGCCGATCTCCAGCACGACCGGGTTGTCGTTCCCGAACCGGGCCGCGAGGTCCAGCGGCGTGCCGTCGACCCGGCCGCCGTACGCCGGCCACAGCCGGTCGATCGCGTCCTGCTGCTGCGGGCTGAGCCGCCCGCGGCGCGGGTGGAACGTGCGCACGGCGCCCACCGGGGGGCCGCCGAACGGGTCGGGCACCAGCGTCGAGGCGGTGCCGGGCGGCGGGGAGCCGGGCCGGCCGGTCTGCGCGGGCGACACCGTCGCGGAAGGGGCGGCTGCGGGCGTGGTCGACATGAAGAAGGGCGCCGTCGGGTCGTGAGGGGAAGCGGCGCGGCCGGGCCGCCTTCGGCCTGGACGCGCGCGGGACCCTTCGATGCTACGGGACCCGCCGCGCCCGCCCGGACGGTCCGCGCGCGGCGGTCACACCAGGCGCTCGAGCACCCGCCCGGCGATCTCCTCGCCGATCGGCAGCGACGCCGTCGCCGCGGGCGAGGGCGCGTTCAGCACATTGACGATCCGCTCGCCGCCCGTGAACAGGAAGTCGTCCACCAGCTCGCCGTCGGGCCGCACGGCCTGCGCCCGCACCCCGGCGGGGGCGGGCACCAGGTCGGCCGCGGTCACCGCGGGCAGCATGCGCTGGACGGCCTTGGTGAAGGCCGGCTTGGACAACGAGCGCAGCATCTCGCCCGCGCCGTACCGCCAGTGCCGCCGCGCGATGTGCCACATGCCGCGGTACGCGAGCGTGCCAGCCAGCTCGCGCGGGTGGGCATGGGCCCACGAGTAGCCCTCGCGGCGCAGCGCCAGCACCGCGTTGGGTCCGACGTGCACGTCGCCGTGGATGCCGCGGGTGAGGTGCACGCCCAGGAACGGGAACGCGGGGTCGGGGACCGGGTAGACCAGCCCCTTCACCAGGCCGCGCCGATGCGGAGCGAGCTCGTGGTACTCGCCGCGGAACGGCACGATCCGCACCGGCGGCGGAGCGCCGCCCTCGGCCCTGGCCGCCATCGCGGCGACCTGGTCGCTGTAGAGGCCCGCGCAGTTGACCACGACGCGGCCGCGTACTTCGCCGAGCCGGGTCTGCACGACGACCTCGTCCGGGTGCACGGCCATGCCGGTCACACCGGCGCCGGTGCGGAGCGAGACGCCGCGCGCGTGCAGCAGGTCGACGAGGGTGCCGCAGACCGCGCCGTAGTCGACGATGCCGGTGGTGCCCACGTGCAGCCCGGCGATCGCGCGCACGTTCGGCTCGTACTCGCGGATCTCCTCGGGGGACAGCTCCTTGACCGGGACGCCGTTGGCCTCGCCGCGCTGGAACAGCGTCTTCATGCGGCCGAGTTCGGACGGGTCGGTGGCGACCACGAGCTTGCCGGTGACCTCGTGCGGGATGTCGTGCTCGGCGCAGAACGCGACCATGCGGCGCGCGCCCTCGACGGCGAAGCGCGCCTTGAGGCTGCCAGGCTTGTAGTAGAGGCCGGAGTGGATCACGCCGGAGTTGCGGCCGGTCTGGTGCGCGGCCCAGGAGGTCTCCTTCTCCAGCACCGCGACCGTGGTGCCGGGGGACCGCTCGGTGAGCGCGAACGCGGTGGACAGGCCGACGATCCCGCCGCCGATCACGATCACGTCGTACCTGAGCATGGGCTCCCCGCCTTCGCCGTACCGGACGTTCCGGACGTGTCAACGTGCCAGTATCGCGCAGCACGGTAGGGGGCCGGGCCCGGACGGCTCAGGTTCGCCCGTACGAGGCGCTCGGTGCGACGCCGCCCGCCGGGCCGCGGTCAGGCGGTGATGCCGATCGTCGCGCGGACGTGCTCGGCGAGGTCGCGGACCGTCTGCTCGCGCGGGTGCGCGGTCTGCAGGTCGCCGACCAGGTCGCGGACGTAGGCGGTGGTGCGCGCGGACTGGACGCGCTGCGCGACCGCGAGCGCGCGCATGCCTCCGCCGCACGCCGCGTCCAGGTCGCCGGCGGCCAGGTCGGCCTGCGCGCCGACCGCGAGCCGCAGGCCGTGCGAGCGCACGAACGCCTCGCTGCGGCCGGCCAGCGCGGTGGCGGTGAACCGCCGGGTCTGCTCCGGCAGCCCGAGGTCGCGGTAGCACTCGGCGCCGTCCGCGCACAGCCGGTCGTACGAGAAGAAGTCGATCCACTCCGGGTCGTCGTCGCCCCCGCGGGCGCGCTCCAGGTGTGTCTCGGCGGCGTTGAGCGAGCGGGCGCACGCCTGCGCGTCCCCGGCGCGCGCGTGGGCGCGCGCCTCCACGAGGTGCAGGAACCCGGTCACCTTGGTGGTCGCGATGCCGCGGTTGCGCTCCACGGCCGCCTGCGCGAGGTCGACCGCCGCCTGCGGGTGGCCGCGGTACGTCGCCTGCAGGCTCATCGTCGCCAACACGTAGCCGCCGAGCGGGACATCGGCCGCGGCGCGGGCGAGCCGGAGCGCCTGGATGTAGTAGCGCTGGGCTATCTCGTGCTGGCCGGTGTCGAAGGCCATCCACCCGGCCAGCCGCGACAGTTCGGCGGACGCTCCGAACAACTGCCGCCCCACCGGGTCCTGGTAGCTGCCGCGCAGCAGCGGCGCGGCCTCGACGCGCAGGCACTCGGGGACCATGCCGGCCCGCCAGTCGCCGCCTCCGTACTTGCTGTCCCAGCGTCGTGCCTCTGCCGCCGCCTCCCGGAGCTTGGCCACATCCGTCTGGCCGACCCTGCGGTCCGTGCCGCGGTGTTCGGCCAGTGCGTCCGCCGGGGTGATGAGCCAACGCGCGAGAGGGGTCGCGAAGGCGGTGACGGCGAATGTCCCGGTCAGGAATTCGCGGCGGTTCACGTGGTCGTGCCTCCACAGGTCGGTGGCCTTGACGACGGCTTCGGCAAGGTCGCGCGGGAAGGAGAGGCCGAGATCGGGATCCGTGGGGCCGCTCTCCTCCAGGCCGATCTCCTCCAACGGCACCGGCCTGCCGAGGCGTTCGGCGAGGACGGCCGCGATGAGGTGGGGGACGGGTCCTTGCGGGGTCATGCCCTTGCCGACCCAGCGGGCGACGGAGGTCTTGTCGTAGCGCAGGGTCAGGCCGCTGGCCGCGCCGAGGTCGTTGACCCGGCGCGCCAGGCCGGCGTTGCTGACGCCGGCCTTCACCAACAGGTCGCCGAGCCGGCCGTTGGGGCCGCGCGGAGGGGAATCACGGGAGGTGTCACGGGAGTTCTCGCCGGCGGTCGGCTTGGCGGCCGCGGTGCCGGGAGTCGGCTCGGCGGCGGGCGGCTCCGCCGACGGGGACTCGTGCGGGCCGCGCGGACGCGGAAGGGGACGGGGAAGCCGGGAAGCGGGCATCGCGGGTCGCAGGGCGGCTTGCCCCGACCCGTCGCTCTTAGGAGTACTCCGCATGGCTTGCCCCCAAAGGCGACCTCCGTCCACCTCAGGGTAACCGGAGGGGAAGGCATGCATAAGAGGATTGACACATCTGGACGCGGACGGCCCAACGGGTGTACGGAGGGCGTCAAGACGGTACGCATCACATAGCTGATTGGCCGTCAACATACGACCGTTCGGGGGCAATCCGAACAAACGCGAGGTAGTCGGGCACTTCGGTGGGGCGTGCGCCGGTACCGTGTGCCTGTGCGCCACGCATGCGCTCTGGGCAGGGTTGCCTAACCTTGCTTGACTGGATGGGTCAGCGTCCGGCGATTCACGCGGGGCGTTGGGGAGGACCGCGGTACAGGGGGAACTGACATGCGCTGGTTCGCTGGTATGAGCGGAAGCCGCACGGCTCCGCGACCCGAACACTCCACCGTCCTGTGGGACGGACCCGACCCGTTGTGGCTGGTGGGGGAGTGGCCCGCCGACGAAGTCCGCACCCTCAACCGCGGATCGGTGCAGATGGCGGTGCTCGGCGACTGCCGCGCCACCGACACGGAGCTCGACGTCGGCCTCGCCGTCGCGCGCGGCGGCGGCCTGCGGCCGCTCACCTGCTGGCCCGGCAGCTACCACGTGGTGCTCCGGCTCGGCCGCCGCACCCTGGTGCTCGGCGACCTCGCGGGACTGCGCCAGGTCTACCACGCGCCGTACGACGAGGGGTTCGTGTACGCCTCGCACGCGCTCCCGCTCGCCGACCTGACCGGCGCCCGGCTCGACCACGACCTGCTCGCGGCCCGCGTTGTCTGCCCCGAGGTGCCCGAACTGGCGTCCGGGCGGTCGCTGTTCACCGGCATCGACCGGCTCGAACCCGGCCGCACGCTGGAGATCGCCGGACCCAAGCGGCGCCTGCGCAAGCACGAACAGGGCTCCGCGCCACTCGACTTCCCGGCCGCCGCGGCCGCGCTGCGGGACGCGCTGACCAGCGCTGTCGGACGCCGCGTCGACGCCGCGACCAAGACCGGCACCGACCTGTCCGGAGGCCGCGACTCGACCGTCCTGTCGCTCCTCGCGGCCCGCGCCACGCAGCACGAGGTCGTCGCGGTCACCTGGTCCGACCCGTACGCGCAGGACGACGTCGAGTACGCCTCCAAGGTCGCCACCGCGTCCGCCCGGCTGCGGCACCTGCTGGTGCCCGCCGACGCCGACTGCCTGCCGTACACCCGGCTGGTCGACGCCTTCGACGCCCCGCCGGTCACCGACGAGCCGGCGCTGCCGCTGGTCACCGCCGCGCGCACGCTGCGGCACCTCTCGGCGGCCCGCGACGCCGGTATCGACGTGCACCTGACCGGTTACGGCGGCGACGCCGTGCTCGGCACCCCGCTCGCCTACCTCGCCGACCTCGCCATGGACCGGCACCCCATCGCCGCGGCACGGCACGCCCGTTCGTGGGCCCGCGTGGCCGGATACAAGCCCGGCGACCTGGCGGCGGCGGCGCGGCGGATCGGCCGCACCGGCTTCGACCAGGCGCTCGTCGAACTGGCCGGCGTCGTCGAACGCGGCCCCGGCGGCATGCCCGGGGACGGGCTCGACAGCCTCATCGCGTGGTGCCGCCCCGCGCCCGCGCTCGCTTGGGCCACCGCGGACGCCCGGCACCGGGTCGCGGCCGCGCTGCGCCGCGTCGCCGGCGACCTCGACGACAACGCCGGACAGCCGGGCGACCCGTCCGCGCACCGCCGGCCCGGCGACCGCGCGTCGTGGGTCGCGGTCCGCCGCGCGGCGGACCGGCACCGCGTCATGGCGCAGCTCGCCGAGGGCAGCGGCGTGCGGGTCCGCGCGCCGTACCTCGACAACAGCGTCGTCCGCGCCGGCCTCGCGCTGCCCGCGTGGGCACGCGGGCGCGGCGACGGGCCGCGCACGCTGTTGCACACGGCGGTGGAAGGGCTCGTGCCCCGGTCCGCGCTGTCGAGGACGGGCAAGGGCGACTACACCCAGTCCGAGATGCGGGGGCTGCGCCGGAACGCCAACGACCTGCGGGACCTGTTCGCGGCCCCGCTGCTCGGCGAGCTCGGAGTGGTCGACACGGAGGCCGTTCGCGTGGCGCTCGACCGGGCGACCCGCCCGGTCCTCGGCAAGGGCGGCATGGGCGGCGACCCGAGCGAGCTGCTCGGGGGCTTCGCCGACGTCGTCGCCGCGGAGCTGTGGCTCCGGGGCGTGGCCGCGGGGCGGGCGCTCCGGTGGGGGGCGACCGCCACGGCCGGGTCGGTCATCGCCGCGGTCGCCTGACAGGGCCTCATTGCGTCTTCGACGAGCCGGTGGGGAGTCGTTCCGCCCCCGCCGGCTCGGGCCGGTGCCTGCCCGCGCGGCCGCGGATCACTCGTGCGTCACATGGCGTCCCCGTCGGCGATCCGTGCCGTCCTCTTGATCCCTGAACACCCCGCGCCTAGCATCCGACCATCGAGTCGGAATTCCTACCGCTAGGTTGACGATGCCGCCACGCAACCGCCTCATGCGCGACGAGATCCGGGCCGCCGCGACGCGGCTGTTCGGGGTGCGCGGGCTCGGCGCCGTCACGCTCCAGGAGATCGCCGACGAGCTCGGCATGTCCAAGGCCGCGCTGTACCACTACTTCCCGAACAAGGACGCGCTGGTCACCGCGATCTTCGAGGACTGGGCGCGGGAGGGCGCCGACCGCATCGGCGCGGTCGTGGTGCTCGACGAGCCCGCGTCGGCGCGGCTGCGGCGGCTGATCGAGCTGCACGTGCTCGGGCTGACCCGGCACCTCGACCTGTACCGGCTCGGGTTCCGCGACGAGGACCAGCTGCCGGCCGAGGCGCGGGCCGTCTTCGACAAGTTCAAGCGCGAGGTGGACGGTGCGGTGCGCGCCGTCGTCCAGGACGGCGTGGAGAGCGGGGAGTTCCAGCCCGTCGACGCCAAGATCGCCGCGTTCGCCGCGATCGGCATGTGCAACTGGATGTACAAGTGGTACCGCCCCGACGGCTCCTACCAGCCGCCCGAACTCGCCGCCATGCTCGCCCGGTTCACCCTCGGCGGGCTGCTCCGCCGGAACCCCGACGACGCGCGCACCGCGGACGGCGCCGTCGACCGCGCCGCGCTGATCGCGGAACTCGCCGCCGACCTGCAGCGCGAGGTCGACGTCCTGCGTGCCACCCAGTCACCCGAGTCGAAGCAGGGGGATCAGCCATGAGGGACCGCCATCTCGAACCCGAGCACCTCGCCTTCCGCGAGACGGCGCGCGAGTTCGTGCGCCGCGAGGTCACGCCGTTCCACGGCGAGTGGGAGAAGGCCGGGATCGTCGACCGCGAGGTGTGGCGCAAGGCCGGCAAGCAGGGCCTGCTCGGCATCGACGTCGACGAGCGGTACGGAGGCGGCGGGGTCAAGGACTTCCGGTACCCGATGACGCTGTCGGAGGAGATCGTCCGGGCCGGCGCGTCCGGCGTCGGCTTCGGCCTGCACAACGAGGTCGTGGCGCCGTACCTCAACGACCTGGCGACCGACGAGCAGAAGGCCCGCTGGCTGCCGGGCTTCTGCTCGGGCGAGATCATCACCGCGATCGCGATGACCGAGCCGGGCGCGGGCAGCGACCTGCAGGGCGTCCGCACGACGGCGGTACGCGACGGAGACGACTGGATCCTGAACGGCGCCAAGACCTTCATCACCAACGGCATCAACGCCGACCTCGTCGTCGTGGTGGTGAAGACCGACCCGGAGGCCAAGGCCAGCAAGGGCATCAGCCTGCTCGTCGTGGAACGCGGCATGCCGGGCTTCGATCGCGGCCGCAACCTCGACAAGGTCGGGATGAAGGCGCAGGACACCGCCGAGCTGTTCTTCACCGACGTCAGGGTCCCTGGCAACAACCTGCTCGGGCAGCTCAACCAGGGCTTCTACCACCTGATGCACAACCTGCCGCAGGAGCGGCTCGGCATCGCGACCGCGGCGGTGGCCGGCGCCGAGGTGGTGTTCGAGCAGACGCTCGAGTACTGCAAGAGCCGTACGGCGTTCGGGCAGCCGATCGGGTCGTTCCAGAACACCCGCTTCGAACTGGCCGAGATGGCCACCGAACTGGACATCGCCCGCACGTACATCGACGACTGCGTGCTGCGGCACCTCGACGGCGATCTCGACGCCGTCGCCGCGTCCAAGGCCAAGTGGTGGACGACCGACCTGCAGAAGCGCGTCGTCGACCGCTGCCTGCAACTGCACGGCGGCTACGGCTACATGATGGAGTACCCGGTCGCCAAGGCGTTCATCGACAGCCGCGTCCAGGCGATCTACGGCGGGACGAACGAGATCATGAAGGAGATCATCGGGCGGTCCCTTGGCGTCTGACGGCACCCTCCGCGCCCGCCCGCCTACGACGCGGCCCCCTCGCCTGCTAGACAAGAGCCTGGTTGGTTCCGTCGGTGAGGGGGACCGTCGTGGAGCACGCACGCGCCGTGCCGGGCACTGCGGCGAACCGCAACCTGCTCGCCGCGCTGTGGCGCGCGGCGGACCACTGGCCGGAGCGCATGGCCGCGCACTGGCGCGATCCCTCCGGTGCCGCCCAACGGTCCTTGACCTGGCGGGAGTTGGAGGACCGCGTGGTCGCGGTCGCGGCCGGCCTGATGGCCGGCGGGGTGCTGCCCGGCGACCGGATCGGGGTCATGGTGCGGCCGTGCGTCGACTGGACGGTGCTCGACCTGGCCGTCCTGGCGGCGGGCGCGGCGACCGTGCCGATGCCGCCCGGGCAGGGCGTCGCGGCGTGCCACCGCGCGCTGCGGGGCACCGCTCCCCGCATGGTGTTCGTCGAGGGTCCGGACGACGCGATGACGGTCGCGCGCGCGACCGGTGGAGCGGCCGATCCGCCGCAGGAGATGTTCGTGCTGCGCGAGGGCGGCCTGCGGGTGCTGACCTCGTGGGCCGAGCCGGTCGACCGGCGCGCGGTGCGGCCGTACGCGGAGCGCGTGGCGACCTCCGCGGTGGCGCTGTTCGACCGCGGCGCCACGCCCGCGACCCACGGGCCCGCCCGGCCGATGACGCACGCCGAAGTCGGCCGCGCGGCCTTACGCCTGGGCGTCCTGCTGGGCGTCTCGGGCCGCGGCCGTACGCCGGGCCCCGCAGTGACCGTCGGCCCGCTGCACCGGCTGCTGCCGCACCTCATGCAGTTCGCGGCCCTGGAAGCGGGCCGCTCGCTGGCGTTCTCCGGGCGGGCCCGCCGCGACCCCGCCGCGCTGGGCTGACCGCCGGCCCGCCCGCGCACCGATCAGCCGATCCGACCGATCCGACCGACCACCCGAGGGGATGGGCACGATGGCCTGGGACTTCTCGACCGAGCCGGAGTTCGAGGAACAACTGGAGTGGATGCGCGGCTTCGTCCGCGACGAGATCTGCCCCCTGGAGACCCTCGAACTCGACGACCCGACGCTGCGCGCCGCGCTGGCGCCGCTGAAGGAACGGGTCAAGGAACGCGGCCTGTGGGCCGCGCACCTGCCGCCCGAGCTCGGCGGACAGGGCTTCGGCCAGGTGCGCCTCGGCCTCATGCACGAGATCCTCGGCCGCACGGCGTACGCGCCGGTCGTCTTCGGCAACAACGCGCCCGACTCCGGCAACGCCGAGCTGCTCGCGCACGGCATCGCCGCCTCGGGCCGCGAGTGGCAGCGGGAACGCTGGCTGGAGCCGCTGCTCGACGGCCGTATCCGCAGCGCGTTCTCGATGACCGAGCCGGACACCGCGGGGTCCGACCCCACGCTGCTGGCGACCCGCGCGGTCCGGCATGGCGACGAGTGGGTCATCGACGGCCACAAGTGGTTCACGTCGAACGGCTCCGTCGCCGACATCCTCATCGCGATGGTCGTCACCGACCCCGACGCCAACCCGCACGCGCGCGCGTCGATGATCGTCGTCCCGGCCGACACCCCAGGCGTCGAGATCGTCCGCGACGTCGCCACGCTGGAGGACCCCGGCCGCACCGAGCGGCTGCACCGCGGACTCGGCGGACACGCCGAGATCCGCTACCACGCGGTGCGCGTGCCGTACGAGAACCTCGTCGGCAACGAGGGCGACGGCTTCAAGCTGGCCCAGCTCCGCCTCGGCCCGGGTCGCATCCACCACTGCATGCGCTGGCTCGGCCAGGCGCAGCGCGCCCTCGACATGCTGTGCGAGCGCGCCGTGTCCCGGTACGCGCACGGCTCGCTGCTCGCCGAGAAGCAGACCGTGCAGAACTGGATCGCCG
Source organism: Yinghuangia seranimata (assembly GCF_029953285.1). Lineage (GTDB taxonomy): Bacteria > Actinomycetota > Actinomycetes > Streptomycetales > Streptomycetaceae > Yinghuangia > Yinghuangia seranimata. The sequence goes on along the minus strand of NZ_JASAOI010000090.1, from coordinate 18,676 downwards.
ACTCGTACGCCGGCATCCAGGCCGCCCGCCTGATGACGCTGCACGCCGCGTGGCGCATGGACCGCGACGGGGCGCCCGCCGCGCGCACGGAGATCTCGGCGATCAAGTTCTACGGCGCGCAGGTGCTGTACGACGTGATCGACCGCGCGATCCAGATCCACGGCTCGCTGGGGTTCTCCACCGACCTGCCGCTCGAGCAGATGTACCGGTACGCGCGCGCCGCCCGCATCTACGACGGGCCGGACGAGGTGCACCGCGTCACCGTCGCGCGCCAGGTGCTCAAGGACTACCGTGCGGTGGAGGTGCCGAGCGAGCACGTGCCGACGCGCCGCGAGGCCGCGCGCAAGAAGTTCGCGTCGCTGCTGGCCGCGGACGGCGAAGCATGAGCGAATCCGGTCGAACCGTTGTGCCCGCGGGCGTCGCGCCCGGCGAGGTCACCGAGTGGCTGGCCGCACGGGTCCCGTCGCTCGTTCCGCCGCTGTCCTTCACCCCGGTCGTGGGCGGGCACTCCAACCTGACCTATGTGGTCGCCGACGGCGCGGGCACCCGGTGGGTGCTGCGCCGCCCGCCGCTCGGCCACGTCCTCGCGACGGCGCACGACATGGGGCGCGAGCACCGCATCCTGGCGGCGCTCGGTTCGGGGCGCACGCCGGTGCCGGTGCCGCCGGTGGTCGGGCTGAGCGCGGACGACTCCGTCAACGGAGCGCCCTTCTACGTCATGGAGTTCGTGGACGGCGCGGTACTGCGCAACGCCGCCGACGCCACCCGTGAGCTGGACATCCACGGCCGGCGGCGCGCGGGCGAGCAGCTCGCCGACGTCCTCGCCGCGATCCACGCGGTGGACGTCGACGCGGTCGGCCTGGGCGACCTGGGCCGCCGCGAGGACTACATCGGACGGCAGCTGCGGCGCTGGCACCGGCAGTGGGAGGCCACCCGGGTGCCGGGCGTCGAGGGGATCGACGAGGTGCACGCGGCGCTGAGCGCGTCGGTGCCCGAGCAGCAGGGCGCCACGATCGTGCACGGCGACTTCCGGCTCGACAACTGCATCGTGGGCCCCGACGGTTCGGTGCGCGCGGTGCTCGACTGGGAGCTGTGCACACTCGGCGACCCGCTCGCGGACGTCGGCACCACGCTCGTGTACTGGGTCGAACGCGGCGAGGACGGCGGCCTGTTGCCGTCGGACGGCACCGCGGCCGAGGGGTTCGTCAACCGCGCGGCGTTCTGCGCGCGGTACGCCGCCGCGACCGGGCGCGACCTGTCGGGCATCGCGTGGTACGCCGCGTTCGCCTACTGGCGGCTGGCGTGCATCCTCGCCGGTGTGCTGGACCGGTACACGGCCGGTGCGATGGGCGACCAGGCCGGCGACGGCGGAGCGTCGCGGTTCACCAGGGAAGGGCTCGCCGGTCTCGCGGCCAAGGCGCGGACCGTCCTCGAGGAAGGGAAGTTCGTGGCATGACGGTCGACTTCACCGGCAGGACCGCGCTGGTCACCGGCGCGAGCCGCGGCATCGGGCTCGGTATCGCGGCCGAACTGGTCGCGTGCGGCGCCACGGTGTGCCTCACGGCCCGCAAGAAGGAGGAACTGGACGCGGCCGTCGAGGAGTTGGGCGGTGCCGCGCACGCGATGGCGGTGCCCGGCAAGGCGGACGACGCCGAGCACCGGGCGGCGGCGGTCGCGGCGGTGATCGACCGGTTCGGCTCGCTGGACCTGCTGGTCAACAACGCGGGCATCAACCCGCACTTCGGCGCGCTGATCGACGCGGACCTCGGGGCGTTCCGCAAGATCCTCGAGGTCAACCTGGTGGCCGCGCTGGGCTGGACGCAGGAGGCGTACGGCGCGTGGATGAAGGAGCACGGCGGGGCGGTGCTCAACGTCGCGTCGGTCGGCGGCGTCGTCGCCGGACCGTTCATCGGCGCGTACAACGTGAGCAAGGCCGCGCTCATCCACATGACCCGGCAGCTCGGCGGCGAACTCGGCCCCGGCGTACGCGTCAACGCGGTCGCGCCGGCGGTCGTCAAGACGCGGTTCGCGGAGGCGCTGTACGAGGGGCGCGAGGAGGAGGCCGCCGCCGCGTACCCGATGAAGCGGCTCGGTGTGCCGGAGGACGTCGCCAAGGCCGCGGCGTACCTGCTGTCGGACGACGCGTCGTGGATCACCGGCGAGACGCTGGTGATCGACGGCGGCGTGACGCTCACGGGCGGCGTCGGCTAGCGGGACGCCAACGCGAAGGTCCCAGGGCGGTGCGGTGCGCCGCATACCCGTCATGTCGGCGTCATCTGTTCCTCACACCCGGCCGCTAGCGTGAGGCATCCGGCGGGCGGCGCGAGCGGACGACGGCGCAGCCCGGCCGGGAGCTGAGACGGCCACGGAAAGGTCCGCCGGGGGGCGCCTTTCCGTGGCTTCTCAGCCGCTTGCCCCTGCCCACCGGGTGCCCGCCGGACCGCTCCGCCCGGCACGTCTGTCGCCGCGTCCAGCCGGGTGATCTGCCGCCCGATCGTGTCCGCAAATGCAATGTTTTGTCGCAATCGCGGTACAAGCCTTCCCAGCGCCTCGGAGCCGCCGACCGCGCGACGAGGAGGGCGACCGATGGCACAGGACGAACCGCGCGGGGTCGTGGTCGGCGTCGACGGATCCGACCCGTCGCGCCGCGCGCTCGACTGGGCGATGACGGAGGCCCAGCTGCGCGGCCTGCCGCTGTACGTGGTCAGCTCCGCGCCGCCCGCCGGCACCTACGCCGCGATGGCCCCCGGCGCCGTGTACGCCGAGGACATGAACGCCGCCCTGGAAAGCGTGCGCACCGAGACCGAGGCGCTGGTCGCCGACGTCAACCGCACCCGCGAGGCGGCGTATGACGGAGAACTGCACGTCCAGGTCTTCTCCGGCACCGCCACCGAGGTGCTGCTCGGCATGTCCGAGCGGCACGTCATGGTCGTGGTCGGCTCCCGCGGCATCGGCGGTTTCTCCCGGCTGCTGCTCGGCTCGGTCAGCACCGCGGTGGTGCACCACGCCGCCTGCCCGGTGCTCGTCGTCCGCGAGTAGCGCCCGGCCCCGGCGGGGTCCTAGGCCACGCACAGGCCGTCCCTGCCGCCCGCGCCGTCGTCCGCGCCGGCGTCGGAGAGGTCGCGCAGCACGGTGACGACGGACGCGCGCACCGTCGGGACCGCCGCGTGGCCGGTCGCCGCCAGGATCGGGTCGTACGGGGCGAGCCCGGCCAGCCGCACGAGCGCCGGCAGCGCGTCCTGCCGCTCCGCGACCACCGCGAGGCGGCCGTCGTCGAGCAGGTGCGCGGGCGTCCCGAAGACCTCCATGACATGCTGCGCGACCAGCAGCGCCAGGCGCAGCCGCTCGTGCGCGGGGTACGCGCCGATCTGCGGCTCCACCGCGACGACCAGCGGCCGGTCCGCCGGGTCGTCCGCCGCGCGGCGCATCAGGTGGCGGCGCAGCAGCGCCTCGCCGGGCAGCTCGCAGACCTGGTCGTAGCCGTCGACGACCGGCAGCCGGGCGTGCCGCGCCGCGATGTACGCGGACACCACCGAGTCGGACGCGCCGCGCCCCACCGCGGTCAGGAACAGCAGGTCGAGGTCCGACAGCGCGGCGAGCAGCGGGATGTCGGCGTCCGCCCGGTCGGCGGCGAGCTGCGCGCACGCGCCGCGGATCCGCCCGGGCCGGAAGAACGCCCCGACGGCGGCCTTCGCCCCGGGGGTCAGCCATGCGGCGGGTTGTGGCCAGCCGGCCGCGATGCTGCGCCGCCGCCACTCCGCGAGCAGCCAGGCCAGGTGCCGGTCGGCCGGCGAAACGGGCAGGTCGGCGGGCCTGTAGGGGGCGCGGGCGTGCTGAGGGTTCGTGGTCATACCCAGGGAGAGTGGGCACGTGTCGAATCGTGACGCGACATCCGCCGCGAGCTGGTGTGATCCGTATCACACCCGAACGGCCTAATGGGTCCGCAGCGGCGGCCTCAGGAACCAGTCGCGGCACACCGCGGCGAACGCCGCCGCCCGCCGCGTCTGCCGGACGCCGCGGGCTTGTGCCAGCACCAGGCGCAGCGCCGGCAGGTCGTCGGTCAGCTCCAGCGCGACCACCCGCCCCCCGTCGTACGTGGTGTCCGTCGCGGGGCGCTGGTTGAGGATCGCGAAGCCCTGGCCGGCCGCGACCAGCGCGCGCACCAGCTCGGTGCTGCGGGTGCGGAACCGCACCCGGGCATGGAAACCCACGCGCCGGGTCAGCGAGACGAAGTAGTCGCGGCTGTGCGGCAGGTCGAGCAGCACCATCGGCTCGTCGGCCAGCGCGTGCAGGGATATCGCCTTCTCCTCGGCCAGCGGGTGCGCCGAGGACACGATGACGTGCGGCGGCACCCGCGCCAGGAGCTCGCCGTCGAGCGCCTCGTGCTCGCCCTGGTCGTACATCAGCGCGAGCTCGCAGCCGCCGTCCAGCAGGTGCTCGCGCAGGGTGTCCCCGTCGTCGGCCTCGCTGACCCGGACCTCGACGTCCGGGCAGCGCACCGCGAACTCGGCCAGCAGCGGCGGCAGATAGTACGGCGCGACGGTGTGCGCGCAACCCAGCGTCAGATGGCCGCGCAGCGACCCGCCGAACGCCTTCGCGGCCGCCGCCATCTCGTCGGCGTGGCCGAGCAGCCCGCGCGCCTCGTTGAGGAAGCGCTCACCGGACGCGGTCAGGGACAGGCCCTTGGCGTGGTGCCGCACCAGCAGCTGGACGCCGAACTCCCGTTCCAGGTGCGCGATCGCGGCCGAGATCGCAGACTGCGACACCATCAGCTCGCGCGACGCGCCGGTCATGCTGCGGTGCTGGGCGGCGGCGACGAAATAGCGCAGTTGGACCAGGGTGAAGTTCATGCGGACCGACCGTCCCGCCCGGGCCGCCCGCGTTCGAACTCCATGTCCGGATCCTAATTCGGGCCCGCGCCGACCGCCCGTCGGCGCGGGCCCGCAGGGCACCCTTTCCGGGTGCGGCGACCGCCTAGCGGGTGCCGCCGCGCAGGAACAGGGTGTCCAGCTCGTCCTGGGTGAACGGCTTGCCGGGCAGCGGCGAGGGCCGGTCGGCCCGGAGGCCGTCCAGCACCACCTCCAGGTAGCGGGCGGCGACGGTGAGGCGCTGCGCCTTGGGCAGTCCGGGCGGCGGCAGCAGGCACGACAGCAGCAGCGAGATGTCCGCGTCGGACACGTCCTCGCGCAGCGAGCCCTCCGCCTTGGCGCGGTCCACCAGGTGGCACACCGCGTCGTTGAGCGCGGCGCGCCCGGCGCGCATCTCCTCGGTCACCGGGACCCGGCCGCTCAGCGCCGGGAACAGCCGGCCGGCGCCGGAGGCCACCGCGCGCCGCAGGTAGCGGTTGAGGGCGGACCACGCGTCGGGTTCCTCGGCCAGTGCGGCGACCGCCTCGTTGGTGAGCCGCCCGGTCTCGGTGGTCATGATCCGCTGGACCAGCGACTCCTTGCCGGAGAACCGCCGGTAGATCGTGCCGACGCCGACGCCCGCGCGCCGGGCTATCTCCTCCATCGGCGCGTCGTAGCCCAGTTCGCCGAACACCTCGCGGGCCGCGCGCAGCACCTGCTCGAGGTTGCGGCGCGCGTCGGTGCGCAGCTGTGTGGTGGATTCCGGGTCGGCGGGACTCGGCGGCAGGCCGAGCGGCGCGCGGCCGCGCTGCGGCCGGCGCGCACCGGGTATGCCCGCGGGATGCGACCCGCCGGCCGGCCTTCCCGCGCTCTCCCGATCCCGGGTCAGTTCGTTCGAATACGTACGCGAAACGCCCATGTACTTCCCCCGAAGGCAAATGTTCGTGTTCGTGTCCTGCTCGGACCGCTCAGTCATTGCCAGTTCGCCGAGCGTACCCGAGGTGCCTCTACCGCAGAACCGGAATCCGACGCAACGGTTGTGGAGGAAACGTGTCGTGCTGACGCTGTGTCAGCGTGGTGGCCCGTCAGCCGGTCCGGTGCCCACGGTGCGTGGGCATGAGGCCGCGCCGCGTCATCATCGTGTGACCGGCGTCACGAACATGTCGCGGACATTGCGGGCGCGTACCGATCCGTCCCCCGAACGGGGGGTCCGCCGCGCGGTCGCGATTCCCCTGTGGCCGACTTTCGCCCACACTGGTGATGTCACTAGAGGTAAACCTCACGGCACATAGTGTGAAGAACTCATCAGGAAGCAGGCGGTTGAACATCACTCGGTGGGGCGCCAGGCTGTCCGGTGACCGACGGCGATCCGTGCCCGCGGCGCGGATGCAGGACCGCATCGACACCTTCTCGTTGCGGGAAGTGCTGGCCCACGCACCCGCGCTCATCGCGGTCACCCGCGGCCCGGCACACGAGCTCGCCTACGTCAACGAGGCCTACCGCGAGGTCTTCGGAACGCGTCGGATCGGTCTCCCGGCCCGCGACATCATGCCCGAACTCGCGGACCACGGGCTGCTGACGCTGATGGACCAGGTCTACCGGACCGGGCGCGGACGCACCGTGCGCGCCCGCCGCGTGGACCACCAGGGCGCCGCGTATCCCGGTATGCCGGAGAGCGAACGACGGCACGGCTACTACACGTTCGTGTGCACCCCGGTGCGCGGAGACGGCGGCGAGGGAGGCCGCGCGGTGCGCGGCGTCCTGGTGTTCGCCGTCGACGTCACCGACCAGGTGCAGGCCACCGACCGGCTGCGGGAGAGCGAGCGGCGGCACCGGCAGGCGGCCGTCACGCTCCAGCGCAGCCTGCTGCCGCAGCGCCTCGAACACCCGGACGACCTGCGGGTGTCGGCCCGCTACCTGCCCGGCGGCGCGGACGCCGCGGTCGGCGGCGACTGGTACGACGTCATCACGCTCGGCGCCGGCCGCACCGCGCTGGTCATCGGCGACGTGATGGGGCGCGGCGTGCGGGCCGCCGCCGTGATGGGCCAACTGCGCACCGCGGTACGTGCGTACGCCCGCCTCGACCTGCCGCCCCACGAGGTGCTGCAACTGCTCGACGGGCTCGCGATGGAGATCGACGCCACGCAGATCGCCACCTGCGTGTACGCGGTCCACGACCCGAGCGAGGGCGTGCTGACCTACTCGACCGCCGGCCACCTGCCGCCGCTCGTGCGCGACCCGGCGGGCCAGGTGCACCGGCTCGACGACGCGCTCGGGCCGCCGCTGGGCACCGGCGGCAGCTGGCCGCACGTGTCCGGCAGCGTGCCGCTGGAGCCGGGGTCGACCGTGGCCTTCTACACCGACGGTCTCGTCGAGCGACGCGGTGAGGACATCGACCGGGGGATCGACGACCTCGCCGGGGCGTTGGACGAGGCGGTCGGGCCGCCCGAGGCCGTGCGCGACCGGCTGATCGAGCACATGCGGCTGCCGGTCGAACACGACGACGACGTCGCGCTGTTGGTCGTCCAGCTGCCGCGGCACGAGGGCCGCGCCGCGACGCAGTTCCGCACCGCCTCCCTCGACCTCCTCGGCGGCCACGAAGTCGCGGCCCGCGCGCGGGCGTTCACCTCGGGGGTGCTGGCCAGCTGGCAGGTCGGGGAGGAACTGCGGGAGTCCGGGGTGCTCGCGGTCAGCGAGTTCGTCGCCAACGCGCTGACGCACGGCGCGGCACCGATGCGGCTGCGCCTGCGGCGCACCGACCGGCGGCTGATCGTCGAGGTGTCGGACGCCGACGACCACGTGCCCCGGCGCCGCCGCGCGGCCGCCGACGACGAGAACGGCCGCGGCGTGGCGATCGTCGCGACCATCGCGAGCGCGTGGGGCTCGCGGCTGACCAACACCGGCAAGACGGTGTGGTGCGAGTTCCTCCTGTGAGGCGGGACGGGCCGTTCGGCGGGCGGCGCCTGCCGGGGGCAACGCCTCACTGGGCGCGCCCCCGGCGGCGACCGTGCCGGATCAGCCGGCCAGCGCCGGGACCCGCTCCTGCGGGGCGTCCTGACGGGGCCGGTCGGCGGGCTGCCTCGCGGGCGCCTCGTCGGGCGCTGCGACGGGCTCCTCCGGGGCCGCGTCGACGGGCTCCTGGACGGACTCCGTCGTGGCCGTCGCGACGGGGACCGAGACGGCCACGAGCACGCCGTTCTGCACCGGGCTGAGCCCGCGCCCGAGTCGGACGCCGAGCACCGTGATCAGGACCGAGCAGCCCATCAGGGCGGCCAGGTACGGGCCGTACGCGCCCGCGCCGACCAGCACGCCGGCGAACGCCGGGCCGGCCGCCATGGCGAGCTGCTTCACCAGCGACTGCGCCGCGTTGTACTGCCCCAGCAGGTGGCCGGGCGCGAGGTCCGCGACCATCGGGCCGAGGGTCGGCGCGAGCAGGCTCTCGCCGACGCCCATCAGCGCGTACGTCGTGATGATCGTGACCGCGGCCGCCGCGCCGTTGCCGTGCAGCAGCCCCGACACCGCCGTGACGATCCACGCCAGCAGCCACACCACGCCGGTCGCGGCGATCACCGAGCTGCGCCGCCGCCGCGCGACGACCTTCAGTACCGCGAGCTGGCAGAGCACGATGACCGCGGTGTTCGCGGCCAGCGCGACGCCCAGCATGCTCGGCGAGATCCGGCTGACCTCGGTCGCGAACGCCGCGAGGCCCGACTCGAACTGGCCGTAGCAGGTGAAGAAGATCAGCGCGCTGACCACGGACAGCCGCACCATCGCCTTGTTGCGCGCCAGGTGCCGCCAGCCCGCCCGGGTGCCCGCCGCGACGCCGGCCGCGGCCGGGGCGGCGTCCGGGACCCGCGCGGTGCCGACGACCGCGGCGAGGACCACGAACATCACGGTCTCCACCGCGAACAGAACCGTGAACGACGCCGGGTGCGCCGGGTCGACGATGAGCCCGCCGATCAGGCCGCCGATGCCCAGGCCCAGGTTGTTGAACGTGAACTGCAGCGCGAACGCGCGGGCCCGGGTCGGCGCCGTCGTGCAGCGCACGATCATCGTGGCCAGCGCCGGCTGGATGCCGGCCACACCGGCGCCGAGCAGCGCCGCGCCGACCAGCACCGTCGCGGGCGTGGTCGCGAGGCCGAGGGTCAGCGAACCGGCGCCCGCAGTGACGGCGCCTACGACCGCGACGGGGCGCGGCCCGCGCCGGTCGATGCCGGGGCCGACCAGCGGCAGCGCCAGCAGGGCGGCGACCGCCAGGACGCTGAACATGAGACCGGCCTGACCGGCGGACATGTCACGTACCCGGGTCACGTACACGAAGAGGAACGGAACCGTGAACCCGCTGCCGAACGCACTGAGGGCGTTGCCGAGCTGGATCCTCCGGAGCGCGCTGTTGTTGGTCGCCACCACACACCTCCCGACCGTCATGGGGCGGGGCCGGCCGAATCCGGTCCCGCGGGCCGTCGTCAGACCGGGCGTCCCGCGCGCAACCCGACGAAACCGCCGCCCGGGCCGGTGGCCGGTGCGACGGTTCGAGGGGTGGTTCGGAGGGAAGCTCAAGGCTGAAGACTTCAGTACTAAACTATACGCACGTGAAGTCTTTCTGTCTAATGACTTAAGGGCTGCGGGTATGCTTCGGGCATGGAGCAGGACCCCGCGACCGACCCGGTCTCCGAGCTCGAGACCCACCTCGCGGCCTTTCAGCGCGAGTTCCCCGAGATCGATCCGCAGGTCGAGGCGATCGTCGCGGCGTTGTTCCGGCTGCACCGGCGCATGGACGTCGCCTACGGGCGGCAGCTCACCGCGCTCGGCATCAGCAACGCCGAGTGGGAGGTGCTCCGCACCCTCGTGGTCGCCGGCCGCCCCTACCGGCTCGGCCCCGGCGAGCTGGCCCGCAGCCTCGGGCTCACCGCGGCCGCGGTCACGCACCGGGTCGACCGCATGGTCACCGACGGGCTGGTCACGCGCTCCCGCGACGAGAACAACCGGGTGCGCGTCATCATCGAGCTGACCGACGCCGGCCGCGAGATGTGGGACCTGGTCGTCCGGGAAGCCGCCCGCTTCGAGGCGGGACTGCTGCAGGACCTCGGGTCCGGCGAGCGCGCCGCGCTCGCCGACGGGCTGCGGCGCATGCTCGAGCGCGTCGAGGAGACCCAGCCGGACGCCGCCGGGCGCACCGAAGGCTGACACGCGCCCGCGGGAGGCTGGTGGGTCGAGTCGACCGGCGGGTGACCTGTCGGCCACGCGGCGGCCGACTCGGCCACGGTAGCCAGAGCATTCCCCGCCCCGGACCAGGCGATTCCGCTTCCGGCGGGGTTCACCCGAAGGTGTGGATCAGGCACCGAGCGTGCCCGCCGCGCGCCCCGTCAGGCCGCCGGACCCGGCCGCTCGCCGCCCGGTTCCGCGCCCTTCTCCGTCTCCACCGTGGACTTCGCGCGCGACGGCGGGCCCTGACGTTCCGTCAGCCGCACCCAGAGCATCAACGCGCACACCGCCAGCGCGACCGCGATCACCACCATCACACCGAAGACCGTCCAGAACCACGTCGGCGACGGCAGCGCCTCCGGCGGCGACCCTGGCCACGCCCGCGCCATATCGCCCGGATCGGCGAGGAGCTCGCGGATCGCCCGCCCGGAGCGGCCGAACCGCACGCCGTCCGGCCACGCCTGGTGCTGCGCGAGCCCGGCCAGTCCGGTCGACAGCCACGTCGCCGCCGTACCGCCGACGAGCAGCACCAGCACCCCGATCAGCGCACCGTCAGGTATGCCGCGTTGCGGCGGCCGCTCCGCCAAGGCCGACCTCCCCGATCCCCTGAATACGCCCCGGTCGCGGTCAGGCCGCCGGATCGCCCGCCAGCGCCGCGTCCGCGCGCACCCGCTCCTCGACCGCGTCCTCCGTCATCGCGCGGTCCGTGTACACCAGCGGCCGCTCTGTCTCGGTGATCAGGTGCTTGACCACCTGCACGTTGCCGTTGACGTCCCACACCGCGATGCCCGGCGTCAGCGTCGGGATGATCTCCACCGCCCAGCGCGGCAGCCCCAGCACCTTGCCGGTCGCGCGCGCCTCTTCCGCCTTCTGCATGTAGATCGTGCGGGTCGACGCCATCTTCAGGATCGCCGCGGCCTCCTTCGCCGCCGCGCCGTCCACGACGTCCGACAGGTGGTGCACCACCGCGACGAACGACAGGCCGAGCCGCCGCCCGAACTTCAGCAGCCGCTGGAACAGCTGCGCCACGAACGGGCTGTTGATGATGTGCCAGGCCTCTTCCACCAGGAAGATCCGCTTGACCCGGTCCGGGCGGATCCACGTGTGCTCCAGCCACACGCCCACGATCGCCATCAGGATCGGCATCGCGATCGAGTTCCGGTCGATGTGCGACAGGTCGAAGATGATCAGCGGCGCGTCCAGGTCGATCCCGGTCGTCGTCGGGCCCTCGAACATGTTCTTCAGGTCGCCGTCGACCAGCCGGTCCAGGACCAGCGCGACGTCCAGACCCCAGATCCGCACGTCGTTCAGGTCCAGGCTGAGCAGGTCCGCCGACTCCTTCGTCGGATGGCGCAGCGCGTCGACGATGTCCGGGAGTATCGGCTGACGGTCCTTCACCATCCGCACCACGAAGGCGTGCGCGGCCTTCAGCGCGTAGCCCGCGCGCTCCTCCAGCGGGCGGCCCATCGCCACCTCGATGATGGTGCGCAGCAGCGCCAGCTGCCCCGTCGACGTGATCGACGGGTCCAGCGGATTGAGCCGGATCGCCTCGCCGGTCAGGTCCGTCGGGTCCAGGCGCACCGGCTTGATGCCCAGCGCCTGCGCGATGAGGCTCCACTCGCCGACGCCGTCCTCGCCCTGCGCGTCCAGGACCACCACCTGGCGGTCCCGGAAACGGAGCTGGCGCAGCACGTACGTCTTCTCCAGCGCGGACTTGCCGTTGCCGGACTCGCCCAGCACCAGCCAGTGCGGCGCGGGCAGTTGCTGGCCGTACAGCTGGAACGGGTCGTACACGTAGCCCTTGCCCGAGTAGACCTCGCGGCCGATGATCACCCCCGAGTCGCCGAGTCCGGGCGCCGCCGTCGGCAGGTACACCGCCTGCGCCTGCCCGGTGGAGGTGCGCACCGGAAGCCGCTGCGTCTCCGGCTTGCCGAACAGGAAGCTGGAGAAACCCTCGGTCAGTAGCGAAAAGATGCCGGTCACGGCGTCACCTCCTGATGCCGGTGGCGAACGGCAGGGTGTTCACGAACGCGCGGTGCTGCTCGCGGTCGCACCACTCCAGTTTGAGGAAGCACTTGCCGGCCGACGCGCGGATCGTCCGCTTGTCGCGCGCCAGTTGCTCCGGATCGCGGGACGACACCGTGATGTAGCCGACCAGGTTGACGCCCGCCGCACCGCCGGCCAGGTCCTCGCCGCGCTGGTCCACGCGCCCGGTGTGGGCGAGGTCGCGGGGGTCCACGACGCGGTTCATCTTCGCGGCGCGCGCCGCGTCGGCGTCGTCGTTGGTCTTCTCCGTCAGCATCCGCTCGATCGCGATGTCGGTCGGCTCCAGGTCCATCGTGACCGCGACCGTCCGGATCACGTCCGGGGTGTGCACCAGCAGCGGGGCGAGGAAGTTGACGCCCACCGGCGTCAGCGGCCACTCCTTGACCCACGCGGTCGCGTGGCACCACGGGCGCGTGGTCTCCGACTCGCGGGTCTTGGCCTGCATGTAGTTCTGGTGGGTGGCGTCCAGCTCGGCCGGCCACGCGTACCGCGCCTGCATGCCGTCGAACTGGTCGATCTGGTGCTCAGGGTCGTACATCGAGTGGATCAGCGACGCCAGCCGCGCCTCGTTCATCGGCTGCCGCACCCGGATGTCCGCCTCGGCGAGCCGCGCGCACACGTCCGTCAGCTCACGCGCCATGACCACGCCCAGGCCCTGGTCGCCCTTGCCCATCACGGACGACTCGGCGGCCAGGTCGCGGTTGTAGTGCATGCACGCGATCAGGTACGCGCGGTGCTGCTCGCTCGACGTCGACACCATCGACTGCAGCTGGTCGTACGAGTCCTGCACCCAGCGCGGCGAGTTCGCGGATCCGCGCCGGGCCACGTCCTTCGCGTGCGCGTCCGGGTCGGCCGGCATCGTCCGCGCAAGGATCTGCAGCCGCGTCACGAACCCGTCGCCGTTGGCGACATGCTTGAGCAGCGTGCCGAACCGCTCGACCAGCGCCTCCTGGTCCTCCGAGTCGCGCAGCCCCACGCCCGGGCCCTCGATCTCGATCGCCGCGGTGACCGTCCGGCGCTCCAGGTGCATGAGCACCGCGAGTTCGTCGGGACCGAACGGCACGCTCATCCACGACAGCCGGCCCACACCGGGCGGCGTGCCGACGGCCACCGCGCCGCCGTTCAGCCGCGTGCCCGCCTCCATCACCGCCGAGCGGTAGCGCGAGCCGCGTTTCAGCGTGCGCTTGTAACTGCGGTTGATCTCGAACCACTTGTAGAACGTGCGCTGCTTGTACGGCATGTACACCGCCGCGAACGCGATCAGCGGGAAGCCCACCAGACCGACCAGGCGCACCAGCAGTATGGGAATCAGGAGACCCCACAACAGCCCGATGGCGCCGCCGGCGATGATCAGGAAGATCTCGCCCGGCTCGCGGTTCTTGCCGATGACGGCGGTCGGCTTGGCCTTGCCGATGAGGAAGGTCCGGCGGCGGTGGATCGGCTGTGTGGTCATGGGTCAGGCCTCGTTCCGGGTCCTGGCGTGCGGCGTGTTGCTCGGGTTGCCGGCACTTGGCGGCGGGGTGGGGGAGGGGGCGGGAGCGGGGGCCGCGGGCCGGGCGGCGGTGCCGCGCGTACCGTGCGCCGAAATGCCCGACGCCACCGCGCCCGCGGCGGCCGGGCCCGGCTGTTCGCCGCCCCCGCCCCCTCCGCCTCGGCCCGCGTGCGCCCGGATGCCCTGCTTCATGAAGTTCGCCGGGCCGCTCACCATCGCCGCGCCCCCGGCGGCCATCGCCCTGCGGCTGCCGTGCAACGACGCCATGTCGTCACCGAGGTTGGGCACGAACCGGTAGATGAGCGCCGTCGCGAAGATGGACAGCACCATGATGGCCAGGCCGGACAGCACGGACCCGAACGCGTCCTGCTGACCGTCGGTCGCGGAGACCGCGGTCGCCAACCCCAAAACGATCACCACCACCGGTTTCGCGAGCAGCACCGCCACCATGATCCCTGCCCAGCGCCGGACATGGTGCCACATCGCCTTGTCGACCAGTCCGGAATAGACGGCCGTACCGAGCATCGCACCGACGTACAGCATGGCGGCGCGGACCAGGAGTTCGCACCACAGCACGGCGGCGGCGGCCATCGAGAGCAGCGAGACGAAGATGAGCATCACGGGGCCGCCGCCCAGCCCGCTGTTCGGGCCGAGCGCTTTGGCGAAGCCGCCGAGGAACCGGTCGGTGTCCTGCTGCGTGCCGGACGCGATCGCCGACGTGACGCCGTCCGTCAGCGACACGGCCAGGTAGAGGGTGAGCGGCGTGAACGCCGAAGCCAGCACGGCCAGCCAGAGATAGCCGACCGCCTCGGTGATCGCGGTCGTGATCGACGCGCCGCGCACCGCGCGCTTCGCCACCGCGAGCATCCACAGCAGCAGGGTGAGGAACGTCGACGCGGCGAACACGACGGCGTACTGGCGCAGGAAGCCCGGGTTGGTGAAGTCGACCGACGTGCTGCCGTTGACGGTGGCCGACAGCTTCTCGATGATCCACGTCGCGGCGTCCGCGCAGCCCTTGGCGATCGAGCCGAGTGGATCGGCGACGAAGCCCGCCGTCTGCACCGCGTTGCCCGGCACCCCCGGCAGCGTTCCCGCGTCGCCGTTCTGGCAGTACGTCTTGGCCGGGCCGGTCAGCATGTCGCAGTACGCCTGCACGGCACCGCCCCCGCCCGACGGCGTGGGCACGGCGGTGGCGAGGGACCCGGCGGTACCCGACGGCACTGGGGTCGCGGACACCGCGGACGGCATCGCGGACGGCACCGCCGACGGCGTCAGAGAGGGGAGGATCGGTGCGGGCGGGCTAGCGGGCATAGCTGAGTTCCTCGAAGTCCCGGACGGCCTGGGCGATTTCCTCCGCCCCCGAGGCGGACTGCAGCCCGCTGACCGGGGTCGGCCCCTCCTTCTGGCTGAAGTCGACGAGCTTCCAGTCGTCCGCGGCCCACGTGAGCCGCATGGTCGTGGTCGTCCACGCCTCGCTGACCGGCTTGCTCGAACCCGCCCCGGCGAGGCCCACCAGGCCCGCGCCCCACACCTCCACGGTCGCCGCGTCCGGCGAATAGGCGGCGACCCGCGTGCCCACCGGCAGGACCCGGCACACGAACGCCAGCCCGTTGGGCGCGTTGCCCTCCGGGTCGAGGCCGAACGCCGCGGTCTGCGCGCCGAAGGCGGCGTCCGCGCGGGCCGACAGCGCGGCCCTGCCCGCCGGATCGCCGATCGCCGCGATCAACTCCCGCCGCGACGCGGTCCGGAACATCGCGGACGAGCCGTACGCGGTCGTGTAGTTCGCGGCGGCCGACTGTGCGCCCGCGCGCGTGCGGGGGTAGCCGACCGCGACGCCGGTCACCGGCGCGCCGGGCGGTCGGCCCTGCGCCGCCGCTACCGGAACGGAGCCGCGCGGTACCGCCGCGGCGCCGGCGGGGGAGTGCTTCGCCTCGCGGGTGCCCGCATAGCCGAGCACCAGCAGCACGGTCGCGACCAGGGCGAGCGCCCCGGCCCACGACGCGAACCGGGTGCGGGGTTGGCCGTCACCCATCCGAGGCCCCGGGCGTGGCCGCCGGACGGCAGGAGATCACCGGTAATTCGCCGGAAATACCGGAAATGCCGAAAAAGCCGACCTCACCCGAATTGCCGGGGGAATTGCCGGGCGTTTTTCGGGCATACGTCGCACCTGGGGAGTTGCGGGGGCAGGCGTACGCCACGTGAGCCACCTCGGGTCGGCGAATCGGGCACGATCGCGGTACTAGATCGCCATCCCGTAGATGATCGTGAAGAGGGTGCCGAGCGAGCCGATGATGAACACGCCGGTGAGTCCGGCGATGATCAGGCCCTTGCCCTGCTCGGCACTGAACGTGTCGCGCAAGGCGGTTGCCCCTATCCGCTGCTTCGCGGCGCCCCAGATGGCGATCGCGAGGCAGAGCAGGATGGCGATCGCCATCACTACCTGGACCATGGTGCGGGCCTCCTGGCCGAGCGACCCGAAGGGCCCCCAGTCCGGCGCGATTCCACCGATGATCGTGTTGATGTCGCCGTTGCCTGCACTGAGGTACATGCCGTTCACCGCCCCCGACTCGGGCTTCTCCAATTACCCCCGCCGGGTGGAACGGGGGCCTCGTGCCTCTCGATTATTCTGGCCTGACGGCACCGTTCGGGCCACCACCCCGGCGAGACGGCTCGCTCACTGTGTGTATCACGGGTGATTGCGCAGAGCAATCATGGCGCGCAGAATGCGCGCATGCGTACTGCCTGGCTCGCCGTGGGCGCCGCCGCCGCGCTTCCGTTCGGCCTGGTCGGACTGCTTGCGATCACCCTCGGCGCGATGTCCGGCGGCAGCGCGCCGTCCGTCGCGAGCGCCCCCGCCGTCCTGGCGCCCGGCACGGTTCCGGTCGCCTACCAGCCCGCGATCGAGCGGTGGGGGCGGCTGTGCCCCGAGCTCTCGCCGACCCTGCTCGCGGCGCAGCTGTACCAGGAGAGCGGGTTCGACCCGAAGGTGGTCAGTCCGGTCGGTGCGCAGGGCATCGCGCAGTTCATGCCCGGCACGTGGCCGGAGTGGTCGACGGACGGCGACGGCGACGGGCGGCGCGACCCGTTCGACCCGGACGACGCGATCCCCTCGGCGGCGAAGTACGACTGCGCGCTGGCCCGGTCGATCGCCGCGGTGCCGGGCGACCGCACGGACAACATGCTCGCCGCCTACAACGCCGGCGCCTTCCGGGTGACGCAGTACGCGGGTGTGCCGCCGTACAAGGAGACCCGCAACTATGTGAAGAACATCCGCTCGCTGGCGCAGAGCTTCGGTGCGGTCAAGGCGCCGCTGCCGCCGTCGGCGCTCGCGGTCGGCGCGATCGAGTTCGCGCAGTCCAAGCTGGGCACGCCTTATCTATGGGGCGGTGAGGGCACGGCGGCCGACGGCGGGCGGTTCGACTGCTCTGGGCTCACCCAGGCGGCGTACGACAAGGTCGGCATCAAACTGCCGCGCGTCGCCAACGACCAGTGGAACGCGGGGCGGCACCCGGTGCGCTCCGAACTCCTGCCCGGGGACCTGGTGTTCTTCGCGAACGACCTGAAGGATCCGCGCAGCATCCACCACGTCGGCATCTATGTCGGAGGTGGCGCGATGATCCACGCGCCGTACACCGGCGAGGTGATCCGGTTCGGGAAGGTCGACAAGCCGGACTACATCGGCGCGACGCGCGTGACGCCGGACGGCGCGCAGGCCCTGCCGACGCGCGGGCCGGGCGGGGTGACGGGGTCGGGCGCGGGGGCTCCGCAGTCGGCGTTCACCGAGGTCTCGGCCTCGCCGTCGCCGTCGCCGTCGCCCTCGCCGTCGGCGAGGCGGTCCACGCCGTCGTCGTCCCCGACTTCGTCGCCCCCGACTTCGTCGCCCCCGACGTCTTTGCCGTCCCCTTCGCCGTCGCGCTGACGACCGCCCGACAACGCGGAAGGCCCCGGACCAATAAGGTCCGGGGCCTTCCGCTGTCACGGTGCGCTGGGGGGGCGCTACCGCGTCACTGCTCCCACCAGCACAGCGGAGTGTGCGTGGATCAGACGTTCACACCGTGCGCGCGCAGGAACGCGATCGGGTCGATGTCCGAGCCGTAGTTCGGGCCGGTGCGGACCTCGAAGTGCAGGTGCGGGCCGGTCGAGTTGCCGGTCGAGCCCGACAGGCCTATCTGCTGGCCGGTGGAGACCTTCTGGCCGACCGACACGGAGATCGAGGACAGGTGGCCGTACTGGGTGTAGTGGCCGTCCGCGTGCTTGATCACGACGTTGTTGCCGTACGCGCCGCCCCAGCCGGCCTCGACGATGACGCCGGAGGAGACGGCCTTGACCGAGGTGCCGGACGCGGCGGTGAAGTCCTCACCGGTGTGGCCGTGCGACCACAGCGAGCCGGAGTTGCCGTACGAGCCGTGCGCGGCACCCGGGACCGGGCGGACCCAGCCGGACGACGACGCGGTGGACGAGCTGGCGCTGGAGTCCGACGACTTCGCGGTGGACGAGCCCTTGGCGGTGCTCGAACCCTTCGCGGAGCCCTTGTCCTCGCTCACCTTGACCGAGGACTGCTCGGCCTTGGCGGACGGGGCCGGGGTCTCGGCCTTGGGGGCCGCAGCCGGCTTGGCGGGGGTCTGGGCCGGGGCCACGACCGTGGTGCCGAGCGCGAGCTTCTGACCCGGGAAGATCAGGTTCGGGTTGCCGCCGACGACCGAGCGGTTCAGGTCGTACAGCTTCTCCCAGCCGCCGGAGATCCCGTGCGACTTGGCGATCTTGAACAGCGTGTCGCCGACGACGACCGTGTACGCCGCCTTGGTCTCGACCTTGGGGGCCTCGGCCTTCGGCGCGGGCGCCTCGGTCTTCGGCGCCTCGGTCCGCGGCGCCCAGGTCTTCACCTCGGCCTTGGGGGCCTCGACGACCTTGGCCTGCGGCGCGGCCGGCTTGGCCTCCGCCTTCGGCGCGGCGGCCTTCGCGGAGCCGGTGTCGACCTGCGGCGCGGCGCCGCCCTTGGTCAGGCCCGCCTTGATGGAGCACACCGGCCAGGCGCCGGGGCCCTGGCTGGCGAGCACCTTCTCGGCGATCGCGATCTGCTGGCCCT
>NZ_JASAOI010000089.1 GCF_029953285.1 Yinghuangia seranimata | reverse complement strand
AGGACACGCTGTCCGAGAAGATCCTGTACGCGGAGCTGCGCCCGGGCTCGATCGTGGTGGTCGGCACCGAGGGCGACGGGGAGAACGAGAAGTTCACCTTCGTCGGCGAGGAGAAGGCCGCACTGCCGGACGTCCCGCCGGTCGAGGCCGCGGGCTCCGGTCCGGACCTCACCAAGGGCGAGGCGAACTGACCCCGCTCTGACGCTCCGTCGCGACACCTAGGCGACACGCGAGGGCCGCCCCCGGGAAACCGGGGGCGGCCCTCGGCCTTTCGGGCCCCGCATATGGAGGGCCTACGCGGGGACCGGGAAGCACGCGCACAGCGCCTTGCGGTCACCCAGGACGAGCGCTTCGACGCGCGACGCGAGCGTCTGCGCGATGAGCAGCCCGCGGCCGCGCTCCTGCTCGTCCCCCGGTTCGTGGAGCCCCGTCAGGTCGGGCACGAACTCCGGTGCGAAGTCGACCACCTCGATCCACAGCACCCCGGGGCCGACCGAGACCCAGACCTCTATACCGCCGCACATCCCGGCGTGCTCCACCGCGTTGCCGGCGAGCTCCGAGACGACCTGGACGGGGCCGAAGCTGTCCACGCCGAACTTGTGGCACAACGTTTCGACGTGGTCGCGGGCCATCGCCACGGACGTCGGGGCCGGGGGCAGCCGGACGATGTACACGGGCTCTGAGTACGCGGCGGTGGCGTGCACAGACTCTCCCTGATGGTTGCTCTCTGTATTGACGTAAGAGCATTGTGTAGTCAAGATGAGTGAAGCACTCGTGAAACTGCACGTGCAAGTAGATGCGGAAAAGTCGCACAAGAATCATGAATCGTCCTCCGGGGAAGGCGAGCAGCGATGGCGACCGACTCTCAGCACACGTTGAAGCGCAAGAGGCTCGGTCAGGAGCTGCGTCGCATCCGCGAGGAACGCGAGATCACCCGCAGCGCGGCGGCCGCGGCGATCAAAGGCGACGTCACCAAGATCAGCCGTATGGAGCTCGCGCGCGCCTACGTGAGCCCGCACGACCTGAACACGCTGTGCCGGCTGTACGACGTGCCGCCTCAACAACAGTTCGAACTAGAGCAGTTGATTGTGGAGAAGCGCCCGCGACATTGGTGGCGCGAGTACTCCGATGTGATGAATACGCACCTGGCCGAGTTCGTCGCGCTGGAGGACGATGCGGTCGTCGAGCGTGAGTATCAGCCGATGGTGGTCACCGGGCTCCTGCAAGTGGTCGACTACATGGCGGCGGTCATGGAGACGGGGCTCTTCGCGCTGGGGCCGGACCAGATCGAGAGCCTCATAGCGGTACGCCTCGGCCGACAGCGGCGGCTCGTTGACCAGCGGGTCTTGGAGTACCACGGCATCGTGACGGAGGCGGCACTGCACATCGACACGGGCGGCCGCGACGTGATGCGGCAGCAGATGCTGCACCTCGTCGAGATGGCGAAGCTGCCCAATGTCACGTTCCAGGTAGTGCCCTTCAACGGGCCGCGAAGGGCGGCGTATGCGACGGGATTTGTCACCCTCGGGTTCGCTGATTCGGCCGATCCCGACGTCGCGTTCATGGAAGGCCTCGGCGGTATGATCCCGCGAGACGCGCGACGCGAAGTCCAGCGATTTGACCGGCTGTTCCACACGATCGAGGCTGCGGCGCTGTCGCCGGACGACACGGTCGCGCTGCTTCTCGAACGAGCGGAAAGTCTGGAATGAACAAGTCCTCGCTGTACAAGGCCGATACGACCGGCGTCACATGGGTCAAGTCGACCTTCTCGGCGGACCAGCACGGCTGTTGTGTCGAACTCGCGCGGATCCCCGGCGGTGTCGCGATGCGTGACTCCAAGGACATCGCGCGTCCGGCACTCTGCTACACCCGTGACGAACTCGCGGCCTTCATCGCCGGTGTCAAAGCCGGGGAATTCGACCACTTCCTGTGACGGCCGCCAGAGCGTCGTGCAGATCGCTCGCGCGTGAGCGCATATCCCGGTGCGAGTAGGCGAGTTCGCTGTCGCACGGAGTCCACGAAACCGCCGCCCGGTCCTCCGGGTGAACCGCGACCGCGGCCAGGTACGCGGCGGGTTCGTCGGGGATGGGTGCGGCGGCGTCCAGGTCGAGTGCGCCGTCCGGGACGTCCGGGCCCCAGGCCAGTACCGTCCGCAGACAGGGCAGGGCGACGGCGGTGGACGCCGGGCGGTGCGGCCCTATGCGGGTGCTGGTCACGATGACGCGTGCGCCGGTGCGCAGTGAGCGGTAGGTGAGCGACCGGTCGCTGAGCCGGGCCGGCAGCGGCATGGCGGCGGCGCCGATCCGCCAGCAGGCCAGGACGGCCTGGGCGAGTTCGACGCCGCCGGGGAGCTGGATCGCGAGCGTGTCGCCGCGGCGTAGGCCGTGGGTGAGCAGGAGCGCGGCGAGCCGGTCGACCTCCTGGTCGAGCCGGCTCCAGGTCCACGTCGCGGGGCCGCGTCCGGTCAGTTCGCGGATGCCCGGCGGGTCGGTGACGGCCGGCTCGTCGGGGTGCACCGCGACGCGGTCGCGCAGCAGGTGGTCGAGGGTCTCGGCGGTCCGGTCGGGGCCGCTTCCGGGCACCGTCCGGGCGGGCGGCTGCGGGGCGTGCGGTCCCATCGCGCTCTCCTCGGTCTGTGTGTGGTGCGGTGCGCGGTCAGGCAGGGGCCAACTACCTGTGGGTGTCCGGACGTTGCCCCACAGTAGTCGCCCCTGCCTGTCGGCGCGAGGGTCACACAGTCCAGGTTCGGACCAAAATCAGACCAGGATCCGCTCGTCCGTGTCGGACGGGCTCTCGCTGACGCCGACCTTGGCGTGCAGGCGGCGCAGGCCGCGCGGCGCGTACCAGGCGGTGGGGCCGAGCAGGCGCATGGAGGCCGGCACGAGGACGCCGCGGATCAGGCTGGCGTCGATCAGGATGGCGACCGCGGCGCCGAGGCCGAACAGCTGGAGGAAGCTGACGCTGCTGGTGACGAACGCGATGAACGTGACGGCCAGCAGCATGGCGGCGGTGCTGACGATGCGGCCGGTGCGGGCGAGGCCGTAGGTCACCGCGTCGGTGTCGGAGGCGCCCGCGTCGTGCAGCTCCTTGATGCGGCTCATGACGAACACCTCGTAGTCCATGGACAGTCCGAAGGCGATGCAGAACAGCAGCACCGTCATCGACGTGTCCATCGGCAGCGGCGTGAAGCCGAGCGGGCCGGACAGGTGTCCGCTCTGGAACACCCACACGGCGACGCCCATGGCCGCGGCGATGCTGAGCCCGTTGAGCAGCAGGGCGCGCAGCGGCTGGACGACGCTGCCGGTGAACAGGAACAGCACGACGAACGTGGTCAGGGCGATGAGTCCGAGGGCGAGCGGTACGCGGTCGGCGATCGCCTTCTTCGTGTCGATGAGCTGCGCGTCGACGCCGCCGACCATGACGTGGGTGTTCTGCGGGCCGTCGAGCGCGCGGATGTCCTTCACGAGGCTCTGCGCGGCGTCCGACTTGGGAACGAGCGTGCTGGAGACGGAGAACAGCTGCGCGTCCCGGGCGGCGAGCCTGGGGTTGCCGGGCGCGGGGACGGCGGTGCCGTGCGCGTAGCTGCCGGTCGAGGTGTCGACGCGGGCGACGCCCTCCAGGCCGGAGATCCGGACGGCGTACCCGGACAGGTCGCCGCCGGCGCCCTTGCCCTCGACGATGACGTCGATCGCGTGCGCCTCGTTGGAGGAGTAGTCGTTCCGCAGTGACTCGCCGACCTTGTACAGCGACGCGCTGCTCGGCAGCACCCGCTCGTCCGGGGTGCCGAACTTGACGCCCAGCAGCGGCGACGCGGCCAGCAGCAGCGCCGCGAGCACGGGCAGCGCGGTCAGCACCGGGCGCTTGGCGACGGTGCCGGCGAGCCGTGCCCAGAACGGCGTCTCGGCGCCCTGCACGCCCTTGATGCCGCGGATGCGCCCGGCCTCGACGCGCGGCCCGAGCACCGACAGCAGCGCGGGGGCGACGAACAGCGCGGCGAGCGCGGAGATGATCACCACGCCGATGCCGGCGTAGGCGAACGAGCGCAGGAAGTACATCGGGAAGACCAGCATCACGGCGAGCGCGGCGGCCACGGTGGCGGCGGAGAAGACGATGGTGCGACCCGCCGTCTGGACGGTGCGGACGACGGCGTCGGGCACGCTCATTCCGCCGTGCACGAGTTCGCGGTGCCGGGCGACGATCAGCAGCGCGTAGTCGATGGCGAGGCCGAGCCCGAGCGCGGTGGTCAGGTTGATCGAGAAGACCGACACGTCGGTGATGTTGCCGAGCACGAAGAGTTCGGCGAACGTGCCCATGATCGCGACGAATCCGATGGCGAGCGGCACGAGCGCGGCGACGACGCTGCCGAACGCGAGCACCAGCAGCAGCATGGTGAGCGGCACGGCGATCGCCTCGGCGATGGCGAGGCTCTTGCCGACCTGGCCGGTGACCGTCGGGGAGAGCGGCGCGTCGCCGCCGAGTTCGAGGGTGATCGGGCCCTTGGGGGCGAGGTCGGCGGCCATCGCTTCGCGCACCGGGGCGGGCAGCTTCTCGACGTCGTCGGGGGAGCGGGCGACGAGGAGCGCCTTGGTGCCGTCCTTGGACTTGAGCGCCGGCGAGCCGGTCGTCCAGTAGGAGGCGACGTCCTTGTAGTCGGGCTGGGCGGCGAGCGCCTGGGTGAGGCGGCGTCCGGCGTCGGCGATCGCCGGGTCGTCGACCGGGCGGCCGCCGGTGCGGACCTCGACGACGAGGTTCGGGGTGCCGCCGAAGGTCTCCGAAACGGTGTGTTTGGCCTTGTAGGAGTCCGAGCCCGGGTCGTCGAAGCCCTCGGACTTGAGGACGCCGAACGCGCCGAAGCCGAGGCCGGCGGCCGCGACGAGCAGGACCAGGGCGGTGACGAGGACGGTGCGGGCCCGGTGGGCGGCGAGTGTGCCGATGCGCTCAAGCATGGGAGCCTCGATGTTTATGCCGTCAACAATGTTGTCACTGATAACTTGGCATCCAATGTTGCCGCTGTCAACATGGAACCGGTGAACGATCACCGGAGGTGAGGCGGGGAATGGCGGAACAGCACGAGCCGGACAGTGGCGGCACAGGCCGCAGACGGCGCGCGTACCACCACGGCGACCTGCGCAACGCGCTGCTCGAGGCCGCGGTGCGGCAGGTCCGCGAGAACGGGCCCGACGCCGTGGTGCTGCGTGAGGTGGCCCGTGCGACGGGAGTGTCCTCGACCGCCGCGTACCGGCACTTCGCGAACCACCAGGACCTCATCGAGGCGGTCAAGCAGACCGCGTCGGACCTGATGGCCGCCAGCGTCCGCGCCGAGCTCGCCGCCGCACCGCCGAGCGCCGACCCCGCCGAGGAGGCCCTGCGGCGCGTCCGCGCGGCCGGAAGCGGCTACGTCAGCTTCGCGCGCGCCGAGCCCGGGCTGTTCCGGATCATGTTCCGCGGCGGCGAGAAGCCCTGCGAGGACCCGGTGATCAAGCACCTCCGCGGGGTCTCCGACGAGGGCATCGACGGAGGCGTGAAGAAGGACGCGTCCTACACGATCCTCGCCGAGGCCCTCGACGACTTGGTCGTCCACGGCGTGCTCAGCCCCGCGCGGCGGCCGTTCGCCGACGTCGCGCTGTGGTCCGCCGTACACGGCATCTGCACGCTCCTGCTGGAGTCGGACCTCGCCGCGCTGCCCGAGGAGGCCAAGCAGGCCGCCGTCGAACGCACCTTCGACGTCCTGCTGCGCGGCATCGACGACCGCGAGCCGCCCCCGGCCGGCTGAGCGCGCCCCGCCGGCCCGACCCCCGCGCGACACGATCGGCTCACCCGGGCTGCCGCCGCCCCCGACCCGGTGTGACCCTGGACGCTATGGGCACTCTGGCCGGTGTGGGCAGCGACTACGCGGAGTTCGAGGGCCGGACCGCGCTGGTCACCGGCGCGGCGTCCGGCATAGGAGCCGCCGTCGCGCTCCGCCTCGCGCGCGGCGGAGCCAACGTCGTCGTCGCCGACATCGACGACGTCGGGGCCGCGCGCACCGCGTCCCGCATCAACGACGCCGGCGGCCGGGCCCGCGCGCTGAGCGTCGACGTCGCCCGCCCCGAGTCCGTCGAGGCCCTCGTCGACGCCGCCGTCGAGACGTTCGGCGACCTGCACCTCGCCGTCAACAACGCGGGCGTCGCCGGGCCCGTCGAGGAGACCGCCGACTACCCGCTCGACGACTGGCGCCGCGTCCTGGCGGTCGACCTCGACGGGGTCTTCTACTGCCTCCGTTACGAGATCCCCGCGCTGCTCGCCCACGGCGAGGGCGGCGCCATCGTCAACACCGCCTCCATACACGGCCTCGTGGGCACCGACCGCGCCGCGCCGTACGTCGCCGCCAAGCACGCCGTCGTCGGCCTCACCCGCTGCGCCGCCCTCGAATACGCCGACCGCGGCATCCGCGTCAACGCCGTCGCCCCGGGCGTGGTGGACACCCCGCTGCTCGGCGGCTTCGACGACGACGCCAAGGCCGCGCTCCGCGCCGCCCACCCGCTCGACCGCTTCGGCCGCCCCGACGAGGTCGCCGAGCTCGTCGCGTTCCTGCTCTCCGACCGCGCCGCCTTCATCACGGGCAGCACCCACGCCGTCGACGGCGGCTACACCGCGCGCTGAGGTCCGCGCCCCGCCGGATAACCGATCGCGCCCGCGCCGGGCCCGGGAACACAATCGGGCCACATCCCGTTGACGGCACTGTCCGCGGCCGACCCCCGCGCGACGACCGCCCTCGGCGCCGAAAGGAGCGCACGTGACGATGCAGACCACCGGCATGACCCTGGAGAACTACCGCTGGGCAGAACAGCTGGTCGAAGCCCGCGACCCGCTCGGCGCGCTCAAGCTCATCGAGCCGGTCCTCGACGACGAGCGCGACAACGTCGCCGTGCAACTCCTCGCCGCCCGCGCCTACTTCGGATCCGCCCAGCTCGGCCGCGCGGAGGCCACGCTGCGCCGCGTCATCGAGCTCGACCCGCGCGACGCCTGGGCGCTGCACGCGCTCGGGCGCACGCTGGAGCGCGCCGGGCGCGGGTCCGAGGCGGGGCCGTACTTCCGGCTCGCCGCGGCCATGTGCCCCGAGCCCGAGTACGTGACGGCCGCGTGGCGCTACACGCCCAGCCCCGAGGGCACCGACTGACGCACGGCGCTCAGACGGCGGCGGACCTGCCCGGGTCCGCCGCCGTCGCGTTTCCGGCGACGGCCTTCCCGTACGGCCACGGCGCCCACGACGTCATCAGCAGCAGCTGCGCGGCCAGGTAGAGCGGCATGACCAGCGCGTCCTGGCCGGGCACGACGTCCAGGTCGGCGATCCCGAACGCGATCACGGTGTCCGACACCAGGAACGCCGCCCCGCCGAGCGCGGTCAGCCGGTCCATGCCGGCCGCGAACGCCGCCATCGTGGTCAGCAGCAGGCTGTAGCCGATCACCGGCACCAGCAGGTCGTCGAGGCCGCGCCACAGGACGGCGATCATCGCCGCCCAGGCCAGCCCGTAACCGACCGGGATCCACGCGTTCTCGACCAGCCTGCGCCCGGCGCCGGCCTTGGCGAACGCCCGGACGTACGCGACGTGCCCGACCGCGAACCCGCCCATGCCCACCATGAACAGGCCCTGCTTGTCGGGCAGCAGGCCGACGTCCCCGACGAACCCGCCCGCGAGCGCGATCAGCGGCAGCCGCAGCTCTTTGACGGGCCGCCGCGCGGCGGTGACCACGAACGCCGCCAGCAGCGGCATCAGCAGGGGCTTCGTCGCCCAGCGCACCGGGCCCGCGTCGACCGCGGCGAGCACCGTGTCCAGCGTGCCGAGGACGAGGTACGCGGCCAGCCACCCGCGCGACGCGCGCGAGCCGGTCACGCGGCGGCCTCGGCGGCACTCGGCGCGGCGGCGACGGGGGCCTTCGGCTCGGGACTCCACCCGGGCCCGCGGAACACCCGGCCGAACCGCTCGCGCCAGGTCGTCGCGTGCCGCACGTCGCGCCCGATCGCCCAGTATTCGTGCACCGCGACCCGGAGCGGGTTGTACGTCGAGATGTTCTTGGTCAGGCCGTAGTCCACCTTCTCGCCCTCCGGCTCGAAGGAACGGAACAGCCGGTCCCACACGATCAGGATGCCGCCGTAGTTGCGGTCCAGGTACTGCCGGTTCGACCCGTGGTGCACGCGGTGGTGCGACGGCGTGTTGAACACGTACTCGATCGGTTTCCACAGCCTGTGGACACGCTCGGTGTGGAACCAGAACTGGTAGATCAGGTTCACCGAGTACGCCGCGAACACCATCTCCGGCCGGAACCCGAGCAGCGCCACCGGCAGCATGAACACCATGTGGTGCGCGCCGGTCCAGCTCTGCCGCAGGGCGGTCGACAGGTTGTAGTGCTGGCTCGAGTGGTGCACGACGTGGCTGGCCCACAGCAGCCGGATCTCGTGCATCGCGCGGTGTTCCCAGTAGTAGAAGAAGTCCACCGCGAGCACCGCCAGCGCCCAGCCCCACCACGCCCCGGGCACGTCCAACGGCGTCAGGTGGTACCCGGCCACCCAGAGAAGCGCGGCGAGCAGACCCCAGACGAGGTTCGCCGCGATGCTGCCGACGCCCATGGAGAGGCTGGTGACCGTGTCCTTGACGGTGTAGCCGCGCTTGTCGTCGTCCGGTGAGTACTTGTAGGCCAGGATCTCGACGGCGAGAAGCAGCACAAATGCCGGGATCGCGTACGTCGTGAGGTCCATGATCCGGAGATTACTCGCGGGTAGCCCCGGGGGGAAGACGTCACTTCCCGACGGAGTGGTGGGTGAAGAAGACCCCTCGAAGCCACCCGTCGTGACTTCGAGGACAGGGCCGGTCACGGCCTGTTCACGGTGAAACAGGCGCCCCCGTCGGCAGCCGGTAGACGCCCTCGGCCACCGGCTCGACCAGTCCGTCGGCGACCAGGCCGTCCAACGCCCGTGCGCGCTGGACGGCGTCCTCCCAGACCTCGTCGAGCAGCGCCTGCGGGACCGGTTCGCTGGCCTCGCGCAGCACGGCCAGGAGCTTGCCGCGGACCTGGCGGTCGGTGCCCGCGTAGGTCTGGCCCCGTCGGGGCGGGCCGTCGTACGCGGGCTTCCCCGCCAGGCGCCAGGCGCACAGGGCGGCCACGGGGCAGTCCCCGCACCGGGGCGTGCGGGCGGTGCAGACCAGGGCGCCGAGCTCCATGATCGCGACGGCCCAGGTGGCGGCGGTCTCGTCGACGTCCGGCATGGCGGAGGCGGCGGTCTTGCGTTCCGCCGGAGTGGTCGACTGCGGCGGGTACTCGGTGCCGTCGACGGTTCGCGCGAAGACGCGGCGCACGTTGGTGTCCAGCACCGCGTGCCGCTGCCGGAACGCGAACGACGCGATCGCCGCGGCGGTGTACTCGCCGACCCCGGGCAGGGCCAGCAAGTTGGCGTGCACGTCGGGCACTTCCCCGGCGTGCAGGTCGCGGATGGCGGTGGCGGCCGCGTGCAGGCGCAGCGCACGGCGCGGGTAGCCGAGGCGGCCCCACGCCCGGACGGCCTCGCCGGGCTCGTCGTCGGCGAGCGCGGTGGGCGTGGGCCAACGGGCAAGCCACGCCTCGTACATCGGCAGGACGCGGTTGACGGGGGTCTGCTGGAGCATGAACTCGCTGACCATCACCGCCCACGGCGTCGCGTCCTCGGTGCGCCAGGGCAGCTCGCGGGCGTGCTCGGTGTACCAGTCGAGGATGGGGTCGTTGAGTGCGTGCGGCATGAGGCCTCGATCCTCCCACGGCCGGCGGTCCGCCGAGGCGCGCCGGTGGGACGTCCGTCTCGCCGTTCGGACCAAGATCGACAACGTGAGCGGGATCACGCGCCTCACTCCTGTGGGGGAGCGTGCGGAGGGGCGCGCGGGTTGCTCGTTTTTGCCCGGGAACGCCCCGCGTGCGACCGTCTCAACATCCAAAATCCCACGTCGCATGCGGCGCGGCTGCGCCAGACGGCCTAACGGGCGGCCCTAGAGTTGCCCGGTGGACTCTGTAACCCGCCCCGTTGGACATCTTCCCCCGTCCGTGTACTGGCGCCGGCGAGCCATCGTGTTGGTCGGCCTCGCTGTGCTCATCGCGCTCGTCGCGTGGGCGTGCAGCGGGGGCGACAGCGGTGACGACAAGGGCAAGGCCGCCGCTGAGAGTTCGGCGTCGCCGAGCGGCGTCGCGCCCGCGCCCGGCCAGATCACGCCCGGCGGCACCGCTGGTGCCGCGGCGGGTTCGTCGACCGGGGCGACCGGCGGCACGAACGGCCAGCAGCCGGGCGCCGCGTCGGGCGGCTCGGCGGGCAACGGCGGTGCGGCGGGCGGCGGTACGGCCGCCGGAGGCTCCAACGGCGGTGCGACCACTGGCGCGACCGCGGGTGCGACCGCGGGCCAGCAGGGCGTCCCGGCGACCGGCGGTGCCGCGTCGGGCGGCGGTGCGCCGCCGATGCTGGGCGGCATTCCGGCGTGCACCTACCAGCAGGGCGGCAACGCGGAGCTGACGCTCTCCGGCGACCGTCCCGCGGACACCAAGTACCGGGTGGGCGAGCAGGTCCAGCTGACCCTGAACGTGCGCAACGTCGGCACGCAGACCTGCGCCGTCGACCTGTCGGCCAAGTCCGCCACCGTCGAGGTCACGTCGGGCAGGGACCACATCTGGTCGCCCGCCGACTGCGCGCCCGCCAACAAGCCGGAGATCGTGCAGGTGCAGCCCGGCCAGTCCGCCGCGCGCAACTTCACCTTCACCTGGACCCGCTCGGACCCCGCGCACTGCACCGGCGCCGCCCCCGCGCTGTCCCCGCCGGCCGCCGGCTCGCTCTTCAGCGCCTCGGGCAAGGTCTCGGGCATGCAGTGGGCGACCAAGCAGTACCAGTGGACCGTCGCGCAGTAGGTCCGACGAGCCGGCCGGGCCCGGCCCGGCCGGCCTCCGGGCACGGCGCGTGGACCGGCCGGGCGTGACGGACAGAGGCCGACAACACGAAAGGGCCCCCACCGACGGTGGGGGCCCTTTCGCGTCGCATGCGCGGGACGGAGCCGTGAGGCGCTGAGACACCCCGGGACACCCCGCGGATACGCCGGAGCCCGCGCACGCCCCCGGAAGGGCGGCGCGGGCTCGGTGTCCGCGGTCGGCCGGACCAGCCGCAGCGCCGTGCGCGGCCGACGACGGCCGCGCGAGCTTCGGCGCACGGTGCTCCGGTCCACCCGGGCCCGGCCCTCGGCGGGCCGGGCCGGTGTGTCCCGTCAGACGTAGCGTTCGAGGATCGACGACTCCGCGAGCCGCGACAGCCCCTCGCGCACGCTGCGCGCCCGGGCCTCGCCCACGCCGTCGACCGCCTGGAGGTCGTCGACGCTCGCCGCGAGCAGCTTCTGCAGGCCGCCGAAGTGCTCCACGAGCCGCTCGATGACCACCGGTGGCAGCCGCGGCACCTTGGCCAGCAGCCGGTAGCCGCGCGGGCTGACCGCCGAGTCCAGCACCTCGGCGCTGGAGGTGAAGCCCAGCGCGCGGGCCACCGTCGGCAGGTCGAGCAGGTCGGTGTGGGTCAGGCCGTCGAGTTCGTCGAGGACGTCCGCCTCGGTGCGGCCGCGCTTGAGCGCCCGCTCCGGGATGTAGTCGCGCGACACCAGCGAGCGGTCCGGCTCGACGCCCGCGATCAACTCCTCGAGCTGGAGCGAGAGGAGCCGCCCGTCGGTACCCAGTTCCGCGACGTACCCGTCGATCTCACGCGCGATCAGACGGACCATCTCGAGGCGCTGCGACACGGCGCACACGTCGCGCACCGTGACCAGGTCCTCGATCTCCAGCGCCGACAGCGTGCCCGCCACCTCGTCGAGGCGCAGCTTGTAGCGCTCGAGCGTGGCCAACGCCTGGTTGGCGCGGGACAGGATCGCCGCGGAGTCCTCCAGGACGTAGCGGCGCCCGTTCACGTACAGCGCGATGAGGCTCATCGACTGGCTGACCGACACCACCGGGTAACCGGTCTGCTTGTTGACCCGCTCCGCGGTGCGGTGCCGCGTGCCGGTCTCCTCGGTCGGGATCGACGGGTCCGGCACGAACTGCACGCCGGCCCGCACGATCTTGGTGCAGTCCTTGTCGACGACCAGGCCGCCGTCCAGCTTGCACAGCTCGCGCAGCCGGGTCGCGCTGAACTCGACGTCCAGCACGAAACCGCCGGTGCACAGCGCCTCGACGGTCTTGTCGAAGCCGAGAATGATGAGGCCGCCGGTCTTCCCGCGCAGGATGCGTTCGAGCCCGTCCCGCAGCGGTGTACCCGGCGCGACAGCCATCAGCGAAGCCCGTACCAGCGCCTGGTCGGTCGTGCCCCTGTCGGTCCGGTCATTCGTTGCCACAGAACTCCCCGTGGTCGTCGCCGTCCCCGGCTACGACGGCGGTGCCGGGCCCGGGTGTCGCCCGGGGATACGGCGCCGCTGCCGCTGAGAAAGATCGGTGGAAAAGTCTACCGGTGAGACACAAGGGAGAATGCGCGCAGCGCCTCGGAGATGTCGGCCACTTCCGTCACACGCATTCCGTCGGGCACCTTGCCGGGGTCCGGCGGCACCAGCGCGTGCGTGAAACCGAGCCGGTGCGCCTCGGCGAGTCGCCGCTGGACGCCGGTCACGCGGCGCACCTCGCCGGCCAGTCCGACCTCGCCGATCGCGACCAGCTTGGGCGGCAGCGGATGGTCCGCGGCGGCCCCGGCGAGCGCGAGCGCGGCGGCCAGGTCGGCGGCCGGCTCGGTCAGCCGCACGCCGCCGACCGTCGCCGTGTAGATCTCGGTCTTGTCGAGGCGCACGCCGCCGCGCCGCTCCAGCACCGCGAGCACCATCGACATGCGCGCCGAGTCCAGGCCGGACGTCGCGCGCCGGGGGGTGGGGATCTGGGACGGCGCCACCAGCGCCTGCACCTCGGCCACCAGCGGCCGCTTGCCCTCCAGCGTCACCGTGACGCAGGTGCCCGCGACCGGAACCTGCCGCTGGGTGAGGAACAGGCCGCTCGGGTCGGGCAGGCCCTTGATGCCCTCGTCGTGCAGCTCGAAGCACCCGACCTCGTCGGCGGCGCCGTAGCGGTTCTTCACCGCGCGGACCAGGCGCAGCCGCGCGTGCCGGTCGCCCTCGAACGACAGCACGACGTCCACGAGGTGCTCGAGGAGCCGCGGGCCGGCGATCGAGCCGTCCTTCGTCACGTGGCCGACGATGATCGTCGCGATGCCGCGTTCCTTCGCGACCCGGATGAGGCCGCCGGCGACCTCGCGCACCTGCGACACCCCGCCCGGCGCGCCGTCGATCTCCGGCGAGGCGATCGTCTGCACCGAGTCGACCACCATCAGCGCGGGCTTCACCGCGTCGACGTGGCCGAGCACCGCCGAAAGGTCGGTCTCCGCCGCCAGGTACAGGTGGTCGTTCAACGCGCCGATCCGGCCCGCGCGCAGGCGCACCTGCGACGCGGACTCCTCACCGGTCACGTACAGCGTCGGGGCCCCGGGGGTGGCGAACGCGCTCGCGACCTCGAGCAGCAGCGTCGACTTCCCGACGCCGGGCTCGCCGGCCAGCAGGATCACCGCGCCGGGCACGACACCGCCGCCGAGCACCCGGTCCAGCTCGTCGACGCCCGTCGAGTGGAAGCGGGCCGCCTCCACGTCGATCCGCGGGATCGGCAGCGCGGGCGAAGTCACCGGACCCGCCGTGACGGTACGCAGCTTCGACGCCGAGCCGTACTCCTCGACGCTGCCCCAGGCCTGGCACTCGGGGCACCTGCCGAGCCACTTGGGCGTGGTCCAACCGCACTCGGTGCAGCGGTACGACGGGCGGGCTTTACCGGTCGTACCGGCGGTCTTGGCCATACGCGGCACGGTAGCCGCCCGAACCGACACCGTGCGGGGCGACCCGCCAGCGGGGTCACCACGGGGGTACGGGGGCTCGTGTGGGGAGTGTCCGGGTGGCGCCAGGTGGCGCCCGGAGGGCGGGTTTGTCACGGGAGGGTGACAGCGCGACCGGAATCGGGTGGTCCTCCGCCAAAACCATGGTGGGCCCGCTCGCGCGTGCGTACGGTGAGGCCTCATGCATGGTGGGGGAGCACCGGGCGTGGGGCCCGGGCTTGCCGCGGCGCTTGCCCGCGGCCACGAGGAGGGGACGCCGGAAGGCGTCGCGGAGCTCTACGACACCTACGCGGACGAGCTGTTCGCGTACCTGCGCACGCTGACCGGCGACGACCGGATCGCGGGCGAACTGCTGCACGACACCGTGGTCGTCGTCCGCTCACGGGCACGCGGCCTCGGCGGAAGCGCGGGCGCGGGGGGCGCCGGCGCCTCCGGCGGGGGCCGTGGTCCCGGGCGTACGGCCGGCGGCCCCGAGGGCGTCGGCGGCCGTGCGGCGGGGCGTGGGGACGGCACCCTGCGGGCGCTGCTGTACGCGGTCGCGCGCAGCGAGGCGGCACGGCACGGCGGCGTCGCGGTGGGCGCGGCGGCGTCGGACGGATTCGGGGCCGCCAGCGCGACGGGAGCCCCGGCCCGCCCCGACGCAAGGGCGGCGGAATTCGGTCAGGTCTGGCGGCCGGGCGTGGTCGACCTCGGCGCGGTAAGGGACCGGGCGCGGCTGCTGCCGCTGGTGCCGACCGCGCTGAAGGGCGTCGAGCCCGCCGAACGCGAGGCCCTCGAACTGACCGTCCGGCACGGGCTGGACGCGGCCGAGCTGGGGCGCGTCCTGGAACTGTCCGAGCGCCAGGCCGTGCGCCTGGTCGCGCGCGGGCGCACGCAGTTCGCCGAATGCCTGGTGGTGCACGCCGTGTGCGTGCACCCCGACCAGGAGTGCGCCGAACTTGCCGTGCTGCTCCCGTCCGGCGTGGTGTCGGGCGCCGCGCTGCCGGGACCGATCGAGCCGGAACTGCGCGTACCGGCCCGGCTGCACGTCGAATCGTGCGGCGCGTGCAGGCCGTTCATCCCGGAGGGGCTGCGGGAGGACGGTGCGCGGTACACGGGACCGCGCGCGGAGTCACGGGCACACGGAGCCGTCGCGCCCGACGCGGGAGCCGTGCACGTCGGCGCCACGGAGCTTGGGCGGGGCGCGGGAGGCCCGGCCAGGGACCGGCAGACGGGAACCACCGCGACAACGCACTCGGGCACGACGGCACCGCCGCACCCGGACCGCGAATCCGCCGCCGCCGTCACCGCGGAGCGGCGCCCTGACGAAACCGGCACCCGACGCACCTACCCGCGATCCCCGGGCGAGCAGAGCCCGTTCAGCGCGGGACCCGGCGTCCCGCCGGGATTTCGGGCGCGAGGTGTGGACGCGAGCGGCGCGCAGGCGCCCGGAGGTTCCGCACGGCGCAGCGGCACGGCCGGGGCCGAGGACCCGAGCGCGGAGAGCGCCCGGCGGGGAGACGGTCGGGCCGCCGGCCGTCATTCCGCCGAGGGAGGCTCCGCGCACCATGGTTCGCGCGGTCCCGGGGGCGAATCCGCGTGGCAGGGGGCGGGCGCCGGATCCGCAGCGAGGCGGACTCGGCCGGACAGTGCCCTGAACCTCGGCGACGCGGCAACGGAAGGCGCGGCGCGGGGGAGAAGCCTCGGCGGGGCGCCTGATCTGTCGTCAGCAACGCGTCGTTCGACGGTCCCCGGGCCGAGGCGTCGGGCGAAGGCATCCCGCGAAGCCACCCAACCCCTCGCCCCGACAGTCGTGTTCGGCCAGGTCGAGGCCACCGCGGAGTCCGGCTCGCCGGGCCTCGCGGCGACCGTGGACGCGTTGCTGGGCACCGGGCCCGCGCGGCCGGCGCCCCTGGCGGTGCGGGCCGAACTGCTCCGTACCACCTCGCACGGCGCACGCGCCGCGCACGGGCTCGTCGTCGCACGCGCGGTGCGCGCCGGGCGCGACGGGTTCCCGCGCACCAAGAAGCGCCGGATACGCACGCCGCTCGCGACCACCGCGGCAGCGGCGGCCGCCGCTGTGCTGCTCGGCGTGGCCCTGACCACCGGCGGCGACGCGCATCCGAGCACCCAGGCCGACGCGCCGGTGGCCCTGGCCACGCACACAGGCGCCGAGTCCACCGAACCCACGCCGGGCCCGGGCGTCGCGGGCGCGGGCGGGCCGGGCGCCGGCGTCGAACTGCCGCCCCCGGCACGCGACGACGGTGCCGCAGCGGCCACGACGCAGCCGCCGAGCCCGTCGAGCACACCGTCCCCGACCGCCCGCCCGTCCGACAGGACCACCGCCGGCGCGACCAAGGGCTCCGGAAACGGCAACGGCAAGCCCGGCGGCGACGCGCGGATCGCCGGCGCGATGGACGGCGCCGACACCGGAGGCGGCAACGGGCCGCGAGTCCTCACCCCGTCGGTCGTCCTGACCGCCGGAAACCCGGTCGGCACACTGCGCCTTTCGGCCGCCGACGCTCCGGTGAACTGGACGCTCGGCGTGTCGGGCGCGCCGTGGGTCTCGCTGTCGCGCACGTCGGGCACTTTGCGGGCGGGCGCCACGGTGTCGGTCACGGTCGCGTGGGACACCGCGCGGGCACCCGCGGGCGGGCCGGTCACGGTCACGATCGCGGTCGGCCCCGGCGGTCAAACGATCACCGTCACAGGCCCTGGGAGGTCATCCGGTCCGCGATGAACGCCGATGATCACCATTCACTCGCAAGTGTGATTATCGCTCCCGAAAGAAGTATGAAAGTGCAATTCACCTGAGTTCCGGAGCGTGCGCCGCCTACGTTCGCCCCTGTGATGGAATCGGTGACGACGGGAGCCCCCTCAGCTTCGACGCGCGCGGCGCACTACGCGGCGCGCTCCTGGGGGCGGGCCGCGTACGACGCGTACGCGGAAGGGCTGTACACGTACTGCCTTTCCGTCCTGCGCGACCATGCCGCGGCCGCGTCGTCGCTGCGCAGCACCTTCGTGCTCGCCGACCGGCACATCGGACGGCTCCCGGACCTCGGCCTGCTCAAGCCCTGGCTGTACGCGCTGGCCCGGTACGAGTGCCTGGTCCGGCTCGACGGCGGCCTGCCCCCGAGCGAACCCGCCCCCGCCCCGGAGGCCGACGACGACACGGGCGTGATCCCGCTCCAGGCCCGCCGCGAGGCCCGAGAACGCGCCGAACTCGCCACGCTGGCCTGGCCCGAGGCCATCGGCCTGGAACCCGAGCAGCGCGAGGCCCTCGAACTGTCCGTGCGGCACGGCCTGGAGCCCAGGGGCCTCGCGGCCGTGCTCGGCTGGAACGAAGAGGCCGCCCGGCACACGCTCCTGCACGCCGGCCGCGAAGTCGACCGCACCCGCGCCGCCCTCGAAGGCGCGGCCGCCGCCCTCAGCTGCCCCGACGGACCCGCCCTCGCCGCCGACGCGTCGGTGCCGGGCGTGCGCGACAAACTCGTGGCCCACGTCGACGACTGCCGCCGCTGCGGCCCGCACGTCCGGCTCGCCGCAGCCCGCCTGGTGCCGACCACCGGCGCGGCCGCCACACCGGAATCACTGCCGACCATTCCGCCGCCGAACGCACTGCGCGACCAGGTCCTCGGCGACGTGGGACGCGGCCGAGCCGCCCACCGCCCCGCCGAACTCACCAGGCGCGTAGCCGAGTTCGACCGGGCCGGGTTCCCGGTGTTCCGCTCCAGGGCGGGCCGGGGACGCGGCGGACGGCGGCGCCTCACCGCGTTCGCGGCCGCCGTCATCGCGATCGTCGCCGCGGTCCCGGCGATCGTG
Organism: Yinghuangia seranimata; assembly: GCF_029953285.1. GTDB lineage: Bacteria > Actinomycetota > Actinomycetes > Streptomycetales > Streptomycetaceae > Yinghuangia > Yinghuangia seranimata. The sequence goes on along the minus strand of NZ_JASAOI010000089.1, from coordinate 33,177 downwards.
CTGTGGGAGGCGGCGCAGCGAGGAGACGACGCGGCGCCGCGAGACACCACGATCTCCGCCGCGCGCGTCGTCACCGTGCCGACTGCCCCCGGCGAAGCGGACATCACCCAAGCGGGCGCCGGACACGCGGGCGCGGCCCAACCGACCGCAGGCAGCGCGGCACAGCGCCCGGTCCCGTCCGCGGGCACCGGCGCCCCTGCGGCCCAAGCCGGCACCCGCTCGGGCCCCCAGGCGGCGGCGATGCCGGGCCTGGTCGTCCTGGGCCCGGCCGCACCCCAGGCCGTCGTCCCGCCGCCGGCCGAGGCCCCGGCCCCAGGCCCCGCGGGCGGCTCCGGCACTCCGGTGGGCGGGCGGCCTCCGGTCACGCCGGTGCCGCCCGCGGTCGACGTCACCCACGACAAGAACCGCACCGTCGTGACCCTGCGGAACACCAACGCCACGGCAGTCGACTGGACCGCCGACACGACGGCGAACTGGCTCCAACTCAGCCGCACCTCGGGCACCTTGGCCCCGGGCGCGAGCGACACGATCGTGGTGACCGTTGATTCGACGAAGGCCCCGACCGGAGCCTGGAGTGCGAACGTACGGATCCAGCCCGGCAGTTCGCAGGTCACCATCGAGGGCAACACGGGCGCCACGGACCCGACGACGAGCCCGAAGCCGACCACGAGCCCGACGGCAAGCGGCCCGGCGACGACAGGCGGCACCGGCACGACGGCCCCGACCGCCCCCGCGAAGCCCTAGACCCAACCCGGCCACCGAGCCCCACCCGGTGACGCGAGTGTGACGCCGAGACCCCCCGATGAGGGAGTTCTGGTGATTCGCATACGTGACGGCACAGTGACCAGGGGGAAGAGCCTGGCGCGCGCCACCCTGGAACGAAGCCCTGGCAGCGCAACGAAGCCCGGCAACACAACCCGCACCGCGATCCGCACCGCAACGGAGGCGTCCTCCCCCTCCCGCGTGGCGATGGTACGCGGGGCCGGACCGGCGTCAAGGCGCGCTGCGGGCACGCCCGTTCACGCGTCCTCCCCCCCGACACAAGGGGGCGCCTTGACCCCGCCCCGCCCCCGCGAAAAACCTCGGCGACTGCGCGGGAGGGGGAGGAGGTGTGGAGCAGCAGAGAAGCCGGCGCGCCCCACGCTGGGACCGCAACACGGCAGCGAAAGCCGTCCGCGACCAAGCCGCACCGCACCACAAGCAACACCGCAGCCCGGCAGGGCAACGAACCCAACGTGCGTCCACACCCCGCGCCCCTCCCGCCAGTCGCCAAGGTAGTCAGCGCGGACGGCCCGCGGGTCAAGGCGCCCCGTCGAAGCCAAGACAGGTCACCTGACCCGCATCAGCGACAACGCGCCTTGACGCGCGGGCCGTCCGCGCGAAAATCCCAAAGCGGGAGGGGCGTCAGGCCACCACCACAAGCCAGGTCAGGAACGGTGCAGCCACCGCAAGACCAGGCCACCCCGTCCAAGGCCTAGGCACACTGCTGCTGCATAGCCACCTTGTCGGCATCCGTCACCGGCAGGTCGTACTTCAGACTCACCTGCGCATACCGCACGACGTACGCACAGCGGATGTCCTTGTTCGGCGGCAGCCAGGTCGCCGGGGAGCCGTCGCCCTTCGCATTGTTGGTCGGCCCGTCGACCGCGATCAGGTTGAGGGGGTCGTTGGCCAGTTGCTGGCGCTTGTCGGCCGGCCACCGCGCGGCGCCCATCTGCCAGCTGGCGCTGAGGGCCACCACGTGGTCGATCTGCACGGTGCTGGCCTTGCTCTTCGTGAAGGCGATGGTCTTGCCGGTGTACGGGTCGGCCAGCGTCATCGTGTTCACGACACACGTGGACCCGCTCTTGAACTGCACGCCGGTGCCGTCGCGCTTCAGTATGTCGTCGCGCGTCCCGCAGCCGTTGCCGCTCATCGGGACGCCGGCGGCCTTGTCGGTCCAGGCCGGCCCGTACTGGTCCCGGTCGTAGCCGGTCTTCGCGCCGCGCCCCGCGGTGCGGACCTTGTCGATCACGGCGCGCGCGGCGGTCCGGTCGGCGTCGGCGGTGACGGGCCCTAGACCGGGCGCGGTGCCGTCGGTGTTGGTCAGCGGGACGGCGCCGGGACGGGCCGCACCGGGGGCCACGGGGGCGGCGGCTCCGCCGGGGCTGACCTTGTCGCCGTCGTTCTTGCAGCCGGACGCGGTCAGCGCCGCGGTGACCAGCAGTGCCGCCGCGGCTATGCGGCGGCCGCGTCCCCATCCCCTGGACATCTCCCCGAGTCCCCTCACCTGTTGTTGACGCAGTCTCGTCGACAGTCGTCAGTTTGTTGACGCAGTCTCGTCGACAGTCGACAGTCGTCACTCGTCAGTCGTCGTCTGCCGCGACCTCTCTACCCGCCGCGCCCCCGCTGATTCGCGGTCGACGCGCAGGCTTTCCCCCTCTGGTTCGGGACCCCGCGGTGCGGTGTCCCAGTCGGCAGTCAGCGGCGTCGGCTGCACGCACTCCGCGAGTGCGGCGAGCGCCGCCAGGGGGACACGGAACCGCATCGCCAGGCCTTCCGCAGGGATCTTGGGAAAAACCCTAGCCACCCTGGGGTGATTCGTCCCGAAATGCCGCGAGTGGGCGTGTCCTGGTGTCCAGGACACGCCCACTCGGGTCGGGCTCTCGCGAGGCCGGGTCGGCGACGACCCGGCCGCGGTGCGTCAGTAGCGGTAGTGCTCCGCCTTGTACGGGCCCTCGACCGGGACGCCGATGTACGAGGCCTGGTCGTCGGTCAGCTTCGTCAGCTTCACGCCGAGCGCGTCGAGGTGCAGGCGCGCGACCTTCTCGTCGAGGTGCTTCGGCAGCACGTACACGCCGATCGGGTACTCGGCGGTCTTCGTGAAGAGCTCGATCTGCGCGATGGTCTGGTTCGCGAAGCTGTTGGACATCACGAAGCTCGGGTGCCCGGTCGCGTTGCCGAGGTTGAGCAGGCGGCCCTCGGACAGCACGATGAGGACCTTGCCGTCGGGGAAGGTCCACGTGTGGACCTGCGGCTTGACCTCGTCCTTCACGATGCCGGGGAACTTGGCGAGGCCGGCCATGTCGATCTCGTTGTCGAAGTGGCCGATGTTGCCGACGATCGCCTGGTGCTTCATCTTCGCCATGTGCGAGGCGAGGATGATGTCCTTGTTGCCGGTCGTGGTGACGAAGATGTCGGCGATCTCGACGACGTCGTCCAGCGTGGTGACCTGGTAGCCGTCCATGGCCGCCTGGAGCGCGCAGATCGGGTCGATCTCGGTGACGATGACGCGCGCGCCCTGGCCGCGCAGCGACTCGGCGCAGCCCTTGCCGACGTCGCCGTAGCCGCACACGACCGCGACCTTGCCGCCGATGAGGACGTCGGTGGCGCGGTTGATGCCGTCGATGAGCGAGTGGCGGCAGCCGTACTTGTTGTCGAACTTCGACTTGGTGACCGAGTCGTTGACGTTGATCGCCGGGAACAGCAGCGTGCCGGCCTGGAACATCTCGTACAGGCGGTGGACGCCGGTGGTGGTCTCCTCGGTGACGCCCTTGATGTGCGGGGCCATCGCGGTCCACTTGTTGGCGTTCTCGGTGAGGTTGCGGCGCAGCAGGTCGAGGATGACCGCGTACTCCTCGGAGTCGCCCGCGGCGGTGTCCGGGACGGCGCCGGCCTTCTCGAACTCGACGCCCTTGTGGACGAGCAGGGTGGCGTCGCCACCGTCGTCGAGGATCATGTTCGGGCCGTCGTGGCCCGGCCAGTTGAGCGCCTGCTCGGTGCACCACCAGTACTCCTCCAGCGTCTCGCCCTTCCAGGCGAACACCGGGACACCCTGGGGGTTGTCGACCGTGCCGTTCGGGCCGACCGCGACGGCGGCGGCGGCGTGGTCCTGCGTGGAGAAGATGTTGCAGGACACCCAGCGGACCTCGGCGCCGAGCGCGACGAGGGTCTCGATGAGGACGGCGGTCTGCACGGTCATGTGCAGCGAGCCCATGATGCGCGCGCCGGCCAGCGGCTGGGTGGCCGCGAACTCCTTGCGGATCGACATCAGGCCGGGCATCTCGTGCTCGGCGAGCTGGATCTCCTTGCGGCCGAACGGCGCGAGGGAGAGGTCGGCGACTTTGAAGTCGGTGAAGGTCATGGGAAAGCAGCCTTCCGCGGGTCGAGGTCTCGTACGGGAACCGGGTACGCGTCGGTGGCAGGCGTGCGAACAGGCACACCACACCCTCGGCGCGATCCAGTCGGAGGCCTTCTGTGCCCTCAGCCGCGGGGCGCTGTGACGCCCGGGGCGGTACTGACTGCCGTCTGCAGCGACTGTGCTCGCCTTGCTCCGCACGACGTTAGCACCTGTGCTCAGGCCTCCGGGACCGCAGCGGCGCCGGGCGCGCGGTAGATGTCGGGCTCCAGGTAGATCACCCGCGCGATGGGCACGGCGGCGCGGACGCGGGCCTCGGCGTTGTCGATCGCGTCCGCGACCTCGGCGGCGGTGTCGCGCGCGTTGACCGCGATCTTCGCGGCGACGAGCAGCTCCTCGGGGCCGAGGTGGAGGGTGCGCATGTGGATGATGCGCTCGACCTCGTCGCCGTCGACCATCGCCTTCTCGATGGCGCGCACGGTGTCGAGGTCGGCGGCCTCGCCGAGGAGCAGGCTGCGGGTCTCCATGGCGAGCACGATGGCGATGACGACGAGCAGGAGGCCGATGCAGAGCGTGCCGACGCCGTCCCAGCGGCCGTTGCCGGTGAGCACGGTGAGGCCGACGCCGAACAGCGCGAGGACGAGGCCGACCAGCGCGCCGAAGTCCTCCAGGAGCACGATCGGCAGTTCGGGCGACTTGGCGCGGCGCACGAACTGCGGCCACGAGAGCTTGCCGCGGATCTGGTTGGACTCCTGGATGGCGGTGCGGAACGAGAAGCCCTCGAGGACGAGCGCGAAGACCAGCACGCCGACCGCCCAGTACCAGCTGTCCAGCTCGTGCGGGTGGACGATCTTCTCGTAGCCCTCGTAGACCGCGAAGACGCCGCCGATGGTGAACAGCACGATCGAGACGAGGAAGCCGTAGATGTAGCGCTCGCGGCCGTAGCCGAACGGGTGCTCGGGAGTGGCCTCGCGTTCCGAGCGCTTGCCGCCGATCAGCAGCAGCACCTGGTTGCCGGAGTCGGCGAGCGAGTGGACGCCCTCGGCGAGCATCGAGGAGGAGCGGGTGATGGCGAAGGCGACGAACTTCGCGACCGCGATGCCGAGGTTGGCGGCCAGCGCCGCCACGACCGCCTTTGTTCCGCCGCCCGCACTCATGCTGTACCGCCCCGTCGTCGCGTGTCAGTGGTCGTGATCCGAGGCATTGTGCCATCGGAGCGCCGGCGCCGAATCGATTCTCCCGAGACTGCCTATATGTGTGTCGGACGCACCGACGCTCCGGTACGGATCAGGCCGCGGCGCCGTTCGGGCTCGGCACCGTCGCGCGGAACACCAGGCCGTCGCCGGCCAGCGACACCGCCGGGTCGGACGCCGGCACGTACACCGACTGGCCGCGCGCCAGCTCGACCGTGCCGTGCGCACCGGCCAGCTTGGCGCCGCCCGCGGTGCACAGCAGGATCTGCGGCCGCCCGTCCGGCAGCAGGCGGGCCGCGCCGCCGTCCAGGACGTAGCGCGACAGCCGGAAGTCGGGCACCGGCGTGTGGTAGACCTGCTCGCCGTCCGGCCCCTCGATCGGCGCGAGCACGTCGACGGGCCCGGCCCGGAACTCGAGCACGCGCAGCAGCTCCGCCACGTCGATGTGCTTGTCCGTCAGTCCGCAGCGCAGCACGTTGTCCGAGTTCGCGAGGATCTCAACGAACGTGCCGCTCAGGTACGAGTGCGGCAGCCCCGCCGCGAAGTAGACCGCCTGCCCCTCGGTCAGCCGCATGTGGTTCAGCAGCAGCGCCGCGACCACGCCCAGGTCGGCCGGGTGCCGACGGGCCAGGTCGGCGACGGCCAGGCACGCGGCGGCGAACGGCGACGGCGTCCCGGCGACCCGCAGGCACGCCGACGCGACCTCGCCGACGACCGCGGCCTTGCGGTTGTCCGGAAGGGTCAGCGCCTGCGTCATCGCGCTGCGCAGGCCCTCGGACTCGGGGCGCTCGCGCAGCGCGTCGGCGCACGGCTGCAGCTCGGGCACGCCGAGCAGGTCGAGCAGCTTGACCGTCGCGGCGACCTCCCGGAAGCCGCACAGCGCCTCCAGGTCGGTGAGCGCGCAGGCCAGCTCGGGCTTGTGGTTGGCGTCGACGTAGTTGCGGAACGGCGCCTCGCGCGGGATGCCGCGCGCGTCCTCGTCGGCGAACCCGGCGGCGGCCTGCGCGGCGTTGGGGTGCACCTGGAGCGACAGCGGCTTGTCGACCGCGAGCACCTTGAACAGGAACGGCAGCTGTGCGCCGAACCGCGCGGCGGTCGCCGCGCCCAGCTCGTCCACGGGGTCGGCGGCGATGACGTCGACCAGCGAGCGCGGGCCGGCGCCGCGGTCGACGCGGGACGGGTCGCCGGGGTGGGCGCCCATCCACAGCTCGGCCTGCGGCTCGCCGGTGGGCGTTGCGCCCAGCAGCTCCGGGATCGCGGTCGCGGACCCCCAGCCGTAGGCGCGCACCCGGTTGATCAGGCGGTCCATAGCTATCGGGCTCCGTCCCTACCTGGCCCGTCCGGCCGCGCCGGGCCGCCGGGCAGGTCGGCGAAGCAGCCGCCCGCGCCCGTGTCGTGTCCCGTGGTCAGTCCGAGGTAGGTGGCCGTGAAGTCGGCGAGCGCGACGAGGTCCCCGAGCCGGGCCAGCGGGTCGCGGCCCTCGGCGGTGACCTCGTTGCACGGCAGCGCGAGGTCGGCGGCGACGCGCCGCACGTGGTCGACCTGGCGGCGGACGGCCGGGGCGTCGTCGTCGACGAACAGCACCGGGCGCAGCCGCATCGGTTCGGGGTCCTCGACGCGGTCGCGGAAGAAATCGTCGGAGTCGGTCGCGGCGCCGCCGAGCGAGCCGTCGAACAGGTTCCCGGACGTGACGGCGGCGTCCGGCAGCGTGCCGGACAGTGCGGGCAGGCCCGCGACCGAGCCGAGCGCGGCGGCGAACCGGGCGGCCGCGACACCGGCGATCGGCCCGGTGCCCCAGACCACGGGGACGGTGCCGGCCAGGTCGAGGGCGAGCGCCTTCGCCGGGTTGGAGTACGCGTCGGCGGCGGGGCGGCAGCGCAGCCCGACGGCGTCGAGCCGGTCGGCCAAGCCGTCCAGCGCCTCGCCGGGCCCGTACCCGCCGACGCCGCACGACTGCCCGATCGAGAGCAGTGCGGCGAGCAGCGGCCAGAACGCGGTGTTCGGGGCGAGCGTGTCGGGGCCGCCGGCGGTCGGGGCGAGCGCGTGAACGCGCAGGCCGCGGGACTGCTCGGCGGCGCCGTCGAGCGGCGATCCGGCGCGGGTGACCGCGGCGACGCCGCAGCCGCGCCGGTAGGCCTGCTCGGCGAGCCGGAGCAGCTCGGGCTCGGTGCCCTCGGGACCGGCCAGCACCAGCAGGTCGAGCGGGCCGACCCAGCCGGGCAGTATGTCGCCGGTCACCGCGACGACGGGCACCGCGGCGGACGCGGCGGTCAGTGCGGCGAGCGCCGACACGACCGGGCCGCACTGCGGCGGCACGGCGACGGCGAGGACGCGCGGCCGGTCGCCGGGCGCGACCGGGCGCAGGCCCGACTCGGCGACCGCCCAGGCGGCGCGGCGCACCTGCGCGCCCGCGCCGGCGAGGGAGAGCAGCGCCTGCCCGCCGTCGGCGCGGCCGAGGCCGTCGGCGTCGTCGAGCAGCGCCTCGTCGACGGGGATCATGCCTTGCCGGTGCCGCGGGTGTCGGAGCCCGGGCGGCGCGCCTCGTCGGCGAGCAGCACGGGGATGTCGTCGCGTACCGGGTAGGCCAGTCCGCAGCTGTCGGACGTGCAGACCAGCTCGGCGGCGCCGTCGTCCGCACGCAGCGGGGAGTGGCACACCGGGCACGCGAAGATCGCAAGGAGCGAGGGTTCGATCTTCAAGGCTTCTCCCACGAGGACGGTCAGGGGCCGCGGCCGGACGGACAACGTCACACCCTACTGACAGGTTCCAGGATTCCAAGATCGGCCACCCGCCGCAGGCACACGCCGGAGTCCGGCGCTCCGCGGCGGGGGCCGAAGAGGTTCACACGGAGGACGGATCGTCAGCCGCGCACGAGCGCGAGGACCTCGTCGCGCAGCGCCGACATGGTCGCGGTGTCCTTGGCCTCGACGTTCAGGCGCAGCAGCGGCTCGGTGTTGGACGGGCGCAGGTTGAACCACCAGCCCTCGCCGGCCACGGTCATGCCGTCCATGTCGTCGACCGTGACGCCGGGGCGGTCCGCGAACGCGGCGCGCACGGTCTCGGTGGCGGCGGCCTGGTCGGCGACCTCGCTGTTGATCTCGCCGGACGCGGCGTACCGGTCGTAGTCGGCGACCAGCGCGGACAGCGGGCCGTGCTGCCCGCCGAGCGCGGCGAGCACGTGCATCGCGGCGAGCATGCCGGTGTCGGCGCGCCAGAAGTCGCGGAAGTAGTAGTGCGCGGAGTGCTCGCCGCCGAAGACCGCGTTGGTCTCGGCCATCTCCTGCTTGATGAAGGAGTGGCCGACGCGGGTGCGCACCGGGGTGCCGCCGTGCTCGCGGACGATCTCCGGGACCGCGGCGGACGTGATCAGGTTGTGGATGATCGTGGCGCCCGGGTCCTTGGCGAGCTCGCGGACGGCGACCAGCGCGGTGATCGCGGACGGCGAGACGGGGTCGCCCTTCTCGTCGACGACGAAGCAGCGGTCGGCGTCGCCGTCGAACGCGAGGCCGATGTCGGCGCCGGTCTCGCGGACCCTGGCCTGGAGGTCGACCAGGTTCTTCGGGTCGAGCGGGTTGGCCTCGTGGTTGGGGAACGTGCCGTCGAGCTCGAAGTACATCGGCACGACCTCCAGCGGGAGGCCGGCGAGCACCGCGGGGACGGTGTGGCCGCCCATGCCGTTGCCCGCGTCGACGACGACCTTGAGCGGGCGGATGCCGGTCAGGTCGACGAGTCCGCGCAGGTAGTCGGCGTAGCCGGGCAGCACGTCCTGCTCGGTGATCGTGCCGGCGGCGCCGTCGGCGTCGGGCACGCCGGCCTCGGCGAGCGCGCGGATCTCGGCGAGCCCGGTGTCGGCGCCGATCGGGGACGCGCCTGCGCGGCACATCTTGATGCCGTTGTACTGGGCCGGGTTGTGGCTCGCGGTGAACATCGCGCCGGGCAGGCCGAGGCTGCCGCTGGCGTAGTAGAGCTCGTCCGTGGAGGCGAGGCCGATCTCGGTGACGTCGGCGCCCTGCGCGGCGGCGCCTTCGGCGAAGGCCCGGGACAGCGCGGGCGAGCTGGGGCGCATGTCACGGCCCACGACGATCGCGGCGGCGCCGGTGACCTTGGCGAACGCGGCGCCGAGGGCGCGCGCGGTGGCTTCGTCCCATTGGTCGGGGACCACGCCCCGGACGTCGTAGGCCTTCACGATCTGGGAGAGGTCGCGCACCGGGGCTCCGCTCGTTGTGTGCAGATACGACGGTTGTCTGGACGGCCGCTGCGGTGTCCTTCGGCCGGGACAACCCTAGCGCCGTGGCGCCCGCCGCCGAATCTGACCGTATGTCAGTCCCATTGTGGCGGTGCCGGATCAAGAGTCGGGTGAGCGCAGGACACGCAGGTGGCCGCGGCGCCCGGAGTCCGACTGCCCGCCGCGGTCGGCGGGTTCGGGCACGGTGGGCTGCGGCGGGCGGGCGGCCTCGCGGACCGCGTTGGCGAGCGCTTCGAGGTCGTCGCTGCTGGGCTTGCCTGCGGCGGGGTCGGGCGCGAGGCGGACGACCTCCCACCCGCGCGGCGCGGTCAGCCGCTCGGAGTGCTCGGCGCACAGGTCGTAGCAGTGCGGTTCGGCGTACGTGGCCAGGGGCCCGAGCACCGCCGTGGAGTCCGCGTAGACGTACGTCAGCGTCGCGACCGCAGAGCGGCCGCATGCAGTCCGCGAACAGCGACGTACAGGGCTCACGGGGATGGACGGTACCGCACGCGGAGCGCGCACGGGTCACATACGCCCCACGTCAGGCTCTCGTGTCGCCGTGACGTGCGGCGACCGCACGATCGTGGGACCCGGGCGGCTAAGCTCGAAGGCGTGCACAGTGAGCACCCGCCAGGCCCGTCCCACCGCGATCGACCACCGCGGCGGCGCCGCCGCGACCGGCACGGCCGGGGTATGCGCGGCCCGTTGGCGCCGCGCCCGGTGCCGATCGCGCTGACGCGCGCGGAGAAGTTCGACGACCTGGCGTCGGACTCGGTGGAGCGGCTGACCAAGCGCTGGCCCGAGTTGGAGCGCGTGCGGTTCGCCGTGCTGGACGTCCCCGAGGCCGAGACAGAGCTGCTGACCGACGAGCCGGTCGCGCTCGGGCGCATGGTGCCGGCGACGCAGCACGAGACCGCGATGATCATCCTGTACCGGCGGCCGCTCGAACTGCGCGCGGAGAGCCGCAGCGAGCTGGAGATGCTGGTGCACGACATCCTCGTCGAGCAGGTCGCGGACCTGCTGGGGCTCGACCCCGAGGCGGTCGACCCGGACGACTGAGGTCCGGGCCGACCCTCGCGTGCTACTTGGCGGCGCCCTTGGGCTGCGGCACCGTGATCGCCACGTCCTCGCGCACCGTCGGCAGCGCCACCTTCTCGCGCACGCCGGTCATGCCCTGGATCGTGAACATCTGCTGCTTGTCGACCTGTTCGGCGATCATGCGGGCGCCGTACACCGGCCCGGAGCCGGGGAGCGCCTCGACGGTCACGGCGAACTGCGTGGCGCCGGCCGGGACCGGCACCGGGACCTCGACGGTGGTGCCGCCGGGGACCTCCACGTCGCTGGTGGCCGGGTCGGCGCCCGCGGTCGAGGTCAGCCGCACCTTCGCGTTGCCCTCGGGGGCCGTCAGCATCATGGTGCTCGTCTGCGTCCCGCCCGCGCGGTTGTCGGCGAACACCGCCTTGCCGTCAAGGGCGGGGGTGGGCGCCAGGAAGGCGACGTCGCCCTGGTCGTTGGTGCCGCGGCGGACCTTCACGCCGACGAGGACGTCGGCGCGGGCCGCGGTCAGCTTGAGCGCGGACGACTCGCCCTGCGTGATCGGGCCGAGACCCACCTCGAGGACCGAACCGCGCTTGACCGTCGCCGACTCGTGCCCGGCCGGCTTGAACGTGCTGGCCTTGCCGACCAGTTCGATGGACACCTCGGTGTCGGTGTCGCTCGCGCCGAACAGCGTCAGCGTCACGTCGGTCGCGTTGCCCGGCAGCCCCGGCACGATGAACTGGCGGCCCGGGAGGCCGGCTTGCGGGAGCCAGTCGACTCCCATGTTGTCCTCCTGGTCGCGCACCGCGGCGGCGATCCGCCCCGAGCGCACCAGCACGTGGACCGCGGCGGCGTCGATCTTGGTGGCCTGGTTGAGCGTCGACAGCAGGATGTTCTCGGTCTTGCCCGGCTCGATGTTCAGGCTGCGCACGCCGTCGACCTGTACCTGGCCGTCCTTGCCGTAGAGCTCGACGTCGACCTGCGCGGACACGTTGGTGCTGTTGCTCAGGTACAGGTACGCCTTGCGCTTGTCGGCGGTCGACGTCCCCACGAACCACTGGTCGGTGCCCGGCGCCTGGCACACCGCGCCGCTGAGCCCGCGGCCCGACCCGCTCGCGAGCCGGGTCGTGGACTGCGCGGTGAAGCCGGGCGCGAACCCGCCGGTGGCGACCCAGCCGAGCGCCGGGACCTCGGCGGTCTCGACGTTGACCGCGGCCGGCTTGCCGACCGTCTCGAGCTTGCCGCGTTCCTTGGTCGCGTCGGCGAGTTCGGCGAGCCGCGCGCCGCCCGGCTGGGCGGACGACGCGCTCGGCGTGACGGCCGTGTAGAGCGTCGCGGCGCCGGGCATCGCGGCGACCTGCGGGCACACCGCGTCGGCGCGCTGTATCGGCACCTGGCGCGGCGGCTTGGCCTCGACGGCGTGCCCGGCGGACGGCCTGGTCAGCGTCGCGATGCCGACCACCAGCGCGAGCACGGCGACCGCTACGGCCAGGGACAGGGTGGTGCGCTTCACCGGGTGCCTCCGGGTCGGGGCGGCTGCTGCGGGGGCCAGGGGTCGTCCTCGCCGGGCTGCCACGCGCGGGTCGCGGCGTCGTCACCGGACTCGGGCGGGTAGCCCGCGGTGCCGTCCGGCTGGTACGGGACGAAGCCGTCCTGCGGGTAGCCGGGTTGGCCGTAGCCGCCCTGGTCGTACCCGGGCTGCCCGTAGCCCTGCTGCGGCCGGCCCGCGTCGTACGGCTGCCCGGCGTAGCCGGCCTGCGCGTACTGGTCGGGCACCGGGTAGCCGCCGCTGTCGTAGCCGGTGCCGTAGCCGCCCTGGTCGTACTGCTCGTAGCCGGCGCCGTAGCCGGGCACGGCCGGGTACTCGCCGCTGGAGACGTCGGACTGGCCGGTCTCGGCGGAGACGGGGCTCTCGCTGGGCTGGAAGCCGCGGGCGTACTGGCCGAGGTCCCAGTCGTCGTCCTCCGGGCTGACCGGCGGGTCGGGCGCGGTGCTGGGCGCGGGCACGAACAGCGAGCCGGTGGGCGGGCCGTCGGTGTCCGCCGTGGCGTCCGGCTCGTCGGTGTCGGACACGGGTGCGTCCGTCCCGGCGGCCACGGCCGCGGCACGGGCGCGGCGGGCCCGCCGCCCCCCGCCGGGCAGCGACGCGGACACCTCGGAGACGCCGGGCTCCTCCGTGCTCTTGACGGCGGCCGCGGCGGTCTCCGGCAGGTCGTCGTCGTTGGCGCGGCGCCGCGCGGGCAGCGCGAGCACGACCACGACGAGCAGCAGGACCGCCTCGGCGATCAGCCACACCGGGCGTGCGCCGCTGGAGTGCTCGATCGTCAGCCGGCCGCCGGCGGCGGGGAGTTCGAAGCCCTGCTGCCAGCCGTCGAGGGTGACGGGCGTGAGCTTGCGGCCGTCGAGCGTCGCGCTCCAGCCGGAGTCGGCGCGCTCGGCGAGGCGCAGCTTGCGGCCCTCGGGACCGGCGTCGATGCGTGTGCCGACGGTGTCCTCGCCGGAGACGACCGGGATGCTCTGGCCGTCGCCCTGCTGGATGGTGACGCGCGCGTTGACGCCTTCGACGCGCCACAGCGTGCTGTCCTTCTCGGCGGCCTTGCGCAGCAGTCCGGGGGCGCCGTCGAGGCGCGCGACCAACTGCGGGTCGGCGGGCGACTGGAGGAGCACGTACCGGATCGCGAAGGCGGACAGGCCGCGTGCGTCGGCGCTGCCGGTGCCGGAGAGGAAGGCCGCGACGTAGTCGTCGAGGACCTGGTGCTGCTTGGTGTCCGGGGCGACCTCGGCGTCGCCGAGGTGCAGGCCGCTGCCGCGCACGAGGCTGGTCGTGATGGCGCCCGACGCGTCGGTGCGCAGCACGAGCGTGCGGGCCCGGTCGGCTCCGCCGTTCTCGGACGCGATGAAGGGCGGGACGTACGGGCTGTCGGCCCGGGTGACCGGACCGTCCGTGCCCTGCCACACCCAGGCGGCCGCGGCGAGCAACGGGGTGGCCGCCGCGACGGCCGCGACCACGACGGAGGCGGGCTGCCGCCAGCCGAAGCTGCTCGCGGCGACGCGGGCCTTGGCGTCCTCGGCGCCGACCATCGCCGCGGCGACGTAGCCGAGGCCGATGACGACGGTGGCGAGTCCGGGCCAGGCCGCGACCTTGCCGCTGTCGGCCGTGCCGGCGACGTCGAGGCGGCTGACCGCGACGGCGAACACCAGGCCGACGAGCGCGACCGCCCAGGCGGCGAGCACCGCCTGGCGGCGCGAGTCGCGCAGCAGCGCGGCGAGCGCGGCGAGCAGCAGGCCCGCGCCGAGGAAGGCGGGGATGGTGCCGGGGCCGCCCGGGTCGAGGAGCAGCAGGCCGAACGGGTTGGCGCCCTTCTCGGCGAGCCCGGCGGGCGCGAGGCCCGCTTCGAGGAAGAGCCGGTCGCCGCTGAACATCGAGGGCGTCCACGGCATGAGCAGGACGAGCGGCAGGCCCAGTGCGACGGCGAGCCGCGCCACCAGGCCCGTGCCGAGGCGTCCGGCGAGGAACGCGGCGGGCAGCGCGCACAGTCCGAGCACGACCGCGACGACCCACGTCAGCGGGACGAACGCGGTGGCGATCGCGAGCACCAGCGCGGTCCCCCACGCGGCCCGCCACGACGCGGCGAGGGTGCCGAGCCCGGCGACCTGGACGGCGCCGCGGGCGATCACCGGTGCCAGGACCAGGACGACGGCGGTGCCGATCCGGCCCGAGGCGATCGCGCCGGTGGCCACCGGCAGCAGCGCGTACACCGCCGCGCCCCACGCCCTGACCAGGGTGTTGGGCACGAGTCGGCGCGCGCTGAGGTACGCGGTGAGGCCGGCGAGCGGGACGCTGCCGACGAGCAGCACGGTGACCGCGGCGGACGCGCTGCCGAACAGCAGCGTGCCGAGCGCGGCGACCACGGCCAGATAAGGGGGTGCGGTCTCGTCGCCGCCGAGGCCGACGCCGTGCCAGGTCTCGGTGAAGCGGCCCCACAGGTCGCCCGCCGAGTCGGGGGCGGGCAGCAGGGCGCCGCCGAGCAGCCGGCCGCCGGTCAGCAGGTCGCGCGCGGCGACCAGGGTGACGAGCGCGAGCAGGACGGTGACGAGGATGCCGGGCCGCTGCGCGAGCGCGCGCAGCCGGGCGAAGTTCTCGACCTCGAGGTCCTCGGCGTCCTCCGAGGTGGGCCCGGACTCCAGCACGCTGTGCCGGCCGCGGGTGCCCTCCGGTTCGACGCGGCGGCTGATGCTGCCGACCAGCGAGTCGAACGCGAGCCGCACGGTGGCGCCGCGTGGCGGGAACAGGTCGCGGAAGTCGGCGTCGTCGACCGAGCGGGTGCGCGCCCGCGAGCGGCGCAGGCCCATGACGCGCACGGGGCGCAGCAGCGCGGACATCGAGCCCAGGAACTCGTCGAGGGCCATGCGCGGGAGCTTGCCGACCAGGTAGCCGAGCGCGCGGACGAAGCTGCCGAAGAACAGCCGCAGCCACGCCAGTGGAAGGGTCTTGCCGGGGGCGTTGCCGAGCAGCGTCAGGGTGGCGCCCGCGCGGTCGACGCGGTGCGCGTGGTGCACGCGGCCGGCGTCGATCGGGCGGCGTTCGCGGGTGACGGCCTCGGCGTGCAGCACGACGGCGTCGGGGACGACCACGACGCGGTGCCCGGCGGCGTTGACGCGCCAGCCGAAGTCGGTGTCGTCGCGGCCGAAGGAGAGCCGGTAGTCGAGGCCGCCGAGGGCCTCCCACACGTCGCGGCGCACGAGCATGCCGGCGCTGCCGACGGAGAGCACGCCGCGGACGGCGTCGTGCTGGCCCTGGTCCTGCTCGCGGCGTTCGAGTCCGGTCCAACGGCGGCCGCTGCGCGCGATGGTGGTGCCGACCTCGAGGAGCTGGCGGCGGTCGTACCAGCTGCGCAGCTTGGGTCCGAGCACGGCGGCGGACGGGAGTTCGTCGGCGGCGCGCAGCAGCAGGTGCAGCGCGTCGGGCGCGGGCTCGCTGTCGTCGTGCAGCAGCCAGAACCACTCGACGAGTTCGCCGGAGCGCGGGCCGCCGGGGTACTCGTCGGAGGCGCCGAAGGAGTCCGGGCCGTACGGGTCCGCCGCGCCGTAACCGCCGCCGCTTTGGGCGATGGAGTACGGGAGCGACGCCTCGTCGGCGACCGGGACGGTGCGCACCGCCTCGGCGAGCGCGTCGCCGTAGCGGGTGTTGCGTGCGGTGGTGATGACCGAGGCCGGGCCCAGGGCGTCCTCGAGGAGCCGGGGCGTGGCGTCGGTGCTGCCGGTGTCGACGGCGACGACGCGTTGGACGGGGCGTTCCTGGCCGAGCAGCCCGGTCAGCGTGCCGGGCAGCCAGCGGGCGCCGTCGTGGGCGACGAGAATCGCGGTGACGACATGTCTCGGATACGCCGGCGCGTGCGCGTAGGCCGACTGTTGCGTGAAAAGTGGCATCAGGGCTAAGGACCCCGGGAGGCTCGGGAGCGACGGCGATGATCGTCCAGCACCCTGCTGGACGGCCCCACACTACGACACCGCGACCGTGCTTCCCGGCGGGTCCGCGACCCCGACCCCGGATCCGGGCGGGCTACCCGGGGGTTGGTGGTGCGGTTGCGGTCAGACCGCGCGCTTCTTCAGCCGACGGCGCTCACGCTCGGAGAGCCCGCCCCAGATGCCGAAGCGCTCGTCGTTCGCGAGCGCGTACTCCAGGCATTCGTCGCGGACCTCGCAGGAGAAGCAGACCTTCTTGGCCTCGCGCGTCGAACCGCCCTTTTCCGG
The DNA here is from genome assembly GCF_029953285.1 of Yinghuangia seranimata. Classification (GTDB taxonomy): domain Bacteria; phylum Actinomycetota; class Actinomycetes; order Streptomycetales; family Streptomycetaceae; genus Yinghuangia; species Yinghuangia seranimata. The sequence goes on along the minus strand of NZ_JASAOI010000089.1, from coordinate 16,850 downwards.
AAAGAAGGACTCGGGGTCGGTCTGCGCGCACAGCGCGCGCTCCTGCCAGGTGAGTTCCTCCTCCCCTTCCATGACGCCGTCCTCGACCAGCAGCTCCAAGAGCTCGCCCATCGCGTGCCTCCTCGACCCGTTTTACGTCCCCGTTATTAAGCCGTTACCGGCCATGGTCACAGCATGTGTGAAATTACAAGCGCGTCGTTACTGTCCCGTCAAGCCGAGCTCTGCTATTGGGGCTCGGATTCACCCCCCGGGACCACACCACCCCGCGAGGTTGGACGTATTCCACCAAACTCGGACATATCAATCAACCCCGAGTCCCCGTCCGGCACCGCGCCCGTCACGCCGGCCCCGTCGACACGATCCGGGCCAACCCGGCCGATGCCGACTCGTAATGGACCTACGCGCCGCGCGACCACCAGGGTTCCCCGCTTCCGCCGAAATTCTCACCGGAATGACCGACGTCACAGCAGGAAGAACCAGGGGGGACGCGCACAGGCGACATGTCAGGAAATCACTCCCCCAGCACCTTCAATTTCAACCCTCCCGACATTCTCGTCACCCGAATCGGCGATCCGTGACACGGCCGGAGCAGCCAGGGTCTCCCGGACGGGCGAACCCGAGTTGACAGACGGGCCTCCTTCCAGGTGTCCTTTTGGGCATGTCCGCACACCGCATGCCGCTCCGGAGTCGCGCCGCCGACCTCCCGAGGACCGACGCTGCGCTGTGTTGTCGCACCTGTACGAGCTGAGGGCGGCCTTCCCGCACGCCCTCGCCGCGCAGGCGGTGCCCTGGACCAGGTACGTCCGGCACATCCCTCCGGTTCGATCCCGCGGTTGACGACCTGACGAGTCGGCGCGCCACACGCGCGCGGTCGTCGGACTCCCGCCGGTGCCACTGGCCCGCCCGCCACCCCCGGAACCAGTCCGTACCCGCGCGCCGGCTGCCACCGCCGCGCCACCGCTCCCGAGGACTCCCGCGCATGTCCAGTGACATCACGGTCGCCGGCGACCCGCTCGCCGCTCCCCCGCACCTGGCCGTTCCGCCGGCCCCCGTCACCCGTCCCACCGTGGCCCGGCTCGCCGGCCTCGCCGACAGCTACGCCCGCGAGGCCGCCGCCGCGCTCGACACCGTGGAGTTCGACCCGGTGTCGCGCTGGTACCGGCTCCTGCACTCCGCCGACGACCACGAGGTGTGGCTGCTCAGCTGGCTGCCCGGACAGGGCACCGGGCTGCACGACCACGGCGGCTCGTCCGGCGTGTTCACCGTCGTCACCGGCGAACTGCACGAGCGCTCCCTGGTCGTCACGCCGCTGCGGCGGGCGGGTGCCCGCGAGCGGGTGCTGCGGCCGGGCACCCAGCGGGTCTTCGGGCCCAGCTACGTCCACGAGGTCACCAACATGGGGACCGAGCCGGCGGTGAGCGTGCACGTGTACGCGCCGCGGCTGACCTCGATGACGCTGTACGCGGCGGACCACGAGGCGTTGGAGCGCTCCGACGGCCCGTTGCCGCAGCTGCGCGTCGAGCGGTCGGGTGAGCACTGGTGAGCGCCCGGGCCGTACGTCCCGGAGTGGACGGGCTGCTCGCGGCCTCGCGGGCGCGCTTCGTGCGGGTCACCCCGGAGGAGGCCTACGACGAGGTCACCCGCTCGGGGGCCGTGCTGGTCGACACCCGCAACGCCGGGCAGCGGGCCGCGGACGGCACCGTGCCCGGCGCGCTCGTCGTCGAACGCAACCACCTGGAGTGGCGGTTCGACCCGGCGGGCGAGGCGCGGCTGCCGGAGGCGACCGGCTACGACGTCCGCGTGATCGTGCTGTGCGACGAGGGCTACGCGTCGAGCCTGGCGGCGGCGTCGCTGCTGGACCTGGGGCTGCCGCGTGCGACGGATGTGGTCGGGGGGTTTCAGGCTTGGCGGGCGGCCGGGTTGCCCGTGGTTCCGACGGGCTCCGGCACCACGGCCTCGGCCTCGGAGGGCGGCACGGGTTCCGCGGCGCACTCGGGCTGACGGTGCGTCATGCGTGTGCGGCGGCCGCGCAGTGCCGCGGTGGACACCACCACGGCGAGCGCGGCGCCGTACGCGATGTGGTGCACGGCCGCCATCTGGGTGTCGGTGATGCCGAGCATCCAGGTGAAGTAGAGGGCGTACCCGGCGAGGCCTACCGCGAGCCATTCCGCGCGGCCGTCCAGGACGACGAGGGCCACCAGGATGAGTGAGTACCAGGGGTAGTTCGGGGCCAGCACCAGCAGCAGCGTGCCGGTCATCGTGAGGGCGGCGTGCCAGGGGCGGTCCGGGTCGGAGCGGCGCGACACGACGACGGCGGTGACGACGAGGACCGCGACCGCCGCGAACGGTGTGGCGGCCTCGGGCAGCACGAGGTCGAGCAGGCCGAACCGGGCGCCGTCGTTGTAGTCCTCCTCCTTGAGGTAGCCGGGCAGGTAGCCGATGACGGCCGAGCCGGAGATCAGCAGGTACGGGACGTAGGAGAGAAGCACCGTCGCGGCGGCCGTCCCCCACGTGAGCCACGGGCGCCTCCGGGCCGCCCCGACGAGCGATGCGGCGGGGAACATCTTGGTGGCGATCGCGGCACCGGCCAGCAGGCCGCCGAGCAGGGGGCGCTTCGCGGCGACCGCGCCGAGGCCGAGCACGAGGAAGAACACTCCGAGTGCGTCCACGTGCGCGTTGTTGCCGCATTCCAGGGCGACCATCGGGCACCACGCCCACAGCACGACGTGCCTGGGGTCCCGACCGATGCGGCGGAGCAACCAGAGCAGCGCGAGCGTGACGGCGATCGCGGTCAGCGCGGCTGCCGCCTGCACGGGTTCGCGGCCGTCGGACGGGGTCGCCGCGTGGACCAGGCGGTACCAGGCCTGCGCGACGGGTGGATAGATCGTGTGGACGGCGGGGCGGTTCATGAGGGTGCAGGCGCCGTCGGGGAGCGGGTGTTTGAACCACCCGACGCAGGGGCCCTGCTCCGGCGGCGGGAACAGCCAGTCGTCGCGCAGGCGTTCGAGGGCGGGGTCCTGAGGGGTGTAGCGGTACGGCGAGATCCCGGCGGCCTGGACGCGGCCGTCCCAGGCGTAGCGGTAGGCGTCGTCGCTGGTCTGGGGTGGGGCGGAGAGGGCGATCAGTTGGAAGGCGACCGCGCCCAGGAGGATCAGCGGGACGGCTGCCCGACGAGGGACGCGGCGGATCGTCAGCCAGGCCGCGACGGCGAAGACCGACCAGGCGACGGCGTAGACGACGTACGTGCCGTAGTCGCCCGACCGGGTGTGGGCGCCGTGGACCGCGTAGGCGAGCACCGCGGCCTGGAGGACGACGAGCAGTACGGCCAGCGCTGTGGCCAGGTGGGTCTCGGGGCTCTTGGGGCGGTGGGCTTCCGAGGTCTCCCCGGGTCGGGTTCCTGAGGTCTTCCCGGGTCGGTTTCCGGGCTGTGTCGCCGCTGGCATGCCCCGACCATGGCAGCCCCGGACCGGCTTGTGAGTCCGCCTCGTCGATGCGTCAGGAGTCTGTAAGGAGGCGAAGCGGTGCAGCGGGGGCACTTTGGGGGTTGAGTGCGGACATGAGCAGGATCCGTATCCCCCGCCTGCCGCGCGCCGCCGGGGCACCCGACATTCCGCTGCCCGAGCCGCCCGCCGCGCTGCGCCGAGGTCCACTGCGGGAGGGCGCGTTCGGTTCCGCGCTGCACGATCCGCGCACTGCGGTCGTGGTGGGTCGGCTGCTCGGGCCGGCCTTCGCGGTGTGCTTCCTGACCGGCGTGCTCAGCCACCTGATGCAGCATCAGCCGGGCTGGCTGGCGCTGCCGAGCCGACCGGTGTGGGGCTACCGCGTGACGCAGGGCCTGCACGTCGCCACCGGCATCGCGGCGGTCCCGCTGTTGCTCGTGAAGCTGTGGGTGGTCTACCCCCGGCTGTTCGCGTGGCCTCCGGCCCGGTCGGTGCGGCACGCGCTGGAGCGGCTGTCGGTCGCGGTGCTCGTCGCCGCGGCGGTCTTCGAACTGGCCGGCGGGCTGCTCAACATCGTGCAGTGGTACCCGTGGCCGTTCCCGTTCGTCCCGGTGCACTACTGGATCGGGTGGGTGGTGACCGGCGCGCTGGTGCTGCACATCGCCGTGCAGCTGCCGACGATCGTGGGGCACTGGCGGCGAGCGCGGGGAACTGCGGTTCCACAGGCTGTGGACGGGCCGTCGCGTCGTGGGCTCATGGCGGCGCTGGGCGCCTCGGTGGGTGTCGTGACGCTGGCGACCGTGGGGCAGTCGTTCTCACCGCTGGGCAAGGTCTCGCTGCTTGCGCCGCGCCGGCCCGGGGTCGGTCCGCAGGGGCTGCCGGTCAACAAGACGGCGGCGGGCGCGGGCGTCCTCGCGCCGATCCGCGATCCGGCGTGGCGGCTCACGGTGGTCGGGCCGCGCGGATTCAGCGTCTCGCGCGAGGAGTTGCTGGCCATGCCGCAGCACACCGTCACGTTGCCCATCGCGTGTGTGGAGGGCTGGAGCGCGTCGGCGTCGTGGACGGGGGTCCGGATCCGCGACCTGCTGGAGCGTGCGGGCGCGCCGGAGCACGCGACCTTGCGGGTGTTCTCGCTGGAGCGGTTCAGCCCGTACGCGGTCATGGAGATGCGGCGCGAGTACGCACGCGATCCCTTGAGCCTGCTGGCCCTTTCCCTCAACGGGGAGCCGCTCGCGGAGGACCACGGGTACCCGGCCCGGGTCATCGCGCCGAACCGTCCGGGTGTGCTCCAGACGAAGTGGGTGTCGCGGATGGAGGTGGTCCTGTGAGCACGACGGAGCGGGCGCGTGGGTCGCGCGTGGTGTGGTGGTCGCGGGCGGTGCTGGGTGCGGGCGGGTTGGCGTTGATGGGCTACGGGACGGCGGGGCTGCTCGACGAGCCCTCGTACGTCGACAAGTGGGGTGTGGCCCGGTGGCTCGTCGGTGGACTCGTGCTGCACGACGCGGTCTTCGCCACGCTGGTCTTCGGCGTGGGGTTCGTGGTCATGCGGGCCGTACCGGCGAGGGGTCCGGCTCCGTGGGTGCGCCGCACGTTGCTGGGCGGTCTGGCGGCGGGCGTGGCGGCGACGTTGATCACCTTGCCGGCGCTGCTTCGGCCGCTTCCGACGCAGAACCCGTCGGTGCTGCCGCTGGACTACGGACGGAACCTCGCGGTGGTGTGGGGGGTCGTGGCGGCGGCGACGGGCATCGTGATCGCGCTGCGGACGTGGCGCCCCGGGCTGTTCCGGCGTGACCGCTGACCATGCGCTGTGGCGTCACACCCGCGTCACACGCCGATGCGTATCAGCTCGGCGAAGGCACGGTCGTCGGTGTGCCAGGTCCCGGTGGTCTTGAAACCGCATGTCGGCGCGAGGCGTTCGAGGGCGTGGAGGCCTAGGGCGGCCCAGCGGAACGGGGTTCCTCGGTGGCCCGCCGCGTCCTCGACGCGCGCGGCGAAGCGTTCGCTGCGGTCGGGGTTGCGGGGGTCGGTCTCGACGAGGAGGACTCCGTCGCGGCGCAGGAGGGCGGCGGTTCGGGTGAGAAGCGCCTCGGGGTCGCCGCCGATACCGATGTTGCCGTCGGCCAACAGGGCGCTGGACCAGCGGCCTTCGCCCGGCAGCGGGTCGAAGACCGAGCGGCGCAGGGCCGCGCCGCCCGCGTGGACGGTGAGGCGGACGGCGGTGGCGGCGAGGTCGATGCCCAGGGCCGGTGTGCCGCGTCGGACGAGCGCGGCGACGAGGCGACCCGGGCCGCAGCCGATGTCGAGGGTCGGGCCGGCGCAGCGGGCGAGGAGGGTCTCGTCGGCGGTGTCGGCGGCGGCCTTCCAGCGGTCGACGTCGAGGGGTTCGCGGCGGCCGTCCGTCCTGACGAGGTAGAGCGGGCCGCCGTCGCGCAGCGCGGTCTCGTAGGGCGCGAGTGGGCCGGGGCGGGGGTGGTCGGCGTGGGGGCCGACCATGATCGCGGTTGTCACGCCAGGGCCTTCGTGCGCTCGGTGACGCCGAACAGGCGGGCGGTGCGCGCGCTGCGGGTGTCCGGTGCGGTGGCGGCGACGTCGGTGAGGTCGGCCACCGTGTCGATGTCCGTGAGGGTCGGCAGGTCCCGCACGGTGAGGGCTGCCGCGGTGAGCCTGGCCCGCTGTACGGCGCCGGTGCGGGGAGTCGACATCGGGACGCCGAGGAGCAGTGCCGGGTCGGGCCGCCGGAGGCCAAGCGCCCAGAACCCTCCGTCGGCGGCCGGGCCGAACCACGCGTCGGCAGTGTCCCAGTCGACGGTGCCGAGGAGTTCGGGCGTGATCTGCGGGGTGTCCATGCCGACCAGCAGCGCGGGTCCGCCGCACAGGGCGAACGCGGCGGCGAGGCGTACGTCGAGGCCGCCGGCGCACTGCGGGACGACCTCGAAGCCGGCCGGGAACCACGGCCTCGGGGCTCCGTCGAGGACGAGGACGCGGCGGCGGGCCGGGGTCGCCCGTACCGCGTCGAGGGTGTCGGCGAGTGCCGCCTCGGCGACCTCCGCCGCCTGGTGCGGGGTGAGCGCGGGCGTCAGCCGCGTCTTGACCCGTCCGGGCACGGGGGATTTGGCGATCACCAGGAGCGTGGTGTCGCGGCTGTGGTCAGACATGGGCGAGCACCGCGCTCATGTCGCGGACGGCGGTGAGGGTGCCGCGTAGAGTGCCGGTCACCTTGGAGCGCCCGGTGCGCGGGAGGTACCGCACGTCGGTCTCCTGGATGCGCCAGGAGGCCTCGGCCGCGCGGACGACCATTTCGAGCGGGTAGCCCGATCTGCGGTCGGTGAGGCCCAGGGCGAGGAGGTCTTCGCGTCGGGCGGCGCGCATCGGGCCGAGGTCGTGGAGGCGTGCTCCGGTGCGGGCGCGGAGCTTGTGGGCGAGGACGCGGTTGGCGAGGCGCGCGTGGGGCGGCCAGGCGCCGCGCGTGGCCGGGCGGCGGCGGCCGAGCACGAGGTCGGCGTCGCCGTCGCGGACCGGTTCGGCCACGTACGGGAGTTCGCGCGGGTCGAGGGAAGCGTCGCAGTCGCAGAAGCAGACCACGGGCGCGGTGGCGGCGGTGAGGCCGGCGTGGCAGGCGGAGCCGAAGCCTTTGACCGGCTCGTGCACGACGAGGGCGCCGAGGTCCCGGGCGAGGTCGGCGGAGCCGTCGGTGGACCCGTTGTCGACGACGATCGCGCGGTAGCCCGGGGGCATGCGTTTCAGGACCCACGGGAGGGCGCCGGCTTCGTCGAGGCACGGCAGGACGACGTCCACGGCCGCCGCGGCGTCGGCCTGGCGGCGTGCTGGGGTCGGGGCGGGTGTCGGCGTGTGCGGGGGCTTGGCCCCGGCGGAAGAGGCGGCATCCATGGCTTTCACGCTAGGGAGCCAACGGGGCGATTCCGGTGCGCGGCGTGCTTACGAAATTCGTACGGAGGCTTGGGGGCGGGGTTGGGGGGCGGGTGCTTCTTACGGATTCCGAACGGCCTCGTCGTGAGTGGCGGGCGCCCCCGTGCGCATCCCTACACTCGGCCCATGACAGGCACCGCGGGCACCGTTCTCGTCGTCGACGACGATCCGACCGTCGCCGAGGTGGTGGTCGACTACCTGCGCGCGGCGGGCTTCGCGACGGCGCACGCGCCGGACGGGCCTACCGCGCTCGCCATGGCGGAGTCGACGCCTCCGGACCTCGTGGTGCTCGACCTGATGCTGCCCGGCATGGACGGGCTCGAAGTGTGCCGCCGGCTGCGCGAGCGCGCGCCGGTGCCGGTGGTGATGCTGACGGCGCTCGGCGAGGAGAGCGACCGCGTGCTGGGCCTGGAGATCGGCGCGGACGACTACGTGACGAAGCCCTTCAGCCCGCGCGAGCTGGTGCTGCGGGTCCGGTCCGTGCTGCGCCGCACGGGTGCCGCGGCCGCCGGGGTGGGTGGAGCGCCGTTGCGGCACGGGCTCCTCGAGGTCGACGTCGGCGCGCACCGGGCGACCCGCGGGGGTCGGGAACTCGCCTTGACCGCACGCGAGTTCGATCTTCTGTGCTTCCTGATGCAGCATCCCGGCCGGGTGTTCTCGCGCGAGGAGCTGATGCACGAGGTGTGGGGCTGGTCGTTCGGCGACCGCTCGACCGTGACCGTGCACGTGCGGCGGCTGCGGGAGAAGATCGAGGACGATCCGGCGGCGCCGCGCATGCTGGTGACGGTCTGGGGCGTCGGCTATCGGCTGGACGCGGTGGAGCCGGAGCTCCCCGATCCGGCGGTGGCGTCCCCGGGTGCTGCGAGTGACGCGTGATGCCGCTCGACGACTTCCTGCTGGTCTGCCTCATCGCGAGCCTGTGCGGCCTGGTGGTGACGGTCGTCGGCATGGGCGCCCTGCGGCTGGCGCGGCATCGGCCGCTGTCCGTCGCGCTGGCCGCGGTCTCCGTGGTGACGGTCGCGGCGATGGCGGCGGGAACGGTCGGGGTCGCGCAGGCGATGTTCCTGTCCTCCCACGACCTGACCGTGATGATGGTGGTGTGCGGGGTCGCCGCGGTGCTGGCGGTCGGCGTCGCGGCGGTGCTGGGGCGTCCGGTCGTCGCCGACGTGCGGGCGCTGCAGCGGGCCGCGCACGGGCTCGGCTCGGCGTCCTCCGACGGCGAGCCTGCCGCGTACCAGCCTCCGCGCCCCTCGTCGATAGCGGAACTGGCTGACTTGAGCAGCGAGTTGGAGCGCACAAGCGCCCGGCTGACCGAGGCCCGGGCCCGGGAACGGGCGGTCGAGCAGTCGCGGCGCGAGCTGATCGCGTGGATCTCGCACGACCTGCGCACGCCGTTGGCGGGCCTGCGGGCGATGGCGGAGTCGCTGGAGGACGGCGTCGCGGCCGATCCCGCGCGCTACCACCGGCGCATCCGGGTCGAGGTGGACCGGCTGAGCGGCATGGTGGACGACCTGTTCGAGCTGTCCCGCATCCAGGCCGGCGCGCTGCAGCTGTCGTTGTCGCGGGTCTCGCTGTACGACCTGGTCGGCGACGCCCTCGCGGGCACCGAAGTCCTCGCCCGGTCCCGGTCGGTGCGGCTCGAGGGCGGCGCGATCGAGCCCGTGCCGGTGCGCGTGGACAGCAAGGAGATGTCCCGGGCGCTCACGAACCTGCTGGTCAACGCGATCCGGCACACGCCGTCCGACGGCGCGGTGGTGGTCGGCGTGGAGAGTGCGCCGGACGCGGTCGTCGTGACGGTGACGGACGCGTGCGGCGGCATCCCCGAGGACGACCTGCACCGCGTCTTCGACACCGGCTGGCGCGGCTCGCACGCCCGCACCCCCGGTCCCGACGGCGGCGCGGGGCTCGGCCTGGCGATCGTCCGCGGCATCGTGGAGGCGCACCGGGGGTCGGTGGGCGTCGTCAACGTCACCGGCGGCTGCCGGTTCGAGGTGCGGCTGCCGGTGCAGGGCCCTCATGTAGGGGCCCTCGCCTAGGGCGGCCAGGATGCGCTGACCGGCCGCCTTCGGCGTTCCGGTCACCGCATCCCGGCTGCCGCGAACTCCCGCATACCGTCCTCGAAGTCCACTTCCGCCCGCCAGCCCAGCTCGCGTTCCAGCCGGGCCGGGGACGCCGTGATGTGCCGGACGTCTCCGAGCCGGAACTGTCCCGTCACCATGGGCTCGGGGCCGCCGTGCGCGGCGGCCAGCGCGTCCGCCATCTGGCCGACCGTGCGCGGGTTGCCGGTCCCGACGTTGTAGGTGCGCAGCCCGACGTCCTCACGGCCGAGCGCGGCCACGTTGGCGCGGGCGACATCCCCGACGTGGATGAAGTCGCGGCGTTGGCCTCCGTCTTCGAACACGCGCGGGGCGGTCCCGGCGGCGAGCGCGGAGCGGAAGATGGACGCGACCCCGGCATAGGGCGTGTCGCGAGGCATCCTCGGCCCGTACACGTTGTGGTAGCGCAGCGAGGTGGCGGTGCCGCCGACGGTACGGGCCCAGGCGGCGGCGAGGTGCTCCTGGGCGAGCTTGGTGGCGGCGTAGACGTTGCGCGGGTCCGGTGCGGCCTCCTCGGCGACCCGGCCCGGCGCGAGCTCGCCGCCGCACGCCGGGCAGCGCGGTTCGAAGCGCCCGCGTTCGAGGTCGGCGGCGGGGCGCGGGCCCGGCACGACGGCGCCGTGCTCGCCGCACTCGTAGCGGCCCTCGCCGTAGACGACCATCGACCCCGCGAGCACCAGGCGCGCGACGCCCGCGCGGGCCATGGCGGCGAGCAGGACGGCGGTGCCGAGGTCGTTGCAGCCCACGTAGTCGGGGGCGTCGTCGAGGTCGAGGCCGAGGCCGACCATCGCCGCCTGGTGGCTGACGGCGTCGACCCCGCGCAGGGCCGCGGCGACGGTGTCCGGGTCGCGGACGTCGCCCCGCCGGAACTCGGCGTCGCCCGGCAGCGCGGGGGCCGCGCGGTGCACGGCGGGCAGCAGCGCGTCCAGCACCCGCACCTCGTGCCCGGCGGCGAGCAGCGCCTCGGTGACATGCGATCCGATGAACCCGGCTCCGCCGGTGACGAGGATCCTCATGCCGTCGACGCTAGGCCCGGCGGGCCCTGCCGGGGCGGCGGCATGACCGGACGTCAGGCTTTCGTAAGGGGTGGCCCGCGCGCGTCGTGCGGGGTGATCGGCGCGGGTGTCGCCCCGCTGCGGGAGGTCGTGCGCCCGGCCTGCGAGACTGGTCGGTATGCGCATCGTGGTACTGGCCGGCGGGATCGGCGGAGCACGGTTCCTGCGGGGCCTCAAGGCAGCGGAACCCCAGGCGGACATCACTGTCGTCGGCAACACCGGCGACGACATCCACCTGTTCGGGCTGAAGGTGTGCCCGGACCTCGACACCGTGATGTACACGCTGGGCGAGGGCATCAACGAGGAGCAGGGCTGGGGCCGTCGCGACGAGACGTGGAGCATCCGCGAGGAGATGCGCGCGTACGGCGTCGAGCCGACCTGGTTCGGGCTGGGCGACCGCGACTACGCGACGCACATCGTGCGCACCCAGATGATGGGCGCCGGCTACCCGCTGAGCGCGGTCACCGAGGCGCTGTGCGCGCGGTGGAACCCGGGGGTGCGGCTGATCCCCATGTCCGACGACCGGGTCGAGACACACGTCGTCGTCGACGACCCCGACCGCCCGGAGACCCGCAAGGCGATCCACTTCCAGGAGTACTGGGTCAAGCTGCGCGCCGAGCCGACCGCCCACGCGATCGTCGCGGTCGGGATCGAGGAGGCCAAGCCGGCCCCCGGCGTGCTGGCGGCCATCGCCGCGGCGGACGTGATCCTGCTCCCGCCGTCCAACCCGGTCGTGTCGGTCGGCACGATCCTGGGTGTCCCCGGGATCCGGGACGCGCTGGTCGAGGCGGCCGCGCCGGTCGTCGGCCTGTCGCCGATCGTCGGCGGCGCACCGGTGCGCGGCATGGCGGACAAGGTGCTGGAGGCGGTCGGCGTGGAGACGTCGGCCGCGGCGGTCGCCAAGCACTACGGGCCCGGGCTGCTCGACGGCTGGCTGGTGGACAGCACCGACGCGGCGGCGGTCGCCGACGTCGAAGCGGCCGGGATCCCGTGCCGCGCGGTGCCGCTGATGATGACGGACGTCGAGGCGACGGCGGCGATGGCCCGGGCCGCGCTCGACCTGGCCGCCGAGGTGCGCGTGGACGCGGGCCCGTCGGAGGCCGGCGCGTGACGCCGCCGAGCGGCTACGAGGTCGTCGGCCTGCCGGGCATCCCCGAGGTGCGGGACGGCGACGACCTCGCGGCGCTGGTCGCGGACGCCGCGGCGGCCTCCGGCGTGGGCCTCGCCGACGGCGACGTGCTGGTCGTCACGTCCAAGATCGTCAGCAAGGCGGAGGGCCGCCTTCTGCGCGGCGTCGACCGCGAGAAGGTCATCGACTCCGAGGCCGTGCGCGTCGTCGCGCGGCGCGGCAACACCCGGATCGTGGAGACCCGGCACGGATTCGTGATGGCGGCGGCCGGCGTCGACGCCTCGAACACCGAGCCCGGGACGCTGCTGCTCCTCCCCGAGGACTCCGACGCGTCCGCGCGTGCGCTCCGCGCCGGGCTGCTCGCCCGCACCGGGCGGCGGGTCGGCGTCGTGGTCAGCGACACGTTCGGGCGGCCGTGGCGCACCGGGCTGACCGACGTCGCGATCGGCGTGGCGGGCCTGGACGCGCTCGACGACCACCGCGGGCGCACCGACACGCACGGCAACGAACTCGCCGTCACGGTGACCGCCGTCGTCGACGAACTGGCGTCGGCCGCCGAGCTGGTCAAGGGCAAGTCGGGAGCCGTGCCGGTCGCCGTCGTGCGCGGGCTCGGCCACCTGGTGACCGAGGAGGACGGTGCCGGGATCCGGGCCGTCGTGCGGAGTTCGGCCGACGACATGTTCCGGCTCGGCACCGACGACGCGCTCGCCGAGGGCGCCCGCCGGGCCGTTACCGCGCGGCGCACCATCCGCGCCTTCACCGACGAGCCGGTCGACGGCGACGCCGTCCGCCGCGCGGTCGACGCCGCGGTCACGGCCCCGGCACCGCACCACACGGTGCCGTGGCGCTTCGTCCTCCTCGAATCGCCTTCCGCACGGGTCGCGTTGCTGGACGCGATGCGCGACGCGTGGATCCGCGACCTGCGGGCCGACGGCCTCTCCGACGAGGCGGTGGCCCGGCGGGTCTCCCGGGGCGACCTGCTGCGCAACGCGCCGTACCTGGTCGTCCCGTGCCTCGTCACCGACGGGGCGCACACCTATCCCGACCCGGTCCGCTCGGCCGCCGAACGCGAGATGTTCGTCGTGTCGGCGGGCGCGGCGGTCGAGAACCTCCTGATCGCGTTGACGGCGGAGGGCCTCGGTTCGGCGTGGGTGTCGTCGACCATGTTCTGCCGCGACGTGGTGCGGGACGTGCTCGAACTCCCGTCCGGCTGGGACCCGATGGGCGCCATCGCGGTCGGTCACCCGGCCGAGCCGCCGCGGGAGCGGCCCGCGCGGTCGGCGAACGACGTCATCGTGGTGCGTTAGCCGCGGACGACCCGCGGCCCGCGCCCCGGCGCGGCGGCCCTGCGCGCTGAACCGGTGCGACTCGCCGGATCAGCGCGCAGTAGCCCGTGATCAGCGCGAACCACCCGCCCGCCACGGCGAATCCGGTGTACCCGGCCGCGAACAGGGCCAGGCACCAGGCCGCCAGCGCACTGTGGGCAACGGCGGTAAAGGTAAAGGCCCTGGACCGCAAGGCCACACTGCGCACGACCAACCCGAAGATCGCGCAGAAGTCCGCGCCCGCCATGACGACCGCGATGTCGGCCGAAAGGTCCCGGCCGTCCGACGCGACACCGTAGCCGTCGACCCGGCTCGGCCCGAGGAACGGGCCGGTCAGCGGGTCGGAGTAGGTGTTGCTGTTCAGTCCCTCGTGATCCGGGACGACCGTCATGAAGTGCCATAGCCAGACGGGCAGTTCGACCGCGAGAAGCAGGCCGAGCCCGATGCACAGTGCCGTCAACAGGCGCGGGTGCTTCGGGGGTTCGTACGTCGCGGGGCTCACCTCGTCGCGCATCCGCCGACCTTAGTGGTTGGCGCCCGACCCGGGTTGCCCCCGGCACAGTGTGGGGCTCACCGCGCACAGCGACCTCACCCTTCGTGCAACCCAGCGCTGATCATGAGCTCTCACCCCCCGGATCCCGGACCAAGGAGTTTTCATGGCCAAGTTCACGCGGCGCATCGCGAGCGCGGGCCTCGCCGCGGCGGCGGCGACCGGCATCGTCGTCGCCACGGCCGGCGCCGCTTCGGCGTCACCCGTGGCGTACTACCGGACGTACAGCGAATGCGCGAGCGTCGGGCAGATGTACGTCCACTACACGAGCGCGACCAGCTACAACTGCAAATGGACGGGCTACGACGCGGGCTACGCGCTGTACATCAACTACGACGCCTGACGGCCCCGGCTTCCGAGAGCGCCGAGGAGCGCACCCCAGCCTTCATGCGTGAAGGCCAGGGTGTCGCTCCCGGACCGCTTCGAGTCGCGGACGCGGAACGCACGTGCGGCGGTGGCGACTTCAACACAGTCGCCGCCGTCGGACCCGCTGTGGCTGCTCTTGCGCCAGACCAGAGCTGCCGCGTCATGGGTCTGCCTGACTCGGTTCATCGCTCTCCCAACAGCCGCCGGATGAACAGCGCGGACTCTTCGCAGTTGAGTGCGTGCGACCGCAGCTTGCCATAGCGCAGCGCGAGCGTGCCAACGGTTCGGACGCCGCTGGCCACGCGCCCGAGGCCTTGCGACTCGATGTAGCCGAAGCGCCGGTTGCCGTCGGTCTCCAACAGCACGAACGGGCCGTTGAGGCCTGGATGAAAGCAGTTCGTCTGCCGCATCACCTGAATCTCCATGTTGCGTTGCTGCACCACGTCGACAAGTCGGCGGCGCTGTTCCGCCATTGCCGCGTCGCCCCCGATCACGTTCAGCAGAGCAGTGTCTCCGATGATGAAGGAGAGCTCGATCAGCGGTTCGCGGCCAAGCAGTCGTTGCCGCGCCAGCCGCGCTTCAACGTTCTGCTCGACCTCATCCGCACTCATCGGCGGGCACTGGCCCTCGAAGACCGCCCTCGCGTAGGCCTCGGTCTGAAGCAGCCCGGGGACCAACAACGGGTCGTACGAGAACCGACTGACCGCGTCCGCCTCGAGCTGCGCGAAGTCCTGGAAGAAGATCGGGAGTTTGGCCAGGTCGACCTCGTCCTGCAGGGCCGCCAGCGCGCCCTGGGTTCCCAGGACCCGTTCGGCCGCGGTCGTGAACGCCTCCTTGGCCGGCCGCCTGCCCAGCTCGATCGACGCGACCTGGTCCTTCGAGTAGCCCACCGCGTCGCCCAACTCCTGCCGCGTGATGCCCAGGCGTTCGCGGAACTGCTTCACGATCCGGCCGTACCCGATCCAGATCGGCGGGTTCTCGTTCTCCCGGCGCGGCCGTCGCCGCCGGGCGACTCCCTCGTGCCCGTCCTGTCCGGCGTCTCCTGCTCCCGTGGCACTCATGCGCGTTCACACCCCCAGGGTCGATTTCCGGCCGAGCCCAGGCTAGATCGAGTAGTCGCTCGAACACGCTGTGAAACGTCGAACTCGTTGGGTCGACACGGCAGATCAGCTCGTACAGATTTCGCCGCCGCGTGTACACCGCAGGTGGGCACGTGTCGCGTTGGCTCCCATACATCCGCGATGCACCGACTCGTCGGCGATCGCCCTTCCCGCCTGCGGCGATGATCAGTAGCCTCCGCGCACCCGAGCCGTCTCCGGCACGCGCAGCGCGTGGTCCGGCCGGCTCCGTCTGTCCGAAACGGGGGAAGTCGTGCCCAAGCGCATCGAGGACGCCGGCACCAACCGGAAGCTGATCGCGTCCGTGTGCGGCCTGGTGTTCATCCTGCTCGGCGTCGGCCTGTTCTTCGCCAACCCGACCGGCGAAATGGCGGCCGTGTCCCTGGTGGCGATCGTGCCGGGCGTCGTGCTGGCCCTACGCGCACCAGGGCGCGGCTGACCTGCTCCGAGGTCCCGGTCATGCGGATGCCTTAGGGCATGCCTCAGGCACCTTAGGGGCGGCCCAAGGGACCTCAGCCCGGCACCCGGCCGAGCTGCCCGTCCAAGATCGGGCAACCGCCCGATGCCCGACACCTCACTGGGAGACGAATCTTGAGTCATGCCCCGGAAGACACCGGGGGCCCGGAGCGGAAAGCCCGCCGAGGGGCAGGACCCAAGGGGAGTCACCATGATCGAGTACCAGCTCTTCCAGACCCGGGCCCACGAGATGCACGAGGTCGCCGCGCACGAGCGGATGGTCCGATCGGCTCTCCGCACCCGCCGCGCCGCCCGCCGGGCCCGCCGCACCGCCCGCCGCGCCGCATGACCCCGGCGCACAGCCACGGGCCGCCGCGCACCGACGAAGGACCGCCGAGGGGTCCGGACGCCCCAAGCCGCCGGCCCCCCCGGCGGTTCCGCGCCCCCAGCGGCCTCCGGGCCCCCCGCGCCCGCACCACGCCCCGCGGGGGGGCCCGCCCCCCCCCCGCGCCCGCACCCCTCGGCGTTTCCGCGCCACCTGAGCCATCCTGGTCACACAGCCAGCCCGGCAGACGGCAAGTTCGGGCAAGCGGGTCGCATCTCCGCGATGCCGCACCGTTGTCGACGCGGAGCGGCGGAGTACGGGCAGCGAGGTCCCGCCGTTCGTCGTAGCCGAGTGGCTCGACAAACCGCGCAGGCTGATCCGCGCGCACTCGACCACGCCGGAGGACGCCGTGGCGTGGCTGCGCGGGACATACGAACGGACGGTGCCCGAGCCCATACGCAGCTCCGGGTCCGACGAGGAGACCGCTCATCGACCCGTTACGGCCGCGTGTGCACCGAGGGGTGCGTCGAAGTCGCGACGAACATCCCCGGCACGGTCGGCCTGAAGGACACGAAGACCGGCGCCGTCATGCAGTTCACGCGTGACGAGTGGACGGTGTTCCTGGCCGGCGCGAAGGCCGGCGAGTTCGACCTGCCGGACGCGGCCTTCAGCGCGTAGCAGCGGAGATCGGTCTGACCTGTAACGCCACCGAGGTGGGCGTGTCCCCCCTCCCCCGGTTGGGGGGGGGGGGGCGGTGGCCCCCCGCCCCCCAACGCTCGTTCCTGTGCCGCTGGGTTCGGGCCAGTGGCTAGGCGGCGGGGTTCGTGTTTGTGCGCACCGAGCTTGCTCGGCGCGCACAAACACCAAGGCTCCATCGCCGGCAGGCGGGGTTTGTTCCAGCGCGCCGCCTTTGGTTGGCGCGCAATCCCCTACCTCCGTGGGCGGTGCAGGCCTGCACATGCGGTGCGCGGGTGTTGTCGGGCCGCGCCGCGCCAACGTTGTTCTGGGGGCTACGTGGTGGGTCGGGGACTGGGCGGCGGGTTTTCGGGGTGCGGCGCGGCCC
>NZ_JASAOI010000088.1 GCF_029953285.1 Yinghuangia seranimata | reverse complement strand
GCGGCCGGCCGCGCCGCGCAACTCCGGTGTGCGGTCGCTAGGGAGGCGAGCACCTGGCGCGCGAGCCCAGGACTCGTCGCGTAAGCGCTGCTTCGGAACGAGCCAACAACCCCGCCCTCCCGGCGCGGAACGCTCGTCGGGCTACGTAATCGGCGGGTGCCTTTTCGGCGCGGCCCTGGGCCGCGCCGCAGCGCGTTGGCGTTGTCCGCCGATTCGGCTCAGCGGCTTTCGCAGGAGAGCGGATGTTGGCCTGCGGAGCGCGTGGACAGGCGTTGGTCAGGACAGCTGGCGGGTGAGGAAGTCGCGGATGAGGGCGGCGATTTCGGGGCCGTGCGATTCGAGGGCGAAGTGGCCCGCGTCGAGGAGGTGGAGCTCGGCGTCGGGGAGGTCGCGGAGGTAGGCGCGGGCGCCGTCGGGCCCGAAGATCTCGTCGTGTTCGCCCCACGCCAGCAGGACCGGCGGCTGGTGGGTGCGGAAGTACTCCTGGAACGCCGGGTATCCGTCGAGGTTGAACTGGTAGTCCCAGAACAGCTGGAGCTGGATCTCGCGATTGCCGGGGCGGTCGAGGTACGCCTGGTCGAGGGTCCAGGTGTCGGGGGCGACGCGGTCGAGGCGGTCGGCCGGGACGCCGTGCGTGTACTGCCAGTGGGTGGCCTCGGGCTCGAACAGCTTGCGCACTTCGGGCTCGTGCGTCTCGCGGTCCTTGGCGTGCGCGAACAGGATGTCCCAGAACGGCGTGAAGCCCTCCAGGTAGGCGTTGCCGCTCTGGCTGACGATCGCGGTCACGCGCTCGGGGTGCGCGGCGGCTATGCGCAGGCCGATCGGCGCGCCGTAGTCCTGGATGTAGAGCGCGAACCGGTCGAGGCCGAGCGTGTCGAGGAGCGCGAGGGTGACCTCGGTGAGCTTGTCGAAGCTGTACGGGAAGGCGTCGACGGCCGGCATCGCCGACTGCCCGAAGCCGACGTGGTCCGGCGCCACCAGGTGGTACTCGTCGCCGAGATCTCGCATGAGGTTGCGGAACATCGACGAGCTGGACGGGAATCCGTGTAGCAGCACGAGCGTGGGGTTCGCCGGGTCGCCGGCCTCGCGGTAGAAGACCTTCTGCCCGTCGATCTCGACGGTGTGGTGACGGACGACGGCGGGGGTGGCGTGCGTGGTCATGGCGATGCTCCCGTTCGATCTAACGTCTCACTTCCTGAGTAGACGTTAGATCGCACTGCCTAACTGGTCAAATTTATTTATGAGGTTAGGACGCCGTCAGTAAGGCCTCGTGAGCCGCTGCACGGCGTCCCGCGCCGGGTTGACGAGCTTGCGGACGGTGCGGCCGTTGGTGAACTCGCCCAGGGCCGTCATGCGCCACGTGGCGCCCTCGCGGGTCAGCATGCACATCAGGACCGCGGTACGCGGTTCGCCGTCCGTCAGTTCGTAGCGCACGAGTTCGGCCTGCGTGCCGTCGTCGACGAGGCGGCAGTACGCGCGGGCGATCCGGTTGAACTTCTGCCCGAGGAACGAGTTCACGGTGAAGACGAGTGCCGTGACCTGCGGAGGGATCCGGTCGAGGTGGACGGTGATGACCTCGTCGTCGCCGTCGCCCTCGCCGGTCAGGTTGTCACCGGAGTGCACGATCGCCCGGTCCAGGCCGTGGAGTTGCCCGAACCAGACGGTGGCGACCTTGCCGCCGTATCCGTCGAAGGCGATGCAGGAGGCGTCGAGATCGATGCTCATGCCGCGCTTCGCGGGGTCCCAGCCGAGGGCCATGCGCACGCGGGTGAGGGGCGGGGCGCCGGTCTTGACCAGCGACACGGACTGGTTCTTGGCGAGGGTCACGCGCCCCTTGTCGAGGTTGACCCCGCCAGGCGCCGGGGGCGGAGGCGGAGGCGGCGTGGGCACGGCAGTTTGCTGCGGTACGGCCGGCGGCTGCCACGCCTGCGGCGTCGGCTGCGGCACCGGCGGCGGGGGCACGTACACCGGCTGCGCTACCGGGGCGGGCGGCGCCGGTTCGTCCACCTGGACCCCGAAGTCCGTGGCGATGCCTGCGAGTCCGTTCGCGTACCCCTGTCCGATCGCGCGGACCTTCCATTCCGTGCCGCGCCGGTAGATCTCGAGCAGCAACAGGGCGGTCTCGCGCGCGAGTCCGGTAGGCGTGAAGGCGACGAGTTCGACGCCGGAGGCCGCGTCGCGGACGACCGTGCCGAGGGCTCCGGCCGCGCCGAAGGTGGCGGCACCCGTGCCGTCCAGGCTCAACGCGACGACGACCTTGGCGATGTCGGCGGGAACGCCCGCGGTGTCGACGTACACCGCCGCCGGCGTCCCTGCGGCGCCCGCCTGATGGCGGACGCCGGGCCCCGTCGGCTGGTTGTAGAAGACGAAGTCGGCGTCGGAGCGGACGCCGCCGCGCGCGTCGACCAGGATCGCCGACACGTCCACGGGTACGGACGCCGCCACCTCGACGACGACGGACGCCGCCCCCAGCGGGTGGTTGCCGCCCTTGGCGAGCTGCACGGGCATAGGTGAACGCACCTCCTTGCGGGGCGCCTCCCCCGGCCGCCCCCACGGCAGTCCCCAGAACAGTACCCACGCGCGACCGTCGGCACCGGGCCTCAGCGTCCGAAGACGGCTCCCATGACGTCCGACACGAACCGGTTCATGGGACGCAGGACGCGCTCGTACGTCCAGCGCAGCGGCGGCACGACCACCCGCTCGAAGACCCACGCGACCGCCCGCCCCGCGGGCCGCAACACCGCGCGGTAGACCGCCCGGCACGGGATGACGACCAGCACGCCCACGACCACCGTGGCGACCCGCCATCCGAAGACGATCGCCGCGCGGAAGGCGCGCCACAGCGGACGCAGCACCCAGCGCCACAGCTGCACGAGCGGCCAGACGACGAACCACCTGACCACGAAGGCGACGAGGCCGACGACCGCCCTCGTGACCGGCCGCAGGACCCAGCGCCACAGCCAGCGCCCCATCGGCACGAGCACGCGCCTCCAGAGGAACTCCTCGACCGCACGGCGCACCGGCTTCAGGATCCAGTCGAGGACGAACGCCAGGACGGGCGTCAGGATGATGCCCCAGAGCAGCGTCTGGATGAACCAGCCCCACACGTAGTCCCTGAGGAACTTCCACGCGGGCCTGATGATCCAGTTCCGCACGAACCGCAGCGTGGGGAAGAGCAGCCTTTCCCACGTGAAGACCAGGACGGCGAGGGTCACCCGCCCCAGCAACTTGAGTCCTTCCCACAGCAGCCGCACCGGCACCAGGACGACGATCGCCACAGCTCGCGCGATCCACTGCCCGACGCCCCCCGCGCCGCCCCCTGCACCTGTTCCCGCCATCTCCCCACCCCTGTCGCTCCCCACGAACGGCATGACGGTATGTCAGAGCACAAAGCGGCCGACAGCGTTCCGGTACTCAGATCGGGGACTCAGATCGGGGACTCAGATGGGGACTCAGATGTGGACCTGGAAACGGGGCTCGGAAGCGCCGGGCACGTGCTCCGCAGCGGCCTGCCGTCACCCTTTCGGGTGATTGCGGACGCCCGGTCGGCGCGATCCGCACGGGCGGTCTGCCGCGGCCGCCTACCCTGTGCGCATGGTCGGCTCTGGTGCTCTGCGGATCGGTACGCGTTCCTCCCCCATGGCGATGGCCCAGGCCGAGCACGTGGCCGGCCTGTTGCGCGCCGAATGGCTGGTGCGCGAGGTCGAGATCGTGCCGTTCACGACGTCGGGCGACCGGTGGACGGGCGATCTGGCGGCGCTGGGCGGCAAGGGCTCGTTCGTCAAGGAGATCGACCGGGCGCAGTTGGCCGACGAGGTCGACGTGGTGGTGCACTGTCTGAAGGACGTCCCGGGCGACGAGCCGGTGCCGGAGGGTCTGGAGCTCACCGCGTACCTGCCGCGCGACGACGCGCACGACGCGGTGGTGACGGCGACGGGTGCGAAGCTGACCGATCTGCCGTCCGGCGCCCGCGTAGGCACGAGCTCGGTCCGGCGCGCCGCGCAACTGCTGGCGCTGCGCCGGGATCTGACGGTGGTTCCGATGCGCGGCAACGCCAACTCGCGGCTGGCGAAGCTGGATGCGGGCGAGTGCGACGCGCTGCTGCTGGCGGTCGCGGGTCTGACCCGGATCGGGATGGCGGATCGCATCAGCGAAGTGCTGCCGACGACCGCGATGATCCCGGCGATCGGCGCGGGCGTGCTGGTGGTGCAGTGCCGCAGCGGGGACGCCGAGACGGTCGAGGCGGTCGCCGGCCTGGACCACGCGATGACGCGGGCGTGCGCGACCGCAGAGCGCGCGCTGCTGACCACGCTGCGCGGGCACTGCAACAGCCCGATCGCGGGGCACTGCGTGCCGAAGGAGGACGGACTGGCGCTGCACGCCGCCGTCTTCAGCCTGTCGGGCGATGTGGTGATCGAGGCGTTCGAGAACGGCCTGATGCACATGCCGGAATGGCTCGGTGAGGCCGCCGCCCACACGCTGCTCGACCAGGGTGCGCGGCAGATCATCGACGCGATCCCGCGCAAGTAGCGCGAGCGTCGGCGCCATACGCCGCAGATCCCACGCGCCTTCACGTCCCGCGCACATAGTTCCCCCACAACCGGCACAGCCGCGCAGACGCAGTCCTGGCAGGCCTCCTAGGGTCGCCGTATGCGTCGTGTGTGGGAGCTGTGGGGCGGGGTGTTGACCGGCTGGGCGTTGGTCGGCGTCCCGCTGCTGTGCGTGGCCGCGGTGGTGTTGTTCCGGCTGCGGCTGCGCCGCGGCGTCCCACGACCGGTCGCGTTGCGGCACACCGTCGCCGAGGTGGCGATGCTCGTCGGCACGCTGCCGTGGCTGTGGATGGTGCTGACCCCCACGTCCGGCGAGCGCGCCGTGAACCTGGTCCCGCTGCGCGACCTCGCGGCCGTGCTCGCCAGTGATCCGGCCACGGTCGTCACGCAGATCGGCGCGAACGTGGTGCTGTTCGTGCCGCTCGGCTTCTTCCTGCCGATGCGCGCGCCACGGCTGGCCGGCGGTGTGATCCGCATGACACTCGTCGGCGCGGCGGCGTCGACACTGCTCGAGACCGCGCAGTACGTGCTCGACATCGGCAGGGTGTCGTCGGTCGACGACGTCTTGGTGAACGCGGCGGGCGCCGGAGTGGGTGCGCTCGCCTGGCGGCTCAGGACTTCTTCGGCTTCGCCGGCGCGTCCCCGTCGCCGCCCTTCCGGAGTCTCCGCAGGTACTCGCGGGTCCAGCCGGTGGTCTTGACCACTTCCGACTGCTTCACTCCCGCGTCCAACGCCTCCACGGCCGCCTGCTTGAGGGCCTGCCGGGCCTCCTCGTGCGCCTTCTCGGTACGCCGGTACGCCTTGGCCGCCTTGCTCAGTTGTTCGGCGGCAGTTTCGTGCTCCACGCCGTCAGGATGCCACATGGTCCGGCCAAGCACGTAGGCCAACTCAGTTGACATCCGGCCCGGCGCCGTGGAATATAGCTCTCGACTTCAAGGTGAACGACAGGTTAACGAGACCTGGACGGGGCGGAACATCGGACGCGATTCCGGTGCCTCCGCGCCCCGGATCGAGCTACCCGGAGGGGGCACCGCCATGAAGAAGACGACCCACCGCACCGTTCCCGCGCTGTGCCGCCTGTGCAACGAGCCGTACCTGGCCACGCTGCACCCGCGCACCCTGGTCGACGTCCCCGCGGGCGGCGACCGTATGGGTGGCCGGCTCACGGTGTTCGACGGCGAGACCTACATGGTGGAGCGCCACGCTCCCTGCACCGCCGCGCACCGCTTCGGCCTGCCCTACTGACAGCACCGACGCACCACACCGCAGCACCGCGCTACCGCAACAGCGCATCACAGCATCACCGCTCCACGGCGGCATCCACATACGCATCCGCGAGGACCTGGGCGACCATTCCGATGGTCGCCCAGTCCGCGTTCTCGTCGTCGAGCAGTTCGCCGTACGTGACGACCTCGACGTACGTGCGCTCCGAGCCGCCCGCGCCGTACGGCCCGCGTGCCGCGCGCAGTCGCTCCAGCTCCTCCGCCGTCGCCTCGGCGGCGAACACGTGCGCGCGGTGCGCCGACACCGTCGCCGCGACCTGACGCGCCCGGTAGGGCCGCAGCCGCGCCGGGTCGACGGCGAGCCCGGTCTCCTCGCGCAGCTCGTCCACCGCGACCCCGGCCGGGTCCGACGCGTCGTCAGCCGCGCTGGAGCCGCCGGGCAGTTCGTGGACGTACCCGTCGGCGGAGGCACCCGGCGCGCGGAACTCCCGCACCAGCACCAGTTCGGTCGCCCGCAGCGGCGTGCCCGGCGGCCTCCGGTGGAGCACGACCGTGCTGATGTCCGGCCGGCCGATGACGACTTCGTTGTCCTTGACGCGTCCGTCCTCGGCCGCGATCGCGACCGCCACCCGCACCGCCCAGTAGACGACGGGGTGTTCGGGGCCGGGCCGCAGCGTCCACACCACGCGCGCACCGACGAGCGTGTTCCCGGCCTTGGTCTGCGCGGAGTACCACTGCCGGAACGCCGGCGTGGTCCACACGTTCAGCGGTACGTCCCGCTCCCCCGCCGTCCGCGGCGCGCCTGCACCGACGCGGTCGAGCACGACGTGTACCGCGTCCTCCTGGCCGTCCGCCAGCGGAACAGCCGCGTCGGCGGCATATTCGCGCTGGTAGCGGACCTTCGCGGCGTCGGGCGGCGAGCCGAACACCGCGCGGCCGCTGTCCTTCAGCCAGCCCCACTCGTCGTTGGTGGTCAGCCCCGGCAGGGTCACCAGGTCGCGCGGCACCCAGAACAGCACCTGGTCGGCGACGGCCAGCCACCGCAGTTCCCAACGCCGTTGGTCGTCGTAGTCGGCCCACGCGGTGCCGTCGCGCGGCTCCGGGACGAACACCACCAGCGGCCCCGGGCCCGCCCAGTGACGCCGGATCAGCTCGAGGACGCCGGGCCGCCACGACGCCACGTCGGCGCTGCGCGGCGTCGGCCCGGCGAGGAACACCGAGGCGTGCCAGGCCGACGGCGGTTCCTCGTTCGCGTAGACGACGGTGACGGAAGCGGGCAACGGGACCTCCGGGCGGCGCGGGCGGACGCCCCGACGCTACCGGGCGGCACACCACGCCCCCTCCCGACCACAGTGGCCGGCCGGCCCGGGGCCGGTGGGCCGCGTCACACCAGCAGTCCGTTTCCGGGACAGGTCCACCCACACGATGGCAGGCTGGCCGGATGCGCCACGTTCCACGACGCCGCCTCGCCGTTCGCCCCGCACTGCTCCTCGCCGCGGTGCTGGCCTGCGTGCCCGCCGCCGCCGGCTGTTCCAGCGCGGACCACAAGGGCACCGGCGACGCCGACGTGGCGACGCCCGTGGGCCAGGACCTCGCCGACGTCGTGCTGACCCCGGAAACCCCGCTGTCGAAGGCCGCGTTGCAGACCGCGGCGGACACCATCCGCAAGCGCGCCGAGGCGCTCGGCCTGCGCGTGACGTACGCCAAGCCGACGGATACCGCCGTGTCCGTACGGCTGTCGGTGCGCGGCCTGGGCCAGGGTGCCGAGGACCGGGTGGCGCAGTTGGGCCGCAGCGGCACGATCGCGTTCCGTCCCGTGGTCGCGTCGGCGGGGATCGCCGCCAACGCGCCGCGCGACGGCAGCGTCCCGCCGGATTCGGCGCAGGCGTTCGACGCGCTGGACTGCGGCAGCGCGAGCACGCCGAGTGCCGAGTCGCCGACGTCCGTGCTGCTGGCCTGCGACAAGGACGACAACGAGAAGTTCGTGCTCGCACCGGTCGCGCTCGACGGCCGGGACGTGCGTTCCGCCGCCGCCGACTTCTCCGACCAGGGCGTCGGGGGCTGGCAGATCAGGGTCGCGTTCACCGACGCGGGCACCAAACGCTTCGCCGACCTGACGGCGCGGCTGGCCGAACGCCAGGAGCCCACCGCGCGGATCGCGATCGTCTCGCGCGGCGTGGTGCTCAGCGCGCCGGCGGTGCACGCACCGATCCCGGGTGGTGAGGCGGTGGTGACCGGGGGGTTCACCGAGAAGTCCGCCAAGGAGCTGGCGGCGCTGATCAACGCGGGGACGCTGCCGGTCGCGTTCTCGATGACGTCGTACGTGCACACGACCTGACGGCGCCGCTCCCCGCTCCCCGCTCAGCGTGGGCGCCGCGCCAACACCTCCAGGGCCTGGTCGAACAGCCCGCACGCGGTGTGGATTTCCATCGCCACGGCGCGCATGAGCGGCGGATCCGCGTCGCCGGCCGAGGCCGCCTCGGCGCCCGATGAGTCGCCCTCGCCCTGGCCCTCGCCGCCCGGCCGGTCGTCGACACGGCTGCCGGTCCGGATGCCCCCGGCAAGCGCGGCGATCCGGTCCGCGTAGCGGTCGACCGAGGCCTGGTCCAGCGGTTCGGCCCCGCCGTCCAGGTACGCCGAAGCGGCCACGATCGAGTCGGTAAGCCGTTCGACCGACACCAGCACCGGCCAGAACGCCGCCGCGCGCCGGGAGGTGGGCGGCGGTTCGGCGAGCGCCTGCTGGAACGCGGTACGCGACTTGGTGAGGGTGTTGTACGCGCGCCGCCGGGCCCGCGACCGCGAGGCCTTGCCGCCCGGACCCTCGGCGAGCACCAGCCGCAGATACGCGGCGTCCGCCTCGACCGTCTCGGCGACCAGCCGCCGCAGCCGGGTGCGCCGCCCGTCCGGCCACAGCAGATAGCCGAACACCAGCACGATCGCGCAGCCGAGCAGCGTGTCGACCACGCGCGCCGGCACCAGCCCCGCGACACCCTGGTGTCCGAGCTGGTCGGTGAACAGCAGCATGAGCGGCGTGATCGCGGCGGTCTGCATGCCGTAGCTGCGCGCGGTCGCGATCGGCACGAGGAACGCGAGGACGGCGACCACGGCGACGTCCGCCCAGCCGCGCGGCACGACGGTCAGCAGCACGGCGGCGACCAGCACCCCGGCGAGTGTGCCGAGCGCGCGCAGCACGCCGCGCACGAACACCGACCCGAAGTCCGGCTTGAGGACGAACGTGATGGTCAGCGCGACCCAGTAGGAGCGCGGTAGTTCGGCGACCTGCACGAGCACCGACGCGATGCCGACGCACAGCGCGAGCCGCAGGCCGTACAGCCACGCCGTGGAGCCGGTCAGCACGGTGCCGATGTGCCGCAGCCCGGCACGCGGCCCCCAGGCGAGCTGCGGCAGGCCGAGGCCGTCGGGGTCGCGCGCGAACACGCCGGTCTCGCCCGCGGGCGGCGGGGCGAGGCGGCCGGCCGCGTACCGCAGTGCCGAGCGCAGGGCCTCCTCGGCGGGGGTGCGCGGCTCGAAGCCGGGTTCGGCGACGACCTCGCGGCCTGCCGCCACGGCGTCGCCCAGCCTGGTGATGGCGTCGGCGAACACCGGGTCGACGGGCGGTTCGTGGGCGAGCGCGGCGCTCGCCTCCAGGATCGGGTTGACCGCGTTGAGCTGCGTCATCAGGTGCTGGATGGCGGGGTCGCGGCCGGGCGAGCCGGCCCGGTGCCGGACCAGCAGGTCGTACGCGGTGTCGATGGCCGCGCTGATGTCCCGCGAGGTACGCAGCGCGGAGGCGTGCAGCGCGGCCGGGTGGAGCTCGGACGCCCGCTTGCCGCCCGCCGCCCGCAGCCGTTCCGCCGCCGCGTAGTAGACCTCCGCGACGGCCTGGCGCTCGGGTGCGCCGCGCCGCAGCGGCCAGGCGAGCAGTGCCAGCGCGACCACGAGCAGCCCGCCGGACAGCAGCAGGACCGGCGGCAGCCACCACGGTTCGGGCAACGGCACACCGGTGCCGACCACGGTCAACAGCAGCAGCATCAGACCGCACGACGACGCGATCGCGCCGATCGGGCTGATCACGCCCGACAGCAGCGCGACGGCGACGAGCACGGCCACGGTCGTCCAACCGCGCCCGGCCGCCTGCGCGCCGACCACGATGCCCACGGCGCCCGCGAGTTGCGGCGGGATCATGCGGACCAGGCGCAGCCGGTAGGAGGCGTAGCGGTCCTCCATGACGCCGTTGAGCGCGCCGAGCGCGACCAGGACGCCGTAGGAGACGTGGTCGGTGGCGACGCCGACGGCGAGCGGCCCCGCGAGGGCGACGGCGGCGCGGGTGGCGGCCGGCCACGGCACCGGGCCCGGGCGGGACCGGAGCGCGCTCACAAACCAGTGGGTGTCGGCCGTTGGCGGTGCAGCCACCGGATGTGCCTCCGTAGATGCGTCCCCCGTCGTCGCCCGGGCCGCACGGGCGTGGCGAAACGATCACGGCCGGGCTCACTGTATCCCGTGACGATCACGGATCTATCCGACTATTGCGCTGAGCCGTGCATACCGCGCGCAATCGCGGGAAAGTCGGCGGCAGCGCATATGCTCTCGGCCACATCGGGGGCGGCGGGTGGGCCAACCGTTCTCCCGGCGGCGGCTCCGCTGCGGGACAATCTCGGTGCGCGGCCGGACCGGACGCGGAGTGACGGGGAGGCGTGCGGCAAGTGGCTGAGTGGTGGCTTGCCGGCCGGTACCGGCTGATCGAGGAGCTCGGCTCGGGCGGGATGGCCGTCGTGTGGCGCGCGCAGGACACCCACATGCACCGGGCGGTCGCGGTGAAGCTGCTGCGCGACGTGTACGGCGTGCCGGGCGCCGCCGACCGGTTCGCGCGCGAGGCCCGCACCGCCGGGACGCTGTCCAGCCCGCACATCGTCACCGTCCACGACTTCGGCACGGGGCTGCTCCAGCCCGCGCTGCCCGACGACCCGCACACCCCGCCCGCGCCGGACGGCACCGCGCGCGAGGCCGTGTACGTGACGATGGAGCTGGTGCCCGGCCGTTCGCTGGCCAAGGTCGTGGCCGACGAGGCGCCGCTGCCGCTCGGCCGGGTACTGGACTGGGCGCGCCAGCTGTGCGACGCGCTGGAGGTCGCGCACGACGCGGGCGTGCTGCACCGCGACATCAAGCCGGCGAACATCATGGCGACCGACAAGGGCGTGCTGAAGGTCCTCGACTTCGGCATCGCCCGGTTCATGAAGACGGTCACGGCCGGGTCGACGGTGACCCGCCCCGGCGCGGTTCTGGGTACCGCGGCGTACATGTCGCCCGAGCAGGCCAGCGGGGCGATCCTGGACCCGCGCTCCGACCTGTACTCGGCGGGCTGTCTGCTGTACGAACTACTCACCGGGCTGCCGCCGTTCGGCTTCGGCGACGTGCCGAGCCTGCTGTTCCGGCACGTCCACGTGGCACCCGAGTCACCCGAGCAGACGCGGCCCGACCTGCCGCCCGAGATGTACGACCTGATCCTCGCGCTGCTCGCGAAGGACCCCGCCGACCGGCCGCAGGACGCCGCCGAACTGCGCCGCCGGCTCGCCGCGCTCCCCGACCCGCCGCCGCCCTCTGTCCCGTCCTTCCCGGAACGCGCCGAGGAACTCGCGCGCCGCATGGAGGAGATCGGCGAACTGGCCCCCTCCGACGCGGTGACCCGCCTGCGGGAGCTGCTGCGCGAGCACATCGAGGTGTTCGGGCACGACCACCCGAGGACCCTCAGCGTGCGCGACGACCTCGCGTACTACCTGGGGATGAACGGGGACGCGCAGACCGCGGTGCGGGTGCTGCGGCAACTCGTCTCGGACTACGGGCGGGTGTGCGGGGCCGAGCACCCGGACACGCTGGGAGTGCGGCGCAGCCTGGCGTACTGGACCAACAAGTCACAGCAACATGCGGATGCCGCACGGCTGTTGCGCGACCTGCTGCCCGACTACACGCAGGTGCACGGGCCCGGTGACCCGGAGACTTTCAAGGTGCGGCGCGAACTCGCGCTCTACACCGGGCGGTCGGGGGACGCGGACGAGGCGGTGCGGCTGCTGCGCGACCTCATCCCGGAGATGACCGAGGCCCTCGGGTCTGACCACCGGCGGGTGGCCGTGGCCCGGGACGACCTGACGTACTGGGAGAACCGGATGACGCCGACGCAGCCGACGTGCTGAGCGGAGCCGGTCGGACACGGCACGCCTGAGAGGCGCGGACGTCCGACCGGCCCGTCACAGGCTCAGCATGTCCCGCAGTTCGCGCTTGAGCACCTTGCCCACCGCGTTCCTCGGCAGCGGCCGGTCGCTGAACCGCACCGTCGTGGGCACCTTGAACGCCGCGAGCCGCCGCGCCACGTGCCCGCGCAGCTCCGCCGCGGTCACGACGGCCCCCGGGTGCGTCTCGACGACCGCCGCGACCTCCTCGCCGAGTTCGCGGTGCGGCACGCCGACGACCGCGACGTCCGCGACCGCGGGGTGCTCGAACAGCACGGCCTCCACCTCGGCCGAGTAGACGTTCTCGCCGCCGCGGATGATGACGTCCTTCAGCCGGTCGACGACGTACACGAACCCGTCCGCGTCGACGTGCCCGAGGTCGCCGGTGCGGAACCAGCCGTCCGGGAAGCACTCTTCGGACTCCTCGGGCCGGTTCCAGTAGCCGCGCACCACATGCGGGCCGCGGAACCGGATCTCGCCCGTCTCCCCCGCCGCGACCTGGCGGCCGGTCGCCGGGTCGACGACCGCCACGTCCACGACCGGCACGGGCCGGCCGACGCTGTCCGGGTTCGCGTAGTACTCCTCGCCCGAGTTCGCGACCACGACGCACGTCGTCTCGGTCATGCCGTAGCCGTTGAGCGGCGACACCGCGCGGCCCGACATGCGCCCCACCTCGCCGACCAGGTCGGGCGGCACCGGCGCGCCGCCGGCTCCCAGGCTGAGCAGCGACGACAGGTCGTACTTGGCGCGCAGCGGCGACTCCAGCAGGCGGCGCAGCAGCGTCGGCACCATCGACGCGTTCGTGACCCGCTCGGTCTCGATGATCTGCAGCGCGCGCTCGGTGTCCCAGCGGCGCATCAGCGACAGTTTGGCGCCCTGCGCGGCCGCGATGTACAGGCCGACGATGCCCGCGATGTGGAAGAACGGGTAGGTCTGCAGGGCGCTTTGACGTGGCAGGTCGGGCATGGAGGCCAGGAAGTGCGGCAGTCCGCCCGTGAGCAGCTCCGGCGGCACGCCCGCGCGCGCGAGCTGCACCGACTGGAGCAGCTGCATCGTGTGGATGTTGGTCGTGTGGTTGCGGTGCGTGCCGACCGCGCCTTTGGGGCGGCCGGTGGTGCCGGACGTGTAGAGGATCGTGGCGTCGTCGTCGGGCTCGGGGCCGCCGGGCGGCAGCGGGCACGGCCCCGCCCATGCGACGAGCGCCGCCGACAGGTCGAACACCTCGTCCGGCAAGGGGCCTTCGCGGTGCGCGACCAGGACGGCACGGACGTTGCCGGGAACCAGTTCGCCGCCGTACTCCGCGGCGTGGGCCGCGAGCCGGTCGGCCCGCTCGCCGTCCGCGATCAGCACCGCGGCGCCGGAGTCCTCCAGGGCGTACCGCAGTTCGTCGGCCGTCCACCACGCGTTGAGCGGTACCGCGACCGCGCCGATCACCTGCGCGGCCCAGAACGCGAGGGACCACTCGGGGTGGTTGCGCATCGCGATCGCGACCCGGTCCCCGTGCCGCACGCCGAGTCCGTCGCTGAGATGTCGCGCGAAATGGCCTACCAGGCGCAGCTGTTCGTCGTAGCTGATGCGGCCGTCCTCGTGGACGAGCGCGTCCGAGGCGCCGAACGCGGCGGTGGCCTCGAACACGGTGCGCAAGGTCGCCGGGGCGGCCGGGAACTCCCGCCACGGGACGCCGTCGTGACGATGGGTCGGAGCGATCGCGTACACGGAGCCAGGCCCCGTCAACGCGTCGAGTGCCTGTGTGCGATCGAGCATGCGCTGCCTGCACCTCCTGGCCGTACGACGTCCCGCGCTCGCATCGTGGTCACGTCGCGTTCGCGGTGCGGATACCCGTGGGCGGAGCGGGACCACAGTAATGCGGGACAACGCGCACCAGAAAGGGGTTGCGCAACCGGGCGTTTCGCCACGGATGCCGGGGCGGGGCTGGTGTGAAGCGGTGGGACAGGGCAGGGTGTTGAGCGAGCGTTCGTCAGGTTGATCGTGGCGCGCCGGGTCGCGCGCCGCTACACGGAGGAGCCGCCGGATGCAGTACGAGCAGATCGCCGTCGAGGCCAAGGACGGGATCCTGACGGTCCGGCTCGACCGGCCGGAGCGCATGAACGCGTACACGTTCCGGATGCGCGAGGAGATCAGCGACGCGCTCGACCGGGCGGACGCGGACGACGACGTGCGGGTCGTGGTGTTCACCGGCAGCGGGCGGGCCTACTGCGCGGGCGCCGACCTGGAGCACGGCGCGGCGACGTTCGACCCGCGCGCGCACGCCGAGGCGCTGGGTGAACCGGAGCACGCTCCCGCGGACTTCCGTGACGACGGCGGCAAGCTGGTCATGCGGCTGTTCCGCTCGACGAAGCCGCTGATCGCGGCGGTCAACGGCCCGGCGGTGGGCGTCGGCGCGACGATGACCCTCCCGATGGACATCCGGCTGTGCGCCGAGGAGGCCCGTTTCGGGTTCGTCTTCGCGCGGCGCGGTATCACGCCCGACGGCTGCTCGACGTGGTTCCTCCCGAAGATCGTCGGCATCGACCGCGCCCTCGAATGGTGCTTCACGGGCCGGGTGTTCGACGCCGCGGAGGCCCTGGAGTCCCGCCTGGTCCGCGAGGTCGTCCCCGCCGACGCGCTGCTCGACCGGGCCTACGAGCTGGCCCACGCCATCGCCGAGCGCACCCCGGCCGTGGCGGTCGCCGTGACGCGCGCGCTGCTGTGGGGCATGCAGTCCGAGCCGGACCCGTGGACGGCGCACCGCCTCGAGTCCCGTGCCCTGCACTGGGCCGGCCAGTCCGACGACGCCCGCGAGGGCGTCCTGGCGTTCCTGGAGAAGCGCCCGCCGCGGTTCGGCCTGCGCGTGAGCGCGGATCTGCCGCCGCACCTGGGGAGCTGGCCGACCGAGTAGAACGCGGGCCTCCCGGGGCCGATCGGGTTAGGCAGTTGCGTTGTGCAACTGTTGTGCGGCAGGCTTGTCCGCTACAGGTCGTCGGTGGCGAGGGATACGTGGCAGGGCGAGTGGACGAGCAGGCGCAGAGTGCGGGGCGGCGCGTGGTGCGCGAGGTCGGGGCGGCGACGCGGCTGTTGCGCGGGCTGATGGCGCCGCCGTTGCAGGCGGCGGGGATCACGCAGGCCGAGTTCCACCTGCTGGCGTATCTGGAGGAGAGCGGCACGTCCACCGGCAAGGAGCTGTCCTGCACGCTCAGCCTGGACAAGACCACGGTCAGCCGGCAGCTGACCGCGCTCGAGGAGGCCGGCGCGATCACCCGGACGACGGATCCGGCCAACCGCCGCTCGCACCTGATCACGCTGACCGACGCGGGGCGCGAGCGGCTCGCCGACGCCCGCCGGCGCACCATCGCGGTTCTGGAGGACCGTTTCTCCTCCTGGCCGGCCGGGGAACTGGACGTGCTCGCCGCTCAGCTCGCGCGGTTCAACGACCAGTTGCGCGGGACCGCCGCCGAGTCGGAGCCACCCGTCCACGCCGGCTGACGCGCAGGCGGTCGAGGACCGCCCGGTCGACGACCGCCCCTCACACCTCGCCCGGCGACTCCGCCACGCGCGGGTGGATCCGCGGCCGGGCCCGGTACACGTCGTACACGCCCTGCACCCGCCGCAGCGCCTTCAGCAGCCGCGGCAGGCTCGCCAGGTCCGCGAGCCGGATCGTGTACGTCTGCCGCACCCGCATCTGCTGCGGCGGGGCGATCGACGCCGAGGTGATGTCCGCCCCCGCCGCGTCGATGGCCGCCGTGACGTCGGCCAGCAGCCGCGGCCGGTCGAGGGCCTCCAGCTGCACCGTGACCCGGTAGCCGCGCTCGGCCTGGTGCGGCAGCCACGCCGCCGCGACGATGTCGCGGCCCGCGCGGATCATCTGCTGCACGTTGGCGCACTCGCGCTGGTGCACGGCGACGGTGCCGCCGCGGATGACGAACCCGGCCAGCTCGTCCGGCGGTACCGGGGTGCAGCAACGCGCCAGGCGTACCGGCGCACCGGGTGAGCCCGGCACCGAGACGAGGTTCTCCCCCGCGTCGGGCTCCAGGTCGGTCACGGCCGCGACGGCGCCCGCCGCCTCGCCGGCCGCCGCGAGGTTGCCGAGCGACGCCTCGGCCGAGGCCTCGTGCACGGCCGCCGCGGCGACGACGGCCGAGTCGCCCGACTCCGGATGCTCGGCGAACCAGCTCTCGATGGCGACGCGCGCCAGCGCGCTGCGCACGAAACCGAGCCATTCACGAGAAGGGCCCGCGCCGGAAGGCGGGGCCGTGATGATGGAGACCGTCTCGCCGTCGGCGAGCACCGAGGAGAGTGCTACGAGACGGCCGTTGACCTGGGCGCCGATACAGCGGTGACCGGTCTGCTCGCCGATCGCGTACGCCGCGTCGACGCACGTCGACCCGGCCGGCAGGGTCAGCGGCCGCCCGCCCTGGGTGAACACGTGCAGCTCGCGGTCCGCTGACAGGTCCGCCGTGAGCTGCGACCAGAACGCGGTCGCGTCCGGGATGCCGCCCTGCCACGTCAAAAGCCGGTGCAGCCACTCGAGTTGGCCGCGCCCTTCGGCGCCGTCCGCGGTGTCCTCGCGGGCCGCGGCGGCCGTGTGCGCGACGACGCCGTACTCGGCGAGCCGGTGCATGCGGCGGGTGCGGATGAGGACCTCGACGACCTCGCCGCCCGCGAGCGTGATCGCGGTGTGCAGCGACTGGTAGAGGTTGAACTTCGGGGTGGCGATGAAGTCCTTGAACTCGCCCGCGATCGGGGTCCAGCACGTGTGCAGGACGCCGAGCGCGCCGTAGCAGTCGGTGTCGGCCTCGACGACGACCATCAGCCGGGCCAGGTCGAAGGGCCCGAGCGGGGCGTCCTCGCGGCGGACCTGGACGCGGCGCGCCGACACGTGGTGCCGGGGCCGCGGGGTCACCTGCGCGTCGATGCCCGCGTCGCGCAGCGCGCGGCGGACCGCGCCGGCCAGCGCCGCGGCCGCCTCGTCGCGCTCGGCGGCCTGGTCGGCGAGCACGCGCACGATGGTGGTGTGCTCGTCGGGTTTCAGGGTCGCGAAGACGATGTCCTCGAGCTCGGTCTTGAGCACGTGGATGCCGAGGCGCTCGGCGAGCGGGATGAAGACGTCGCGGGTGACCTCGGCGATGCGGATCTGGCTGGCCCGGCGCATGTGCCGGATGGTCCGCATGTTGTGCAGCCGGTCGGCGAGCTTGATGACGGTGACGCGCAGGTCGCGGCCGGTGGCCACGAGGATCTTGCGCATCGTCTCGGCTTCGGCTTCCTGCCGGTTGTTGAAGTCGACCTTCTCGAGCTTGGTGACGCCGTCGACGAGGTGCGCGACGTCGTCGCCGAACGACTCGCGGACGGTCTCCAGCGTGAGCTCGGTGTCCTCGACGGTGTCGTGCAGGAGGGCGGCGACCAGGGTCGTGGTGTCGGCGCCGAGCTCGGCGAGGATGGTGGCGACGGCCAGCGGGTGCGTGATGTACGCCTCGCCGCTCTTGCGCATCTGCCCGCGGTGCGACGCCTCGGCGACCACGAACGCCCTTTGCAGCAGGGCGAGATCGGCCTTCGGGTGGTGCGCGCGGTGCACCTGGACGAGCGGGATCAGGGTTTCGAGGGCCTCGGGGCTGCGCCGCCGGTTGCCGCCGATGAGGAAGGTCGCGGCCGCGAGGCTGAGGCGCTGCACGGGACGGCGGGCCGCGCGGCTCGCTCGTTCGGGACCGGCCGCCTGGGCGTCGCCGCGCTTGTCGGGGCGCGCATCGAGCGGACGGGGCGTCACATCACGCGCGCCCGCTCCTACGGGCGGGTCGATCCCCCCGATCGTCATGACGCACCTCCGGCAGCGGAACTACCGGCGCATCGCCCCGGTGGTTCATGTTACCGACATCTGTGGGGGGCGTGTCCGGCGGATGTCGCCGATCACACACCATCACCCGTGAGGGTGAACTTCCGGGGTGCGTACGCGCGAACGCGGCCGCGCGGACCGAACCGGTGATCGATTCGGGGCGCGCGGGCGCGGGGGCCGCGGCACCCGCGGCCGACTGGGGTCGGCGCCACCGGGCCCGCGGGCCCGTACCGGGTGATGTTTGGGGGCGGCGCGGCCGCGGGGTCCGCGCCACCCTCGTCCTCCCGTGCCGAAGGCGCAGGTCGCCGCGGGTGGTGGCGGCGTGGACTACATGAACGACGAGTCGGCGGTCAGCCCCAGCGCCTCGTCCGCGCCGGTGATGATCGGCTGGCAGTTGCCCCATCCGACGCCGCCACCGACCGGGTCGGTGACCCTGATCACGGTGTCGCGGATCTGGTGCAGCCGGCGCGCCTGCTCGGGCGTCGAGCAGTCCTCGATGCGTTCGCCCTCGACGTGCAGCGCGCCGCGCCACTCGCCGTGGTGGTGCCCGTCGAACCCGAAGTACAGCCCCGCGCCGAGGTGGAACCCGGTGTCGGAGACCACCTCGACCTGCAGCGGGCGCGCCGACCCGTCGGCCATCGTCGCGTGCAGCTTGCCGCCGAGCAGCCGCCGGTTGACCGGGTCGAACGCGAGCTCGGGCACCAGGTCGGACCAGTCCTCGACGCGGCCGTCCGGGTGCTCGACGCCGCCGGTGACGCGCTTCTGGGAGAACCCGGGCGCGGTGGTGATCTGGTAGTGCAGGAACAGCGCGTACCGGCTGCCGTCAGGGCGCTCCATGAGCACCGGCGACCAGATCATGCGGAACGACCCGCCGGGCGGCATGCCGACCGGCTCGAGGTCGGACACGGGCGTGCCCACGTCGTAGCGGGTGCCCCACGAGTGGTCGCGCGTCGACACCCACGTGTCGGGCGTGATCTCGGTGCGCTCGCCGTCGACCTCGACCCAGCCGTGCGCGACCCCGGTCTGGTGGTAGCGCACCAGGTCGGCGGTCACCCGGTAGGCGCGCCGGTTGTGGGTGCGCTCCTCGCAGACCGGCGGCACGGCGGCCTCGAAGGTCCAGTCGAAGGCGATCGGCTGCGCGTCGTTCGGCTCCAGCACGAAGCGGACGACCTTGAGCGGCTCGAGCACCTCGTACTTGACGGGGCCGATCTCGGTGAGCGCCGGCTCGGGGGCGAGCCTGCGGGACGCGCGGACGGTCAGCTGCTCGACGCCGCGCGAGACGCCCGCGTAGCCGTCCATCACGTTGCGGTTGGTGTACTTGCCGAGCCCGAAGCCCAGCTGCAGGCTGCCGTCGCGCGCGGCGGCCATCGCGCAGACCTTCTCGGTCCACGACGGGTCGGTGGTGCCGACCGAGCCGAACGTCTCGGTGACCTGGTGGCAGAAGCCCTCGTCCGCCGCGATCAGTTGGCCGATGGGGTTCACGCGCCGGCCTCGGCCGGATCGGCGGGGGCGCCCGGCGCGGCGGGCAGGTTGTCCCAGTACGTCCCCTCGAGCATCTGCTCGATGAGGCCGCGGTGCAGGACGGTCTCGTCCAGGTTCTCCGGCATGACGCGCTCGCCGAAGTGCTCCTGGCGGTGCGCGATGCGGGCCATCACGACGCCGTGCCGGACGGCCGCGTACACCTCGAAGTAGTTCGTGTCGCGCGGCTGGTAGCCGGTCAGCTCGGTGTACTGGCGGTAGACGTCCTCGCGGCGCAGCAGGTCGGGGATGCCGGGCAGGCCGCCGTAGCGGGTCGCGATGTCCTGGAAGAAGTCGTGTATGAAGACCATCCAGGCGAGGTCGAGTTCGCGCGGGCCGACGGCGGCCATCTCCCAGTCGAGCACCGCGGTGGGGGCGAAGTCGACGTAGAGGATGTTGCCGATGCGGGCGTCGCCCCAGCTGATGACGTCCTCGCCGCGCTCCTCGGGGAAGTTGTCCTCGAGCCACTGGAAGGCGCGGTCGAGCAGCGGGACGCGGCGGCCCTCGATGCCCCACTCGTAGAACGCCTTGAGGTCGTTGAGGTGCCGGCGCAGCGCGGAGTCGCCGGGCTGCTCGAGCTGCAGGAAGGCCATCTCGTCGGCGGTGACGTCGATCTGGTGGATGTCCGCGACGACCGCGACGGACGCCTCCTGGAGACGGCGGCGGTCGGCCGCGTCGGCCTTCAGCAGCCAGCTGTCGATCGTGTACGGCATGACGTCCGGCGGGGCGGAGCCGTCCGCGCGGCGCATGACGAAGAACGGCGCGCCGAGCGGCGCCTCCTCCGGCTCGTTCCACAGCAGCTTGGGCACCGGCACGCCGCAGCGCTCGGCGACCAGGCTCATCACGCGGTACTGCTTGTCGAGGTCGTACGTCGGGAAGACCGGCTTGGCGTCGAGCGCGGGGCGCATGCGCACGACGCAGCGCTCGGTGCGGGTGGCGCCGTCCTCGGTCCAGGAGGCGTCGAACAGCAGCGTCTCGCTGGACATGCCGTTTGTCGACGGGATGCTGAGCTCCGAGACCTGCGGGTCGGCGCCCTCGGGCAGCCGGCTCGCCAGCCAGGCGACGAGCTGGTCGTGCACCTCGGCCAGGTCACGCGTGCTGACCTGCGGGCGGGCGGGTGCGTCGGAGTCGGCCACGACAACCTCCGGTATCCGTGCCGCGTTGATTGCGACGGGTGCCAGGGGCCCGGGGGTCCGCGAGGGCCCGGGAACGAGCCCCAAAAGTGAAACCGGTTCTATCATGCGCGACACGTGTCATCAATGGCGTGCGCGGGCTCGTGCGCCCGCCACGCGCGGGCGTACGCCCTCACCCGTCAGCCACAGGACCACCGATCGGACCTGAGGTTGACCCGGTATCGGCATGCCGTACCGCGATACCTTCTGGGTGGTCCCGCGCCACCCGGGTCGCCCGGCCGCGTCCGCCCGGGACCGACAACGGGAGCGGAGCGCTTGCTATGAGGATCAACGCGGTGGTGTTCGACGTGGGCGAGACCCTGGTCGACGAGAGCCGTGAGTACGGGACCTGGGCCGACTGGCTCGAGGTGCCCAGGCATACGTTCTCCGCGGTGTTCGGCATGGTGCTCGCGCAGGGCCTCGACTACCGGGAGACGTTCCAGCGGTTTCGACCCGGCTTCGACCTGGACGCCGAACGCGCCGCCCGCACGGCGGCCGGGAAGCCCGAGTGGTTCGGCGAGGACGACCTCTATGAGGACGTCCGCCCGTGCCTCAAGGCGCTCGCCGGGCTCGGCCTGTGGATCGGCGTGGCCGGCAATCAGACGGTGAACGCCGGATCGATACTGCGCCGCCTCGACCTGGGCGTCGACATGATCGCCACGTCCGACGACTGGGGCGTGACGAAGCCCGACCCGGCGTTCTTCACCCGGCTGATCGCCGACACCCCGTTCCCCGCCGACGAGATCCTCTACGTCGGCGACCGGCTCGACAACGACGTACGCCCGGCCTTCCACGCGGGCCTGCGCACCGCGCACATCCAGCGCGGGCCGTGGGGCACGCTGGTCGCCGCCGACCCGGAGCTGCGCGAGGTGGCGGACGTCCTGCTCACGTCGCTGGAGGAGCTGCCGGGCGAGATCGCGCGGTGGAACGAGGGCGCGGCGCGGGCCTCGTAGCCGGTCGCGGCACCTCGCGGCACCTCGCAGCCGGGAGGCGCACCTATAGCGGACAGACCTGAGCCGGGCTGGGTGCTCGGGGGACACCAGCCCGGCTCAGGGTTCGGGGCCGACCGCCTGGTGCGCCGGCGCCTTCGGGTGACGACTTCGGATGACGACTTCGGATGACGACGTGCCGGCTATGACGCGGTCGGGCCCGCGACGGCCGCGAGGCGGTCGTCCACGTCGCGGACGAACCGTTCCCGCGACCACGGCGCGAGCGCGGCGCGCACCGTGCGGACCCGGTCGACCGCGGTCGCGTAACCCTGGCGCTCGACCAGGTCGAGGACGCGGTGCAGCAGCGCGCAGGCGTCCTCCGGCTCGCGGCCCGCGGCGGCCGCCGCGGCGAGGTCGGCGAGGGTGACCGCGCGCTGCTTGTCGGCGTCCGGGGACAGTCCGGCCAGCGTGCGGTGCAGGGTGGCCTTGGCGTGGTCGGTGCGGCCCGCGGCCAGTTCGGCGGCGCCGCGGAAGCCGTCCAGGCGCGGCCCGGAGAACCAGTCGAGCCAGGCCGGCGGCCCCGGCGCGGACCACGATCCGGACACCGCGTGCGCCGGGTGCAGCGCGTCGGCGGCGCGGTCGAGGAGCGGGAACGCGCCACCCGGATTGCCGAGCCTGACCTCGGCCTCGGACGCGACGGCGTCCAGCCACGCGTGGATCACCGGCCCGGCGTCGCCGCGCGCCGCCCGGTCGCGGGCGGCGGCCAGTCTGCCGCGCGCCTCGCCGCCGCGCCCGGACCAGGCCGGGGCGAAGGACATGTGCCCGAGCACCGCGGCGCCGAGCGCTCCGTCGCCCGCGGTGTCGGCGGCGGCCAGCGCCAGGTCCTGCCAGGGCTCGACCCGCTCGGCACCCAACTGCAGGTCGAAGAAGGCGATGCGGGAGACCAGCAGCGCCGACTCGGCGACCGAGGCGGCCACCAGGACGTCGGGGCGCCGGGCCAGCAACCCGGTGCCGGTGCGGACGTGACGCGCGACTTTCGGCAGCAGCCGCGCGGGTTCTTGGGTCCAGTACTGCTCGCGGAAGCGTGCCGTCGTGCGTGCGTACACCACGGGATCGGCGCCGCCCGTGCGCGCCGAAGCGCGGGCCGGCCCGGGCCCCGCGGCGACCCCGCCCCCCGCCCCCGGCCCCGGGCGGGGGGGGGGGGGGGCGGGGGGCCCCCCCCGCCCCCCCCCCGGCCGCGCCGGCCAGGAAGCTGCGTCGTTGCACCGGGTCCTCCAGGCGCGTCGTGTTCATGGGCATGCCCGGGCCGCGCCGGAGCCGGTGTCGCCGGCTCGGACCGCGGTGGGAGGGATGCTGGTTCACGATCCTGGACGTCCGATGCGGCCCCCGCTATCCGGTGTGGCCTGTTCCGGGCGAAGAGTCCTCCACGCGTCCTCCAGGAGTCCCCATCGACGACCTCGTCACACACCGTGCCGACCTGATTGCATCGTTGTGGCAGGACGGCGGGAGGACCGGCCGAGGACGCGAACTACACCCCAGACAAAGGCCAGACGTCCTGACACATCGTCAGGCCGCGGACCGGACAGACCCCCTCGACCCACGGCTCACGCACCGACCAGAGAGGACGCCTCCGTTGAACGCCGACGTCAACCGGAACAGGACGGCCGTGGTGCCGCAGGACATGATCCGCAATCCGCACGCGCCCCGGCTTGTCGCGGCCGGCGAGACGTTCGACGTCATCGAGGTCGAGGACCGGCTCGGATTCGAGGCGCTCGGCGCGCTGTACGCGCACCGCGTCGCGGTCGGACCGGTCATCTCCGACCGGCGCTACCGCCGCATCGGCTTCCTCGTACCGCCCGCGGCCGCCGCGCCCGCCGTCCGGCAGCGCGCGGTCGGCCCGCGCCACCACGGCCGCGGCGCCTGGATCACGGTGCCGCCCGCGGACTGCGACGACGGCCCGCTCGTGTGGCTCGTACCGCCGAGCCCCGAGGGCAGACTCACCGCGCTGCACCACGTGCGCGCGGCCATAGCGGAGGCGGCGCGCACGCTCGCCGACTCCCGGCCGATGGTCTCCTGACCGTCGCGGCCGACGCGGGCCACGGCGGCCCGCACCCCACAGACGTACCGGCCGGGGTTCCTGACTGAGCGGCTCCCCCTTGTCCGACTCGCCTCGGCCGGTACTGCTCTTCCCCACCGCCCGGCAGCGCGGTCACCCGCGCGGCCAGGCATCGCACCGCCCGCACCATCCGTTCCGCCCGTT
The DNA here is from genome assembly GCF_029953285.1 of Yinghuangia seranimata. Lineage (GTDB taxonomy): Bacteria > Actinomycetota > Actinomycetes > Streptomycetales > Streptomycetaceae > Yinghuangia > Yinghuangia seranimata. Next base: position 28,768 of record NZ_JASAOI010000088.1, on the reverse strand, counting down.
CCGCCCGTTCCGCCCGTACCACCCGCACTCCGCGGCGCCCCGCGCCGCACCGCCCGTCGCGCGCCGGCACCGCCCGGAACCCCGTACACATGTCCGGGAGTTCGGTGTCGGCGCGCGTCGTCTCCCGGCGCCGCCACGCCCCCGCTCCGCACGGCACCCCTGTGCCGGGCCCACCCCCCAGTGGATCCGCCGCCCGGCCAGGCCGCCGGCGGAACGGGAACCGGAGACGCACGGATCGAGGCGGGCGGGGCGCCCGGAACATCCGGTTCGTATCCTCTTCGTACGGCTTCACGTGGCGAGCCGGGCCCGCTGTCCGCCGCCCGCGACGGGCATGATCGCGGTTCGTCGCCGAAGTCGTGCGTAGCCTCCGCGACTTTGGGCATGCCCACAACGTCATCACGGGGGGCAGATGCGTTGTCCGGAGGAGAGAGCCATGCCGTCAGAGCCGTCCAAGCCGCGAATCCGACCGGCGCGGCTGCTGTTCGAACCCTCGGTGTTCGACCGTGAGGACGAGCGGTTCTTCGACCTCGACGACCTCGACGACCCCCAGGAGATGCTCGCGCGCTCGACGCAGCTCGCCGAGGCCTTCCGCGCCGCGGCGGACAAGGCGGTCGACTACCAGGCCATCGCGGTCGCGCGGCTGGCCGACCGGCGGCGGTTCGACCGGCTGGAGCCGGCGCAGATCGCGGCGCGCACCGGGTGGAGCGAGGCGTACGCGGTCAAGATGATCGAGTACGGCATGCGGCTGCTCGCCAAGCGCGGTGAATAGTAAGGGCGTTCGTGGTTCCGGCCGGTCCACCCGGCCGGGTCGCACGGCTCAGACCCGCACCCGATTGTCGGCGAGGGTCGCCAGCACCGCCTGATTGGCCTCCCAGCCGTCCGGAAACGACACCGGCAGCCCCAGGTGCACCGGTTCCGCGGACGGATGCGCGTCCAACAACTCGGGAATGCCGGCCCGCGCGACCACCAGGCAGGCGTGCCGGTGCCGCGACGCCAGGACGCACAGCCGCCCGGTCTCCAGGTGGAACGCGGTCGCGTCGCGGCGGCCCGACAGCGGGTGCAGGAACACGGTGACGTCGAACTCCCGTCCCTGCAGCCGGTTCGCGGTGTCCACCACGATCTCCCGGGCGCCCGGCACCTCGCCCTCCATCCGCAGCAACGCGGCCTCCAGGCGTGAGCGTTGCTCGCGGTGGCTGACGCCGACGGCGATGCGCGAGGCGTCCAACGGGCTTTCGCCCCGCTCCGAACGCGCTGTGCCGCGCCGCGCCAGGACGCGCGCCGCCAGTGTCGCGACGGTGCGGATCGTCTCCTCGTCGGAGGGCAGCGTGAAAGCGGACGGGAGTTCGAGCAGACCCCAGCCCGAGCCCGCCGCGACGTCCACGACGCGGTCGTACGGGTCGCCGTGCCGACCGCGCTCGAACTCCAGCTCCCGGTCCGCGAATCCGGTGCCGGAACGGAACGGCGTGAACGGGTAGAACGCCTCCGACACCAGCGGCGCGGCGGTCGCCGGCAGCCGCCACGAGACGGGCAGGCGGTGCACCGGCAGGTCCGGGTTGTGGCGGCGCAGCACGGCGACGGCGCTCTGCGACGGGTCGTACGTGAGGCCGTGCCACTGCGCGGCGTCGACCGTCGCGAACGGGTCGAGCTGGCCGGGGTCGCCGACGAACAGCGCGCGGTCGAACAGCCGCGCGACCAGCAGCAGCGCGTCCGAACGCATCTGGTACGCCTCGTCGACGATGGCCCACGCCCAGCGCCGGTCCTCGACGAGCGCCCACTTCGCGGCGGTCGACACGACGATCTCGCAGGCGTCCAGGTCGCCGGCCTTGCCCGCGATCTGCACGGGTGTGGCCGCGAGTTCCTCCCCCGGCCGGTAGTCGCTCGCCGACAACCGGCCCAGCACCAGGCCCGGATGCTCCTCGACGAGGCGCAGGAGGAGGTCGTCGACCTGGTTGTTCGTCTGCGCGACGATCATGAGCCGGTCCCCCCGCCCGGCGATCTCCGCCGCGGCACGCACGACGAGCGTCGACTTCCCGGCCCCGGGAGGCGAGTCGACGACAACCCCGCGGTGCCGCCCGGACGCGAGGTCGGCGAGCACCGCCGCGGTCACGTGCGCGGCGTCCTGACCGGGGGACGAAGGACGGGTCAGTTCCATGCGGTGGTCCAGGAAGGCTGTGGTGGACGGCGGGTGCGAAGGAGGTGGTGGACCCGGGGGTCCGGCGGCGGAACAACCTCGCCCCGGCTGAGCCGACACGGGGCGGAGCCGACAGCGTAGGCGCGCGGCGACGCCGTCGAGCCGAAGAGGTGCGGACACCCCGAGGCCGTCGAGCCGACAGCGGGGCGAGGCTCGGCCGAGCGGCCGCTCCCGGTGCACTGGGCGGCCCCGCGCACCAGGAGCGCGGCTGCTGTTCGCCGCACAAGCACCGGTCGTCGGCTCGACACCGGTGACGCCGCGTTCGTGTTGCTCGCAGAGCGCCGTCGTTGTGCGGCGCCGACACGACCCGGAAGTGCCGGTGCGCAGCCTGCCCGTCTCGTGACGGTTGTCGGCGACCGCCGCTCTGCGGCGACCCGCATGCCCGTCACCCCCACGGCTCCGCCGCGGCGGCGAGTTCTTCCTCGTCGGGCTCGCGCTGGGGCAGCACCGGTGGTTGCGGTGGAGGAGCGGGCTGGGACGGGACGGTCGGGATCTCGTCCTCCGGCTCGTGGGCGTCCGCGTCGGGCGTCGACGACTCGGGCGGGCCTCCGTGGGTCCACGGAGTCTCTTCCGGCGCGGGCCACTTCGGGCCGCCGCGGAAGCCGGACGCGGCGAGCGTCCAGCACAGCACCTCGCCCTCTTCGGGCACGCTGCCCTCGTCGGGGTTCTTGCCGCGGCCCATGCCGCCCGTCAGTTCGAAGGTCACCTCGCGCATGCCGTCCGGTCCGTCCGTGACGGCCAGCAACTTGGCCTTCGCCTTGGGGCGTTCGACGCACTCGAGTTCGGCGTCGAGGGACAGCAGCGGTTCGTCGGACGTGTGGACGACCAGCAGCGGGCGCGGGCGGGCCTGCTTCTTGCCCGGCTCCGTCACCATCCGGTCCGCCTCCACGTCGACCACCTCGCCGCGGAAGGCCTGGCCGAGCAGCCGCGCCTCGGCCATCAGCAGCGGGTCGTCGCGCAGTTGTTCCATCTCCAGCCGCGCCTGCGCCTGTTCACGCCGCACGAGCTGCTGCGCGGCGGCGACCGCGCCCGGGATCCGCGGCTGCGGGCGCGAGTCGGGGCTCGCCAGGTCGTGGGCGAACAGGCTGTACGACATGCGGTCGGTCTCCCACCGGCCGGCCACCGAGGCCCCGGCGGGTAGTTCGCGCAGCAGTTCGAGGCCGCGCCACACCCGTTCCCACGTCGGCATGAGCTCGGCGCCCAGCGTGTCGCGGATGCGTTCTTCGGCGCGGGCGGCGTCGCGCGGATTGCCGGTGCGCTGCGCGGCGTCGAACCCGGCGATCAGCGGATTGAGGCGGGCGTCGAACTCCGGGTCCGTCGTCGGCCCCGCCGGGGGCGCGCCCTCCGCGTCGCGCGCCGCCTCCGCACCAGAGCGGCCCGGCGCGGGGTCGATCCAGCCGAGCAGCGCGGCCAGTTCGCCGTTCTCGAGGTCGCTCTGGCCGGTCGCCCACGCCTGCGTCAGCAGGTCGGTCACGGCGAGCAGCACGGACGAGCCGGGCGTGCGGGCGCGTTCGGCCAGGTAGGTGGACCAGCGGCCGAGCAGGGGGACGTCCGGGTGCACCGGGTAGTCGCCGTCGGGGCGGCGGAAGCGCGTCGACCGGCCGAGGAGGCCGACGTACTCGACGCCGGCCGGCGACGGCACGATCAGCTGCGGTGCGTCGAGCGCGCGTTCGTACGGGTCGTCGTTGCGGCGTTCGACGGTCTCGGTCTTGTCGAAGTACTCGGTCAGGTACGGCACCAGCACCGCGGCGAGCTCGGTGACGTGCGTGAACCGGCGGTCGCGGTCGCGCGGCTGCGGCACGACGAGCAGGTGCGGGGCCGCGGGGTCGTCGCCGACCAGCGCGGCGAGCGGGGCGAAGGCCTCGCCGGACATCGCGTACGGGACGAACACCATGGGACGGTCGGACAGGTGCCGGTGCCGCACGGTGGCGGCGGGTTGTGCGTAGCCGGTGGCGGCGGCGCGCAGGCGGCCGAGCGCCGAGACCGCGCTCACGAGGCCGCCCCCGTGCGCGGTCCTGCGCCTGCGGGCGCGCCGGTGCGCGGGGCGCCGAGGACTTCGCGCCGGAGCGCCTCCGCGCGCCGGAGCAGGTGCGCGATCTCCTCCTCGCCGCGCGCCGGCGCGCACTTCCCGTCGGCGAGGTCCAGCGCGCGCCCGATGTCGTCTATCCCGCCGAGCTGGCCCCGGATACCGGTGCCGAGGGTGCCGACCAGGCCGCCGGAGCCGTGCCCGGTGTCGCAGGTGCGGGCCTCGGCGCGGCAGAAGTACGCCAGCTCGCACGCCGACAGGCAGCCGGGGACGTACGCCGCCGGGACCGAGCCGACCGCGCCGCCGAGGGCCGCGGCGGCGACCGCCGGGTCGGCGTCCGGGTCGGTCTCCAGGTCGAACGTCAGTCCGGTCGGCAGGGGCTCGAGCAGCTCCTCGACGCGCGCCAGGCGCGCGAGCCGGCGCCGGGTCACGGCGAGCTCCCGGCGGATGTCCAGGAGCGCCGCGATCGGCTGGTTCGAGAAGTCCTTCGCACACACCAGCACGATGTCGGTGGACACCATGTCCGCCCGGTGGCCCAGCTCGACCGCCATGCGCTGCAGGGCCAGCACGTACACGGCGGCCTGACGGCTCGCCGAGGCCAGCTTGCTGGGGTCGGCGTTGCCGTCGATCACCGAGAACGACTTGATCTCGACGATGTGCAGGCGGCCGGCGATCACGCAGGCCATGGCGTCGGGCTCCAGGTAGGCCCGGGTGCCGGCGACGTCCAGGGGCAGCAGCGGGTGGTCGAGGATCGCGCACAGCTCGGGGCGCGCGGTGTCGAGCGCGCGCCGGAGCGCGGAGCGGGTGAGGGCGACGCGCTCCTCGCGGCCGGGGCGCTTGGCGGGCGTGGAGGCGGGTGCCTGGTCGGGGGCGGGCTCGTTGTGGGGGGCCTGCTCGTCGATCGGGCCGGCGGGGTCGGCCGGGTCGGTTTCGTCGGCCGGGGCAGCTTCGTCGGCCGGGTCGCCGCCCAGCTCGGTGTACTCCCCCTCGACGACGTCCTGGGCGGCGCCGCCCAGCACCTCCGCGAGCAGTCTGCGCAGCTCAGCGCCCTCGTCCGCCTTCACCTGCGCCTCGAACGCGTGCCCGCGCACGATCGCGAACGGCGACTGGCCGTACTGCATGGGATGGCCCAGGCGGGCGGCGAGCGCGGTCTTGTCTATCCCCGCGGCGTCCATGACCCCGCGCCGCGCGCAGCCGGGGTTCGCGGCGAGCGCGGCGACCGTGCGCGCGTTGTGGTTGCGCGTCGGCAACGAACCGCGCAGCAGTTCGAGTCGAGAGTCGGTGGTGCGCATGACGTGGTGTGCGGCTCCGTACCGTCGTAAGGGTGGAAGCGGTTCCGCCACAGTGTGACCCATCCTTATGACAGCGACCGTCCATTGGGGTGGCCCCGCGCGTGCCGCGGTGCGTCCGAGCCGCCCGGCGACCCGGGTCCGACGCCGCCGGCACGGCTCAGGTGAGGCCGCGCCGCTCGTCGCCCGTGTCGACGCCGGTGCCCTCGATCGGCTCCCACGAAAGCAGTTCCTCGTCCAGCCTGCGGATGCACTTCACGTGTTTGAACGGCTCCAGTTCGCCCCGGACTTCGCGGATCCGGTCCATCGCGAGCGAGTACCACTGGCGGGTCAGCGCCTCGAGGGCGCGGGAGAGCATGCCGCTGGCCTCGTCCACGTCACCGCTGGCCGCCGCCACACGGGCCAGGTCCGCACACGTGATGGCCTGCTGCTTCGCGGACGTCACCGGCAGGTCACCCAGCGCGTCCGTCAACGCGTCCCGCGCCGCGTCGTACCGCTTCGCCGCCAACTCCGCGCCGCCGCGGAAGCCCCAGAGCCGTGAGGAGTCGAAGAAGTCGAGCCAGATGGGGACTTCGTTGTCGTCGGGGTGGCAGAGCAGGTCCTCGGCCCGGTCGATGTAGTGCAGTGCCAGATCCTTGTCGCCGACGAGCGACTCGATCTCGGCGTTGACCGCGAACAGCCACGAACGCATCAGCGCAGGGGCGTTCGCGTTCGCCAGCGCCGTCGGGTTGTTCGCGCGGGCGATCAGCGCACGGGCCTCGCCCTGCCGGCGCGCGAACGCCGGCATCAACGCCTGGTGCGCGAACACCGCGATGCGCAGCAGGGGTTCCTCCGCCTCGTGCGCGGCGTGGTCGGCCAACTGGTAGTAGCTCGAGGCCCGGTCGGCGCGGCCCATGTCGAAGAACGCGATGCGGCCCGCGAGCATGGCCGTTTCGGACAGCGACGCCGCAAGCACCCGGCGCGGACGGCCGGGGCCGGGGGCGTCCAGCAACTGCATGCCCATGTGGACGTGGCTCACCACCGGGGCGTACGCCACGGGGGCGGGGGCCACCCAGTACATCTGACGGTACGAAGCGGTCAGTCGTGCGTACTGGTCCGCTATCGGCGAGCCGAGGCGGCCCGTGCGGCCCGGGCCCGGCACGTTCACGACCGGGTCCGCGGGGGTCATGCGCTCGACCCGCTCCACGGCGCGGATCAGCGCGGGCGTCCCGGTACGCAGGCGCTCGACGCCCAGCCCGCCGGGCGGACCGGGGTTCCCGCGGCCCGGCACGATCAGGCCGGATTCGGCCGCGCGGTTCGGGTGGCCGCCGTTCTCGAACCTGGGTTCGACCGTGTGCGCGGGCTCCGGCATGAGGCCCGCCGCGAGCGCCATCGGGCTGTCACCGCCCGGCCGCCCACCGGCCCCACGCCCCGGAGACCCGCCGCCACCGGGCCCCGGCGGCCCCATCGACCGCGGCACGACCCGGTAGGGACCCTCCGGCCCCTCGCCCATCCCCGCCGACGCCCGCCCGGCCCGCGAGAACCGCTCCCCAGGCCGGAACCGCGGCGTATCGGCGGCACCACCCAGGGGGCTGCCCCCGGCCTGGTGCGGCGGAGGCGGATACCCACGCGGCCCGGGTAACCCGGGGCCCGCGCCGTTGGCCGTACCGCTGAGACCGTTGCCCGTGCCACCGAGGCCGTTGCCCGTGCCGCTGAGGCCGCCACCGGCAGGCCCGAAGCCGTTGCCACCGGGACCGAGGCCGTTCCCGCCCAGGCCCCCTACCCCTGACCCCCCCGGCGGCCCGAGCCCGCCGTCCTCGACCACATCACCGGTCGCCTCCAGCTCGGCCTGCCACGGCGGCGTGAACCCGAGCTCGGCCAGCGGCCGGCCGAAAAGCTCCTGCAGAACCTTCTGGTAGTCCGGCGTCGGCCACGGCGGATCAGCGCTCTCCCACCGCCGCACCTGCCGCACACTCACGGCGAGCCGCAGCCCGCACTCCAGCGCCTTCTTCTCGAACGCGTCGGCGAGCTGCTGCTGCGACACCCAGCCCCGGGCATGGCGCAGCGCCTTCAACCGCACGTTCCCCGACACCGAGGACCCGCCACCCTGCCGTATGGCCATCGGCGTCCTCCCCAGAGATGCGCGGCCCACGGATCCGGACCGTCAAACTACAACGCAGCACAGCGTGGCGGGCCGTGATCCTGACGGTACCCGTCGTGAGCTACACGCGGTGCCGACTTGACGGATGTCTTGAAGCAGCAGTCCTCCCCAAGTCCTCTCCCACGTCCTCCCTGCGACCTCCACGCGCCCTTGCCCACCACCCCCACGCCACCCTCACAACCCCACCCACCAATCCCGCCCCCGCACCACCCCCACCCCGCCCCTCCCCACCCCCAAACCACCGATTTTTGATCACCCCACCTCTCCTGCTACTGTCTACCCATCGCAGCAAGCGCCGCTAGCTCAGTTGGTTAGAGCAGCTGACTCTTAATCAGCGGGTCCGGGGTTCGAGTCCCTGGCGGCGCACAAGCAAGCGGTACACGACCTGGGCGTTCTCGATCCATCGAGAACGCCCAGGTTGTTTTTGACGTTGTGGTGGGAGCGTGGTGTGAGCGCCCCGCAATCCCTCGAGTCCTCACCCAACTCTCTCCATCCCTGCCGTACCCACCGGCGTCCTCCGCCAGCCGCCACCCCGTATGGGCACCCCTGCCCCGACGGCGCCCGGACTACCGCCCCTGGGCCCATCACCCCAGCCCCCACCCACTAACGCGACGTCGCCCCCGACACGCCCCACGTCGCCGCCGCTGCGGGCCGCGCACCGGCACCCGGCACCGCCCCGTCGGCATCGCCCGGCTGCGCGCTCATCGCCTACCATTCGCGGGACCATCAGGCCGCAAGGACTACGTCGGACCGCCGTTGACGAACTGACCGTCATAGAGGACCAGATCACCCGTTTTCATGTCGTGGACATCAATGCGTGCCGCCTTGTAGCGCTCCCACCCATGCAACACGTCGAATGGGCTCAACACCTCGTGCTCGGCTGGAGTCACGACGCACGCGAGAGCCCGCTCGAGGATCTCGGATACTCGGTCCGGGGAATCACGAAGCTCCTGCACCAATGAGGCCCTCGTCAGGACGTGTTCATGACGCAGGTGCTTCCACCACTGCTTGATGGGCGCCTCTTTTTCCAGACCGAGGACGCCAGCGGATCTGTACCGGCAGCCGTACTTGGCCGCTCCTTGCGTCTTGTACCAAATCGCCTGCTTCAGCAGCTCATTCCGATGCTGCTCCAGCAGGTCAGGGTCGCTCAGCGCGAATCGCGCCAGCGCCACTGCGGATCTGTGGCGCTCGTCGTGAAGGGCATCGGGCACCCAGAGCTTCAAGTACGGGCGGACTTGGGCCATGGATCAATGCGTACAGCCCGGACGACGAAATCGGAACTACTTGGCTGCGCTCCGACACTCCGTGGTCGCCCTGCGGCCCGGCCCTGAGTGCACCGCCGCTGCACAGGGCCCCACGGCCCGCCACCCTAGCGCCCGGCCTTTCATGCGCCGGCGCCCTTCGTTCACCACGTCGCCGCCATCGGCCTGGCATCCGGCACCGTCTCCACCGGTATCTACTCACTGCGCGTTAAACGGGCAGCCTTCACCTGATCATGCACACGCGCCGTCTTGACTACTGCCTGCATTGCCGCCGTTCTCCCGGTTCGCCTTCACCTTGGCTGGCGCGGCAGCGCGCAGTAGCGCGGTAATAGCGTCTGCAGCAGCTTGCTTCGCTTCGATGGCGACCGAGGTGTACGTGTCACGTGTGATCACGGACGACGAGTGGCCCAGCATGTCCTGCACCACCTTCACGTCGACCCCCGCGGTCAGCGCATGCGTCGCCGCGCCATGCCGCAGGTCGTGCAGCCGGATCGGCGGCAACCCCGCCTCCCGCCCGAGCTGTTGGAACAGATCACTCACCCGGGCTGGGTGCAGCGGCCCGCCATCCGCCCCAGTGAACACCAACCCGGAGTCGATCCACCCCTCGCCATACTTCGCCCGACGCGCACTCTCCCGCTGCCGGTGCTGCCGCAACACCTCCACCGTCTCCGCCGACAACGCGATCGTGCGCTCCCCCGCATCGGACTTGGGCTTTCCGAACTGCGTGTCCCACCCGATCTGCACGATCTGCTCCCCCACATGGAGCGTGCCTGTGGCCTCGTGGAAGTCCAGGTTGGCCCAGCGCAAGCCGCACACCTCTCCACGCCGCAGCCCCGTCACCGCGACCAGGTGAAACATCGCGAACAACTCCCGATGCCGGGTCGCACGGTCCAGGAACATCGCAGTCTGCCGGGCCGTCCACACCATCACCGACGACGGCCGCTCCCCCGACTTCCGCCACGCGGCCTCCCGCTCGTCCGTCCACACCAGCGGCCGGGCCTTGCCCGGCGACGGCAACTTCAGCAGCTTCGCGACGTTGATCGTCACCAGCTCCTGCGCCGCCGCATCCGACAACGCCGAACGCAACGTCGCCCGGATCCTGTGCCGCGCAGCAACTCCCGTCGGCATCCGATGCGGCGGCAGTGCTCGCAGCTGCGCCCGCGCGGCACGGACCGCGACATGGTCGTGCCGATACCACGCGTTACTTGCTGCCTCCCGCAACACCCGCCGTGCTTCGTTGTTCGCCGCGATCTCCTCGGCCTCGTCCTCCATCGCCGCGAACGCGATTTGGAGGTGCGCGACACGCAGCCGGTCCAACCGGATGTGCCCCAGGTGCGGCAACAGATACAGCCGCAGGTGCGACTCATAGCACCGCAGCGTCGCCGGCCGGATGTCCCGCTTCCCCCGCAGCCATTCGCACAGCCACTCCCCCCACCGTCACCACCCGGTCCACCGGACGCGAAGACCGCAGCCGCCGCTTCAGGTCATCGATCTCAGGGAGCGGCTGCTTGGCCCGGATCGCCGCCCGCACCAGATTGGCGATCTGCGCCCGCACCTCATCGGGACGATCCGCGCCATCCGCCAAAGCCAACAGCAGCCGAACGTGCGCCATGGCATCCCGCGCCGCCGTCTCGTTGCGGTGCCCGGCCTGCCGGATGTGATCGCGCCGCACCGAACCCTGGCCACCAGCCGCGGACTTCGTATGCGGCACGTCCAGCAGGAACCACCACGTCCCGTGCCCCGGGTTCCACGTCCCGTTCGCCCGCTTCAACTTCGGACAGGACGCCCCGAGCTGACGCCGCTTGGGACGCCCCTGCCCATCCAGTACCGGAGCACCTTCCGCATCCAACACAGGCACCGCGCACCCGCACCGCTTGAACACCGATCCACTCACCGGGGAACTCCCATCGCACTCGACCGCCAAGACCCCGGCAGCCGATGCAACGACGTTCACGGTCAGCTGGACCGGGCACGACGATCGACGCTCCGCCCCGACAGACGGTCAAGTCGCCCACGAGAAGACCCCCGCGCGCGGCGCTCCTCGTTCGCCGTCACCCTTAACGGAGGAAATCCAGCCCCCATGCGACACCGCGCATGGCTATCGTCCGCCACGTATTCCGACCCACTAATCCGTGCCAGCAAGGGAGTTCGCCGAATCACACGACTTGACGAAGGGAACCCGACAGAGCGTCGCTGGTCGACCAGATCCGGCATCCACGCCGGGGCAGGGCACCACCGACGCGAATCGAGGCCACCATGCAGCAACCGCCCCCAGAGCCCGCCACCCCCATCCCACTGCAACCGGCCGCGCTGATCGTCCACGACAACCTGCGCAGCCACCCCGGCAGCACCGTCGTTCAAATCTCCAAAGCCACCGCCTTGGCGCGCTCCACCGTCGCCCAGGCACTCGCCGACCTTGAGAAGTCCGGCCTCGCTCGCCGAGACGACAGCCCCGGCCACCACGGCGCCCGCCAGAACCCCCACCTCTGGCACCTACTCCCCGACGTCATCCAGCTGGCAGAGCCCGTTGAACCTGCCAGGGTCGCCCCACAGCCCGATGCGTCCCCCGAGCCAGCAGAAGCCTCCGGCGGCGATAGCGCCCCACCCACCCCGCCAGCCGCCACGGACCACCCCGACACGGACGCGTCCGGCGAAACCAACGCCGCCTCAACGCCGACGCGCCTCCTCCCCGGCGAACTCCGTGCCCTGGTCGCCGCCCACCTCGCCGCTCACCCCGAACAGCATTTCACCGTGGGCCAGATCGCCCGCGCCATCGGCGCGAAGTCCTCCGGCGCCGTCGCCAACTGCCTCGACCACCTCACCATCGACGGCACCGCCGTCCAGACCAGCGAGAAGCCTCGCCGCTACACCGCGCCACAGTGACCCCAGCACTCCTCGGCCGCGCCGCCCTCCACAGGTCGGCGCGGCCGGCCCGTCTCTGATGAACAGCTTGGGACGCCAGCCTCAAAGGGCGCACACGCCTCACAAGCACTGATGCCCCGGCAGGATCAGGAAGGGCGATCAAGAGGCTGGACGGCTAACCCTGTGAGCGAGAAGCAGGCCGACAGCAACGCCGTAGCCGACGAGGTACGCAACCGTCACCGGGGGCACGGGAACATGCGACCAGAGCATGACATTGACGGCCACAGCGGAACGACCGCAGGGCGGGGCCGCTGCCGGGCGGGCTGCACAGATCGGGGAGGACGAACACGACTCCACCAGTCGGCTCCACTTCGCAACCGGCAAATCGGGCCTTGACCTGCAGAAACGACCGACTGAGGGTCGGCGACGTTCGGGAGTGGGGTCGGCGACGCCCGAGGGCCTGTAAAGCGAACGGCTCTGTCTCACATTCAAAGGTGACGGAGCGTGCACCCAGGCAACGATGAGTTGAGTGTGGCGCCGACGACCTTGTGGACACGGTGCTTTCGGGGCTGTCATCCCTGTGCATCGGGAACGTGACGGCCGATCAGGGGCAGTTGAGGGTGCGGGCCCGGACCCGAACCAGCCTGTGTGCTATCCGGATTGCGGCTTCCCGTCACAGCATGTGCACGCGCACTGCGAGCGGACGCTCGCGGACGCGCCCGTCGACGCCCGGCCGGTCCCCGTGCGGGTACGCCGCGTGGTCTGCAACAACCGCGGCTGCCCGCGACAGGCGGTCCGAGAGCAAGTGCCCAAGGTGATGGAGCACTATCAGAGGAGGACGCCGCGATTGACGGCCCATATCGGCGCGGTGGTAAGGGAGTTGGTCAGCCAGGCCAGTCGCCGAGTGCTCTCGGTCCTCGCCGTGGGGGCTCCCGGCACACCGCGCTGTGCATCCTGCTGCGGCTGCCCTTGCCGTCCCGGCACGTGCCGCGGGTGTTGGGCGTGGACGCCGTCCCCCAAGGAGGTGACCGCGCACACCGCATGCTGGGCCAAAGCCGGGCCGCCGCGCACGCACCAACCGTGAGCGCTGGCAGCACATCCACGACCTGCTCGGCCAAGGCGTCGGCCTGCTCGAATGCGCCCGCCGACGGGGCCTCGCAGTGAACACCGTCAAGCGCTACGCACGCGTCCCCGAACGTCCGGTCGCGCACCGCACCACCCTGCCCTGGTCGACCCGTTCTGCGGCTACCTGCACGAACGTCGCGCACAGGACCCGGCCGTCCCGGTTCTGAACCTCCTGGCCGAGATCAGGGAACGCGGCTACACCGGAAGCCAGAGCCTGCTCTACCGCTACATCACCCGGGGCCGCGTCGAAGCGGACCGGCCCGCGCTCTCACCCCGCCGCCTCACCCGCTACCCGTTGACCCGTCCCGGTCGCCTCGCCAATCAGCAGCACGAACTGCTGGACACGCTCATCGCCGCCTGCCCGCAAATGACCGCCCTCGTCGGCCTGGTCCGATCCTTCGCCGCGTTGCTGACACCCACGCCAGGCAACATCGACCGGCTGACCGACTCCACAACGGCGGCGCCGGAAGGCGTGAACACCAAGACCAACCGCATCATGCGCAAGATGCACGGCCGCGCCGGCTTCAGCCTCCTCCGCCACCGCGTACTCCGCGGCTGACCTCACGCCGTCACCACCGAATGCGAGAGAGAGCCGTTAGTTTTACAGCCCCCCAACCGCAACCTCGCCGGATAGGCGGATCAGACGGGTTGATCCCCGGCCTCCTCCACACCAAGCAGAGATCATTTACGGGACAAGTCTTAGGGGCCCGCGCCGTAGGGCGCTTCAACCAAAGGGTTGGAAAGCCGCGTCTCAACGAGTCAGTCGGAAAGCTCCATAAATTCCTCTGCAAGCTCACGGCTGGTGAGAACATGCCCCCTGTTGAAACTCTTCAATAGAGCCATTCCGTCCGCCTTGTTGATGCGCTGGAGATACGCGAGTTCCAATTCACGACACCGCGGGCAAAACAGGTTTGCAATCAAAGGAGACATCTCTGCAGGACCCTGCGGACTCATTACATAAACGCAGTCATTAACCACAGGCGCCCCCCACTCGTACGAAAGTATCTCGTAGTCGGGATGGTCACCCATGACTCCGCGTGCAGTCACGTCGAATACCTCAGCGCGCCGACGCAATGTACACGATTCGATGAGGATCCACGGCAGGTTTCCCATGAAAGCAGTCTTGGCCAGAGCTGCGTCCAAGTACGGTAGCTGCTCTTGCACTCTCAGAGCAGCTTCCGGCCGGCTCTTCGGACGCCCCCCGTGCGCAGCGCAGTTCCGTTCCTCACGAAGCGCGTCAAGTGATTCAATGAGTCCGATGTTTCCCGGCCCATCCTCCAGGGCGGCCGATAGCCCCGGCAGTATTTCTTCTCGACCGTAGGCAAGGGAAGTCACCTGGCGGCGCAACCACGAAGTCCATGAACCGAACATTACGCCTGCTGTGGTGCAGTACTTGCCCTTAAGGACCGAAAGCGCGGTCGCCCGGAGGGGGAGATCGGCTGGCTGAGGTTTCCAATTTTGTACCAATGCAGCGACCGTGCACGAAACAACAATGGCCAAAGTCTCGGCGGCGTCCAACAAGTCGTCGTACTGTGCTTCAGGCGTGTGGGCCTGCCGCAAGCGTCGTATCGCGCGAGCTACTGGGTGCGGGAGCTTGCCAGACGGCACCGCCCAAGAGAGAACAGGCACCGGACCTGTATGCCCCAGGTGGGGCGTGGCCGCCGCCAGATTTCGGCGGGTCGAGCCCTCGGCGTTAGCCTCAGCCTGGTGTGCCCTAAGTGGATCGACGCGGCTGGTCTCCGTGGCTGGCAATCGGCGATCTGCTTGCGCGCCGCTCGCCCTGGTCGGCCTGCGCTTCTTCAACTGGACTGGGGCAGTTGGCCACCCAGGGACAGCGCCTGTCGCCGCTTGGGCCGCCCGCGGCGCCACTGCCATCGGCGCTACAGCCCGCGAGTCCTCACCAACACTCGAACCCGTTTCAGCACGAGCACCCGACGGCTCAGACTTGCTGTCGCGTCGCCGTCGGAGAACCAGTCGAATCCAGGCTGGCACGACCCCGAAGAAGGCCATAAAGAAGAGCACCGCAAGGAGAGTGTCCAACCACACAGGGATGCCGTGTGTCTTCTTGCTGGTTCCGATCGAGACTGCGGCAAGAGCACCCCACGCGAGCATCATCCAGAACGCCCAATCTCGGCGCAATGGCGCATCGTACAGCCGCCAAACCGCGTTGCGGCGTTTCGGCTGGCTAACTGGCAGTCTCCCGGAGGGGGCTCCGACCGAGCCACGCATACATCCATCGTGCCTGCAAAACCCGACGAGTGACCACGCGATCCACGCCCCCGAGGGATGTTAGACGCTCTGCTGCGCGATCGTTGCCCAGAGTGATCAAGGCGCAAAAATCATGCTGAAATGGTTGGTCAAGCTTGCCGACGTGCACACGGCACGACTGACAGTCGTGCGGCAGCATTGCAGATGCCACAAGGACTCGGCGAAACACGCCCCAGCCCCCGGCGAGCAACGCGCGTCGTCCGGAAGCTAGCCACGACGCATCACCCGGGACGTGGTGGGAGCCATCGTTTGGGAGTCGGTCTGGCGGCACCCGATGGTCGTTGAGTGCCAGGGGAAATGCCGATCGGGATGAGCCGCGTCGGAACGGGCCAGAATGGGGTCGGGTCTGCAGGGTGCAGGGCACTCATTCTCAGCGGGACTGACTTCGCAGGTCAGAGCTGCGAGTTGTTGTCTGGAAGGTCAGACTGCCTATGTACTGACAGCTGCTTCCGCAGACGCGTGCCAGCCAGCTACGGCCCCGCGCTCGCATGAGTCGCGTACGGCTGCCGCTTTGGTGTCCACTCAGGCTCATGCGATCACGCAATCACCCGCATTTGGGCGTCAGTTCGGTGGCATCCTGCAAGGGGAGCCAACCGGACAGGGAGGTCTGTGTGGCTGAGCCTCATGCGGGTGAACGGCTGACGGCGGCTGAGATCGACGAGTGGAAGGTTCAGGGACGCGAACGCCGGTACGGCGACGGTCAAGTGTTGATGCGACAGGGGGATCCTGCCGAGCACGGACTGTTGCTAACGGCCGGGCGGGTCAAGGTGGTTGCTTCATCGGAGGATGGCCACGACGTAGTGCTCGCGTATCGCGAACCTGGGGAGATCTTTGGCGAGCTGGCCGTTTTGGATGGCGGTACGCACTCGGCGACGGTGTACGCGATCGGACCTGTGGAGGTCTGGGCCATGTCACCGGAAGGCTTCCTGAGCTACCTGCAGCAGCAACCTCGGGTGTCGGTGGCGCTGTTGCTGGTCATGATCCGCCGTCTGCGGCAGGCCGACACGCATCGGCTGCGCTATCGCGCCCAGACTGTGGTGCAGCGCGTCGCCGAGCGACTGCTGCACTTGGCCGATCAGTGTGGGGTGCAGACCCGTGAGGGCATCCGGCTGGAAATGCGTTTGACCTACCCGGAGTTGGCAGCGGCTGTGGCTGCGTCCCGTGAGTCCGCGGTCAAGGCGGTCGCGAGCTTGCGGAGTGCGGGCGCGCTTGCGACGGGGCGCGACAGGAGGTTCGTGATCACGGAGCCGGACCTGCTGCGCCGCATCGCTTCTCACGGACTCACGGATCCTTCCGTGAGTGGGTAAAAGTACGCTGCACCTGAGCGGTCCCTGCGGAAACCTGATGCATGCATTCAGTGACTCTACGAGTACGCAGGGGGAAGTGTGGTTGAGATGCCGCCGTACCGCGCGCTGATCACCGTCGACGCGGAGAAGTTCTCGAAGACCAGCGACATCGGGATGCCGGCCGTTCGCGAAGCCATCCGCAGCGTGATGCGGACCGCGCTCGGTGACGTAGGTCTGGACTGGGACGCCGACGTAGAGCGCTGTGATGACACCGGCGACGGAGTGATCATCACTCTGACCGACGAGCGCGTGCACCTGCTCGTGGACGCAGTCCATTACCTGAACCGGGAACTGCGCAAGCGTGCGCTCAGGTTCGACGGTCCGTCACTCCGGCTGCGGGCCGCGGTGCACTGCGGCCCGATCGACCCTGCGGAGGGCTCGGGTGCCGCCAAAATCGAGGTCTGTCGGATGTCCGACGCCGAGGTCGGCCGTGAGGCGCTCAGGGCGACGGCATCACGCGTCGCACTCCTGGTCTCCGATCAGGTGTTCCGGACCGTCGTGCGGGGGCAGGGCTACGCGGAGACGGTCGAGGAAAGCATGTTCCACCGCGTGGACACCCCGATCAAGAACGGCACGTTGACGGTCTGGGTGCATGTGCCGGCCAACGACTGGCACCCGTCCTCGACGGCTCCCGCCGCGGCCTCCGCAGCGACACCGGAAGCGAGTGCAGCGACCGCTGCTCCGCCACCGGCATCGCCGGCGCGCGCCGGGCAGGTGCACATCGGGAGTGTGTCAGGTCCCTCGGTCGTGGCTGAGACGTTCAACGGCGGAATCAGCCACACGACCAACAGCGACATCGTGCACGGGCACAAGGGGGACAACGTGTACGGCGACAAGCAGATCGGCGGTGCTCAAGATGCTGGATGAATCCTTCGAGGCCCCCGACGACGAGCCGGAGAACGCGCAGCCACCGCGCAGCGCCGACGACATAACGGACATCGAGGACGACGATCTCGCGGACGATGCCGCCACGTACGGCATTGACTGGATGGGCGCCGCCGTTCGGGTGGCTTCGGCCGGGACCGTCATCTTCGCCAACAACCTGAACGGCGGCGTCACAAGCACAGGCGCGACCACAGCCCGCCCGGTTCGCCAGGTCCGCGCGGGCACCATCCGGCGCGAGGAACTGGACTTCATCACTCGTGTCTTTGTCGAATCACCGGGCTACCAGCAGGCGCTGCGGATGTTGAGGGCCCACCTGCTGGTCGTCGACGGCGCAGCGCATAGTGGCCGGCGGACGCTTGCCCTGCACCTGCTGATCGAACAGGAGGTGGAGAAGGTCACCGCTCTCGCGTCCGACTCCGACCTGACGTCGCTGCGCTCCGCCCAGCTGCAACGCGAAGCGGGCTACCTGTTCGAGGCAACTGCTCTCGACTCGCTGGCCTGTTGCACGACCGCCGACATTCAGACGCTCGCCGACATCCTCGTCAAGTCAGGCGCCTACCTGGTCATCACCACGTCGGACGGACGGAGCGCGCTCCCGGGAAGCTGGCAGCCGTATCTGTTCGAGAGTGCGGCGCCGAGCGGCGACCGCGTGGTGCGTGAGTACCTGACAGATCGCCTCGGCCCCAGGTGGGCACAAGATCACCAGGATCTCGTCGACGCGCGAATCACCCAGATCGCTGCCGACTGCCGGCCGGCCGATGCTGCATCCTTGGCGGCGGACCTGGTCGGTGTTGCACGTGGGCTGTACGACAAGTCGCGTGTGCTGGGCACCCTGGGAAAGCACGGGCGCGACGCCGTCCGAGACTGGTTCGCGAAGAACCCCCGTGTCGATGACTGGGCGATGATGCTGGCAGCCGCGGTCTTCGAAGGCCACGACTACTCAGTGGTCAATGAGCGCGCTGAGGCCCTGAGTGGACGGCTGAGCAGCACATCGGTGGCGCCGCCGCACAACGATGGGGCTGACACCTCGCCATCATGGGCGCCTGTCTCGCGCAGCAGTCGCCTCGACGCCATCAACGCGGAATGCGAGTCTCTGCCGTCCATCGTCAGCAACAGGTCGCTCAGCTACCGGATCGACGCGGTGCGCTTCAGCACACTCCATTGGGGAACCTCGGTGCTCGACCACTTCTGGTTGGAGTACCCCGAGCTCAGAGAGCCGCTGTTTGACTGGTTGGCCGCGACTCCCGCCCGACGCGACCTGCACAAGGTCGCAGGTGTCACAGCCGGCCGCCTCGCTGGAGCAGGCTCCGGTTTCAACACCCTGCGTCCCATCCGCAGTTGGGGACGACTGGACCGGCACCGACAGGAGATGGCGGCGATCGCACTCGGCATCGCGGCGGAGGACCCCGTCACGGCAACCCAGGTCCGTCACCTGCTCAACAGTTGGAGCAGTGCCCAAGCGTCACGCGAGCTGCGATGGACCGCTGCGCGCGCATACGGCGGTCCCTTTGGGGAAGCCTTCCCCGAGCTCGCTTTGATGCGCCTTCTCCGGCTGGCGAACACCCCGGACTCCGACGTGATGACCGAAGCGGCCATGAGCATTCTGAGGCTGTCCCGCTCAGTCATCGAGCTCGTGGATGTCGTTAAGCAACTCAACGAGCCTTCCCTTGTCGAAGGCTCGGCGTCCGCAACCGTTGGCCCCTTGACCGCACATCTCCTCGGTGCTGAGCAACAAGCCCGTGGACCGGCACTCACGGCAGAGGTAATCGCCCTCCTGCGGGACCCTGGCGGCAGGGGCGAGACCATCACGCTGTTGCGCTCGCTGGCAGCTGAGCCCGGCGGCTACAACGCAGTCCACCAGCTGGTGACCGGCTGGCTCGACGCGACAGCCGACCCCAACCGGTGTGACGAAGCCGAATTGATCCGAGACATGCTGGTCGAACTGTTCGCCGGCAATCGGCGCGCCGGCATCGAACGACTGGCGTACGACGTCATGCGGCTCGCATTCGAGGGCGGCAACGTGAACGTGGATGTCCTACAGCCTGCCATCGACGCCTTTGAAGACCCCCTGCCGATGCCGGGAGGCACACGGTGACACCCTCTGGACTGCTCACGCCAGTGGTCGGCTCCCGACTCGTCGCCTACATCAAGCACCGCTTGTCCCTGCACCGCACACACGCATTGGTACCGGTCACCGGCACTCCCGACCAGCGAGGACAGCTGGCTGCTTTGCGCATCGCACGCGACGCCTACTGGGTCCACCTCGGTGAGCGAACCGCCAACTTCACGTGTCAGGTGGGGACTTCAGGACGCCATCACGGGCAAACCGTGGACATCAGCCTGGTCTGGTGGGTGGACGACCCGCAGGTGGTCGTCGACCGGCGTGTGCTTGATGCCGTCCCCTACCTACGCCGCGACATCCAGCATCGGCTGACCGCATACGCTGCGGACCGATCATGGCCATCGACGATCGCGATGCAAGAGCAGTGCAACGCGTTCCTGCAACCAGCCGCAGTCCTGGACACGGTCGGCATCGGGTATGGGCATATCCATCTCGACGTCACCGATCCGGCGATGCCCGAGATCCGTAAGGCCGAGCTGGACGACGTCCGTTGGACCTCGGACGTGGAGCTTGAGCGTCAACAGCTCGAACGACTGCGTTTGGACTACTACCAGCGCCTCGTCCAAGACGGCCCCACAGCGTTGCTGGCCTACTGGCTCCAACAACGCCCGAACGACATCAAGGACATCATCGACTACGCGCAACGGCTCCCGCCGCCACCACCTGACCCCATGCGGGAAGTCGACCTCAAATTCACGAAACTCATGACCGAGCTGAGCGACTTCGACCGACAACGGGTACGCCAGTGGGTCGCTGTGGCGATGGCGCATTCAGGTACGTCCATGGAGAGCGTGCTCCGCGAGCTCGGCTTCCTTGGCGAGAACGGCAAAGCGACCGACCCGCTGGACGAGGAACAGCCATGGCCGTAAGGCGACACCGCATCGCCCCCAGGAGAGACCCCGAACTCGCCGCAGCGCTCCACGCCATCGACGACTTCAGCCGCTGGATCGAGAATGCCGACACCAAGGCCGCGCATTTGGTGGCGATCCTGGGCACGCTTGCGGCCGGCCTCCTCAGCCAGTCAGCACGAGTCAGTGCGACGTGGCACTACGCCGCAGTCGGCAATCCAACACCGGCAGTCCTGCTGACCATCGTCCTTATCCTGTTGTCAGCGGCACTGATTGAAGTCGCGCTCGCTCTGCTACCCAACACCACTCCGTCCGGCCCGACCCGCCTGGCGTTCCCGTGGATGGCCCAGCAGAGCGGTGACATGGCAGGCAGCACGATCCAGACCCGTGAGGCGTGGTCGCACGCACAGTTCATCTCCCGCAGGGCTCGCGCCAAACTGGGTCATGTTCGCCGTGCCGTTGGCGCCACCGCCGCATCGTCAGTGCTCTTCATTGCGTGGTGGGTCGTGATCCTCACGCTCGATACTCATCAATGAAGCGTCTGGCGGGGGTGCGGCCATCCCACCTAACGCTGGGAGCGTGGTGGGAGCGGTCGTTCACTACTGCGGCGTGTACGTACGATGCAGCCCCGTGCGCGGGAGTCGCACATAGCGGCATGAGGCGTTCCAAAGCCCACTGAGCGCACGGTAAATACCGTTTGACCAGGACTCTCTTAATCAGCGGCTGCGGGGTTCGAGTCCCTGGCGGCGCACTCGATGAGAGGCGGTCCGATCCACGGCACCGTGGAGCGGACCGCCTTGTTCGTTTTCCCACCACGGACCAGTGTCGTGAGTCGGCGTCCTGGCATCTCCGTCCGGACCGAAGCTTGGAGAGACCGATCAGGACATCGGGTCTCGGGCGTTGGTGATGAAGTCGGCGAGGGTGGCGGCGCGGTAGTCGGGGGTGCGGCCTTCGACTATGCAGGCGCCGCCGTCGGAGTTGTTGGTGCGGAAGGCGAGGATGGCCTGGTAGGCGTCGGAGTTGTACCAGGCCTTGGCGGCTTCGACGGTGGGGAACTCGATGAGGACGAGGACGCCTTCGAAGGTGCCGTCGACGACCTCGGGGGTGCGGTTGTGGATGAGGAAGCGGCCGTCGTACGGGGTGAGGGTGTCGTCGATGCGCCTCAGGTATTCGACGATCTCCTCGTTGACGTCGACGGACCGAAGGTGGGCGAACGCGTAGGCGGTCATGGCGCGGTGTCCTCTCGTGGCGGTGCGCTGGGGCGCTTGAGTGGACCGTATGCGCGGGCCGCCTGCGCGGCATCAGTCGCTTATAGGTAGATCGCCTGGGCGGTCGGATCAGCCGAGGTAGGGCGGGGTTTGGTTCCAGTGCCAGGTTGGCATGGGGGTTTCGGGGAGGGGCGGGGGGTTGGGGCCGGAGTAGATGAGGGCCATGCGGGTGCCCCATTCGAGGTAGTAGGCGAAGACGGCGCGGAACTCGGGGTCGGCGGGGAGGCCTACTTCGTCGGCGGTGTCCATCAGGAGGTTGATCCAGCGGCGGCGTTGGGCGTCGGTGATGTTGCGGCCGAGGTGGCGGGAGGCCATGTGTTTGTGGCCGCCGTGGTCGGAGCTGTAGAGGGAGGGGCCGCCGAAGACCTCGCCGAGCCAGGCGGCGACGTGTTGGGCGTGGTGGGCGTCCATGCCGGCGAAGACCGGGGCGAGGTCGGGGTCTTCGGCGACGTGTTCGTAGAAGCGGGTGAAGAGGCGGTCGAAGGCTTCGGCGCCGCCGGCCCATTCGTAGAGGGTCGGGGTGGAGCCGCCGGTGCCGACGACGTCGGTGACCTCGTAGTGGCGCATCTCCTGGATCGCCTGGAAGTACGGGCGGATCTCGGCGAAGAAGGGCGGGAAGTGCTCGCCCTTGCGGAAGCCTTCGAGGTGGTCGGGGGTGGACGTCCAGCGGATGCGGAGGATGTAGGAGCCGGGTTCCTCTTCGCAGCGGGCGAGTTCGTAGTCGACGCACTGCGGGGCGGCCTGGAGGGCGAGGGCGGCGCGGCCGTAGGCGGCTTCGAAGTCGGGGCGGTCGGGTTCGGCGATGGTGTAGCGGATGTACTCGACAATCATGTGGCGGAGTCCCTGGGTCGCGGGTGGTCTGCGGGTCGCCTCTGCGGACGACGAGGGTCGGTCTTTCGCGCGAACGCGCGGCCGTAGGGCTCGGATTCCCCGCTTCGCCGATGGCGTACACACAGGCCGGTTCGCGCAATCGGGTGACAAGGCGCGCTCGGGTATGGGTGGGCGGCGCGGGTGACGGGTGTTTTCCGTGTGGCCTGCGTTACAGCGGGTGAGATAGGTGGCATATACAGCCGGAATCACCCTCACCGTCGAAATCAGGCCAGGAATGGGGGCGCGGCACATCCCTTGCGGATGGCTTTCCAGAGGATCGGGTGGGGTTCGGGGGGACGGCGTTCTTGCAGATGGACGCGCATCAACTGGTGGCTGATGGGTGGTTGTTGGCGGTGGGGAAGGCACGTCGCGGTGCCGTCGGCTGGTCGCGGCGGCTCGGCTGTGGGAGCCGATAAATCGGTGCTTCATGGGGTGTTCCTGGCCCCTGACTTGCCGTCATTGGTCTGATTAGGATGTTGGCCGCCTGCTTTGATCGCCCCCGCATCTGGCCGTACTTGAGGATCCGATGACAGATAGCGTTCCGTCCGCCGCCTTCTGGGCCCTGGTCGCGGTCACCGTCCTCATCACCGCTCTTGCTGTGCGGCTGTACGCGTCGAACTCGGCGCGCCGCAGCCGGATCCTGTGGCTTGAAGCCGCCGTGGACGCGCGCGACGCGGGGCTGCGTGAGCTGGTCGAGGTGCGGCTGCCGCACTACGAGGCGGGCCGCAAGCCCCCCGCCGAGGTGGCCGATCCGATGCTGGAGGGCAGTTCGTACGCGGCGAGCGCGCAGCTGCTGGAGAGCAGGTTCGCCGCGACGATGTCCCGTGCACAGGCCCGCGCCGACCAGTCGGCCAAGGCCGCGCTGAAGGGCGCGATGCGCGCGCTGCAGGGGTTGGCGAACGAGCAGCAGATGTCGATCTCAGACATGCAGGACCGGCACGACCACCCGGACGTGCTGCGCGACCTGCTCGAGATCGACCACGCGAACGCCCAGTTCGGCCGCCGTGCGCAGGCGATCGCAGTGCTGTGCGGGTCGTGGCCGGGGCGGCAGCGGTCGGCGTCGTCGTTGACGGACGTGGCGCGCGGCGCGAAGTCCCGGATCCGGGACTACCGACGCGTCCAGGTGCACGCGCAGGTCGAGATCGCGGTGGTCAGCCGCGCGGTGGAGCCGGTCGTGCTCGCCGTGGCGGAGCTGCTGGACAACGCCGCGCGGCACTCGCAGCCGAACACGGCCGTCGAGGTCAACATCCAGCCCGCGCACAACGGCGCGTGCGTCGTCATCGACGACGCGGGCGTCGGGATGAACGAGCAGGAGGTACGGCACGCCACGCGCCTGTTGTCCGGTCAGGACTCGGTCGACATCAACCGGCTGGGCGATCCGCCGCAGTTCGGCTTCGCGGTGATCGGCGTGCTCGCGGAGCGGTACGGATTCCAGGCCTCGGTCGACACGCGTTCCCCGTACGGCGGAGTCCGTGCCGTGCTCTTCCTGCCCAACGCGTTGCTGACGCACCTCGCCCCGGACGAGACCGCCGGCATGGCGCGGGACGTCCGCACCGCGGTGCCCCCGCCCGCCGCGCCGCAGTCCGCACCGCAGTCCGCACCGCAGTCCGCACCGCAGTCCGCGCCGCCCACGCCCGCCCCGCACCTCGGCGGCGGCCCGCACCCCGCGGCCGAGGTCGTCGGCGCCACGCTGACCGGTCTGCCGAAGCGCCGTCGGCGCGAGGTGGATCCGGCCGTGGCCGCCGCGGTGCTCGTCGAACCGGGCCCGGCCGCGCCGGAGTCCGCGTCCGGTCCGGCAGCGGCGCACGGCTCGGCGCGGCAGGCCGCCGCACACGAAGGCGCGCACGCCGAGGACCACGCGCCCACCCGCTCCGTCCACGAAACCGCCGCGCGCATGGGCGCGTTCGCCCGCGGCACGCGCTCGGGCCGTGAGGCGGTCCGCGGCAACGCCGCGGAAGCGGCGGGCGGCTCTTCGGGAGACGCCAGGGGGGACAGCACGGGGGACGACAAGGACAAGGGGATCGCACACTCATGAACGACCACGGTGAGAACGAACTGGGCTGGATGCTCGACGAAGCCCTGAAGGTCCCCGAGGCGCGGCACGCGATCCTGCTGTCCGCCGACGGCATGCTGCGCGCGCACTCGCGCGGCATCGGCCGCGACGACGCCGACCGCCAGGCGGCCGCGCTGTCCGGTCTGCAGTCGATCAGCCGCAGCACCACGGAGTTCGCCGGGCCGACGGAGACCCGCTGGCGGCAGACCCTGGTCGAGTTCGACGGCGGCTACGTGTTCCTGGTCGCGGCGGGCGCGGGCGCGTACCTGGCGGTGTCGGCCTCGGAGCACGTCGACATGGAGGCCGTGACGTACGCGATGCAGAAGCTGGTGGACCGGCTCGGCAAGGAGCTGACGACGCCGCCGCGGCAGAGCACGGGGCTCCTCGCATGAGCTGGCGGCCGTCCGGGGCCGGCCCCGTCGGCGGCACGCCCCGCGGCGGGAACGGCGCGAACGTTGCGAACGGCGTTGCAGGCGGCGGTCCTACGGGCGCCTGGACCGGCGGTCCCGCAGCCGGCTCCTCGGGCAACTCCCGCGGCCGCGGCAAGGGTTTGGTGCGTCCGTACGTCGTGACCGACGGCCGCGCGCACCCGAGCCGCAACACGTTCGACCTGGTGACCCTGGTGATCGCACCGCACGACCGCCCGCTGAACGGGCTGAGCCCGGAGAAGCGCCGGCTGGTCGAACTGTGCCGCCCCGGTTCGCTGTCGGTCGCCGAGGTCGCCGGGTACCTCGGGCTTCCGGTGAGCGTCACGAAGGTGCTGCTCGCCGATCTCCTCGACTCCGGGCACATCCTCACCCGTGCCCCCATACCCGCGGCCGAGCTCCCCGAGGCCAAGCTGCTTCAGGAGGTGCTCGATGGACTCCGTGCTCGTCTCTGAGCCGGACGACAGGCCCCGCATCCCCGCGGGGGCCCCGCCCTCCGCGATGTACCTGCGGCCCAGCGTCCGCACCTCGGTGAAGCTCCTCGTGGTGGGCCCTTTCGCGGTTGGCAAGACGACGTTCGTCGGGACGCTGTCGGAGATCCGCCCGCTGCACACCGAGGAGAAGATGACGCAGGCCGGCGCACTCGTCGACGACCTGAGCGGTGTGCCGGACAAGACCACCACCACGGTCGCCATGGACTTCGGCCGGCTGACCCTCAACGACCAGCTCGTGCTCTACCTGTTCGGCGCTCCCGGGCAGCAGCGCTTCACCCGGTTGTGGCAGGACATGACGCGCGGTGCGCTGGGCGCGCTGGTGCTCGTCGACACCCGCAGGCTCGACCAGTCGTTCGAGGTGATGGGCCTGTTGGAGGAGCACGGGCTCCCGTACGCGGTGGCGGTGAACCGGTTCACCGGCTCGCCGTACCACTCGGACGGAGAGATCCGCGAGGCGCTCGACCTGCTGCCCGAGACCCCGCTGGTGACGTGCGACGCGCGCGATCCGCGGTCGTCCACCGAGGCGTTGATCGCGCTCGTGCAGTACCTGCTCACCCGTTCCCGCCAGGAGGCCTGAGTTGTCCACCGAGCCTTCGCTCGACGCCGTCCCGCCGCCGGGCTGTCCCGCTCACGCCGGCCAGGACCGCCCCGCTCCCTCCGGAGTCCCGCTCTACGGCGCGGCGTTCGCCGACGACCCGGCCGCCGTGTACGCCGAACTGCGCGCGCTCGGACCGGTCGCGCCGGTGCTGGTCGCCGAGGACGTCGAGGCGTCGCTGGTCGTGTCGTACGAGGCGGCCCTGCAACTGCTGCGCAGCCCCGAGACGTTCTCGAAGGACCCGCGCCGCTGGAAGGCCGTCCTTGACGGCCGAATCCCGCCGACCCACCCCGTCATGCCGATGATGGGCTACCGGCCGAACGCGCTGTTCACGGACGGTGAGGAGCACGCCCGATTCCGCTCCGCCATCTCCGACAGCCTGGACCGGGTGGACCCGATCGAGCTGCGCGAGTACGTGCGGCGCGCCGCGGACACGCTGATCGACGGTTTCGGCCCCGACGGCAAGACCGACCTGCGCCGCGAGTACGCGCTGGTGGTGCCGCTGCTGGTCTTCATGGAGATGTTCGGCTGTCCGTCGGCCATCGCCGAGAAGCTGGTGCGCGGCATGTCCGGCATCTTCGACGTGGTCGACGCCGAGAAGAGCAACGCGCTGCTGCTCGAGGGCATGGTCGAACTCGTCGCGCTCAAGCGCGCCCAGCCGGGCGCGGACGTGACGTCGTGGCTGATGGCGCATCCGGCGGATCTGACGGACGAGGAGATGGTCCACCAGCTGGTGGTGCTGATGGGCGCGGGCACCGAGCCGCAGCAGAACCTCATCTCGAACAGCCTGCGGCTGCTGCTGTCCGACGACCGCTTCGCGGGCGACCTGTCCGGCGGCAGCATGCCGATCGAGGACGCGCTCGACGAAGTCCTGTGGTCCGACCCGCCGATGGCGAACTACGGCGTGCACTTCCCGGTGCGCGACGTGGACCTGCACGGCGTACGGCTGCGCGAGGGCGAGCCGGTGGTGGTCAGCTTCGCGGCGGCCAACACCGATCCGGCGCTGACCACCGACCACCGGGCCGGGAACCGCGCGCACCTGGCGTGGAGCGCGGGGCCGCACACCTGCCCGGCGAAGGACGGGGCTCGGCTGATCGCGACGGTCGCGATCGAGCGGCTGCTCGACCGCCTGCCGGACATCGAACTCGCCGTGCCTGCCGAGAGGTTGCGCTGGCGGCCCGGCCCCTTCCACCGCGCGCTCGCCGAACTTCCGGTGGTGTACCCGCCGTTGACTGTCGTCCGCCCGGCGCCCAGGGCTCCGCAGACGGCTCCCACGACTGCTCCTCCTTCCGCCACACCCGAACCACAGCTTGGAGAAAGCCCGTGGCAGAACAGTCCGGCGCCTACGTCCTCGACCCCGCGGGGCGCGACATCCACGGTGAGAACGAGCGACTCCGCGCCCGAGGCCCGGCGACGCTGGTGGCACTCCCTGGCGGTGTGGAGGCATGGTCGGTAAACAGCCAGGCGCTGATCAAGCGGCTGCTGACCGACCCGCGCGTGTCCAAGGACACCCGGCAGCACTGGCCGGCGTGGATCAACGGCGAGATTCCGGCGGACTGGCCGCTCCAGATCTGGGTCGCGGTGAAGAACATGTTCACGGCGTACGGAGGCGACCACAAGCGCCTGCGCACGCTGGTGTCCAAGGCGTTCACGGCACGCCGGACCGCCGCGCTGCAGCCGCGCATCGAGGAGATCACCGCGCGGCTGCTGGACCGGCTCGCCGCCACCCCGGCGGGGGAAGCGGCGGACCTGCGCACGGAGTTCGCGTATCCGCTGCCGATCAGCGTGATCTGCGAGCTGTTCGGGGTGCCGGCCGAGGCGCAGGGCGACCTGCACACGGCGGTCGACACGATCTTCCGGACGACGGCGACGGCCGAGGAGGTCGCCGAGGGCCAGCTGAAGCTGTACAAGGTCCTCACCGCGCTGGTGGCGGAGAAGCGCGTGAACCCGGGCGACGACATGACGTCGGGCCTGATCGCGGCGCGCGAGGAGGGTGACGACTCGGCGCTGAGCGAGACCGAGCTGCTCGACACGCTGATCCTCATGCTGTCGGCCGGTCACGAGACGACCGTCAACCTGCTCGACAACGCGATCCACGCGCTGCTCACCCACCCCGAGCAGCTCGCGCTCGTGCGCTCGGGCGAAGTGACGTGGGACGACGTCATCGAGGAGACGCTGCGCGCCGAAGCGCCGGTCGCGAACCTGCCGTTGCGCTACGCGGTGGAGGACATCGACCTGGGCGAAGGCCTCGTGATCGCGAAGGGCGAGCCGATCCTGATCGCGTATGCCGCGGCGGGCCGCGACCCCGGCGTGCACGGCGCCGACGCGGGCGCGTTCGACCTGAAGCGCGAGGCCAAGGACCACCTGGCGTTCGGCCACGGCGTGCACTTCTGCCTCGGCGCGCCGCTGGCCCGGCTCGAGGCGCGGATCGCGCTGCCGGCGCTGTTCGACCGGTTCCCAAACCTGGCGCTCGCGGTGCCGGCCGACGAGCTGGAGCCCATGGAGTCGTTCATCTCGAACGGCCACAAGGCGCTGCCGGTTCGCCTGAGGTAACCCCTCGGCCGAATCCCGGGGAATCCACACCCCGTTCGGTTGAACCGGACCGTCGGAGGGTCCGTGATACCGGCGTGGCCGCGTAGCGGAACCGGGGGTGGGGAGGCTCCGAGCGAGGCCGAGGGGGGAAGCGGGCCGGGGGGGGG
>NZ_JASAOI010000087.1 GCF_029953285.1 Yinghuangia seranimata | reverse complement strand
GCTCGGCCTGCGTCGCCGCCGCGCGCTCGGGCGCGCAGGGGCCCCTCGGGCGCGGGCGGTTACGCCGCGGCCGAGATGTCCGACGAGATGGCGCGTCTGGCACCGGGCGGTCCGCCCGAAGCCGAGCCTGCGCCCATCTCGCCGGACGCCGAACTGCTCGACTACGGCGGCCTCGTGCTCGCGGGTGCCGACGAAGGCACGGCGGTGCGCGGCCGGTTGCGTCCGGCGGCGGCGTGGAACGCGGTCGCGGTGGAGTTCCGGCGGCGCGCGGAGGCCGTGGCGGGCCTGGGACTTCCGGTGCACGGCGCCCCGGTGCGTGAGTCCGCGGGCTCGTACGACTACCGCTTCGACGTCGCGGCACGGGCCGACGTGGAGGCCGACGGCGGCTGGCACACCGTTCCGGTGTGCACCGTCGAGGTGGGCCTGACACCGGAGTTCGTGTGCGTCCCGGCCGTCGACGAGGCGGTCTACGGCACGGTGCACGTGGCGAACGCCTCGCCGCACGCGCTGCTCGCGGGCCCGGCGGACGTGAGCGTGGGCGGCGAGTTCCTGATGACGGTGCCGCTGCCGACGCTGGCGCCGGGCGAGCGGCAGCGGGTCGGCGTCGGCGTGGTGGAGAGCGTGCAGGTCGCGCGTCGTACGCACATGCACGAGTCGACGGCGGGACTGCGCGGCGGCACGACGGTGCTCGACCACCGGATCGAGGTCGACGTCGCGAACCACCTGGGGCACGAGATCACGCTCGAGGTGCTGGAGCGGGTGCCGGTGAGCGACGACAAGGACGTCAAGGTCGAGGAGCACGCGTCCGAGCCGGCGTGGGAGAAGGACACCGAGCTGCGCGACGGGCGTTACGTGCGCGGCGGCCGGCTGTGGCGGCTCAAGGTGCCCGCGGGCGGGACGCGTTCGCTGGCGGGCCGGTTCGAGATCCGCATCCCGACCGGCAAGGCCGTCGTCGGCGGGAACCGGCGGTCGTGAGCATGGGCGTGGATGCGGGAGCGGGCCGGGACCACGGCCCTGTCAACGGCGGGGGTGACGCGATGGACACGACGCGGAACGGTGCGGCGGCCGCACCGCTGGCGCTGCCGATCACCGCGGTGACGTGCCTGGAGGACCGCGCGCAGGTGGAGCGCTCCGGCACGGTCGAACTCGTGGCCGGCGTCCAGCGGTTGCGGGTGGGTCCGGTGACGGCGCTCGCGGTGGACCGTTCGCTGCGCGCGGAGGCGACCGCGCCGGACGGCGGTTCCTCGGGTGCGGTCACGGTGGTGGACGCGCGGATCGTGCGCGCCGCCGAAGTGCCGCTCCCCCACGGCCCGGGCCCGGACGCGTCCAAGCTGCGCGCGCTGGTGCACGAGCTGGAGGAGGCGCTGCGCGATCTGGACCGGCGCCGTCAGACCGCCGCGACCGGCTACGCGGTGGTGCGTCAGGCACGCGAGGAACTGCACCGCGCGCTCGGCGAGTTCGCGGGTGTCGAGGGCACGCCGACGATGCGGTTCGAGACGGTCGACTGGGCGGGCCGCCTGGACGCCGTCGACGCCGCGGAGGAGGACCGGCACGAGGAACTGCACCGCATCGCGAACGAGCGGGACCGGGTGAACGTCCGGCTCGCGGAGGCCCGCGGCGCGCTGGCCGCGACCGAGGAGCCGCCGGACGAGGTCGCGGCGTGGGTCGAGGTCGTCGTCGAGGCGGAGCGCGCGGGCGCGGTGGAGCTGCGGGTCGTGCACTTGGTGCCGTGCGCGCTGTGGCGTCCGGCGTACCGGGCGACGCTGGCGGCGGACGGCGCCTCGCTGCGGCTGGACTCGGACGCGGTGGTGTGGCAGCGCACCGGCGAGGACTGGTCGGGGGTGCGGCTGTCGCTGTCGACGGCCCGTCCGACGCTCGCGGCCAAGCCGCCGGCGCTGGTGGACGACGTGCTGGCGCTGCGCGACAGGACCGGCGAGGAGAAGCGCACGGTCGAGGTGGACCTGCGCGAGGAGGAGATCAGCACGGTCGGCGCGGTCGCGGGCGGCGGCGGTGCGGGCGGGGCGGCGGAGCTGCCGGGCGTCGACGACGGCGGCGAGGTGCGGGTGCTGGCGGCGCCGACGCCGGTGACGGTGCCCTCGGACGGGCGGCCGCACCGCGTGCACCTGACGTCGTTCACGGCGGCGGCGCGCACCGAGCACGCCGCGACGCCGGAGCTGTCGCCGCTGGTGACCCGGGTGGCGTACTTCCCGAACGAGGCGGGGCACGTGTTGCTGGCGGGGCCGGTGGACCTGGTACGGGCCAGCGGTTTCGTGGGGCGCGGGCGGCTGAAGTTCAGCGGGCAGGGCGAGGAGGTGCGGCTCCCGTTCGGGAGCGAGGACACCTTCCGGGTGGTGCGGCACACGTCGGAAGAGCGTTCGACGAAGGCGGTCACGGGCCGCACGACGACGTCCCGCACCGTCCGCCTGTTCGTGTCGCACCTGGCCGGCACCGGCGCGCCCGTGCCGGTCGTCGTGCGGGAACGGGTGCCGGTCTCGGAGGTCTCGGCCGTCGAGGTCGCGGTGAAGACCGAGTCCTGCACCCCGCGCCCGGACGAGGTCGACGGCGAGGGCGTCGTCCGCTACGACGTGACGCTCGCCCCCGGGGAGCGGCGCGAGATCACGCTGGTCTACGAACTGTCGGCGTCGTCCAAAGTCCAGGGTCTGTGACCGTCTGCCTGGCGACCGTTAGGCTGGCTGCGGTCGTCTCATAGTCCAGGGAGTTCTGTCCATGTTGCGCGTCGCGCCGTTCCTGTTGATTTTCGCGATCGACCTGTACGCGTTCATCGACTGCCTGACGACGGACGAACATCGGGCGCGGAACCTGCCGAAGCTGGCGTGGGTCTTCATCATCCTGCTGTTCCCGCTCATCGGCGCCATCGCGTGGTTCGTCGCGGGCCGCCCGGAGCGCGAGACGGTCGCGGAACGCGGCGGCAGCCGTCGTTACATGGCGCCGGACGACGACCCGGAGTTCCTGGCGTCGCTGAGCAAGAGCAACCGCGAGCACGAGGACATGCTCAAGCGCTGGGAGGACGACCTCAAGCGGCGCGAGAACGACCTGGGGCGCGGCGCGGCGCCGGCCGCGGCGGGGCGGCCGATGGAGTGCCCGGGGCGGGGCGGGGGGGGGGGGGGGGGGGGGCCGCGGGGGCCCCCCACCCCTCGTGGTTTCCGCGGGCGTTCAGGTGGCGCGCAGGGCTTCGAGCGGTTCGAGGCGGGCGGCGCGCCAGGCCGGGTAGGCCCCGGCGAGGAGGCCGACCGCGACGCCGGCGAGCGGCGCGGCGAACACCAGGCCCAGGTCGAGGACGGGCGTCCAGTCCTTGGCGACGCACACCCCGACCACGGTGACCATGCCGGCCGTCGCCCCGACGACGCCGCCGAGCAGGCCGAGGACGGCGGACTCGACGAGGAACTGCGCCGCGATGTGCCGGCGGGACGCGCCGAGCGCCCGGCGCAGGCCGATCTCGCCGATCCGCTGCATGACGCCGACCAGGGTCACGTTCGCGATGCCGACCGCGCCGACCACCAGGCAGAGCAGGCCGAGGACGAGGAACATGCCGTTGACGTCGTCCTCCACCGCGCCGCGCGCCCGCTCCAGGTTGGGCGGGGCGAGGACGCGCAGCCCGTCGGTGTGACCGGGGGCGAGCGCGGTCGGCGCCTGACGGGCGATCAGTTGTGCGGCGCCGAGGCGGGTGTCGACGACGACGCGGGTGACCTGGCGCATGCCGAGCCGGTCGGCGGCCGCGGTCGGCGGGACGATCACCGAGGCGGCGAGCGCCTGTTCGCGCTTGAGGTCGCCGATGACGCCGACGACGGTGAACGGTTCGCCGCCGATGAACACCGCCGGGCCGTCCTCGAGCCGGGTGACGCCCAGCAGCCGTGCCGCCTCCTCGCCGAGCACCGCGACCCGGTCGCGGCGGGCCACGTTGCCGGCGTCGTAGAAGCGGCCCGCGACGACGCGGCCGTGCACGGTCGCGGGCAGGTCGACGGTCGCCGCGACGACGCCGAGGGTGCGGGCGGTGACGGCGGAGGGGTCCTTGATGTCGTTGGCCTGGACCGGCGGCGTCTGCCCGGGCTGGCTCTCGGCGAGCGCGACGGCGGCGACGGCGCCGTTGAGGCGGGTGATGCGCTCGGGGGCGTCCCAGCCGATGAGCGGAGGGTCGTCGGGTGACGCGCGGGTGGTCTCGGGGGTGATGGAGACGGCGGTGGCGGTGAGTTCGTCGAACCGTCCGACGATGCGGTTGCCTGCGGTCGCCGCGATGCCGATGGTGACGACGAGGGTGGCGATCCCGAGGACGGTGCCGAGCGCGGTGAGCGCGGCCCGCATGGGGCGCGCGAGGACGGCGGAGAGCGACTCGTCGACGAGGTCGGAACGGGAGATCCGGGTGCCGGTGCCCGAACGCCGGGCCACGGCTCGGCCAAAACGGCTGGGGGGGACCCCCTTTTCAATCATGGCCATTGCGGGCGGTCTCCGGCGAATTGGTGATCCACAGGGGACGGGTTGTCCACAGGCTCCGGCCCGCCTGCGACCACCCGGCCGTCGGCGATCCGGATCCGGCGTCCGGCCCGTTCCGCGACCGCCTCGTCGTGGGTGATCACCAGCAGGGTCAGCCCCTGGCCGTTGAGTTCCTCCAGGACGTCCAGCACCACCTGGGTGTTCTCGCCGTCGAGGTTGCCGGTCGGCTCGTCGCACAGCAGCAGGTCGGGGTCGCCGAGCAGCGCCCTCGCGATGGCCACGCGCTGCCGTTCGCCGCCGGACAGCCGGTCGGGCCGGAACCCGGCGCGGTGGCCGAGCCCGACGCGTTCCAGCGCGGCGAGCGCGCGCTCGCGCCGTCCCCGGCGGGGCGGGGCCGGCCGGCCCTTCGGCCGGTACACCTCGGCCAGCATCACGTTCTCCTCGGTGCTGCGGTACGGCAGCAGGTGGAACGCCTGGAACACGAACCCGAACGACCCGGCGCGCAGCGCGGCGCGGTCCCGTTCGGCCAGCGTCGTGGTCTCGGCGCCCGCGAAGCGGTACGTGCCGGAAGTGGGCCGGTCCAGCAGGCCGAGCAGTCCGAGCAGCGTCGACTTGCCGGATCCGCTCGGCCCGGTGACGGCGACGTACTCGCCGCGGTCGATCCGCAGCGTGACGCCGCGCAGCGCGTGCACCGGCGGGTCCGCCTCGAACATCCGTCCCACGTCGGTGAATTCGATGAGCGCCGTCACTTCTCCCCCACCACGACCCGGTCACCGGCCACGAGCGGCTGCCCGGGCTGCGGGGTGATCGCGACGAATCCGCCGGCGGACAGCCCCAGCGTCACGGGCAGTTGCACGACGGTGCCGTCGCCGCGCTGCACCTTCACACGCGCCTGCGCGTCGGCACCGGTGTAGACGGCGGCGACGGGAACGGCGAGCACCGGCCCGCCGGTCGAGCCGACCTCGGCGGTGATCTTCATGGAGCGGCCCGCGAGGGCGGTGAGCGCCGCCGCGTCGTCCGGGACGATCCGCACCGGGACCGGCATTCCGGCGGACGCGCCGCCGTTCTGCTGCGGCCCGGCCCCGCCGCCGGTGCCCGGCGACGAGTTGGGCGACGGGGCGCCGGGCGTGCCGCCCGCGCTGCCGCCCGCACCGCCGCGGGTGTCGCCGCCGCCGGCGGCCTGCTGCTCGGCGGCGGCCCCGATGGCCTCGATGTGGGCGGGGAACCGCTTCCCGTCGTCGGCCTCCAGGGTCACGGAGAGCCCGACGCGCAGCAGTTCGGCGTCGACGCCCGGCACGGTGGCCTGGACGCGCACGCCGGTGCCGGTCACCGTCGCGACCGAGCCGGACGGGGTGTCGCCCGGCTTCGCGCTGACCTGGTCGATACGCACCGGCAGGGCCGACAGGAACACCAGTTCCCCGACCGGGAGCGAAATGCCGTACGCCGCCCGGTAGTCCGCGAGGTCGCGGCGGGCGATGTCCAGCGACTTCTCGGCGTTGGTCACGGCGGTGCGCAGGGAGGCGAGGTCGGTGCCGCCCGCGCCGCCGGAGGTTCCGCCCGAAGTGCCGGTGCCGGGACGCCCGGTGCCGCCGGTCGTACCGCCGGTGGTGCCGCCGGTCGTGCCGCCGCCGGATCCGGCGGTGGACCCCGCGGTGTCCCCGCCGCCCGTGGCCGAGCCGGCGCTGCCACCGCCCCCGGATCCGCCGGACTGCCGCTGCGTCAGCGCGTTCTTCGCCGCCGTGAGCGCCTGTTCGCCGTTCTGCACGGCCTGTTCGAGCTCGAGCATGCGTCGCTGCTCCGTCGTCCCTGGCGCCTTCGCGTCGTAGCCGCGGGCCTTGTACCAGTTCTTCAGCGCCGTCCCGGAGCCGGCGGTGAACGTGTCGCCGGCCGTCCCGGGGTCGAACCCGATCCGCTTGAGCGCCTCGTTGAGCTGCTTCACGTCGGCGCCCTTGGTGCCCGGGCCGAGCGCGCGGTACATCGGCACGACGCCGCGCAGCACGAACACCGGGCGCCCGGACACCTCCATGAACACGGCGCCTTCGTCGAGCGACGCGCCCGCGGTGGGCGCGCGCGTCACCTTCTGCACGCCGCCGCCCCCGTCGCCGCCGCGTGCGTCACCCGTGGTGCCGACCGAGCCCGACAGCGTCACCGGCACCGGCGACTCGTAGCTCACCGTGCCGTGCGCCACGACGGTGCTCGCCACCACACGCGACTCGACCGGCACCGTCACGAGGGACGCCGGGGGCGCCTTGTGCGAGGCGGCGGCCTCGGCCGGGGACTGCACCTGCTGTCCCGCGTACCAGCCGCCGGCTCCCGCCAGCAGCACGACACCCAGGACGGCGCCGAACGTTCGCCTGGCCTTGTTCACCCCGCTCCTTCCGCCATGGCCTCCGTCGTGCGTTCCGCCGGGCGCATCAGCCGGCGCCTTCGGCGCCCGGCGCCTTGTCGGCCTTGGGGTAGTACGCGGCGCGGAAGTCCTTGCCGCAGTCGAGGTCGGCGAGCGCGGCCTGGATCTCCTGGGCGAGCATGCCGCGCGCGGCGGCGGGGTCCATGTGGGGCAGACCGGCCGGGCTGGTCGGCTTGGGGTCGCCGGGGGCGGGACGGGGACGCATGGTCCCGGCCTTCTCGAACCATTCGAACCGCGCGGCGGTGCGGATCTCAATCACGGCCGTTGTGCGGAGGGGGTAACCCTTGCCGCGCATGCATGTGGCGTACGCCTGTGCGAAGCGCACGAGTTCGGCGTCGCCGTTGAGGTTCTGCCGGTTGATCCGGCCCTGTTCGTCCTTGGTCTTGCTGTCGGCCTCGATCTTCGCCTTGTCGCCGTACGCCTTCGTGCGCGCCTCGCCGTAGCAGCCCTTGCCGTCGACGACGGACTGCTTCATCTTCGCCCCGTCGGCGCTGCCGTACAGCGCGGTGTTCCAGGCGTCCTTGCGGTCCTGCGGGAGGGCCCGGAACGTCGCGTCGTTGGGGTCGTGCGAGATGGCCGGGGACTGCACGCCTGGGGCGTTCGGGTCGTCAGGGTAGACGTCGGACGAGAACGCGCCGAAGCCGTACTTCTCGCGGATCTTGCGGGCCGCCGTGTAGTCGCGGTCGTTGTCGTCGCGGTCCTGGATCGGCGTCACCTGGACATACGGAACGTAGTTGAACCCGGCCTTCTTCATGCAGTCGGCGAGCGCATTGGTCTCGACGTACTGCTTCTTCTGCTCGTCGTTGGCGTCGGCCGGCGCGGTCAGCGGGCCGCCTCCGGAACCGCCTTTCGCGGAGCCCTGGTCGCCCCCGGAGCCGGAGCCGCCTCCGCTCACCGCCGCGCCCGGCGCGGTGCCCTTGGCGTCCTTGCCGCCGTCGGAGCTGCATCCCACGACGAGGAGCAGGCCCGCGAAGGCGACGACTGCACGGGCGGGCAAAACCTGACGAATCATCATCAACCTTGCTGTCGATGGCATGGGGGTGGTGCGCCGGGGCGCGGTGTGGTGCGCGCCGGTGTGGTGCGGGTGGGTACGGGCGTGCCCGCGGGTGGGGGCTCGCCGGGTGGTTACGGGCGCGCCGCCGGCTACGGCGTGTGGCTGGCGGCTCGGCTGCCTGTCGCGGACGGCCCCCCACG
Source organism: Yinghuangia seranimata (assembly GCF_029953285.1). Taxonomy (GTDB): domain Bacteria; phylum Actinomycetota; class Actinomycetes; order Streptomycetales; family Streptomycetaceae; genus Yinghuangia; species Yinghuangia seranimata. Next base: position 45,403 of record NZ_JASAOI010000087.1, on the reverse strand, counting down.
GCCGCCGGAGGTCGCGGTGGACCCGGCAGTGGACCCCGCGGTGGACTTCCCGGTGGCCGGCGGGCTCGACAGGTCCGCGGTGGCCGTCGCCGCGCCCAGGGGCGGCGTGTACTTGCCGGCCCCGTCGAGCCCGGGCGTCCCGGCGTAGGGCACGCGGGGCGTCACCAGACCGTCCGAGGTCGTGCCGGCGTCCGGGACCATGCCGCGGACGAAGGCTGCGAGCGGCGCGTTGTCGACCAGTGTCGCAAGGACGTTGACGGTGAGGCGGAGCCGATCAGGCGCGGCCGAGGCTTCGGCCGCCGAGGCACCGGCCGCCGAGGCGTCGTACGTCCACGCACGGACGATCTGCCTGTCCGTGCCGATGCGGACGGCGCCGATCGGGAGCTCCCCCGGCGCGACCGGCTTGACGAAGACGTCCCAGACCCGGCGCTCCTTGCTCGCCGGCACGCCTTCGGCGGTGCGGCATCCGACCCCCGGAGCCGTGTAGGCGAGCGGCGGGGTCTGGTCGACCTTGGCCGGCACCTCGCAGTTCACACCGGGATCCGCGGTCCTCACCTCAGAGGTCGCGTGCCCCGTGGACAGCGCGATCGGGACGGCCCGGCCCTGCCGGTCCCGCAGGGTCAGATAGACGGTGCGGCCGTCGGGCCGCGAGGCCACGGTGACCGACTCGCTGTCGACGCCCAGCTGCGCCTTGGGCAGCGCTTTGTCGATCGCCTCCGCGAACTGCTTGATCATCAGATCCCGCTTGGGGTCGGCGCTGCCGCTCGGCCAGGGGCGCTGCGAGGCGGGCGAGCCGCCCGCCGCGGGTCCGGCCTCCTGGCCGCCGCCGAGATAGGCGAGCGCGCCGACGACGCTCGTGGTCAGCACGACCACGGCGACGGTCAGCGCGAACAGGATGGTGGTGCGCCGGCGGTGCCGGATACGGACGCCTTCCGCCATGGCGGGCCCGAGCAGGTCGGGCATCGCGGGCTCGGCGAAGCGGAGGCGGTCCACGGCCTCGGCGAGCGCGGGCCCGAGGCCGTCGTCGGCCGTCCCGTCCTCGCGCCTCGGCTCTCGGCTGTTCACCTTCCGCACTCCGTCCTCAGTCGCAGATCCGTGGTCCTGGCCGGTCGCGGGGGTGCCCCCGCGACACGGGTGGCGCCGCCTCCCATACCGGCGCCACCCATGCCTGCGCCGCCGGTCCCGCCGTCGTAGCCGGCGTAGCCGCCGTCGTCCCGCAGCCGCTGTCTCAACGCCGCGAGGCCGCGTGACGTCTGGCTCTTGACGGTGCCGGTGGTGCAGCCGAGCGCGGCCGCGGTGTCCTCGACGCTCTGGTCCTCCCAGAAGCGCAGCAGGATCACCGCGCGGCAGCGCGGCGGCAGGTGCGCGACGGCGTCGAGCAGTGCCATGCGCAGCGCCGGGTCGTCGGCCGGGACGCCGGGGTCCGGCAGGTCGACGCCGGTGTGTTCGCGACGGTACCCGCGGCGGGTCTCGTCGACGAACGTCCGGTACAGCACGCGGCGGGCGTACGCCTCGCGGCCGTCGCCCTCGCGGACGCGGTTCCAGGCGGCGTACATCTTGGCGAGCGTGGTCTGGGTGAGATCCTCCGCCAAGTGCCAGTCGCGGCACAGCAGATAGGCCGACCGGCGCAGATGCGCCTGCCGGGCGAGCGCCCATTCACGGAAGTCCTCGTCGAGTTGGGCGCGCCGTGTTCTTCTCCAGTGCCGCACGACCAGTAGTACGTGGGCGGGGGTTGATGAGGTTGTCAGACCAACGCCTGTGATCTGCGCCACATGTGACGGGGGCTCACGGCCCCTGGGTTTGCCCGGGTCAGGTCCGCAGGCGTGCGGACACCTCGGCGGCGACGGCGGCGAGGCGGCGCCCCACGTCGGCGACGCGGTCGCCCGGGGTGCGCGGCGCGAAGCCGTGCAGCGCGAGCACGAGGGCGACGTCGCCGTCGGCGTCGACGACGCCCGCGCCGATGCGGCCGAGCCGGTACTCGCGGTCGGGGTCGACGTCGAGGACGACGTCGTGGTCGGTGTCGCCGAGTTCGCCGGCGATCTCCTCCAGGAGGGTGCGCAGGCGGACGGCGGCGGGGGCGCGGCCGGGGTCGGGGTACGGGTCGGCCTGCGCGGTGCCGTACTGCGGGTTGCCCTGCGCGCTCCCCTGCGCCCTCCCGTGCCCGTCGCCCTGCACGCTGTGCCGCGTGAAGTCGCCGAACTGGTCGCCGAAGTGGTCGCCCAGGTGCTCGTCGAGCTGCGCGAGGGTGCGGCCGAGCTCGGTCTCGACGCGGGTGACCTGCTCGACGGCGTAGCCGCGGGCGCGCGAGCGGCGTACGGCCTCCTCGTGCCGGGCGCGTTTGGCCGGGTCGCTCGTGACGCCGTCGAGCCAGCGGCGCAGCGTCTGCTCGTCGGCCCAGCTCACGTAGCCGACGCCGAGCGGCGGCGCGATCGGGATCTGGTCGCCGACGCGGACGTGCGGGCCGTGCCCCGAGGGCCCGCGGACGACCTCGGCGACGGTCACGTGCGTCTCGCCGGGGGCGAGCGCGATGCAGGTCAGGCCGAGGTCGTCGCGCAGCCGCTGCATGCCGGGGAGGGCGAGGTCAACGACGCTGAGCCCGCGCGCGGCGGCGCGGCCGACGGTGACGAGCGCGGGGCCGAGGCGGTACGTGCGGCGGACGGGGTGGCGGACGAGCCAGCCCAGCTCGGAGAGGCTGACCAGCATGGGGTGGCAGGTGGCCGGGGTGACCGCGAGGTGGCGCGCGATCTCGGACAGCGTGAGGCCGTCCTCGGGGCGCGCGGCGATGGCGTCGACAAGCGCGACGAGGCGTTCGGTCTGCGGTGAGGGTCGGGCCACGCCCGGCACGGTACCGCTTCCCGATCTTTTTGCATAGTGCGAATATTGACTCGCACAGTGCGCAGTCGTACCTTCACCGCAGCGAGCACGGATCTGATGCGTGCTCAGATCCCGGGCGCGGGAAGGGGCTTGCACATGGACACCAGGTACGACCTCAAGATCACCAACGCCACGATCGTCGACGGCACCGGCGCCGACCGGTTCACCGGCGACATCGCCGTGAAGGACGGCCTCATCGTCGCCGTGCACCGGCACGACGACGGCGGCGCGGGGATCGAGGGCGACGCCGCCGAGACCATCGACGCGGCCGGCCGCCTGGTCACGCCCGGCTTCGTGGACATCCACACGCACTACGACGGCCAGGCCACCTGGGACGAACTCCTTGACCCGTCCACGTCGCACGGCGTCACCACGATCGTGTCCGGCAACTGCGGCGTCGGCTTCGCGCCGGTGCGGCCGGGCGCCGAGGACTGGCTGATCGGCCTCATGGAAGGCGTCGAGGACATCCCCGGCACGGCGCTCGCCGAGGGCATGACGTGGGGCTGGGAGACCTTCCCCGAGTACCTCGACGTCCTCGAGCAGCGGCACTTCGCCGCCGACATCGGCGTGCAGATCGCGCACGGCGCGGTCCGGGCGTACGCGATGGGCGACCGCGGCGCGCGCAACGAGCCAGCCACGGCCGAGGACATCGAGGCGATGGCCGTGATCGTCAAGGAGGCCGTCGAGGCGGGCGCGCTCGGGTTCTCCACCTCCCGCACCGTCATGCACCGCGCGATGGGCGGCGAGCCGGTGCCGGGCACCTTCGCCGCCGAGGACGAACTGTTCGGGCTCGGACGGGCGATGGCCGCGGGCGGCCGCGCGGTGTTCGAACTGGCCCCGACCGGCGCGTCCGGCGAGGACATCGTCGCGCCGCGGACCGAGGTCGAGTGGATGAAGCGGCTCGCCGAGGAGATCGGCATGCCGGTGTCGTTCGCGCTGCTCCAGGTGATGGCCGCGCCCGAGCTGTGGCGCGAGCTGATGGCCGAGTCGATGAAGGCCATCGAGGCCGGGATTCCGCTCTACCCGCAGGTCGCGGGGCGGCCGTTCGGCATGCTCACCGGGTTCACCACCCGCAACGCGTTCAGCAAGCGGCCGACCCTGCTCGCGCTCAACGAGCGGCACGCCGCGGGCGAGCTCGACGACGCCGCCTACGCAGCCGCCCTCGCCGACCCGGCGGTCCGCGAGGCCGTCCTGACCGAAGAGGACCTCCCGTCCGACGCGTCCATCCCGGGCGACTCGGTCAACCTGGCCCTCCAGCGGCTCGTCGGCATGATGTACCCGATGGCGGCCGTGCCCGACTACGAGCCGACCGCCGACCGCACCGTCACGGCGATCGCCGCCGAGCGCGGGCAGGACGTCTTCGCCACCCTCTACGACCTCATGCTCGAAGACGACGCCAAGGCCATGCTCACCGTCCCGCTGTTCAACTACGCGAACGGCGACCACGAGGCCATCCGCGAGATGCTCACCCACCCCGCGAGCGTCTTCGGCCTCGCCGACGGCGGCGCCCACTGCGCCATGATCTGCGACGCCTCGCAGCCCACCTACCTGCTCACCCACTGGGCCCGCGACCGCGCCCGCGGCGAGCGCCTCCCCCTCGAGTTCGTCATCAAGAAGCAGACCGCCGACACCGCCGAGCTCTACGGCCTCGGCGACCGCGGCGTCATCGAACCCGGCAAGCGCGCCGACCTCAACGTCATCGACCTCGACGAACTCACCCTCCACCGCCCCCGCATGGTCCACGACCTCCCCGCCGGCGGCGGCCGCATGCTCCAGGACGCAACGGGCTACGTCGCCACCGTCGTCGCCGGCCAAATCACCCGCCGCAACGGCCAAGACACCGGCGCCCGCCCCGGCCGCCTCGTGCGAGGCGCCCGCTAACGCCCTCCGGCCCGGACGGCGGCCGGACGGCCCGAACGGATTGCGGTGTGGCGCCCACGCCTCTCCTCGAGGTGAGGCACCACACCGCAATCCGCCCACGGGGCGTGGACTGCCGTGGCTCGCACGGGGGTTGGGCCGTTGCGCTGCGGCGGGGACTGCGCCTGTCTGCACCGTCCCTGACCTGCAACGCTGTTGGCGGCCTCCCGCCCCTCCCGCTTTTTGATTTTCGCGCGGCCGTCCCGCGCGTCAAGCCGCGGTGACCCTGACCCGGTTCAGATGGCCTGTCCCGGGGCGAAGGAGGCGGCTTGACCCGCGGGCCGTCCGCGCTAAAGACCTCGCACCTAGCGGGAGGGGCGGGGAGTGTGGCGCCGCTCCCTCGCCCCGCGCCGCTCGCCTGCGGCCCCAGCGCGGTCGCCGCGAACAGCGGTGCGGCTCATGTGCCCGTGGTCCGAGCGCCCGCCCTTCGTCCCGGCGTGGTCGCGCAGCTGTGCCTCTGCGCCTCGGTGCGGAGCCGAGAATACATCCCCAAATCGTAACAAATTCCCCTAATCGGGCATTCTCATCGGGCTCCCCGTGACTTTGGGAACCAAATGGACGCTGAGCGTCCATTTGGTTCCCAAAGTCACGGGGACGGCTGCCCATGGGTGTTTCGAGTCGCTCGAGTAGTTGTCCACACCCCGAGCTGCCAGTGTCGCCGACGGCCGCAACCGTGATGGATCATCACAAGCATGGCGACTGAGCTTGACGCCCTCATCCGCAGCCAGCGCGGTCTGATCACCCGGGCACAGGCCCGGCAATGCGGCGTGGGTGACCGAGCTTTCACCAGACGGTGCAGTTCCGGCGGACGCTGGACAGTCATCCTGCCTGGCATTGCGCTTACATCGGGTCTCGCCCCTACGCGGGATCAGCACATTCGAGCGGCACTGCTCTACTGCGGCAAAGGCTCCTTGCTGTCGGGGCGGGACGGGCTGGAACGGTACGGGCTTACCCGCGTGCCCGCGCTGCCGTTCATCCTCGTCGTGACCGCACACGGAACGCGGCGGCGGGCACTGCCTCCGTGGATCCGGCTCGTACGGACTACACGCGCGACGCGAAGCAAGGTGATCGGCGGGGTGAGGGTGGTGCGGCTGGCGCGGGCGGTGGTGGATACCTGTCGGCATGTGGAGCGGGAGCGGGATGTGCTGGCGCTCGTCGCACAGGTGGTCCAGAACCGGCGGGTGACGGTCGGCGAGCTTGAGGAGGAACTGGCGGCGGCGCCCCGGCGCGAGGATCGTCTGCTGAATCTCGCGCTGGAAGAACTGCGGACCGGGACGCGGTCGGTGGCCGAGGCCGAAGCGCGGAAGGTGGTCGAAGGCGCCGGGCTGCCGAAGGCGGTGTGGAACGCGCGGCTCTACCTCCCCGACGGAAGGTTCCTCGCCTGCCCAGACGGCTACTGGGTCGAGCTCGGGGTGGCACTTGAGGTCAACTCCTGGGCCTACCACTCCTCGCCGGAGGATTTGGCACGGACGGAGCGACGGCGGTTAACGATGACGGCGGCAGGTGTCATCGTGGTGGCGGTGACGCCCCTTGAGCTGCGGCTCGACCCGGCACGATTCATCGCCGACCTGGCCGAGGTGATCAGGCAGCGCACAGCAGCCGGGCTCGGGAAACCGCCCGGCGTGGAGGTACGGATCACCGACGGCGAGACTGGCGAACCCCGCTCGGCATGATCGTGCGGCGACCGCGCTGGGGCCGCAGGCGAGCGGCGTGAAACGAGGGAGCGGCGCCACACTCCCCGCCCCTCCCGCTAGGTGCGAGGTCTTTAGCGCGGACGGCCCGCGGGTCAAGCCGCCTCCTTCGCCCCGGGACAGGCCACCTGAGTCGGGTCAGGGTCACCGCGGCTTGACGCGCGGGACGGCCGCGCGAAAATCCAAAAGCGGGAGGGGCGGGAGGCCGCCAACAGCGTTGCAGGTCAGGGACGGTGCAGACAGGCGCAGTCCACGCCGCAGCGCAACGGCCCAACCTCGGCACAGGTCAGAGCGACTTGATCGACTCCGTCAGCGACGCCCAGGAGGACGCGGCGATGATCAGCTGTCCGACGTTCAGGTCCTTCGAGTCACGGACGCCTACCGCCGGTGTCAACGCTGCGGTTTCGAGACAGGCTCCGCCCTGGTTGCCGCTGTAGCTCGACTTCTTCCATCGGGGAACGCAGTCGTGCTTCGTCATGAAGTGCTCTCCAAGAGTTCGCGAATCACCTTCATTGACGCGGAAACTGACAACGTTTCCGTACGCAGCAGATCGTAGCGGCGTTCCAGACGATCGACCCGGGCCCGTTCCGCGATCAGATGTCCTCCGCCCATGGGCTCCAACCACGCACATGTTCCCCTGTCGGCAAGGTCCAGGAGGAGCACGGCGCCGTCCATACACGCGTGGAGTCCGGCAGATGTCGGCAGGATCTCGACCGTGACGTTGGGGAGTTCGCAGAGTCCGGCGATGTGGGCGAGCTGCGAGGAGGCGAAGTCAGGGTGTGCCATCAGGCGGCCGAAAGCGCCCTCGTCGATGATGGCCCAGTAGTCGAGCGGCATTACGGTCCGAGTCAGCACCTCCTGCCGCTTCATGCGGTCGCGCGTCCATGTCTCGACCACCTCGTCCGGTACCCGCATCTGCTGGAACTGGCAACGCGCGTACGCCTCGCACTGGAGCAGGCCCGGGATGGACTGTGGTGAGTACTCGCGCTCCCGGGTCGCCGTCGCCTCGGCCGCCTTGAATCCCTCGAACCACTTCGGTGTGACCTTGGCGAGCGCCTCGCGTGCGTGGTGGTCGAGGATCACCAACATGCCTCGCGCCTGGAGCACTTCGTCCAGCATGGGGACCACCTTCGGGTCAGGTGTCCGTTTCGCGGCCTCCCAGTACCCAACAGTGGTGCCGGTTGCGTGGACCTTGGTGCCCAGATCGTCCTGTGACCATCCCAGGTCGTTGCGGCGTTCCCGCAGGTAGTGGCCGAACGTGTGCCACAGCGACGCGAACGGGTCGAGTTCGTTGGGAGCAACCATTATCGCCTGTCCCCCGCTTCCGCCTGGTGGATTTCCAGCCGTTCCCACCGTACGTCGAGAGGTGTTCGCTCTGTAGCGGAACGGTCACTCGGGAGGTGGAGAATGGCGGACGACGAGGTACGAGGGCGACGCGCGAGTCGTATGACGATCCGGACGTATGTACCTGGCACGGCAAGTCAGGAGTCCAGCGAACGGCTTTGGGTGATCCGCCCACGCGATCCGTTGTCCACGCCCGTCTCGCTTTCCGGGTGGCCGCTCTGCCGATGCCTGAGATGCAAAAGGGAGAGTCATGGGGACCAGAGGTAAGCCGAACGACCAGCCGACGCAGGGCAATTCCAACGACGGCCAGTCCAACACCATCGGCGGTGGCAACACTGGCGACCACCGCAAGCCCAAGGGCGACAAGAAGGACGGCAAGTGACCGAGCCGGACAACGCGTCCGTACGTCTGCTGGGGAGGGACCGCACGCCGTTCCTCCCCGGCAGGTTGTTCGTCGACGGCGAGTGGATCACGCGAGCGGGGGACTTGGAGGCGTGGCAGGCTGCGGCCCGGTCGGACGAGGCCGTGACAACGCAGATGGCCGGTGCCGTCCCGTCGTCGTCGGCCTCTATGCCCACAGTCGTGAAGGCCATGCTCGACGCCTGCGATGTGCACCCGGGACACCGTGTCCTGGAGATCGGCGCCGGCACCGGCTACACCGCCGCGCTCCTGGCGGACCGAGTCGGCCCGACGGGTTCTGTCGTGACGGTGGAGGTCGACCCGGACGTCGCCGAGTCGGCGCGCCGGAACCTCGACGCGACCGGCGTTCCGAACGTCGACGTCGTCTGCGCGGACGGCTTCGACGGACGGCCGTCCAGCGGACCGTACGACCGCGTCCACGTCACCTGCGCGATCCGCCACATGCCCTCGGCTTGGCTGGAACAGTGTCTCGACGGCAAGATCGTGATGCCTTGGGGACCCGCGTTCAGCACCGAGCGCGTCGTCAGCCTGCGTGTACGCGACGGCGAGGCTGTGGGGCGGTTCGGTGAGGTCGCCTCGTTCATGGTGATGCGGTCTCAGCGGTCGCGAGCGTGGGACGAATGGCCGGACGGCGGCGAGACCAAGCCTGTCTCCCTCGGCCCCGACTGGGCGCGACTCGACGGACCGCTGGGCGGGTTCGGCGAGTTCGTCATCGGCCTGCTCCTGCCCGGCGTCACACATCGCACCAGCGGCGACGACCCGGCCGTCGGTGAGCGGGTGCTGTCGCTGGAGCGCGACGGCCGGTACGCGTCCGTCGGCTTCGGAGCCGGCGTCGAGACCAACGCGGCCGGGGACGAGGCTCTCGTCCAGGAGTACGCCGACGCCGTCCGCTGGTGGTACGACCACGGCCGCCCGGAGTCGTCGGGCTTCGGCCTGACCGTGCGCCCGAACGGCGCCCGCGCCCGCCAATGCGTCTGGTTCGGCTCACCGGCCGGCCCGAGTTGGGAGCACTGAGGTCATCGACAGCACGGGCCTTTAAGCACGGCAGATGGATGTGCGGCGTAGCGATGCCGACGAGGAAGGTGGCGTCCCAAGGAACGGGTCATGCTGCCGCTGGCGGTGGAGCGGATAACCGTGATGCATAACGACGGAAAGCCCCGAGCGTCGACAATCCGCGCGAGATCCAGCGCGGCGCGGCCCACGGCCGCGCCGCGCAACCGGCCCGAAAGCGCCAGTGATCGCAGGCTCCGCCCGGGTCGGCGCGTCGCGCGCAAGGTTGATGGCCACGTCCCCGACATTGCGTTGCCGCCCGCTCCGGGCGGCGACGCAATGCGCTTTCGCTCAGTCCATGCCGTACGCGGTGGTGCGTCGTCGGCTGTCGGCGAGGTCCGGGGTCGGGTATGCGCACCTGCAGCTCGCAGGCGCGCACAACGGCGGTTCAGATAGTGCGTGTCCCCTGCGATTGCCCTCGGTGCGCTCCGAAGTGCGGAGCACCAGGCGGGGTTTGAGCGCGGCGCCGCCGTAGGCGGCGCCGCGCCACACGTTCAGGATCCGCGCAGTCAGGCCTCGACATCAGCACGAGCCCAATCTGATGTGCCACACGGGGTCTTGGCGCGGCCTCCGAGGCCGCGACAAGCCGGTCGGCTGTCAGCAGTGGCAGCCGAGACGGATCAGCAGGGTGTCGCCCGGCAGGCTCAGGAGGTAGTCCGTCGCCTCCATCCGGTACAGATCGCGCCAGTTCAGGCCGGGCTCGGGGCACGCCTGCACGGTGGCGTAGCCGAAGGCGCCGTCCTCATCGAGCCATCGGCCGTCCAGGGTGAGCAGGGCCTCCGCGCTGATGATGCCGGCGGTGGCCTTGCGCCGGTACGCGGGCCAGCCTCCGGTGAGGAGGAGGACCGGGTCGTCGAGCCAGACGAAGGGGTCGGCGGTCTGGCTGAACGGCACATGCTCGTGGCCTTGCAGTTCGGCGAGTGCGTGGACGAACGGCTGCGCCTGGTAGTCCGCGTTCATCTGCGGATACGGGTACCCGTCCGGGTCTGCGAGGCTGCGGGCGCGGAGCTCGCCCCAGGACGCCGCCGGCGGGTGGGCGGCACCCAGCTCGGAGAGGACACGCCACGCCGCTTCGGCGCGACGCTCTGCCTCCGCCAACGGGGTCGCGAAGTCAATCAGTTCGTGCGGAGCGCCGCCACACCAGCCGGGCACGGGCGGGGCCGCCGGACTGCCGTCCCAGAGTGTCTTGCGGTGCACGAGCCGGGGGTCGTCGTCGTGGCCTGGGATCACCGGGAAGCCGGCCGTGCCGTCACGGATCCACCACTCGTCCCACATCCACGTCTCTTCCGGCCCCTCGCATATCTTGAACGGGGCCAGCGCGGCAGCCACTGCCGCCTCCACATCCGCGCCGGCTTCCGGCGGTAGGCAGACGATCGCGCTGAACTTGGCCATGCACCACTCACCTTCGGATCGGGACGAAGGCGATCATGCCGGAGGGCCGGACGCGGGGTGCGTCCGGCCCTCGTTGGGAAGGGCGTGGCGGTCAGACTCCGCTGTAGGAGTGCAGGCCGTTCACGAAGATGTTCACGCCGTAGTAGTTGAAGAGGAAGCACCCGAAGGCGGCCAGCGACAGGTAGGCCGCGTTGCGGCCCTTCCAGCCGCCGGTGGCGCGGGCGTGGAGGTAGCCGGCGTAGACGACCCAGGTGATGAAGGACCAGGTCTCCTTGGGGTCCCAGCCCCAGTAGCGGCCCCAGGCGACCTCGGCCCAGATGGCGCCGGCGACGACGGCGAAGGTCCACAGGGGGAAGATCAGGGCGTTGACGCGGTAGGCGGTCTTGTCGAGGGAGACCGAGGCCGGCAGGCGTTCCATCATCGTGTCCCACCGGCGGGCGGGCTTGTCCTCGGAGGCCATGCGCTGCTCGTAGCGCTCCTTGACGAGGAACAGCACCGAGGCGAGGGCGCCGATGTGGAAGGCGCCGAAGGAGACGATGGCGGTCGAGACGTGGATCCACAGCCAGTACGAGTGGAGCGCCGGGACCAGCTGCTGCGTGTCGGTGTAGAGCACGGTGACCGCGACGCCGAGGGTCGTGATGACCGGCAGCAGGATGAACAGGCCGAGCCAGCGCACCGGGCGGCGGGTCATCAGGACGAGGAACGCCGCGACGGCCATGAGGGCGACCGAGGTGGAGAACTCGTACATGTTGCCCCACGGCGCGCGCTTGACCGCGAAGCCGCGGGCGAACAGCGTCCCGGCGTGGAGCAGGAAGCCGACGACGGTCAGGCCGACGGCGATGCGGCCGAAGCGGTCGGAGCGTTCGTCGCCGTTGGTGACGTCGCCGCGGTCGTCGGCGGCGTCCGCGTCGTGGCCGCCGCCGCGGACCACCACGACGGGGCGGCCTGCGTCGACGCCGTCCGCGTCGCCGCCTCCGGTGCGCGTCTCGGTGGCGACGGGGCGGGTCGCGACGGCGACACCGCCGAACGCGGCCGCGATCGTCGCGGCGGGCGCCACCGCGGCGGGTGCCCCGGCCTCGGCGGCCGGCTCGGCGACGAGCGCGGCCGACTGCTGCGCGACGCGGCTGCGCCCGCCGAACACCCACTCCGCGCAGTACGCGAAGAAGGCCAGCACGTACACGGCGATCGCCGAGTACATGCACCAGTTGCTGAGATGCGCCAGGTTCTCGTTGACGGCGTCGACCGTCTCGGCACTCAGGAGCACGCCTAGTCCTCGTCCCTCTTGTTCAGGTCAGCGCCCTTGCCGGTGCCGCCCGACGATGCGACAGGTGCCGAGGCCCGCAGATCGTCCGCGAGTGCCTGCACCTCCTGTGCCAGACCGCCGCCTTCGGTGCGGCTGAGTCCGGCGACCTCCACGACGGTACGCCCGTCGGCCCCCTGCACCGCGCGCACCCACATGCGGCGGCGGCGTACGAACAGCGACAGCACGAGGCCGGCGATGGCCGCGATCACGCTGTACAGCGCGAGCCCCTTGCCGGGCTCCTTGCTGACCTGGAACTGGCCCCACTGCGAGACGCCGTCGAACGTGATGCTGCCCTGGTTGTCGGGCAGCGCGAGTGTCTCGCCGGGCAGCATGCTGGCCGCCCACGGCTTGCCGTTCTCGGTCAGCTGCCGCATCTTGTCGGTCTTGAGCTTGTAGATCGACTGCGGGATGCCCGAGTCGACGCCGAGGTCGCCGACGTACGCGGTGAGGAACAGCGCGGGGAAGTCCAGCGACGGGAACGTCGAGTGCGGACCGCGGCCCGGGGTGATGGCCGTGGACGGGGTGAAGATCCCGCTGAAGCCGAGCTGTTCGAGGCCGGGGCTGACGTCCGGCACCTTGATGACGCCGGTGCCGGTGCGGTTGGTGTCCTGCTGGATGAACACCACCGGGCCCTTGAACGCCACCTTGCCCCGGGCGTCCTTGACGGTCACGACCGGCGCGTAGCCGGTGTTGGTCAGGTAGACCTTCGTGCCGCCTATCTCCAGCGGCTCGTTGACCTTGATGGTGCCGTGCTTGTCGGTGCCGTTCGCGCCCTGCCAGTACGTGACCTCGGCCTTGTAGTCGCGGGCGGCGCCGCGCTGTGTGCCGAGGCGTTCGAAGCGCTGGGTGATGGAGTCGACCTTGAAGCCGAACTTCTCCATGTCGGTGGTGTCGAACCACGGCCCGGAGTTGAAGTCGTCGTACTGCGCCAGGACGTTCGCGAAGCCGCCGCCGGACTTCTCCACCAGCAGCGTCGACCCGGAGCCCTTGAGGAGCGAGCCCATCAGGACGGCGACGAGCACGCCGATGAGCGCGGTGTGGAACACGAGGTTCCCGGTCTCGCGCGCGTAGCCCTTCTCGCCCGCGACCTGGTCGTCGGTCGGGGTGAGCCGGAAGCGGCGCTTCTTGAGCTGCCCGCGCGCGGCGGCGAGGACGGTCTCGGGGTCGGCGTCGGTCTCCCACGTCGCGTAGACCGGGAGCCGGTCCATGCGGCGCGGCGCGGCCGGCGGGCGGGTGCGCAGCGCCTTGGCGTGCGCCCAGGTGCGCGGCACGATGCAGCCGACGAGGGAGATGAACAGCAGCAGGTAGGTGGCGGAGAACCACCAGGACGAATAGACGTCGAACAGCTGGAGCTTGTCCATCCACTCGGCGCGCCCGGGGTGCTGCCGGAAGTACCCGTCGACCTTGAGCGGGTTGGATCCGCCGCGCTGCGGGATCAGCGAGCCGGGGATGGCCGCGACCGACAGCAGCAGGAGCAGGAGCAGCGCGACGCGCATCGAGGTCAGCTGCCGCCACGTCCAGCGCAGCCAGCCGCGCAGGCCGAGTCTGGGCTGCTGCAGCGGGTCGCCGGATTCGGGCTGCGGCGCCGTGGACATTCCGGCGGCGGCGGTCCCCTGCTCGCTCGTGTCGATACTCACGCGTCAGATTCCGATCGTGTATCCGCTGACCCAGGTCTGCATGTGGCGGACGAGGTGGTCCCAGACGCCTGTGACCATGAGCAGGCCCAGGGCGACCAGCAGTCCGCCGCCGAGGCGCATCACCCAGACGTAGTGCCGCTTGACCCAGGCGAACGCGCCGAGCGCTTTGCGGAAGGCGAGGGCCGCGAGGATGAACGGCACGCCCAGCCCCAGACAGTACGCCACCGTCAGCACCGCGCCGCGGTTGGCGCTCGCCTGGTCGATGGACAGGCCGAGGACGGCGCCGAGCGTGGGCCCGATGCACGGCGTCCAGCCGAGCCCGAACACCACACCCAGCACGGGCGCGCCGGCCAGGCCGAGGGTGGGGCGCGTGTGGATGCGGAACTCGCGCTGCATGCCCGGGATGACGCCTATGAACGACAGCCCCAGCACGATCGTGACCGCGCCGAGCACGCGCGTGATGAGCGCCTGGTGCCGCAGCAGGCTGCTGCCGAAGTAGCCGAACGCGGCGCCCATCGACACGAACACCGCGGTGAAGCCGAGCATGAACAGCAGCACGCCGAGCAGCAGGCGGCCGCGCCGCGCGTCCTTCAGGTCGGCGCCGGCGACGCCGGTGACGTACGACAGGTAGCCGGGCACCAGCGGCAGCACGCACGGGGAGAAGAACGACACGAGCCCGGCGAACAGCGCGATCGGTATGGCCAGCAGCAGGGAACCGCTGGTGACCGTCGCGGTGGCGTCGGCGGCGAGCAGCACGCGCTCAGCCCTTCATCGCGTAGTCGACCATCGAGCGCAGCTCCTCTTCCGTGATGCCGCGCAGCGCCCGCGCGGCGATCCGGCCGTCCTTGTCGATGACGAGGGTGCTGGGGATGGCCGCCGGGTTGAGGTTCCCGGGGAACTTGAGGATCTGCTTGCCCTCGGGGTCGTACACGCTCGGGTAGGTGATCTGCTGGCGCTGCTCGAACATCCGGGCGGCGTCCGGCGAGGTGTCGCGGGTGTTGATGCCGAGGAAGGCGACGCCGGCGTCCTTGGTGGTGTCGTACACCTTCTGCAGGTTGGGCGCCTCGCTGCGGCAGGGGCCGCACCAGGAGCCCCACACGTTGAGCACGACGACCTTGCCCTTGAACTGCTCGAGCGAGATGTCCTGGCCGTCGACGGTCCTGCCCTCGACGTTCGGGGCGGACTTGCGGTCGCCGGCGGAGATGAGCTTGATGCCGTCGCCCTGGACGTAGCCCTGCTGGTCGCCGCCCACCGACTTGCCTCCGCCGTTGCCGCTGGTGCAGCCGACGAGGGCGATCACTGCGACGGCCGCGAGTGCCGCGGCGCGGCGGAGGGGGCGCTTCGAGAACATGTGAAAAGTTTCGCATGCGGTTTGCGCGCCTTCGCACGGGGTCCGCGGAAACGAACGCGGGTGGCGTTTCCGGACGGTCGCCCGCCCCGAAACACCACCCGCAATGTCCGTATTGTCGGCTTTAGGCGCCGAACTGCTTGGCCTGCTTGAGCAGTTTGGCCGGCAGCAGGTCGCGCGCCGGCTCGGTGTAGCCGACCGAGACGATCTTGTCGCCCTCGTACGTGAACGTCGTCAGCGACGCCAGCGAGCACTGCCGCTTGCGCGGGTCGTGCCACAGCCGCCGCCGCTCCACGAACGACCGCGTCACCCAGATCGGCAGCTGGTGGCTCACGCACACCGCCTCGTGCCCGCGCGCCAGGTCGCGCGCCCGGCCGAGCGCGCCCATGACGCGCACGACCTGCTCGATGTACGGCTCGCCCCACGACGGCTTGAACGGGTTCTTCAGGTACTTCCAGTACTCCGGCTTGCGCAGCGAGCCGTCGCCCACCCCGAAGGTCTTGCCCTCGAAGATGTTCGCCGCCTCGATCAGCCGGTCGTCGGTCGCGACCTCGAGCCCGTGCCGGGCCGCGATCGGCGTCGCGGTCTCCTGGGCGCGGTCCAGGGACGACGCCACGACGTGCGTGACGTCCCGCGACGCCAGGTGGTCGGCGACCCGCTCGGCCATCTTCACGCCGAGCTCGGACAGGTGGTAGT
The DNA here is from genome assembly GCF_029953285.1 of Yinghuangia seranimata. Taxonomy (GTDB): domain Bacteria; phylum Actinomycetota; class Actinomycetes; order Streptomycetales; family Streptomycetaceae; genus Yinghuangia; species Yinghuangia seranimata. Next base: position 29,731 of record NZ_JASAOI010000087.1, on the reverse strand, counting down.
CGGGCAGCCGGCCGTACAGCACGCCCTCGGGGTTGTGCACCTCGCCGTGCCGCATCAGGTGGACGACGGTCACGTCGCGGTCGGAACGCTCGGCCATGCTCAGTTGCCCTCCGGGGAAGCCTCGGCCGCGGCGCGGGCGGCCCGCGGCAGCGCGTCGAGGATACGGTCGAGCGCCGCGTCGTCGTGCGCGGCGGACAGGAACCACGCCTCGAAGGCGCTCGGCGGCAGGTACACGCCGGCGTCGAGCATCGCGTGGAAGAAGGCCGAGAAGCGGAACGACTCCTGCGTCCGCGCCTCGTCGTAGTTCGTCACCGGGCGGTCGGTGAAGAACACCGAGAACATGTTGCCCGCCGCCGAGACGGTGTGCGCGACGCCCTCCTTGGCGAACGCCTCCGACACCGCCGTGCGCAGCGTCAGCGACGCACGGTCCAGGTGCGCGTACACCGCGTCGTCGCACAGCCGCAGCGTGGTGACGCCCGCGGCCGTCGCGACCGGGTTCCCCGACAGCGTGCCCGCCTGGTACACCGGGCCCGCCGGAGCGAGGTGCGCCATGACGTCCGCGCGGCCGCCGAACGCCGCGGCCGGGAAGCCGCCGCCCATCACCTTGCCGAAGGTCAGCAGGTCGGGGGTGACGCCCTCGACGCCGAACCAGCCCGCCTTCGAGACGCGGAAGCCGGTCATCACCTCGTCCGAGACGAACAGCGCGCCGTGCGCGCGGCACAGCTCGGCGAGCCCCGCGTTGAAGCCGGGCGCGGGGGTGACGACGCCCATGTTGCCGGGCGCCGCCTCGGTGATGACGCACGCGATGTCGTCGCCGTGCGTCGCGAAGGCCGCGCGCACCGCCTCCAGGTCGTTGTACGGCAGCACGAGCGTGTCGGCGGCCTGCGCGCCGGTCACGCCGGGGGTGTCCGGCAGCGCGAACGTCACGAGCCCCGAGCCGGCCGCGGCGAGCAGCGCGTCGACGTGGCCGTGGTAGCAGCCGGCGAACTTGACGACCTTGCTGCGGCCGGTGAAGCCGCGCGCGAGCCGGATCGCCGACATCGTCGCCTCGGTGCCGGAGGTCACCAGGCGGACCTGCTCGACGGGGGCGACGCGGGCGACGATCTCCTCGGCGAGCTCGACCTCGCCGCCGCCGGGCGTGCCGAACGACGTGCCGCGGGCGACGGCGGCGCTCACCGCGTCCACGACCTGCGGGTGCGCGTGGCCGAGGATCATCGGGCCCCACGAGCACACCAGGTCGACGTACTCGCGGCCGTCGGCGTCGGTCAGGTAGGGGCCGCGCCCGGACACCATGAAGCGCGGCGTCCCGCCGACCGCGCGGAAGGCGCGCACCGGCGAGTTGACGCCGCCGGGGGTGACGGCGCGGGCCCGGTCGAACAGGGCCTGCGACGCGGGGGCATCGGAGGGGTAGGACGGGATCTCGTTGACAGGGCTCACGAAGCCATCGTCTCACTGCGGGGACGGGGGCCCGGCCACCCGGCGGCGGGGCCGGGCGGCGGCGCGTCCCGGGGTGCCGACGGGCCGCCCAGGGGCGTGCCGGGGTGCGTGCGGGACGCGTGCCGACCGAGGTACGGCCGAAAGTCGGGAAAATGGACCCGCCGGGCGGGACCGGTCAGCCGGAACAGGTCGGTATTATCAGACGATCCGTCATCTGCCGTCTCGGGAGTCCCACTCGCCGCGGCATGACGGGGGGTGCGACAGGGCGGCGCGGTTTCGAGCAGGGGCGGGTGCGCGTGGCGGCAGGGATGCGGTCGGGCTTGTTTCGGGGTGCTCCTCGAATTGGCAGAGGCCCGGCGCGCGCGGCGGTGTTGGCCGTCGCGGTCGCTGTCACGGCGGCGCTGACGGCCGGCTGCTCGTCGGACGACGGCGGCTCGTCGTCGAGCGGCCTCGAGGACGCCCTCGGAAAGACCGCCGACCTGCCGGGCAACCGGGTCTCCTTCGAGTACGGCGACCTCAAAGCCGTCCGCGACGCCAACGGCGGCGTCCTCCAGGGCCCGTACGGCCCGCTGACGGACGCGGGCCTGGGCGATCTGGCCAGTGTGTACCAGATGGTCCCCGAGGCGTACGGCATCGACCTGGCCAAGGCCGACCGGGCGTGGTCCGCGGGCGAGCCGCCGGACAACGGCGGCGTCCTGGAGGGCTCGTTCGACGCGGCCGCGGTGGAGGGCAAGCTCAAGGGCCTGAACGCCAAGCAGGACAAGACGCCGAGCGGTGCCTCGGTGTGGCGGACCGCGCCGGACCACGAGATGGGCCTTCAGAAGGCGCCGCTGCCGGCCGCGGTCACGCAGTTCAACGTCGCCGAGGTCGGGAGCGGGCGGATCGTGCACGGCCCGTCGGCCGCGGTGGTCGACGGCCTCGCGCATGCCGACGGCAGGACGCTCGCCGACGTCGACGCCTTCAAGGAGTCCGCGGCATGCCTCGGCGATGTGCTGGCCGCGTCCCTGCACGCCCCGTCGGACGACGCCGGGGGCAGGGGCGGCGCCCACCCGGTGTTCACCGCGGCGGGGGTGCGCGGCGGCAAGGGCAAGCCCGCCACCGAGGTGCTGTGTGTCCCGCTGCAGGGCATCGCCGCCGGACAGGACCCCGTCGCGGCGGTCAAGGACTTCTTCGCGAAGCAGTCGACGCGGTCCGGAGCCCCGTGGAGGCAACTGCTCTCGGACGTCAAGGTCGAGAAGACCGGCAACGCGATCCGCGTGACCGCGACCCCGGCGGCGGGACGCAAGGCCGGGGTGTTCCGGAACGCGCAAGTCCAGGGCGACCTGGCCGACTTGCCGATCGCATCAGGGGGTTCCTGACGCCTCCTCAGGACAGCCGGTTCCCGGCACCTTCGAGTGGTGCACACCTGTTACCTAAGCTTCGTGCCCTGTGCACAGGGTTCCTGGGACGATCAACAAGCACGGCGGCAAGGCACGGCGGAAGCACGAAAGGAGGCGGCCGGTGGGAGTGACGTACGAGTACTTCGGTGCGCCCGACCGTGCGTCCGCCGCCCGGGTGCCTCCCCTCATCGACCCGCTCGACCTCGGCGAACTGCGCGAGCGGCCGAGCAACTCGTACATCAGCAACGTGAAGCCGGAGACCGTCAGCGCCATGGTGCTGTCGCTGCTCGGCGACACGCCGCGCGAGTCCACGCCGCCGCTCGAACTCGTGGTGCTGCACCCGGCGCACGCCGTCATGCAGCTGCCGCCGATACTGCTTGAAGTGCTGCGCAACGCGACCGACGAGGAGCTGGGCGCCGCGGCGTTCATCTGGTCCACGGTGCCGGACCGGCGCATCCCGCGTGACGCCTACCTGCTGTACCGGATGCTGCACGACTGGACCGCGTTCGCGCACGAACTGCACCGGGCGGGCGACCAGTTGTACTGCCTGATGCACTCCTGACCCGCCCGTAACACAGCGCCGTCGAGGGCGCCCCCGAGCCCGGGGGCGCCCTCGACGCGTTTCCGGCGCCGCCGCCCACATTCACCGTCTAACCCACTTGAGTTATTAACCCGCGCGCTTTAACGTGCCGCCATGAGCGTGGACACGGCAGGCGGGAGCGGCCGCGGCGCGGCCGCACGGCTCGGCATGATCGAGGTCGCGGAGCGGCTGTTCGCCGAACGCGGCGTCAACGGCGTATCGCTGCGCGAGATCGGCACCCAGGCCGGGCAGCGCAACACCGCCGCCGCGCGCTACCACTTCGGCTCCAAAGAGGCGCTCGTCGACGCCGTGTTCCGGTACCGGATGGAACCGATCAACGCGCGCCGCCTCGACCACCTCGACGCCCTCGACCACGCCAGCCGCGGCCACGAACTGCGGGGCCTGGTCGAAGCGTTCCTCTATCCGCTCGCGGAGACGCTCGGCGAACCCGACGCGCCCAGCTGGTACCTGCGGTTCTGCGTCAACGCGGGCCTGCTCGAGGGCACCGCCGTCGCCGACCTGTCCCGCGAGGAGTGGACGCGCGGCGTCTACCTCGTGCGCCGCCGCATCGAGGACCTGCTCGCCCACCTGCCGCAGCCGCTGCGCCGGGACCGCTGGGGCCTGCTGTCCGGCTACCTCGGCCACGCCCTCGCCAACCGCGAAACGCTCATCCAGTACGGCCGGGCCGCGACGCTGACGCCGCGCCCGGTGTTCCTCTCCGACCTCGTCGACACCGCCGTCGCCCTCGCGGCCGCACCCGTGTCGCCCGACACCGAGGCCGCCCTGCACCGATTCCGGAGGACCCCGTGACCGCACCCGCCGCCACGCCCGTGAACACCGAGGCGAGCACCGGCCTCGACATCCGCCCCATGGCCGGGCACATCGGCGCCGAGATCCTCGGCGTCGACCTGTCCCAGCCGCTCACCCCCGAGCTCGTCGCGGAGATCCGCGCGACGCTGCTCCAGTGGAAGGTGGTGTTCTTCCGCGACCAGGACATCACGCAGGCCCAACACCTGGCGTTCGCCAAGGCGTTCGGCGAGCCGACCAAGGCGCACCCGACGCTGCCGTCGCAGTTCCCCGACTACCCCGAGATCCTGCTGCTGGACAACCAGCAGATGGGCGGAGGAGGGGGCATGGGCGGCGGAGGCACCGTCGAGAGCCGCTGGCACACCGACGTCACGTTCATCCCGAACCCGCCGATGGGCTCCATCCTGCGCGGCGTCGTCGTCCCGCCCTACGGCGGCGACACCCAGTGGACGAACCTCGCCGTCGCCTACGACCGGCTGTCCGACCCGATCAAGGCCGTCATCGACGGCCTGCACGCGGTGCACCACAACACGCTGCCCATGAAGCGCGGCGAACTGCCCGGCCAGCTGGCCAAGGTGTTCCTCGGCGACGGCATACGCTCCGTCCACCCGGTCGTGCGCGTGCACCCGGAGACCGGCGAGAAGATCCTGTTCGTCAACCCGAACTTCACCAGCCACATCCTCGAACTGACCCGCAACGAGGGCCGGCACCTCCTCGCGCTGCTCTACGAGCACCTGCAGGACGCCGAGTTCACCGTGCGCTTCCGCTGGCAGCCCGGCAGCATCGCCTTCTGGGACAACCGCTCCACCGCGCACCTGGTCCCCACCGACGTGCCGGCCGGCATGCACCGCTCCATGCAGCGCATCACGATCGCGGGCGATCTCCCCGTCGGCCCCGACGGGTTCGTGTCGCACGCGGTGGCGGGCTGACCGGGGGTACGCGCCGCGGGCGCGCGCACTCCCGGCGCGCGCACGCCGCCAGACCGCCGTGCGCGGACCGTCCCGTCCGCGCACGGCAGCCCGTTTCCGCCCCGATAATGACGCCGTGGCCCTCTCCAAGTCCGGTACGGCGCACGCCGTGCAGTCCTCGGAACGCGTCTCCACGCTCGAGCTGTTCTTCGACCTCGTCTTCGTCTTCACCATCACGCAGCTGTCCGCCGCGATCGCCCACGACCTGAACCTGACCGGGATCACCCGCGTCGTGATCATGCTCGCGGTCATCTGGTGGATGTACAGCGGCTACGTATGGCTCACCAACGCGGTCCCGCCGACGACGCCGCTGCGCCGGTGCCTGCTGATGGTCGGCATGTCGGGGTTCCTGGTCGTCTCGCTGGCCATCCCGCACGCGTTCGACGACCACGACAGCGCGTCCGCGTTCGGCTGGGGCTACCTGGTCGTCACCCTCGTGCACACCACCCTGTTCCAGGCGTCCGGCGCCGGCCGCGCGTCCATCCTGCGCAACGCGCCGGTCAACCTGGCCACCGCCGCGCTCGTGGTGGTCGGCGCCTACCTCCACGGCGGCCTGCAACTCACCCTGTGGGCGGGCGCCGCACTCGTGCAGATCGTCACCCCGCACGTCACCAACGCGCTGGCATTCCCGCTCTCCGCACGGCACTTCGTGGAACGCCACGGCCTGGTGGTCATCATCGCGCTCGGCGAGTCCGTCATCGCGATCGGCGCAGGCGCGCAGGGCCTCGACCTCGACCTCAAGCTCATCGCGACCGCGGTCCTCACGCTCGCGCTGTGCTTCGCCCTGTGGTGGGCGTACTTCGGCGACGACGAGGAGGCGCGGGCCGTCGCCATCATGGACGAACTCCCTCTGCGTGCCCGCAACATGCGCGGCCTGACCGTGTACGGCTACGGGCACTACGCGCTGCTGCTGGGCATCCTGCTGTTCGCCGCCGGGGTCAAGAGCGCGGTGGCGCACCCCGCCGACCGGCTGGACGCGGCGCAGGCCGTCACGCTCGCGGGCGGGCTCGGGCTGTTCCTGGCCGCCAACGTCGTCACCCGCTGGACGTTCGGCATCGGCCCGAACTCCTACCGCGTCGGCGCCGTGCTGTCGCTGGCCGCGACCATCCCGCTGGGCATGTTCGCGTCCGCGCTCGCCGAGACCGCGGCCATCGTGGCGGTACTGACCGTCGCCGGCGTCCTGGAGACGCAGCGCTACCCGGACCCGGACACCGCGGGGTGACCGGTTCCGTTCCCCGTGCCGGCGCCGCCGCATACGGGGAACCGGTGCTCAGCCGTCAGGGCTTCTTGCCGATACCGCCGAGCAGCAGCTGCTGCGACATCGGCAGCGGGTCCTCGACCGGGCCCTCCGGGCGCCACAGCGGCAGGTAGCCGATCCCCGGCTCGACGACGTCCAGGCCCGCGAAGAAGCCCTCGATCTCCTCGCGGCTGCGGAACCGGCCGGTGTTGTGCGCACCGTGCAGCACGCGCTCGATGTCCTCGGCCTCGCGGGAGCCGTTGGCGAAGAAGTGCGTCAGGAACAGGTAGCTGCCCGACGGCAGCGCGTCCAGGTACGTCTTGACGATGCCCGCCGGGTCCTGCGCGTCCTCCAGGTGGTGCACGATCGCGACCATCAGCAGGCCCACCGGCCGGTCGAAGTCGATGAGTTCGCGCACCTCGGGGAGCGCGAGCACCCGCTCGGGCTCGGTCGCGTCGGCGGTCACCACGCGCGTGCGCGGGCTGTCCGCCAGGATCGCGCGGCCGTGCGCCAGCACGATCGGGTCGATGTCGACGTACACGACCGCCGCGTCCGGGTTGTGGCGCTGCGCGACCTGGTGGGTGTTCTCCGCGGACGGCAGGCCCGAGCCCAGGTCGATGAACTGGTCGATGCCCTGCTCGGCCATGAACCGCACGCCGCGCGACAGGACCTGACGGTTGATCAGCGCCGTCCGCTGCGCGTCGGGCACCGCCGCGAGCAGCTCGGCGGCGGCCGCGCGGTCCGACGCGAAGTTGTCCTTGCCGCCCAGCACCGCGTCGTAGACACGGGCGATGCTGGGCACGCTCACGTCGATACCGCTCGGCGTCCACTGCTCCAGCGGGTCCGTCTGCGGCTGCTGCTCGGTCACGAGTCCCCCTAGGTGGGCGCCGCAGGACGCGACGATCGGCTGACGGCCTGAGAACGCGCCAACCAGCCGGAGCGTTCCCGCGGACCGCGCTGATGTTAACCCACCCGGGTGAACGGCAACCCTACGGAGCGGAACCGGAGTTGACGGGTCCTGTCATCGCCTCCACCGCAACCCGCTTGGCCCACTGGTAGTCCGGCTTCCCGGCCGGCGACCGCGGCACCGCGTCCACCAGGACCAAGTCCCGGGGGACCTTGTACCCGGCGATGGACGCGCGGCTATGCGCGGCGAGTTCGGCGAGCGTGACGGTGTGCCCGTCGCGCACCGAGGCCACCGCGGCGACGCGTTCGCCGAAGCGCGCGTCCGGCACGCCGACGACCACGACGTCGTACACCGCCGGATGCGCCTTGAGGACGCCCTCGACCTCCTCCGGATACACCTTCTCGCCACCGGTGTTGATGCACACCGAACCGCGGCCGAGGAGGGTGACCGTACCGTCCTCCTCCAGGCGGGCGAAGTCACCAGGCACCACCCAGCGCACGCCGTCCGGGTCGACCGGGAACGTCGCGGCGGTCTTCTCGGCGTCCTTGTAGTAGCCGAGCGGTATGTGCCCGGTGCGCGCCATGCGCCCGGTCTCCCCCGGCTTCACCGGCCGCAGGTCGTCGCCGAGCACCGCGGTGTTCGGCTTCAGCGGAAACCGGCCGTCCGCGTTCTGCGCGCTGCCCGCGCCGAACTCGGACGCGCCGAAGCCGTCGGAGATGTACAGGCCCGGGACCAGCGACTTCAGCTGCTCCTTGACGGCGGGCGACAGCAGCGCGCCGCCCGAGCCGATCACCTTGAGGCTGGACGCGTCGTGGCCGCCGCGCGCCAGCTCGTCCGCGAGCGGCCGCGCCATCGCGTCGCCGACGAGCATCAGCGTCGCGGCGCCCTCGCGCTCGACGGCCCGCAGGATCGCCTCGGGGTCCCAGCGCTGCCCCGTCCACAGCACGGCGGTTCCGGCGCTGAGCAGCGTGATCCACGTGACCCACTGGCCGTTGCCGTGCATCAGCGGCGTGGTCAGCATCTGCACCAGCGGCGGCTTGTCCGCCTTGGCGGCCAGCTCCTCCGGGTCCGAGATCGGCGCGCCGCCGAAGTTCCCGCCGCCGAACGCGCTGACGAAGACGTCCTTGGCGTACCACTGGACGCCCTTGGGGAACCCGGTCGTGCCGCCGGTGTAGACGATGTACTGGTCGGTGTCCGAGCGCGGGCCGAAGTCCCGTTCCTCGGAGGCCGCGTCGACCAGGCGCATGCCTTCGAGGTCGACGACGTCCGCGAACCCCTCGGACACCGTGCCGTCGCCGTCGGTCGGCAGCACGAACAGCGTCTTCAGGACGCCCGGGACGGGGTCGACCGCGTCCACGGTGTCGAGCAGGTCGGCCTCCACCACCAGCGCCTTGATGTCGGCGTTGTCGAGGACGTACCGCAACTCGTCCGCGACATAGCGGTAGTTGATGTTGACGGGGACCGCGCGCGCCTTGAACGCGCCGATCATCGCCTCCAGCCACTCGGACCGGTTGCGGGCGTAGACGCCCACGTGGTCGCCGGGTCCGATGCCGCACGCGATGAACGCGTGCGCGAACTTGTTGGCACGGGCGTCCAGTTCCCGGTAGGTCAGGCGGACGTCGCCCGCGACCAGCGCGAGCCGGTCCGGGCACGCGTCCACGACGACCTCGAACAGGTCGGCCAGGTTGAAGGTGCGCGCGGCCATCGTCACGCGTCCTCGGCGACCACGCCGCGCAGCCCGTCCGCGCCGAACAGCGGCTCCAGCACACTGCTGAAGTCCGGTCCGCGGCGCAGGTGGTGGCCGCCGTCCACGTTGATGACCTGGCCGGTCAGCCACGTCGACTCCGGGCCCACCAGGAACGCCGCGAGCGCCGAGATGTCCTCGGTCTCGCCGAACCGGCCCAGCGGCGTGCACTGCAGGTAGTCCTCCAGCAGCGGCCCGCCGTCGGTGATCATCTGCACCATGTCGGTGCGCACCAGGCCCGGGCGGATGCTGTTGACCCGCACGCCGCTCGCGCCCAGCTCGTCCGCCGCCAGCTGCACCAGGTGGTCGATACCGGCCTTCGACACGCCGTACGCGCCGAACCAGCGGTGCGTGTTGGACGACGCCACCGACGAGATCGCCACGAACGAGCCGCCTCCGCCGCGGACCATGTGGCGCGCGCTGTGCTTCAGCACCAGCATCGTGCCGGTGACGTTCAGCTCGACGGTCTCCCGCCACTTCTGCGTGTCCAGCTGCGTGACCGGGCCCATCGTCGAGTTGCCGCCGGCCGACGCGACCACGGCCTTCAGCGGGCCCAGCGACGCCGCCTGGTCCACGGCCGCCTTAGTCTGCGCCTCGTCGGTCACGTCCGCGACCGCGTACCCGACCTGCACGCCGGGCGCGGCGGCCTTGCGGATCTCCTCGACGGCGCCCTTGAGGCGGTCCTCGCTGCGGCCGGCGATCGTCACGTGCGCGCCGTCGGCGGCGAACCGCACCGCGCAGCCCAGGCCGATGCCGCTGCCGCCGCCCGAGACGAACGCGGCGGCGCCTTCCAGCGGAAGCTTCGTGGTCACTTGGTGTCTCCCTCGGTGTCGGACGGGGCGGTGGCGGGCCACAGCGGGGCGGGGATCTCGAAGCCGACCGGGGTGCCCCAGCCGTTGCGGTACGCGACCTCGTGGGCCGAGGTGCGCGGGGCGACACCCCACCGGCCGGTCGGGTAGCCGAACGACACGCAGCACGCCATCCGCCAGCCCTCCTCGGCGGGCACGCCGAGGACGCGGTTGAGCTCGTCGCGGTGCGCGATGCCGAGCACGGCGGTCAGCGCCGAGCCGACGCCCTCCGCGCGGGCCGCCAGCTGGGCGCTCCACACGGCCGGGAAGATCGAGCCGCCGGTGTTGTCGAACTGCGAGAAGCCGAACAGGAACAGCGGCACCTGCTCGAAGTTGTCGGCGAGCCACTGCGAGGAGCGCTGCACGCGCAGGAACTGCTTCGACTCCTCGGCGTCCGGGTCGGCGGCCGCGGCGGCGACCTTCGACGCGTAGATCGTCTTCCAGATCTCCGCCATCGCCTCGCGGTACAGCGGGCCTATCTGCGCCTTCACGTCCGCGTCGTCGACGAGCAGGAAGCGCCAGGTCTGCGAGTTGCCGCCGCTGGGCGCCCGCACCGCGGCGTCGAGGATGCGCGCCTGGACCTCGTACGGCACGGGGTCGGGCTTGACCCGGCGCATCGCGCGGGTCGTGTAGAGCGCTTCGTGGATGTCCATGGTTCTCCTGGGGTGGGGCTGTGTCTTCGCAGTCTCCGTGGTCTTCCGCGGTCTCTCGCGGTCTCTCGCGGTCTCTCGCGGTCGTCGCGGTCGTCGCGGTTTCCGCGGTCCCTCGCGGTCTTCCGCGGTCTCAGACGACGGCGCCGGCCGCGCGCAGCCGGGCGATCTCGTCGGCGGGCACACCCCACGCCTCGAGCGCGGCGTCGGTGTCGCCGCCGTCGGCCGCCGGGCCCGGGTTGACGGGACGCGCCGGCGTCGCCGCCGGGGTGCCGCTGAAACGCGGCGCGGGGGCCGGCTCGGGCAGGCCGTCGACGTCGTGGAACGTGCCGCGCGCGACGTGGTGCGCGTGCGCCGGGGCCTCGTCCGGCGCGAGCACGGGCGCGAAGCAGGAGTCGGTGCCCTCCAGGAGCTCGCACCACGCGTCGCGCGTGCGGGTCGCGAACACCTCGGCGAGGCGCGCCTTCATGGCCGGCCACGCGCCGCGGTCGTACTGCTTCTCGAACGCCGGGTCCTCGGACAGGCCGAGTCGGGCGAGGAGTTCGGCCCAGAAGTGCGGCTCGATCGAGCCGACCGCGACGAACTTGGCGTCGGACGTCTCGTACACGTCGTAGAACGGCGCGCCGCCGTCGAGCAGGTTCGTGCCGCGCGGGCCGAGGCCGCCGTTCGCGGCCATCGTGAACCAGGTCGCGCCGAGCGTCGCGGCGCCGTCGATCATGGCGGCGTCGACGACCTGGCCGCGGCCGGTGCGGGCCGCCGACAGCAGCGCGGACACCAGGCCGTACGCCAGCAGCAGCCCACCGCCGCCGAAGTCGCCGACCAGGTTCAGCGGAATGCTCGGCGGCTGCCCGGCGCGGCCGATCGGCTCGAGCATGCCGGCCAGCGCGATGTAGTCGATGTCGTGCCCCGCGGCCTTGGCCAGCGGGCCCTCCTGGCCCCATCCGGTGAGCCGGCCGTAGACCAGCTTCGGATTGCGCTCCAGGCACACGTCGGGGCCGAGGCCGAGGCGCTCCATGACGCCGGGGCGGAACGGCTCGATCACCGCGTCCGCGCGGGCCACCAGGTCGAGGGCGGCGGCCACCCCCTCCGGCGTCTTGAGGTCGACGGACGCGGAGCGCTTGCCGCGGTTCATGGGGTTGCGCGACGGGCCCGGGAAGCCCTTGCGGGCGGTGTCGGCGCGGTCCAGGCGCAGCACGTCGGCGCCGAGGTCGGCGAGCAGCATGCCGCAGAACGGGCCCGGGCCCAACCCCACGAACTCGACGACGCGGATGCCTTCCAGCGGTCCCACTGTGCCTCCTGGCCTGGCTTCGTAACGCGGTCTGTGCTCGGGTGGATCCCGGGCGGAACGCGGGCGGATACGCGGGTGGAGCGGGTTCATGAGACAGGTGCGGTCGATCTGACGAGACGTCAGACTAGACTTCAGTCTCATCCGGAGGCAAGATCACACCCATGGCTCCGCCGAACACCACCATCACCCTCACCCGCGCCCTCACCCGCGACCAGCAGGCGCGGCGCGAACGCCTGGTCAAGGCAGCCCTCGACCTGGCCGCGGAGGGCGGCTACACGTCCGTGACCATGCACGACGTCGCGGACCGCGCCGGTGTGGCGCGGGCCACCGTCTACCGCTACTTCACGTCGAAGGACCACCTGCTCAGCGAGGTCTCCGCGCTGTGGATCGGCCAGGTCATCGACGAACTGACGGCGAGCGAGCTGCCCGCGGACCCCGCCGGGCGACTCGCCGGCATGCTGTGCCGACTCGTCGAGGTCAGCGCCGAGAACCGGCTGCTCACCGAGGCGATCCTCCAGGCCGCCACCTCCCCCGACCCGTCCGCCGAAGCGTCCCACCAGACCTTCGCGTACACCATCACGATCATCACCGACACCGCCCTCGGCGCCCCCGAGGACGAGGCCGCCCGCGCGCACTTCCGCGACCTGCAGACCGTCCTCGGACACGTCCTGCTGTCCGGCCTGCTCAGCCTCTCCCACCGCGGCCGCAGCACCGAGGAAGTGCAGGAACTCATGCGCACGGCCGTACGGCTGGTGCTCTAGCGCCCGACCGGGGCCCCCGTCCAGGCCTCCGGCCCACTCGACACGTGACACCGCAGGATCCGCCCACGGAGGTCCGACACATGACCGAGCCGACCGCGGCGCCCGAGCGCCGCATAAATCTCCTCGACCGCGACTGGTACGCGGGCGACCCGTACGCCGACTACGCGTGGCTGCGCGAGAACGCCCCCGTGTACTACAGCGAGGAAGCCGGCGTCTGGGGCCTGACCCGGCACGCCGACGTCTCCTTCGCCGAACGCAACCCGGAGATCTTCTCCTCGGCGGCCGGCTCCCGGCCCAAGGTCGGCCCGCAGCCGTCCATGATCGACTCGGACGACCCGCAGCACTACCGGCGCCGCAAGCTCGTCTCCAAGGGCTTCACGCCCCGGCAGATCAACGCCATGGAAGAGCACGTTCGCGAGATCGTCACCACGCTCATCGCCCGCATGCTCGCCCAGCCCGAGCGACGCGCCGACCTGGTACGGCAGTTCGCCGCCCCGCTGCCGATGACCCTGATCGGCGAGCTGCTCGGCGTCGAGCACGACCACCTCGACCAGCTCCAGCACTGGGCCGACGTGATGGTCATGCTTTCCGACGGCGGCGAACTCAGCTACAAGGCCGGCGAGGCCTTCACCGAGTACGTCGAGTACACCACCAAGGTCATCGAGAACCGCCGCGCCAACCCCGGCACCGAGGACCTCATCGGCATCCTCGTACACGCCGAGATCGACGGCGAGAAGCTCGACTTCAGCGAGCTGATCGGGGAGTCCCTGCTGCTCCTCGTCGGCGGCAACGAGACCACCCGCAACGTGATCTCCGGCGGTCTGGCCCAACTCATCGCCCACCCCGACCAGATGGCCCGGCTCCGCGAGGACCCCTCGCTCATCCCGACCGCCGTCGAGGAATGCCTGCGCTGGGTCTCCCCCGTCGTCAACATGGCCCGCAAGACCACCCGCGACGTGGAGATCTCCGGCGTCACCATCCCGGCCGGCGAGACCGTCATGCTCCTGTACGGCGCCGCCAACCGCGACCCCGAGGTCTTCGCCGACCCCGAGACCTTCAACGCCTTCCGCACCCCGAACAACCACATCGCCTTCGGCAACGGCCCGCACTTCTGCCTGGGTTCCTCCCTGGCCCGCCTCGAAATCCGCGTCGCCTTCGAAGAGATCCTGAAGCGCCTCCCCGACCTGAACCTGGCCGAAGGAACCGAACTCCGCTACCACCCCAGCTCGTTCATCCGCGACCTAGCCGAAATGCCGGTCACCTTCTAACGGTCACCGACCCCACAATCCCCGGACGGCGACGGCCTTCCCCGGCGGCGGGTAACGGGAGCACCCGCCGTCAACCCCGTCGCCGTCCGGCACCCCCTCTATTTGCTCGGCCGAACAGGTGAACGAACCGGCATTCGCCTGCCGAACACCAGTTCGCAGACGGATGGTCGATCCATGGAATTCATGGATCTCCAACGCCCCGAGTACTCCTACATGTTCGGCTTCCTGCAGGCGGACGGGCACCTACACCGCGGGCCTGGGCGCAAGGGCCGACTGTCGGTCGAGCTCACCGTCGGCGACAAGCACATCCTGGAACAATTCCAGGAGCTCTGCCCGTACTTCAGCAGCATCAGGGAACGCACCCGCAATACGAACTTCAAAGAAGGCGCTACAAGCGCGGTGTGGACCATGTGTTCGCTTGAAGGGCGGACGAAGGTAAATGCCCTGGGCCTGCCATACGGCCGCAAGTCGGGGACGATCGTTCCCCCTGCCGTCGCGCATCGTCCACGCGACTACCTGCGGGGTCTGGTGGACGCTGACGGGTCAGTCGGCTTCACCGGGCAATGTCAACCCTTCATCAGCCTCACGACGTCGAGCGAGGCGATCGCCGACTACTTCGTCTCACATTGCCAGCTGCTCGGCAGCTCTGTTCGTCGCCCCAGCAGGAATCGACGCGACAACGTCTATAACGTCATCTACATCAACGAGCACGCTGTGAGCATCGCAAGGAACCTCTATCCGACTAATGCGCTGGCGCTGAACAGGAAAGCGGCGAAGGCTCGGGCTGTTCAGTCGTGGGTTCGAAACGACGTCTAGCAATACGACAAAGGCGGGCGACGGCAATGCCGTCGCCCGCCGTGCAGCCGCTAGCCCGTGGTGCCGCTGTCCTGCTGGGTCTGTGGGGGTTCCAAACCCCGAAATACCAAACCAACACGGGGGGCCCCGCCCACGCCCGCCCCCCGCCTTCATGCCGCTAGCCCTTGATGCAGATGACCTGCTTGATCTGTGCCACGACCTCGACCAGGTCGGCCTGCTGGGCCATGACCTTGTCGATGTCCTTGTAGGCGCCGGGGATTTCGTCCACGACGCCGGCGTCCTTGCGGCACTCTACGCCCTTGGTCTGCTCGGCCAGGTCCGCCACTGTGAACCGCTTCTTCGCCGCGTTGCGGCTCATCTTGCGGCCCGCGCCGTGCGACGCCGAGTTGAACGCGGCCGTGTTGCCCAGTCCGCGCACGATGTAGGACCGCGTCCCCATCGAGCCCGGGATGATTCCCATGTCGCCCTTGCCCGCGCGGATCGCGCCCTTGCGGGTGACCAGCAGATCCATGCCGTCGTACGTCTCCTCCGAGACGTAGTTGTGATGGCAGTTGATCATCTCGCCGAACGTCACCTTGGCCTTGCGGAACTCGGTGCGCACGACCTGCTGGAACAGCGCCATCATGATTGCGCGGTTGCGCGCCGCATACTCCTGCGCCCAGTACAGGTCCGAGCGGTAGTCCGCCATCTCCGGCGTGTTCGCGAGGAACACCGCCAAGTCCCGGTCGACCAGGCCCTGGTTATGCGACAACGCCCGTGCGACGCCCATGTGGTGCTCGGCGAGTTCCTTGCCGATGTTGCGCGAACCCGAGTGCAGCATCAGCCACACGGAACCATCAGTTGCAAGACACAACTCGATCATGTGGTTGCCCCCGCCGAGCGTTCCCATCTGCTTTGTGGCACGCTCGCGACGGAATTTGACCGAATCGGCGACGTCGTCGAAGCGGTCCCAGAAGTCGTCCCAGCCGGCGGACGACAGCCCGTAGACCTTCGACGGGTCGACCGCCTCGCTGTGCAGGCCCATGCCCACCGGGATCGCCTGCTCGATCTTCGAGCGGAGCTTCGACAGGTCGTCGGGCAGGTCGTTCACCGTCAGGGACGTCTTGACCGCGCTCATCCCGCAGCCGATGTCCACGCCGACCGCCGCCGGGCAGACCGCGTCCTTCATCGCGATGACGGAGCCGACCGTCGCGCCCTTGCCGAAGTGGACGTCCGGCATGACCGCGAGGCCCTTCAGCCACGGCAGCGTCGTGATGTTGCGGAGCTGCTGCATGGCCTGGCCCTCGACGGTCGCCGGGTCGGTCCACATGCGGATCGGTACGTCGCGCGCGCCGTCGATCTCGGTGTACGTCATGAGGTCTTCACACTCCTGTGTGGTTCATACGGTTCAAGTCTGCGTCACGTGCGCGGCGAAGCGCTGTGGGCCGTGACCGCCCGAAGCCTGGGTAGGGGTCAACCCCTGGTGAGGGGCCGTCCCGGCGTGGCGCCGGACCGTGCACCCGGCGCTGCCGGGGCGGCCCCTCGGGCGGCGCGCTGTGGAAGAGCGGCCGCCCTGGAGAAGAGGGTTCGGGGTTACCGGCGGCGGGCCGATTGCACCCTGGTGGCAGGGCGTCGGCCGGACTCGCGGAACCGCACCGGACCGCTCCTCTCCTTGGGGCGCGGCTGCTACGGACGTGTTCCGGAGCCGCGCGTCAGTGGTTGACGTGCTCCATGAAGCCACGCGGTCTGCCGTGCCCGCAAACGGTTTTCGGGCTACACGTACGCGTGAAGATCGCCGTGACACTTTCCGCAGGTCGCGCGTATGTTGGGGGCACATGGTCACACTCGGGGTCATCGCGTTGGTTGTCGCCGTGGTCGGTTTCGCGGCCGCGCGGTTCGCCCCATGGGCCACCCGCACCCCCCGGTTGACCTGCGAGGACGCGGCCGCGCACCGCGGCAGGGCCACGGTCGCCGGCGTGGTCGAGCCGCTGCCCGGCGGGCTGGTGTACGCGCCGGTGTCGGGACGTTCCTGTGTGTGGTTCACGAGCACCGTCGTCGAGTCCTGGGCCGAGGCCGACCGGCTGTCGGTGCGGGACTTCGACGGCGACGGGCCTTTGCACGTCGGGGAGTTGCGCCCGGCGCGGCGTGGTCGGAGCCGGGCCGAGACGAAGGCGTCGCGGCGGACGTTCGTGCTGCGCGACGACACCGGCACGGTGCTGGTCGATCCGGACGGGCTGCGCGCCGACCGGCTGCCGGTGTCGGTGCGGGACAGCATCGGCGGCGCCGGGACGCCGCGGTTCGGCGGGGTCGGCGGCGTGGTGGCGGTGGACTTCGCGGCCGGCGCGGCCCGGCGGGTGCGGCGGGCGACCCGGTACGACCGCACCGAGACACTCCTGGTGCCGGGCGAGCGGGTGTTCCTCACGGGACGGGTGGTGCGGCGGAGCGACGGGGTGGCGGTGTTGGGCGGCCCGGCGATGGTGGTGTCGCGGCGTTCGCCGGAGGATGTCGCCCGGACGTGCCTGCGGGCCCGGGCGGGCTGGGCCCTCGGCGCGCTGTCGGGCCTGTTCGGCGTCGTGGCCCTGGTCGCGGCGGCCCGGCACTAGGGCCGCCGCGGACCTGCCGGGCGTCGGGTTTCAGGCGTCAGGCGAAGACGACCGTGCGGCTGCCGTTGCGGAGCACGCGGTGCTCGCTGTGCCACTTCACGGCGCGCGAGAGCGCCTGGCACTCGACGTCGCGGCCGACGGCGACGAGCTGTTCGGGGGTGACCGCGTGGTCGACGCGCTCGACCTCCTGCTCGATGATCGGCCCCTCGTCGAGGTCGGCGGTCACGTAGTGCGCGGTCGCGCCGATCAGCTTGACGCCGCGCGCGTGTGCCTGGTGGTACGGCTTGGCGCCCTTGAAGCTCGGCAGGAAGGAGTGGTGGATGTTGATCGCCCGCCCCTCCAGCTCCTTGCACAGGTCGTTGGAGAGCACCTGCATGTAGCGGGCCAGCACGACCAGTTCGACGTCGAGCTCGCGCACGAGCTCGAGCAGCTTGGCCTCGGCCTCCGGCTTGGTGTCGCGGGTGACCGGGATGTGCTCGAACGGGATGCCGTACGAGCCGACCAGTTCCTCGAAGTCCCGGTGGTTGGACACGACGGCGGCGATGTCGATCGGCAGCGCGCCGATGCTGGCGCGGAACAGCAGGTCGTTGAGGCAGTGCCCGAACTTGCTGACCATGACGATCACGCGCATGCGGGCGTCCGCGTCGTGCATCTGCCAGTCCATGTGGAAGGACGCGCCGACGGCGGCGAACCCGGCGCGCAGCGCGTCGAGGGTGACGTTCTCCTCGGCGGTGAAGTGCACGCGCATGAAGAACAGGCCGGTGTCGCGGTCGCCGAACTGCTGGCTGTCGACGATGTTGCAGCCGGTCATCATGAGGAAGCTGGCGACGGCGTGGACGATGCCGCGCTTGTCGGGGCAGCTGAGCGTCAGCACGTACTGCTCGGCCGCGCCGGCTCCGGCTCCGCCGCCGACCGCTCCACCGTCGACCGTCAGCGGTACGGACTGCAGGGGCTGGTCGGACATGCCGGCGCCTTCCTCGGGGTGCGGCCCACGTGCGGATCACGTGGGCGCGTAGTCCTACAGGATCGCACGTCGCGCCGGGTGGTCAGCGCCCGCCGGTCCTGATACGGAGCACGTCGAGGGTGTCGGGGCGGCGGGCGGCGTCGTCCTCGTCGGCGGCGGAGAGCCGCTCGTGCGCGGCGCGCGCGGTCTGGAGGACGTGCGGCCAGCCGGGGTGGTCGAGGTACGCGGCGGCGGGGGCGTCCTCGCCGACCTCGTGCAGGACCCCGAGCACCGCGAGGACGGCCTGGTCGACGGCGTCGGCCTCGTCGCCGTCCACGAAGATCCGGCCGATGTAGGTCGCGGCCGACCAGCGGTCGAGCCACGTGTCGCCGACGAGCCGGTACACGGCATCGGTCACGGTGCCGTACTCGGGCCGCCCGCCGAGCCAGCACTCCTGCTGGAACGCGGGGTCCCCGAACATGTGCAGCGCGGAACGGACCTGGGCCCGCCATCGCCACCACGGGACGGTGTTCTGGCGCATGCGTGCCATGGTGGCGCTTCCCTCCCTGTTCCCGCCGCCGGTTCACCGGATTGTCGTGCGAACGTAATCGCGAACCCGTTCGAATCGATCACGAACGAACCGACCGTGACAGTCAAGGATCATGCCTCAGTCGCCGCGAAGGACACCACACGGGTTGGTCACATCGGTTCGTACGCCTCCGGCATGTCCACGGACGAGACCAGCACGTGCGCGACGCCGTAGTCCCGGTCGAGGACGAACAGCTGCAGGAACTTGTGCTCGGGATGCTGCTTCGCCCACTCCTTGAGCGGTGCCTCCAGCGCGGTGGCCCCGTCGGGCGCCACCAGGCCGCCGCCGGGGTCGGCGGGCAGGTCGGTCAGCAGGGTCAGCTCGGACAGCTTGCCGGACGCCTCGGAGTACACCTTGGTGACGTGCGCGCCCGCGGGTGTGCCCCGGAGGTAGGCGAGCAGCGCGGCGGCGTAGCGGTCGGCCTCCTCGCGGTCGGGGCCTTTGCCGGGGCCCGGGCGCAGCGCCAATGTGCCTTTCCCGTCGAGGTCGGAGTAGCCGGCGGCGTTGACGATCACGCCGTCGATCTCGACGCCGCCGCTGCGGTGGTCCCAGATCCAGAACTGGGCGCGGCGCGCGATGCGGTCGGCCGTGGCGTCGGTCGCGCGCCCGGTGTCCGAGGTGTCGCCGTCGGGGACGACCGGCAGGTCGGTGCCGACGAACACGCGGTACCACTTCTTGTCCTCGCGCAGTTCGAGGGAGCTGACGTGCGCCCCGTCGGAGCCGCCTTTCAGGAATGTGAGCAGGTCGCTGAGGCGCTTGGAGCGGTCGTTCGCGGGGGCGGTCGGCTGGCCGTCGTGGGTCTTCCCGCCGCCGTCGCCGTCGCAGGCGGTGAGTCCTGCGGCCAGTACGGCGGCGGTGATGAGCGCCGCGGCCCGGCGGGTGACTGCCATGGGGAGTCCTTCCGGTCGGGGCGGGGTCACCAGGCGTCGACGATCAGGCCGAGGTCGAGGTTGAGGATTTCGAACGCTCGGATGCCGCGGGGGGTGCGGTGGTCGGCGAGCCAGTCGGCGACTGCGGATTTGAGGGCGGCGGCTTCGGCGGTGGGGAGGGGGCCGGCGGGGTAGTCGGTGCGGACGACGGCCTTGTGGGTCTGGCCCGGGGTGGCGGGGTCGTCCGGCATGGGGAGGACGGCCGCGGCGGTGATGTGGGGGGCCTGCGGGGTGGTCTTCAGGTAGGCGAGCAGGTCGGCGGCGTACCGCGTGGACTCGTCCTGTTCGGCCGGATCGGTCTCGGCTCCGGCGATCCTGAGGGCGACGATGCCGGTGGGGCCGGTGACGCTGACGGACGGGAGCGGGCCGGGCGGCGGGGTGTCGCGCATCCACAGCTGGACTCGGCGTGACAGCACCCGCATCGCGGTCGTGCCGACGAGGGCGGCTTGGGAGCGGTCGGACTGGTCGGCGCCGGGGTGGTCGGTGACGACGGCGTAGGCGTAGCCCGGGGGTTGCGGCCAGTAGGTGACGCCCAGGACGTGTTCGCCGCCGGGCGCGGCGCGCAGTGCGGTGAGCATGGCCTCGGCGTAACGGTCGGCCTCGGGCGAGGGCCTGCCGCCGGTGGCGGTCGGCCGGACGGTCGGCACGGTGAAGGCAGGGCCGGAGGACGCGGCGGCGGTCGGGCGCGGGGTGTGCGACGGGTCGGCGGGGACGCGGGTCGAGGTCCACGTCGGGGTGGGGTCGCGTGTGGCGCTGAGGCCGGCCTTGTGCGCGGGGCCGGCGACGTCGGTGGCCGTGCAGGCCGCGACGAGTGTGCCGGTGGTTAACAGTGCGGCGATGGCGGGCATGGTCGCCCGGCCCCGGCGGCGTGCCAAAAGAGTCCCCCTACCTGCGGGGCCCAACGCCCCGGTGCGGTCAGACGAATGTAGCCACCGGGCCCGTCAAGGGGAACGGCGGGGACTGTCAGGCCAGTTGCGCCGCCCGGGACGAACATCGCGGTGCCGCGTCGGCGGAGGAGGCCAAGACGTGGCGCGCTGCTCGGTGGAGTCGCGGGCGGAGTGTGCTCAGGCCGTGTCGTCTCCGCCGGTGTTCAGGGCCGCGTCGTACCGGTCGAGGACCAGTCTCGCGATCGCGCGGTGGGCGCCGAGGGGGGCCGCGGTGACCGTTGCGCCGGAGCGGGCGGCTTTGCGGGCGAAGTAGCCGGGGCCCATCAGGTAGCCGGACACGGCGATGTTGTGGACGCCGTCGGCGTGCAGCGCGGCGACGGCTTCGGCGGGGGTGGGGCTGCTCGCGCACAGGTAGGACGCGACGACGGGGCGGCCGGTGAGGTCGCCGAGGAGGGCGGCCATGCGGGCGGCGTCGGCGTTCGCCTCGGGGTCGGTGGATCCCGCGGCGGCGAGGACGATGGCGTCGAAGCCGGTGCTGTGGACAACCGGCGCGGGTTCTCCACCGTCGTCCACAGGCTGTGGATCTTGGTGGGGACGGCCGGGCGCTTCCGCGAGCCGTTCCAGCAGCACGTCGGCCAGCCGCGGGTCGGGCCCGAGCGCGCCGGCGACGCGGGCGTCGACCTGCGGCGCGGCGGCGAGCGCGGCCGGGATGTCGGTGCGGACGTGGTAGCCGGTGCCGAGCAGCATCGGCACGACGACGACCGGTCCGGAGAGCGTGGCGAGCGTATCGGTGAGCAGCGGCTCGGCGACGTCCACGTAGCCGAGTTCGACGGTGAGCCCGGGGCGTTCGGCGCGTATGAGGTCGAGCAGCGCGCGGGTCGCGGCGCGGCCTTCCGGGTCGCGGGTGCCGTGCGCGACGGCCAGCAGCGGCACGTCGGCGCGGCCCGCGCCGGTCCACGCGGCGGCCGCGGTGCCCCCGGTGCCCCCGGTGGCCGCGGTGGCCGCTGTGCCTGCCCTCGTGCCCGTCGTCGCCGTGACGCCGGTACCCGCCGGGCCGCCCGTACTCGCCATGACCCCCCTGTTCACCGTGTCCCCCGCGGCCGTCCCCGTGCCCCCGGTCACGGGTCCACCGCCAGCCGGTAGCCGCGCTTGGTGACGGTGCGCACGAGCCCCGAGTGCGGGCCGAGCGCGGTGCGGAGCCGGGCGACGGCCGCTTCGACGGCGTGTTCGTCGGCGCGCGCGCCCGTCCACACCTTCTTCAGCAGTTCGGCGCGGCTGAGCACCCAGCCGGGTTTCTCGGCGAGCGCGCGGAGCACCGCCCCGGGGACCGGGGGCAGCCAGATGGTGCGGCCGTCGACGAGGACGGCGTTGCCCTGGAGGACGAGCCGGTCCTTGCCGGTGTCGAGTTCGCGGCGGGCGCGCGACGGCAGCTCCTCGCTGATGGTGCGGACGAGCGAGCCGAGCCGGCCGCGTTCGGGCCACACGGTGTCGATGCCCTGGTCCTGGAGGGGCCGTGCACACACCGGCCCGATGCAGACGGGCAGGACGTCGCGGCGCAGCGCGTCGAGGAGCTCGGTGCGGCGGCCGAGCTCGTCGGCGCTCTCGAGGAAGGCCTCTATCGCGGGCGAGCTGGTGAAGGTGAGCGCGTGGACCTCGCGGCGGACGCTGGCCTCGACGAGTTTTCGTACGGCGGCGGGGTCCTCGGGCGGGCCCCAGCGGTAGACGGGGACCGTGATGACGTCGGCGCCGCGTTCGCGCAGGGCGGCGGTGAAGTCCTCGAGCGGTGCGCCGTGTTCCTGGAGCGCGATGCGGCGGCCGCGCAGGTCGCGGGCGAGGAGCCAGTAGAGGAGTTCGTCGTTGGCTTCGGAGCCGGGCGAGTAGACCTCGCGGAGGCCGGCGGCGCGGACCGCGCCGGTGGCTTTGGGGCCGCGGCTGACGATGACGGCGTCGCGGCAGGCCTCGACGAGTTCGGTGCCGTACCCCCAGCCTTCGGCGGCGCTCATCCAGCCGCGCCAGCCGACGCCGGTGGTCGCGACGACGTAGTCGAGGCGCCCGGCCAGGCAGGCCTCGGTGGCGCGCCGCAGGACGGTGTCGTCGCCGAGGGGGACGATGCGCATGGTCGGGGCCTCGACCACCTTCGCGCCTCTGCGCTGCAGCAGTGCGACCAGCTCGTCGCGGCGGCGTGCGGCGGTGACACCGATCGTGAATCCGATCAGCGGCTCGGCCGGTTGCGTGGCTGTACCCATGCCGTGAGGCTGTCGGAGATGTGTTTCCGCCCTGTTGCGCAGCGGTCACGTGGCGGTTAGGGGTGGCCCCACCAGGCGCTTCGCGAGTGTCGGTGCTCTCACTGCCGCGCATTACAGGTGTGAGACAGCCGTACCTCTCCCGCAACACCGGTGACCCTGCGGTGTAACGGCGTGCGGACACGCTCACTGGCATGAAACACGCCGCAGAGGCGGCCGGCCCCGCGACCGGCACCGCCGCCGCCACCGAGACGCACTGCCCGTACTGCGCGCTGCAGTGCGGCATGGCGCTGCGGGTTTCCGGGCCGGGTGCCGGGGACGCCGCGGGCGTGGAGGTCGTGGAGCGCGCGTCGTTCCCGGTGAACCGCGGGGCGTTGTGCGGCAAGGGCCGTACCGCTCCCGAGGTGCTCCGGACCGGGGTGCGGCTCACCGCGCCGCTGGTACGCACGGACGGGGTCCTGCGCGAGGCGGAGTGGAGTGAGGCCCTCGACCGGGTGGCGCGGGGTTTCGCCACGGTGCAGAGCACGTACGGGAGGGACGCGGCCGGGATCTTCGGCGGCGGCGGCCTGACCAACGAGAAGGCGTACCTGCTGGGCAAGTTCGCGCGTGTGGTGCTGGGCACGTCGAACATCGACTACAACGGCCGTTTCTGCATGTCGTCGGCGGCGGCGGCGCACCGCAAGGCGTTCGGCGTCGACCGCGGGCTGCCGTTCCCGCTGGAGGACGTGGCGCGGACCGGGTGCGCGATCGTGGTCGGCAGCAACCTGGCCGACACGATGCCGCCCGCGCTGCGGTATCTGACGGAGCTCAAGGAGAACGGCGGCTCGCTGGTCGTCGTGGACCCGCGCCGCACCCGCACCGCGGAGCAGGCGACGCTGCACCTGCAGCCGCTGCCGGGCACCGACCTGGCGCTCGCGCTCGGCCTGCTGCACCTGGTGATCGCCGACGGGCACGTCGACGAGGACTTCGTGGCGGAGCGCACCACCGGTTTCGCGGCGGCGCGTGCGGCGGCGATGGCGCACTGGCCGGAGCGCGTGGAGCGGATCACGGGTGTGCCGGTGCCGGAGATGCGGCGCGCGGTGGAGCTGTTCGCGGGTGCCGCGACCGGCATGGTGCTGACGGCGCGCGGGCCCGAGCAGCAGAGCAAGGGCACCGACACGGTCGGCGCGTGGATCAACCTGTGCCTGGCGACCGGCAAGGCGGGCCGCCCGCTGTCGGGGTACGGCTGTCTGACGGGGCAGGGCAACGGGCAGGGCGGCCGCGAGCACGGTCAGAAGGCGGACCAGCTGCCGGGCTACCGGTCGATCACGGACCCCGCGGACCGCGCGCACGTCGCCGCGGTGTGGGGCGTGGACCCGGACTCGCTGCCGGGTCCGGGGCGCAGCGCGTACGAGCTGCTCGACGTGCTCGGCTCCGAGGTCAGGGCGCTGCTGGTGATGGGCTCGAACCCGGTGGTGTCGGCGCCGCGTGCGGCGCACGTCACCGACCGGCTGCGGTCGCTGGACTTCCTCGTGGTCAGCGACGTGGTGCTGTCGGAGACCGCGGAGCTGGCGGACGTGGTGCTGCCGAGCGCGCAGTGGGCCGAGGAGACCGGCACGACGACGAACCTGGAGGGGCGGGTCATCCTGCGGCAGGCGGCGCTGACGCCGCCGCGCGGGGTGCGCAGCGACCTGTTCACGCTGCACGAGTTGGCGTCGCGCATGGGGGTCACGTTCGGGTTCCCGACGGACGCGGAGACGGTGTTCGACGAGCTGCGGGCGGCGAGTTCGGGTGGTCAGGCGGACTACGCGGGCATCACGTACGACCGGATCCGGCGCGAGGACGGCGTGTTCTGGCCGTGCCCGGACGAGGCGCACCCGGGGACGCCGCGGCTGTTCCTTGACCGGTTCGCGACGCCGGACGGCCGCGCCCGGTTTGTGGACGTGTCGCACCGCCCGGCCGCCGAGGAGCCGGACGCGGACTACCCGCTGTACCTGACCACGGGCCGGGTGCTGGCGCAGTACCAGTCGGGCGCGCAGACCCGCCGGGTGGCGGAGCTGAACGCGGCGGAGCCGGGCCCGTTCGTCGAGCTGCACCCTCAGCTGGCGGACCGGCTGGGTGTCGCGGACGGCGAGCTGCTCGCGGTGACCAGCCGGCGCGGCCGGGCGGTCGCTCCGGCGAAGGTCAGCACGGCGATCCGGCGGGACACCGTGTTCATGCCGTTCCACTGGGGCGGCGCGGGCCGGGCGAACTCGTTGACCAACCCGGCGCTCGACCCGACGTCGAAGATGCCGGAGTTCAAGGTGTGCGCGGTGCGCGTGGAGCGCGCCGGGGCCGCCGACCTGGCGGCGAACGGTACCGGGGGCCGGTCATGAGGCATCGTCAGATCGCGGTGGTGGGCGCGGGGATGGCGGCGGCGCGGTTCACCGCGCAGTTGCTGGCCCGCGACCCGGGCGCCGCCGTCACGCTGTTCGGCGACGAGCCGCACGCGCCGTACAACCGGGCGCTGCTCGCGGACGTGCTGACCGGCCGCTACCAGGCGGACGCCATCGGGCTGCCGGCGCCGGAGCACCCGGGGGTGCACGTGCGCACCGGTGTCGAGGTGACCGCCGTCGACACGGCGGCGCACACGCTGGAGCTGGCCGACGGGTCGTTCGCGGCGTACGACACGCTGGTGATGGCGACGGGGTCGAACCCGGTGCTGCCGCCGATCCGCAACCTGCACTGCACGTCGAACACCGGCGAGGGCGGCGAACTCAAGCAGGGCGTCCACGCGTTCCGCACCCTTGAGGACTGCGCGCGGCTCGCCGAGGCGGTGCCGGGCGCGACGCGCGCGGTGGTGGTCGGCGGCGGGATCCTCGGCGTGAGTGCGGCGCGTGCGCTGGCCGCGCTCGGGCTGCCGGTCGAGATCGTGCACCAGGCCCCGTACTTGATGGAGCGTCACCTCGACGAGGAGGGCGGCGCGGCGCTTCATCGCGCGCTGGCCGGGCTCGGCGTCGCGGTGTACCCGGAGAACCGTGCCAAGTCGGTCGGCGGCACCGACCGTGCCGAAGGCGTGGTGCTGGCGAACGGCTACCGGCTCGACGCCGACCTGGTGGTGCTGGCGTGCGGCGTACGGCCGCGCGTCGGGCTGGCCCGGGCGGCCGGGCTCGACGTACGCACCGGCATCGTCGTCGACGACACGCTCGCCACCAGCGCCCCGGACGTGTACGCGATCGGCGACTGCACCGAGCACGCCGGCCTCGTGCACGGCCTGGCCGGGCCGGCGTGGGAGCAGGCCGACGTGCTGGCCGCGCACCTGAGCGGCGCCGACGCGGCGTACCGCGGCTCACGGGTGTTCGCCCGGCTGACCGCGGGCCCCGTGGAGATCGCCGCGTTCGGCGAGGTCGACGCGCTGCCCGGCACCGCCGACGTCATCCGGCTCGCGGACCCCACCCGCGGTTCCTACAAGAAGCTCGTGCTGCGCGGCGACCGGCTCGTCGGCGGCATCCTCGTCGGCGACCTGGCGACCGTCGGCGCCCTCACCCACGCCTATGAACGGGACGAACCGGTCCCCGAGGACCCCCTGCACCTGCTCATCACGCAAGGAGCCCCCCAGTGATCGAGTCCTCCCCCACCAGCATCCCCGCCGGCAGCCCCGCGACCAGCCGCAAGCGCCTGGTCCTGGTCGGCCACGGCATGGTCGGCCAGCGCTTCCTGGAGGCGCTCTTCGACCGCGACGGATCCGACGCGTGGCAGGTCACCGTCCTGTGCGAGGAGCCGCGCGCCGCCTACGACCGCGTGCACCTGACCTCGTACTTCTCCGGCACGACCGCCGAAGGCCTGTCCATGGTGCCCGAGGGCTTCATGGAGGAGCACGGCGTCGTCCTGCGGCTCGGCGCGCCGGCGGAGTCGGTCGACCGCGAGGCGCGCACCGTGACCGCGCGCGGCGGCGAGGTCTTCCCGTACGACGCGCTCGTACTCGCCACCGGCTCCTACCCGTTCGTGCCGCCGGTGCCCGGCCACGACGCGGACGGCTGCTTCGTCTACCGCACCATCGAGGACCTGGAGGCGATCGAGGCGTGGGCCAAGGGCTCGCGCGTCGGCGCCGTCGTCGGCGGCGGCCTGCTCGGCCTGGAGGCCGCGGGCGCGCTCAAGGCGATGGGACTGGACACGCACGTCGTCGAGTTCGCGCCGCGCCTGATGGCGATCCAGGTCGACGAGGGCGGCGGCGACGCGCTGCGCCGCAAGATCGAGGAGCTCGGCGTCACGGTGCACACCGGCGCCGGGACGCAGGAGATCGGCGTCGGCGAGGACGGCCGCGCCGCGACCATGTCGCTCTCGAACGGCGCGACCCTCGACGTCGACCTGGTCATTTTCTCGGCCGGCGTCCGCCCGCGCGACCAGCTGGCCCGCGACTGCGGCCTGACCGTCGGCGAGCGCGGCGGCATCGCCGTCGACGCCACCTGCCTGACGTCCGACCCGAGCATCTGGGCGATCGGCGAGTGCGCGATGGCCACCGACGGCCGCGTCTACGGCCTGGTCGCCCCCGGCTACCAGATGGCCGAAACCGTCGCCCACGAACTCACCGGCGGCAGCGGCTCGTTCACCGGAGCCGACACCTCCACCAAGCTCAAGCTGCTCGGCGTCGACGTGGCCAGCTTCGGCGACGCGCACGGCACCGCCGAGGGCTGCCTCGAAGTGCTCTACGCCAACAGCAGGGCCGGGGTCTACAAGAAGCTCGTGATCAGCCCCGAAGGCAAGCTGCTCGGGGGTGTGCTCGTCGGCGACGCGGCCCAGTACGACCTGCTGCGCCCGATCTGCCTGGCGGGCGCCGACCTGCCCGCCGCCCCCGAGCAGCTCGTGCTGCCCGAAGGCGCGGGCGGCCCCGTCGCGATCGGCGCCTCCGCGCTGCCGGACGCCGCCGTCGTGTGCTCGTGCCACAACGTCACCAAGGGCGCCATCCGCGCCGCCGTCACCGACACCGGCTGCGCGGACGTACCTGCCGTCAAGAAGTGCACGCGCGCCGGCACCGGCTGCGGCTCGTGCGTCAAGATGCTCACGACGATCGTCAACGACGAGCTCGTCGCCAACGGCGCCGAGGTCTCCAAGGGGCTGTGCGAGCACTTCGAGCACACTCGGGCCGAGCTGTTCGAGATCGTGCAGGTGCGCGGCATCACCAGCTTCGCGCGGCTGATCGACGAGCACGGCACCGGGCAGGGCTGCGACATCTGCAAGCCGGCCGTCGCGTCCATCCTCGCGTCGCTGTCCAACGGGCACATCCTCGACGGCGAGCAGGCGTCCCTCCAGGACACCAACGACCACTTCCTGGCCAACCTGCAGCGCAACGGCTCGTATTCGGTCGTGCCGCGCATCCCCGGCGGCGAGATCACCCCCGAGGGGCTGATCGTGATCGGCGAGATCGCCCGCGACTTCGGGCTCTACACCAAGATCACCGGCGGGCAGCGGATCGACATGTTCGGGGCTTCCGTCGACCAGCTGCCGCTGATCTGGAAGCGGCTCGTCGACGCCGGGTTCGAGTCCGGGCACGCGTACGGCAAGGCACTGCGCACCGTGAAGTCCTGTGTGGGCGAGACGTGGTGCCGCTACGGGGTGCAGGACTCCGTCGGGCTCGCGATCGAACTGGAGCTGCGGTACCGGGGGTTGCGCTCGCCGCACAAGCTGAAGTCGGCCGTGTCCGGGTGCGCGCGCGAATGCGCCGAGGCGCAGAGCAAGGACTTCGGCGTCATCGCCACGTCCAACGGCTGGAACCTGTACGTCGGCGGCAACGGCGGCATGACGCCCCGGCACGCCGACCTGCTCGCCGCGGACCTCGACCGCGAGACGCTGCTGCGCACCATCGACCGGTTCCTCATGTTCTACATCCGCACCGCCGACCGCCTGGAGCGCACCGCGCCGTGGGTCGAGCGGATGGAGGGCGGCCTCGACCACCTGCGCGCGGTCGTCATGGACGACTCCCTCGGCATCTGCGACGACCTCGACGAGCTCATGCAGCGGCACGTCGAGACCTACGAGGACGAATGGCGCGCCACGCTCGACGACCCCGACCGGCTGCGGCGGTTCGTGTCCTTCGTCAACGCGCCCGGGACGCCCGACCCGAGCGTCACCTTCGTCCCGGAGCGCGACCAGATCCGGCCGGCCAAGCCCGGCGAGAACGGGACCACGCTGCCCACTGCCGGACTCATCGCCGGCCCGACCCTGGAGGTGCGTACCTCGTGACCGCTGACATCCACGCCCAGGCCCACGCCCACGGCCAGGCCCCCGGCCCTGGCGCTCGTGGCGGCCATGTCGAGGTCTCCGACGGGGACGGTTGGACGACCGTGTGCCCTGTGACCGACCTGATCCCGGGCCGCGGCGTCGCCGCGCTGGTCGGGGGTCGGCAGGTCGCGGTGTTCCTCGACCGTGATGGGGCGGTGTATGCCGTCGACAACTACGACCCGTTCAGCGAGGCGTACGTCATTTCCCGCGGCATCGTCGGGACGCGGGGTGGGATCCCTGTTGTGGCGTCGCCGATGTTCAAGCAGGCGTTCGACCTGCGCACCGGTCTCTGTCTGGACACGGACGATGAACCGGTCGCCCTGGCCGTGTTCGAGACGCGTCTCCGGGCGGCGGTCGCTGAAGTCGCCTAATGGGTGGGGCGGGGGGCGGGGGGGTCGGGTGGTGCGCATCAATGACGCTGCGTGCTGCCTGGCCTTTTGGCTGCACCGTTCCTGACCTGGTTTTCGGTGGTGGCCTGACGCCCCTCCCGCTTTTTGATTTTCCGCGCGGACGGCCCGCGCCTCAAGCCGATCCTGGCAACGTTGGTTCTGTTGGCCTTGTCCTGTTGCGGCTTGACCCGCGGGCCGTCCGCGCTGAACCACCTCGCACCTGGCGGGAGGGGCGCGGGGTG
>NZ_JASAOI010000086.1 GCF_029953285.1 Yinghuangia seranimata | reverse complement strand
ACCTCGCGGGCCACACGGGTGACCTCGCCGGCGAACGCGGACAGCTGGTCGACCATCGTGTTGATGGTGGTCTTGAGCTCGAGGATCTCGCCCCGCGCGTCGACCGTGATCTTCTGCGACAGGTCGCCCTTCGCCACCGACGTGGTGACCTCGGCGATCGACCGCACCTGACCGGTCAGGTTGTCGGCCATCGAGTTGACGTTGTCGGTCAGGTCCTTCCACGTGCCCGCGACGCCCGGCACGTGCGCCTGGCCGCCGAGGATGCCCTCGGTGCCCACCTCGCGCGCCACGCGCGTGACCTCGTCCGCGAACGAACGCAGCGTGTCCACCATGGTGTTGAGGGTGTTCTTGAGCTCGAGCACCTCGCCGCGCGCGTCCACGGTGATCTTCTGCGACAGGTCGCCGGACGCGACCGCGGTCGCCACCTGCGCGATGTTGCGCACCTGGCTGGTGAGGTTGTTGCCCATCGAGTTGACGTTGTCGGTCAGGTCCTTCCAGGTGCCCGACACACCGCGCACCCGTGCCTGGCCGCCGAGGATGCCCTCGGTGCCCACCTCGCGCGCCACGCGCGTGACCTCGTCCGCGAAGGCCGACAGCTGGTCGACCATCGTGTTGATGGTGTCCTTGAGTTCGAGGATCTCGCCGCGGGCGTCGACGGTGATCTTCTGCGACAGGTCGCCGCCGGCGACCGCCGTCGTGACCTCGGCGATCGACCGCACCTGACCGGTCAGGTTGCCCGCCATGACGTTGACGGACTCGGTGAGGTCCTTCCACGTACCGGAGACGCCCTTGACGTCCGCCTGTCCGCCCAACCGTCCCTCGGTACCGACCTCGCGGGCCACACGGGTGACCTCGCCGGCGAACGCGGACAGCTGGTCGACCATCGTGTTGATGGTGGTCTTGAGCTCGAGGATCTCGCCCCGCGCGTCGACCGTGATCTTCTGCGACAGGTCGCCCTTGGCGACCGCGGTGGCGACCTGGGCGATCGAGCGCACCTGACCGGTCAGGTTGCCCGCCATGAAGTTCACCGAGTACGTCAGGTCGCGCCACACGCCGCCGAGGCCCAGGACCTGCGCCTGGCCGCCGAGGATGCCGTCGGTGCCCACCTCGCGGGCGACGCGGGTCACCTCGGACGCGAAGGCCGACAGCTGGTCGACCATGGTGTTGACGGTGTTCTTCAGCTCGAGGATCTCGCCGCGGGCGTCGACGTCGATCTTCTTGGACAGGTCGCCGCGGGCGACCGCCGTGGTCACGTCGGCGATGTTGCGGACCTGGCCGGTCAGGTTGCCGGCCATGAAGTTCACGGAGTCGGTGAGGTCGAGCCACACGCCCGCGACACCGGGCACGACGCGGGCCTGTCCGCCCAGCCGGCCCTCGCTGCCGACCTCGCGGGCGACGCGGGTGACTTCGGAGGCGAAGGCCGACAGCTGGTCGACCATCGTGTTGACGGTGTTCTTCAGCTCCAGCATCTCGCCGGAGACGTCGACGGTGATCTTCTGCGACAGGTCGCCGCGCGCGACGGCGGTGGAGACCTGCGCGATGTTGCGGACCTGGCCGGTCAGGTTGCCGGCCATCGAGTTCACCGAGTCGGTGAGGTCCTTCCACGTTCCGGCGACGCCCGGCACCTGCGCCTGGCCGCCGAGGCGGCCCTCGGTGCCCACCTCGCGCGCGACACGGGTCACCTCGCCGGCGAACCCGGAGAGCTGGTCGACCATCGTGTTGACGGTGTTCTTCAGCTCCAGCATCTCGCCGGAGACGTCCACCGTGATCTTCTGCGACAGGTCGCCCTGCGCGACCGCCGTGGTCACCTGGGCGATGTCGCGGACCTGCGCGGTGAGGTTGAAGAACGCGGTGTTGACGGAGTCGGTGAGGTCCTTCCAACTGCCGGACACCCCGCGCACCTCGGCCTGACCGCCGAGCTTGCCCTCGGTACCGACCTCGCTGGCCACGCGGGTCACCTCGGACGCGAAGGTCCGCAGCGTCCCGGTCATCGAGTTGATGGTCTCGGCCAGCTGCGCCATTTCGCCGCGTGCTGACACGGTGATGTTCTGCGACAGGTCGCCGTCCGCGACGGCGGTGGTCACGCGGGCGATGTCTCGCACCTGGGCGGTCAGGTTGCCCGCCATGACGTTGACGGAGTCCGTCAGGTCCTTCCACGTGCCCGACACGCCCTCGACGCGGGCCTGGCCGCCGAGCCGGCCGTCGGTGCCGACCTCGCGGGCCATACGGGTGACCTCGTCCGCGAAGCCGGACAGCTGGTCGACCATCGTGTTGACGGTGTTCTTGAGCTCGAGCATCTCGCCGGCGACCTCGACGGTCACCTTGCGCGACAGGTCGCCCTTCGCCACCGCGGTGGTGACCAGCGCGATGTCGCGCACCTGCAGGGTCAGTCGGCTCGCCATCGTGTTGACGGAGTCGGTGAGGTCCTTCCAACTGCCGGACACCCCGCGGACCTCGGCCTGACCGCCGAGCTTGCCCTCGGTGCCCACCTCGCGGGCGACCCGGGTGACCTGGTCGGCGAACGCCGAGAGCTGGTCGACCAGTCCGTTGACGGTGCGGCCCATGCGCATGAACTCGCCGCGCAGCGGCTGTCCGGAGATGGCCTGGTCCATGCGCTGCGACAGGTCGCCCTGGGCGACCGCCTCCAGCACCCGGCCGACCTCGACCGTCGGCCGCACCAGGTCCTCGACCAGCGCGTTGGCGGCGTCGATGCTGGTCGCCCACGCGCCCTCGCCGGGGCCCGGGTCGAAGCGCTCGCTCAGCTTGCCCTCGCGGCCGACGACGCGGCGCACCCGGGCGAGCTCGCCGGCCAGATGCTGGTTCCGCGCGACCACGTCGTTGAAGACGGCGGCGATCTCGCTCATCACGCCGTTCCCGGACACCGTCAGGCGGCGGCGGAAGTTGCCGTCACGCACCGCGGTCAGGGCGGCGAGCAGCTGACGCAGCGCACGCTCGTCGTCACGCCGCTCGGCGGCGCTCCGGGTGTCGCGGCCGGCCCCGGCGGTCGCGACGGCGGCTTTCGGTGTGACCTTTGCCGCACTCCTGGCCGCGTCCTTCGCGGAGCCTTTCGCCGTGCCTTTCGGTGCGGCCTTCGCCGCGCTCGCGGCCTTGGTCGCGGTCTCGGCGCGTCCGTCCCGCCTGGAAGCGTTCGCCATCTCGCAATTCCTCCACCCGGCCCCGGCGCCGCCTTCCGGGCCGTGTGGTCCTCGACCCGGCAGGGGCGGTCGCCGCTGATACAGGGCAGTCTTCCACCATCGCGCGGAGCGTACGGCCGAGTCCGCAGGTCCCGGGCCGTTTGCACAGTCGCCAATGTTCGTCAAGGACCCGCTCCCGTGTCGCGGTGACGCGGTAATGTGCGGGACTGCCGCGAGACCGCCTCGCGCCACGGACAGAACGGAAGCAGCGAGGTCGCGCGCGCCACCGCAACCACCGCGGATCGCAGGATGCGGGAGTGTATGGATCCGGAACCCGACATGGTCGTCACCGCGAAAGTGAGTGCCACGTTCGCCCCTGAGGGCCGATCGGTGGCTGCCGCGCGCTCCTTCGTCCGCCAGACGCTCACCGACTGGGACGCCGTGGTCGTCGTCGACGACGCGGTGCTGCTGGTCAGCGAGCTGGTGACCAACGCGATCGTGCACGCGGGCACCGCCACCGAGGTCTCGTGCGTGCGCTACGACTCCGCGGTGCAGATCGAGGTCGTCGACCGCTACCCCACCCGGGAACTCCCGGCTCCGGTGGGGGCCTTCGACAGCGACGACGAGAGCGGCCGCGGGCTGTTCCTGTCGGCGTCGATAGCGTCGGCGTGGGGTGTCGAGTACACGAAGAGCGTCAAGCAGGTGTGGTTCCGGCTCGACCTGCCCGACGGCGGCTCGACGACGAGCCTCGCCGGGCCGACACTGCCGACGCACGTGCTGCCGGGCGCCGACACCCCCGTGCGGGTCGCGGTCGTGCACGCGGACGTCCACCAGCGCGTGACGCACTGGAACGTGGACGCCGCCGACCTGTTCGGGCGCTCCGCGCACGAGGCCGTCGGCATGCGGCTGTCCGACCTCGTCGACTGGCCGCACACTCCCGATATTTCGGACACGGATCTGCCGTTCGCGGCGATGCTGGAGCTGTCCCGCTGGCAGGGCATGTACGACATCCGGCACGCCGAGGGCCGCCCGGTGCGGGTCTTCGCCTCGCACGTCCGGCTGCGCGACGCGTCCGACAACCCGTCGCTCGTGCTGCTCGCGGTGCCCGCCCGGGCCCGCGCGGTGCTGGAGAACCGGGCGGCCGCTGCTGCCGGGCGCACCCTGATCCCGCCGCCGACCGACAGCGAGTGGGACGGCCTCGAGGGCACCACCCGGCCGGGCCTGGACGAACTGCTCCAGCGCGCGATCGAACGCGCCCGCGACCTCCTCGACGGGGACGCCGCGTTCGTGCTCATCGCGACGGACGACGAGAGCGAGATGGAGGTCCGCGCGACCACCGGGCTCGGCGCGGCGCAGCAGCGCCACGCCCGCGTGCCGGTCGAGACCTCGATCGGCCGGTTCGGCACCGTGCGGATGCCCGCGGTGCACGACGACCTGGAGGCGGAGCAGGACGCCGTGCCGCTGCTCACCGGCACCGGCATGGGCTCGGCGGTCACCGCACCGCTCAAGGTCGAGGGCCGGCTCACTGGAACGCTCGGCGTCGCGTCCGAGGACCGCGGGCACTTCGACAACGACGCCGCCGCGCGGCTGCAGCGCGCCGCGGACCGCATCTCGCTGTCCGTCGAGAGCGCGCGGCTTTCCGAGCTGGAGCGGGTGCGCCGCGGCTCGCTGTCGTTCCTCGCCGAGGCCTCCGACCTGCTGGCCGGCACGCTGGACCCGGAGATGACGCTCGCCATGGTGGCGCAGATCGTCGTGCCCCGGCTGGCGACGTGGTGCGCGGTGCACACCATCGGCGAGGCGCACGACCCGGTCCTCAGCTGCGTGTGGCACACGGACGAGTCGCGCATCGACGAACTGCGCGGCCTGCTGGAGCAGACCGAGGCACCCCGCGCGCACCCGACGCCCGGCGCGCGGGCCTGGCCCGGACTGCGCAGGCTCGGCGCGGAAGCCGCCGCCCAGCACGAGGACCTGGTCACCGGCGACGTGGTCGCCCTGCCGTTGGTGGCCCGCGGCCGCGGCATCGGCATGCTGACCCTGGGCAACGGCGCCGGCCAGCGGTTCCGGCGCGAGACGCTGGAACTCGCCGAGGACCTGTCGCGGCGCGCGGCGCTGGCGATGGACAACGCGCGCCTGTACTCCGAGCGCAGCGCGACCAGCCAGGCGCTGCAGCGCAGTCTGCTGCCGCCGGAACTGCCGCGGGTGCCCGGGCTGGACGTCGAGGTGGTCTACCAGGCGTCCGGTGAGAGCAACGAAGTCGGCGGCGACTTCTACGACTTGTTCGCCATCGCCCCCGACCTGTGGGGCTTCGCGATCGGCGACGTGTGCGGCACCGGCCCCGAGGCGGCGGCCGTCACCGGGCTGGCCCGGCAGGCCCTGCGGCTGCTGGCCCGCGAGGGCATGCCGGTCCCGGCGGTGCTGCAGCGGCTGAACGCGGCCATCCTGGACGAGGGTCCGCGCAGCCGCTTCCTGACCCTGCTGCACGGCCACATCACGGTGCGGGACGACGGCGGGATGCGCCTGAACCTGGTCTCCGCCGGGCACCCGCTGCCGTTGCGGCTGCGGCCCGACGGCGTCGTCGAACAGGTCGCCACACCGCAGCCGCTGCTCGGCGTGCTCGACGAGGTGGACCTGGTCGCGGAGTCCGTCGACCTGGATCCGGGCGACGTCCTGCTGTGCGTGACGGACGGTGTCACCGAACGCCGCGAGGCCGGCCGGATGTTGGGCGAGGACGGCCTCGCGGCGGTGCTCGCCGGCTGCGCGGGCCTGACCGCCGGAGCGGTCGCGGCCCGCGTGCACCGTGCGGTCGAGACGTTCGCCGCCGAACCGGCGCGCGACGACATGGCCATCCTCGTCCTGCGGGTCGCCGAGGCCTGAGCCGCGCCACTCCGGCCGGTCTCCGACGCGCGGGTCAGGCCGCCGCGCTGCCCGACACCGCCATGTCCCGCATCTCCCGGCGCAGTTGCACGACGACAGCCGAGGCCGAACCATTGCGGGTCACCTCCTTCGGATCGCAGACGACGACGCGCCAGCTCTGTCCGGACACGTTCCGGCGGCGGGTCCGCACCGCCGGGACGTCCGGCAGCGCGGTCAGGGGTACGGCGGTCGGCCCGGGGAACTCCAGGTCGACGGCCAGGCGCAGGTCGGGCCACGCCAGGGCGAACCTGCGCAGCACGCGCCCGAACGCCGACGCGGCCTCCCAGCCGGGCACGGGCGCGGGCAGCCCGTCGTCGAGCACGGCGAGTCGCAGCCGGCTCTCCTCGGGGCCGCCGCTGCGGCCGTCGGCCAACCCCGCAGCCGCCGCGAACCGGCGCGCTCCCGGCAGACCCGCGAACCGCTCGACGGCCTCCGCCAGTTGCGCTGCCGTCAGACGCCCGCTGTGGAGGAAGCCGTCGAGCACCGCGACGGCCGTGTCGCGGTCGGCACGCCGCCCCACATCGGCGGCGGTGCGGGCCGGGGAGGTCACCGCCACCCCCGCGACCCGTGTGGCGTCCCCGTCCTCCAGCTGCAGCACGCGCCCGTGGCAGCCGGTCCGCCGCGGCGGCGTGCGGCCGCTCGGCACGGCCACCTCGACCGGCGCCGCCGCCCCGTCGGCGGGGGCGGCGGCGCGGACACCCCACAGCCATGCCGCCGTCATGCCGCACACGACCGCGCCCGGCGGGACGGCGAGCGCCACCGCACGGGCCCGGGTCGCGATGCCGTCCGGCACCTGACTGCCGGCGTACACACCGTGCGCGACCCGGTAGGCCGCGCCGTCGCGGAGCCAACGGCGGACCACGGAACGGGTGATCCCGTGGTCCGCCGCCATGGCGAGGGTGAAGGGCGCGGCGAGCAGGGCCGTCGCGCGGTCGTCGTCACGTGGCGTCATCGGCCCAGTGTGGGCGGATATGCCCGGTGGGGCCCGCCGTTGTCCACAGCCCCGGCCCGGCGGTCGGTTCATCAGACCGGAACGTTGACGGCGGCCGCCGGACGCGCGGGCTTCGCGGGGTGGTCCGGCGTCCCCGGCTTGGGCGGCTTGGGCTTCGCGGTCGGCTTGGGCTTGCCCGGCTGCGTCGGCGGCTTCCCCGGGGTCCCCGGCTTGCCCGGTTTCCCGGGCTTCCCCGGCTTGCCCGGCTTCCCCGGCTTCCCGGGCTGGTCGGGCGAGCCCGGCTTGTCGGGCTTGGCCTTCCCGCAGCCCTTCCTGGCCCGGTAGAGCACCTTCCACGTCGGTTCGGTGGTCTCGCCGGTGACGTCGACCTGGTTGCACTTCTGCACCCACAACACCGCGTCGGTGGTTTCAGGTCCGAAGACCCCCGATACGTCGAACCGCTTGGGGTACCCGGACCTGGTCCCGATCAGGCACTGCGCCTGGG
The DNA here is from genome assembly GCF_029953285.1 of Yinghuangia seranimata. GTDB lineage: Bacteria > Actinomycetota > Actinomycetes > Streptomycetales > Streptomycetaceae > Yinghuangia > Yinghuangia seranimata. The sequence goes on along the minus strand of NZ_JASAOI010000086.1, from coordinate 47,461 downwards.
CGACGGCTTCGCCTTCCATCCCCTCGTTCAGCAGCGGTCGTTCGGCGTTGGCGACGTAGTTGCACGCCGGGGCGGCGGACGCGTGCGGCGCGCCCGGCGCGGCGACACCGGCCCCGGCGGCCAGCGCCCCCGCGAGCAGAATGACGGCGGCTCGGCCGCGGCCGGTGCGGACGGAATGGTGGGCGACGGTGCGCATGGTTCCTCCAGCGGGTCGGTCCCGAGGGGTGCCCTCGGGAACACGGACGACGCTACGGATCCCGGCACCCGTCCCCGAGAAAGCCGACAGTCATACCGGAGGGCGCCCAAATCACCGTTCCTGTCCGGGATTTCCCGCCACTCCCCACGGCCGCCCCGTGCCTCGAGGGCCCGCACCCCGGCGCGCCGGCCACGCGTCCCCGCACAAGAGGCCCACGACACGCCGACCCGCCCGGCCCGAACCGCACAGTCGGCGCGCCCACCCGCACTCCAAGGAACCCCGGAAGAGTCCGGGACCCCGGTCCGCCGTCAGACCTCGACGACCACCGGAAGGATCATCGGACGCCGCCGGAACGTGTCGCTGACCCACTTCCCGACGACCCGCCGGACCTGCTGCTGCAACTGGTACGGATCGGCCACGCCGTCCGCCGCCGCCTTCTGCAGCACGTCCTCGATCCGCGGGATCACGTCGTCGAACTTCGCGTCGTCGATACCCGACCCGCGCGCCGTGATCTGCGGCCCGCCGACCACCTTGCCGGTCGACGAGTCGACGACCAGGAACACCGACACGAAGCCCTCGTCGCCGAGGATGCGCCGGTCCTTCAGCGAGGACTCGGTGACGTCGCCGACCGACAGGCCGTCGACGTAGACGTAGCCGGCCTGCACCTTGCCGGTGATGCTCGCGACACCGTCGACCAGGTCGACGACGACGCCGTCCTCGGCGATGACGATCCGGTCCCGTCGCACACCGGTCTTGTGCGCGAGGTCGGCGGCCGCGCGCAGGTGCCGCCACTCGCCGTGCACGGGCATGAAGTTGCGCGGCTTGCAGATGTTGAAGAAGTACAGCAGCTCGCCCGCCGACGCGTGGCCCGAGACGTGCACCTTGGCGTTGCCCTTGTGCACGACGTTCGCGCCCCAGCGCGTCAGCCCGTTGATGACCCGGTAGACCGCGGTCTCGTTGCCGGGGATCAGCGACGACGCGAGGACCACCGTGTCGCCCTCGACGATGCGGATCTGCTGGTGGTCGCGGTTGGCCATGCGCGACAGCGCGGCCATCGGCTCGCCCTGCGAACCGGTGCACACCAGCACGACCTCGTCGGGCCGCAGGTCGTCCAGCGTCTTGACGTCGACGATCAGGTCCGCGGGGACCTTCAGGTAGCCCAGCTCACGGGCCACGCCCATGTTGCGGACCATCGAGCGGCCGACGAAGGCGACCTTGCGCTCGTAGGCGTACGCCGTGTCCAGCACCTGCTGGATGCGGTGCACGTGGCTCGCGAAGCTCGCCACGATGATGCGCTGGTCGGCGTCCGCGAACACGCGGTCGAGGACGCCGGCGATCTCGCGCTCGGCCGGGATGAAGCCCGGGACCTCTGCGTTCGTCGAGTCGGCCAGCAGCAGGTCGATGCCCTCTGCGCCCAGACGGGCGAAGGCCGGCAGGTCGGTGAGCCGACCGTCCAGCGGCAGCTGGTCCATCTTGAAGTCGCCGGTGTGCACGACCATGCCCGCCGGCGTGCGGATCGCCACCGCCAGAGCGTCCGGGATCGAGTGGTTGACCGCGATGAACTCGCAGTCGAACGGGCCGAGCCGCTCACGGTCGCCCTCGGCGACCTCCAGCGTGTACGGCCGGATGCGGTGCTCGTTGAGCTTGGCCTCGATGAGCGCGAGCGTCAGCTTCGACCCGATGAGCGGGATGTCGCCCTTTTCGCGCAGCAGATACGGCACGGCACCGATGTGGTCCTCGTGCGCGTGCGTGAGCACGATCGCCTCGATGTCGTCCAGCCGGTCCCGAATGGCGGTGAAGTCCGGCAGGATGAGGTCGATGCCAGGCTGCTCCTCCTCGGGGAACAGCACCCCGCAGTCAACGATCAGCAGCCGCCCGGCGCACTCGAAGACGGTCATGTTCCGGCCGATCTCTCCGAGACCGCCCAGAGGGATGACGCGCAGTCCGCCCTCGGGAAGTTCCGGGGGCGGTCCGAGTTCCGGATGCGGATGACTCAAATTTCTCTCCTCGCCACGCACACACGCCCGGAACACCGGACGGTCTGCGCAAGTGATGCGTTCAAACCCGGACGAGATCCACTCCCGTCCGAGCACTTTCTAAAGCTCTACCCCGCCCGCCGCGAGATCCTGCCTCAGCACGGCCATCTGCTCGTCGGTCGCCTCGATCAGCGGAAGGCGCAGCGCGCCCGCGATCAGGCCCTGTGCCGCGAGCGCGGCCTTGCTCAGGATCACGCCCTGCGTGCGGAAAACACCGGTGTACACCGGCAGCAGCCTCTGGTGGATCTCCCTCGCCTTCACCACGTCGCCCGCGGTGTACGCGTCGACCAGCGCGCGCAGCTCCGGGGCCACGACATGGCCCACCACGCTGACGAAACCGGCCGCGCCGATCGACAGCATCGGCAGGTTCAGCATGTCGTCGCCGCAGTAGTACGGCAGCCCGCTGCGGGCCATGACCCACGACGCGGCGCCCAGGTCGCCCTTGGCGTCCTTGTTCGCGACGATCCGCGGGTGCTCCGCCAGGCGAACAATGGTGTCCGTCTCCAGAGCGACCCCGGTACGGCCCGGGATGTCGTACAGCATCACCGGCAGCTCGGTCGCGTCCGCGACGCGCACCGTGTGCCGGTACAGGCCCTCCTGCGGCGGCTTGCTGTAGTACGGCGTCACCAGGAGCAGCCCGTGCGCGCCGGCCGCCTCGGCCTCGCGCGCCAGCTCCACGCTGTGCGCCGTGTCGTTGCTCCCGGCGCCGGCCACCACGAAGGCCCGGTCACCCACCGCTTCCACCACCGCGCGGACCAGCCGCGCTTTCTCCGCGTCACTCGTCGTGGGCGACTCGCCCGTGGTGCCGTTGACGACGAGGCCGTCGTTGCCGGCGTCGACAAGGTGCGCGGCCAGCCGCTGGGCAGCGGCCAGGTCGAGCTCGCCGTCGGCGGTGAACGGGGTCACCATCGCGGTGAGCACCCGGCCGAACGGGGTCTGAGGGGTGGAGGTCGGAGCCATGCCCCAAACGGTACCGGGCCGGGTACCGGGCAGGCTGTAGCGGCCCACATTCCGGTCGCACCGAAGCCCCCGAAACCCCCACCGACCTGCCCCGGCGCGTCCCCTGACGGGGACCGTACGGGTCCGGACGGCAAGGGACCCCGGCGCTGCCTGCTCGGGGGTTCAAGCAGCGCCGAGGTCTCCTTCAGTATCAGGCACGTGGCGAAAAAATGCCGGGTAATGACGCGAAAAAAGTTGTACGTCACCCTTTGTGCCGATTTGCACACGCGGAGCACCCGAAACCGGGGTAACCTGCGCGGCTCGGACCAACCACCGACCAACCACCGCGTACCGGACGGGCGTCCGCCTCACATCACGGCGCGACCCGGCCGTTCGCGTTGAACGCGGCGTAGGTCAGCGGCATCAGCTCCGCCCACGCCGCCTCCAGCTTCTCCGCCACCATCTCGATCTCACGCTGCGGGAACGACGGGTACGCCGCGTCGTCACGGCGTGTCCGCAGCCCCAGGAAGTGCATCAGCGAGCGGGCGTTGCACGTCGCGTACATCGACGAGTACAGGCCCACCGGAAGCGTCGTCCGGGCCACCTCGCGCGCGACGCCCGCCGCGAGCATCTCCTGGTACGCACGGTACGCCTGGCGGTACGCCTCGCGGGTGGTTTCCCCGACGATCTTGTGCTGCTCCGCGGTGCCCTCGACGAAGTCGTACGCTCCCGGCTTGCCCTGCTGAACCAGCTTCCGGTCCTCGGACGGCACGTAGAACACCGGCTGCAGCTCGCGGTAGCGGCCGGACTCCTCGTTGTACGACCAGCCCACCCGGTGCCGGTGGAACTCGCGGAACACGAAGATCGGCGCGCTGACGAAGAACGTCATCGAGTTGTGCTCGAACGGGCTGCCGTGCTTGTCGCGCATCAGATAGTTGATCAGGCCCTTCGAGCGCTCCGGGTCCTTCTGCAACTCGTCCAGCGACTTCTCCCCCGCGGTGGACACCCGTGCGGCCCACAGGACGTCCTGGTCCCCGGCGCTGTGCTTCACCAGTTCGACGGTGACGTCGCTGCGGAAACGGATCTCGGACTCGGCGGACGTGTCGGTCACGCGGTGCACTCCTCGGTCGGCAACAGCTGGCCCATTCGGCCGCCGCCCAGCCTAGCCACGCGGGACGACAACGCCTGACACCCGACGCGGCGCCCTGCCCGCCCGTCGACGCTCCGGAGCCGCCCGACCGGACGGAGCTTCCGGCGCCCAAGCACGCGTAAACGGCGCTGTCAGGACACCGTTCCGTTGAACTCCGCCCTGACCGACTTGGGGTCGCCGACCTCGACGACCGCGCTGCCGAGACCGTCGGGCTTTGCCGCGAAGAACCAGTCGACCGTCTTCGTCTCACCCTGCTGGACGTATTTCGCCGCTTCGGCGGAGGTGCCCGGCGTGGTGATGCGCTCGCAGCGCGGGGCGGGATCGGCGCACGCGCGCAGCTGCACGTCGAGCCGGTAGGCCCACAGCGGCCGGTCGGTTCCGTTCTTGATGCTGAGCCGCACGGCGATGCGCACGCGGCCCTTGGGGTCGCCGCTGATCGCCCCGTCGTTGTGGGCCGCCAGCACCTGCACCTCGCTGCCGTCGGCGAACACGAATGGCGTGCCGCCGCCGATCTCGTACTTGGGGGCGGCGGGCGACGTGGCGGGCGCCGCGGTCGCGCCGGGGCTGCCCGGCTGGTTACCGCCGCCGGGCGGCGGTGTCGTCGGCCGGACCGGCTGGCCCGGGGCCTGGGTCTGGGCCTGGGTCGTCGTCGGAAGCCCGCTCTCGGCCGCTGCCGGTTTTGCCGGTTCGTCGGAGATGGTCGGGCCGACCGCGCACCCCGTCGCCGCCAGCAGGACCGCCGCGCAGGTGATGGGAAGGTGCCAGGTGCGGGCCCGCATGGCCGTGTCCTCTCGCCGGGCGCGGTGTGTCGGAGACAGCGTGGCACGTCGGGCGGTGGGCTCGCTGGCAGCTGCGGCGTGTCGGGGTGTTGGAGGCGGATCGGCAGACGTGCGCCGGGGATTGACGGCACAATCCGCTTGCGTACCCCGTTCCGAAGGAGTCGACATGACGGACGTAAGTGTGCGGACCGCGCGTAGTGAGGACGGTCCGGCGCTCGGCGTCGTCCAGGCGTCGGCGTGGCGCGCGGCGTACCAGGGCGTGTTGCCAGAGGTCGCCCTGGAGCCGTTCGATCCGGAGGTGCTGGCGGCCGGATGGGGGCATGCCGCCGCGCATCCGCCGTCTTCGCGGCACACGGTGTTGGTGGCGTGCGCGGAGGCGAAGCCGGTGGGGTTCGCGGCGGTGGTGCCGGCGCAGGACCCGGACCTGGACGAGGACGCGCTGGAGCTGACCATCCTGGTCGTGGCCCCGGCGGAGCAGCGCAAGGGGCACGCGTCGCGGTTGCTGGCGGCCGCGGTGGAGCACGCGCGCGGGCAGGGGGCGGGCGTGTTGGTCATGTGGGTGTTGGAGCCGGACGCGCCGTTGCGGGAGTTCCTGGAGACGGCGGGGTGGGCCGTGGACGGCGCGCGCCGGGATCTGGAGCTGGACGAGCACGGCGCGCAGCGGGTGCGGCAGTGGCGGCTGCACACGGACGTGGAGGAGGACGCCACGGAGGCGTGACGCGCGGCGCGGGAGGGCGCCGGCGGGGCCATCTCGCCGGTTTCCCGTTTGCAAAGCCCTGTGGACGCGCATTGATCGGCTAAGTCAGGCGTCTTAACGTGGGGCCGTGACAGCGACCTCGTCTCGGGCCTCCACGCGGGAGCGCCTGTTGCTCACCGCCGAGCGGCTGTTCGCGTTGCACGGGATCGACGCGGTGTCGCTGCGTCAGATCAGTGTGGCCGCGGGCCAGCGCAACAATTCGGCGGCGCAGTACCACTTCGGGACGAAGGAGGACCTGGTCCGCGCGATCTTCGCGTTCCGGCTGGCGTCGATCAACCGGCGGCGCGAGGACATGGTGGACGTGCTGGTGCGCGCGGGGCTGCGCGGCGACCTGCGGGCGCTGACGGACGCGATGGTGCGTCCGCTGGCGGAGCAGATCGACGGGGGCGGGAGCTTCTACGTGCGGTTCCTGGCGCGTGTCCACCAGCACGCAGGTGCGTCGGTGTACGCGTTGCCGGCGATGGGCGTCGAGGGCAGCGTGACGCGGATCGGCCTGATGATCGGCGAGGCCTTGGCGCATCTGCCCGCGCCGGTGCGCCGCAGCCGTCTGCAGCTGGGCGGGAGCCTGCTGGTGCACGCGACGGCCGACCGGGAGCAGCGCGTGCACGACGGGATGCCCGAGGACGTGCTGCCGCCCGCCGCGTTCGTCGCGGACCTGGTGGACTCGGTGGTGGGGATCTTCTCGGCGCCGGTGTCGCAGGACACGGTGGCCGCGCTGGCCGCGCCGGGCGGGGCGGTGCCCGCGGCCCCGGCGCCGCCGACCGCGGCGGACGCCGAAGCGGCGGTCTGAGGTCAGGTCCGCTCGGCGCGGTGCAGCCGGATCGCCTTGAGCATGGCGCGGCGGCCGCGGGCGTTGTCGCGGGCGTCGGAGTAGGCGACGGCGAGCCGGTACCAGGCGCGCCAGTCCTCCGGGGCGGCCTCGGTCTCGGCCTTGCGCTTCTCGAAGACCTCGTCGGCGCTGTCGCGGGCGATGCGGCCGTCGGCGGTGCGTTCGAGCTCGTCGGCGGGCAGGGCGCCCTCGGCCTCGAGCTCGCGGGCGAGCTGCTGCATGGTGAAGCCGAAGCGCAGTTCGCGCCAGATGTACCAGACGCCGACGACGGGGATGGCGAGGACCGCGACGCCGAGGACGACCACGGTGGGCCGTCCGTCGTTGATCGCGATGACGCCGCGGCTGCCGACGAGCAGCACGTAGAAGATCAGGACCCCGATCAGGACCAGGGCGGTGACGCGTTGCTTCACGGGTGCTTCCGTCCTCACGTCCCTAGTCCAGGTCCAGGAAGTGCTCGAGCCCGAGGGTGAGGCCCGGCACGCCGCCCACCCGCCGCACGCCGAGGATCACGCCCGGCATGAACGACGTGCGGTCGAACGAGTCGTGCCGGATCGTCAGCATCTCGCCGGCGTCGCCGAGCAGCACTTCCTGGTGCGCGACCAGGCCGCGCAGCCGGACGGCGTGCACGGGGATCCCGTCGACCTTGGCACCGCGCGCGCCGTCGGGGTCGTCGGACGTCGCGTCGGGCATCGCCTCGAGGCCGGCCGCGGTGCGGGCCTCGGCGACCAGCTCGGCGGTGCGCCGCGCCGTTCCGCTCGGCGCGTCGATCTTGTTCGGGTGGTGCAGCTCGACGATCTCGACCGACTCGTAGTAGCGCGCGGCCTTCGCGGCGAACTGCATCATCAGGACCGCGCCGATCCCGAAGTTCGGCGCGATGAGCACGCCCACGGCCGGGTTGTCGGCGAGCCAGCCGCGCACCTGGTCGAGGCGGTCGGGGGTGAAGCCGCTGGTGCCGACGACGGCGTGGATGCCGTTCCGCACGCAGTACTCGAGGTTGCCCATGACCACGCCGGGGTGCGTGAAGTCGACGACGACCTGGGTGCCGGCCTCGACGAGGGCCTCCAGCGCGTCGCCCTGGTCGACCCGCGCGACGAGCTCGAGCCCGTCGGCCGCTTCGACGGCGGCGCACGCCTCGGCGCCCATCCGGCCCTTCGCCCCGATCACGGCGACGCGCAGCGCGGTCATGTACGTGCTCCTCGTGTTGTCCGGCGCGGTGTACAGGCGCCGTGCGTGGTTCGGCAGGTGCTGCCGCGGTGCGGCGGGCCCGTCCGGAGACGGGCCGCGCCGCGGGTCAGGCCACCGCCCCGGCGAACGCCTCCGGGTCGGGGAACGGTCCGACGAGGGCCAGCGTAGGCCGTACGCCGAGCACGTCCCTCGCCACCTCCCGGACCTCGTCCGCGGTGACCGCGCCGATGATGGCCAGCTGCTCGTCGACGGACAGGTGTTCGCCGTAGACCAGCTCGCTCTTGCCGATCCGGCTCATGCGCGACCCGGAGTCCTCCAGGCCGAGCACGAGCGAGCCGTGCAGCTGCCCGATCGCGCGCCGCAGCTCCTCGTCGGTGATGCCGTCGGCGGCGACCTTGGCGAGCTCCTCGCGGCAGATGCGCAGCACCTCGTGCACCTTGCCGGGCAGGCAGCCGGCGTAGACGCCGAACATGCCGAGGTCGGCGAAGCCCGAGGTGTACGAGTACACCGAGTACGCCAGGCCGCGCTTCTCGCGGATCTCCTGGAACAGCCGCGAGCTCATGCCGCCGCCGAGCGCCGCGTTGAGGACGGCGAGCGCGAAGCGCCGCTCGTCGTGCCGCGCCAGGCCGGGCATGCCGAGCACCAGGTGGGCCTGCTCGGTGGGGCGTTCCAGGATGTGCACGCCGCCGGCGCCGCGGACGCTGCGGTGCCCGGCGCGCGGCGGGGTGGGGGTGGCGTCGGCGTCGACCGCGACGTCCGCGAACGCCTTCTTGACCAGCCGGACGACCTTGGCGTGGTCGACGTTGCCGGCCGCGGTGACCACCATGTTCGGCGGCCGGTAGCGGCGCCGGTAGTAGCCCGCGATCTGGTTGCGGGTGAGCGCGTTGATCGAGTCGACGGTGCCCAGCACGGGGCGGCCGAGCGGCTGGTCGCCCAGCAGCGCCTCGGAGAACAGCTCGTGCACGAGGTCGCCCGGGTCGTCCTCGTTCATGGCGATCTCTTCGAGGATGACGCCGCGTTCGCTCTCCACGTCCTCGCCGCGGATCAGCGACGCGGTGACCATGTCGGAGACGACGTCGATGGCCAGCGGCAGGTCGGTGTCGAGGACACGTGCGTAGTAGCACGTGTACTCCTTGGCGGTGAACGCGTTCATCTCGCCGCCGACCGCGTCCAGCGCCGCGGAGATCTCCAGCGCGTCGCGCTTCGGAGTGCCCTTGAACAGCAGGTGTTCGAGGTAGTGGGTGGCACCGGCCAGGGCCGGCGTCTCGTCGCGCGAGCCGACGCCGACCCAGATGCCGAACGTCGCGGAGCGCACACCGGGCATGGCCTCGGTGACGACCCGCAGACCGCCGGGCAGGACGGTGCGGCGGACTATGCCGCCGTCGTCGCCCTTGAGGATGGTCTTGGTAGAGCCCGGCCGCTGCGCGTACGCAGCGACCGGGCCCGTGGCTACCTTCGTGGTCACTTGTCGGAGTCGTCCCCGGCAGCGGCCTCTTCGCCCTCGACCACGGGGATCAGGGAGAGCTTGCCGCGCTGGTCGATCTCGGCGATCTCGACCTGGACCTTGTCGCCGACCTTGACGACGTCCTCGACGTTCTCGACGCGCTTGCCGCCGGCCATCTTGCGCAGCTGCGAGACGTGCAGCAGGCCGTCCTTGCCCGGCATGAGCGAGACGAACGCGCCGAACGTCGTCGTCTTGACGACGGTGCCCAGGTAGCGCTCGCCGACCTCCGGCATCTGCGGGTTCGCGATCTGGTTGATCACGTTGCGCGCGGCCTCGGCGGACGGGCCGTTCACGGCACCGATGTAGATGGTGCCGTCGTCCTCGATGGTGATGTCGGCGCCGGTGTCGTCCTGGATCTGGTTGATCATCTTGCCCTTCGGGCCGATGACCTCGCCGATCTTCTCCACCGGGATCTTCACCGTGATGATGCGCGGCGCGAACTCGGACATCTCGTCCGGCGTGTCGATCGCTTCCATCATCACGTCGAGGATGTGCAGGCGGGCGTCCTTCGCCTGCTTCAGCGCGGCGGCCAGGACCGAGGCGGGGATGCCGTCGAGCTTGGTGTCGAGCTGGAGCGCGGTGACGAACTCCTTGGTGCCGGCGACCTTGAAGTCCATGTCGCCGTACGCGTCCTCGGCACCGAGGATGTCGGTCAGCGTCACGTACTCGGTCTTGCCGTCGACCTCGTCGGAGATGAGGCCCATCGCGATGCCCGCGACCGGCGCCTTCAGCGGCACACCGGCGTTGAGCAGCGACATCGTGGACGCGCAGACCGAGCCCATCGAGGTCGAGCCGTTGGAGCCGAGCGCCTCGGACACCTGGCGGATCGCGTACGGGAAGTCCTCGCGGGCCGGCAGCACCGGCAGCAGCGCGCGCTCGGCGAGCGCGCCGTGGCCGATCTCGCGGCGCTTCGGGGAGCCGACGCGGCCGGTCTCGCCGACCGAGTACGGCGGGAAGTTGTAGTTGTGCATGTAACGCTTGCGCGTCTCGGGGTTCAGCGTGTCGATCATCTGCTCCATGCGGAGCATGTTGAGCGTGGTGATGCCCAGGATCTGGGTCTCGCCGCGCTCGAACAGCGCCGAGCCGTGAACGCGCGGGACGACCTCGACCTCGGCCGCGAGGGTGCGGATGTCGGTCAGGCCGCGGCCGTCGATGCGGACCTTGTCGCGCAGCACGCGCTGGCGGACCAGCTTCTTGGTGAGCGAGCGGAACGCGCCGCCGATCTCCTTCTCGCGGCCCTCGAACTGCGGGAGCAGCTTCTCGGCGGCGAGGTCCTTGACGCGGTCGAGCTCGGTCTCACGGGCCTGCTTGCCCGCGATGGTGAGCGCGGCGGACAGCTCGTCCGACACCGCGGCGGCGAGCGCCTCGAACACGTCCTCCTGGTAGTCCAGGAAGACCGGGTACTCGGCGGTCTCCTTGGCGGCCTTCTCGGCGACCTGGACCTGCGCGGCGCACAGCGTCTTGATGAACGGCTTGGCCGCCTCGAGACCCTCCGCGACGACCTCCTCGGTCGGGGCGACGGCGCCGCCCTTGACCAGCTCGATCGTGGCGGTCGTGGCCTCGGCCTCGACCATCATGATCGCGACGTCGCCGTCCGGCAGGACGCGACCGGCCACGACCATGTCGAAGACCGCGCGCTCCAGCTCGGAGTGCGTCGGGAAGGCCACCCACTGGCCGTCGATCAGCGCGACGCGGACGCCGCCGATCGGGCCGGAGAACGGCAGGCCGGCCAGCTGCGTCGACATCGAGGCCGCGTTGATCGCGACGACGTCGTACAGGTGGTCGGGGTTGAGCGCCATGATCGTCGCGACGATCTGGATCTCGTTGCGCAGGCCCTTCTTGAAGGACGGGCGCAGCGGGCGGTCGATCAGGCGGCAGGTCAGGACCGCGTCCTCGGACGGCCGGCCCTCACGGCGGAAGAACGAGCCGGGGATCTTGCCCGCGGCGTACATCCGCTCCTCGACGTCCACCGTCAGGGGGAAGAAGTCGAGCTGGTCCTTCGGGCGCTTCGAAGCGGTGGTGGCCGACAGCACCATGGTGTCGTCGTCCAGGTAGGCCACCGCGGAACCCGCGGCCTGGCGCGCCAGGCGGCCGGTCTCGAAGCGGATGGTACGGGTGCCGAAGCTGCCGTTGTCGATGACGGCTTCGGCGAAGGTCACGTCGGTACCCTCCACGGGGCACCCTCCTCGTCGCAATCAAGGGAGTCCGCGCTGCGACGTGTGAGGGACGGCCGGGCCGGTCTTCGATCGAAGCCTCCGGGTCGGTATCCGGTGCTGCCGGGTACCCGGGGGCCACTACCGAGGACCGGCGCCTTGGGCCGGCTCCTTGCCGCGTCGCGGCACTCCCGATGGTGGTACTCGTTCTGCTTCTGATGTCGTGCACGGCATCGCTCTGTTACAAACGGCGCCGCTGCGTCACAGCCTACAAAAACAGTGTCCTGGATACGGCGAAGGAGCGGCTTGGAAAAGCCGCTCCTTCACTCGACTGTTTAGCGGACGCCCGTCGAACCGGCGCGGATGCCCAGGCGGGCGATCAGCGAGCGGTAGCGCTCGATGTCGACCTTGGCCAGGTACTTCAGCATCCGGCGGCGCTGGCCGACGAGCAGCAGCAGGCCACGACGGCTGTGGTGGTCGTGCTTGTGAGCCTTGAGGTGCTCGGTGAGGTCGTTGATGCGGCGCGAGAGCAGCGCGATCTGGACCTCGGGGGAGCCGGTGTCGCCGTCCTTCAGGGCGTACTCGGCGAAAATCTGCTTCTTCGTTGCGGCGTCAAGCGACACGTTTGCTCCATTCGAGTGGCTGGTGAGCGCCCCCGGTCTGCGTCACGGGGGAACTTCGGTTACTCACAGCGCACGACCCGCTCCGGAAAGCGGGCAGCACGCACACCGGGTCTGGAAACCCGGTGGCACCACATTAGCAGTCCCGGTCAGGCGGTCAGGTTGCGGAGCGTCTCGTACGTCCCGAGCACCGCCAGGCACAGCGGGATCAGCGCGGTCAGCAGCATGCCCTCGAGGATGTCCATCGCGCGACCCCAGAACGGCGACAGGCCTCGGGCGGGGACGGTGACCGCGATGACCGCCATGATCACGCCGACGCCGGCGATCAGGCCGAAGACCCAGCTCTGCTGTTCCTTCTGCAGGAAGTTGGTGTGCAGCGTCAGGCCCGCGAACAGCCAGAACAACGCCGCGGCGCCGGCCGAGAGCAGCAGGACGACCTGCGGGGTGTAGCGGAAGAGCCGGGCGCGGCCGAGCATGGCGACGCCGAGCGCGGCGGTGAACACGCGCGACCACATCTCGGTCGAGTAGCCGGTGACGACGGCGGACGCGGTGACCACGACGGCGCAGGCGCCGACCAGGCCGGTGAGCATCTGGTGCCCGGCGCGGGCACGGGCCGCGAGCGCGGCGTGGTCGACCGGGTCGTCGGCGGCGGCGCGGGCGGCGGCCGGCGCGTCCGGCGGCAGGAAGCCGATCGGCAGCCGGGCGAGCCGCACCGACCAGCCGGGCAGGAACGCGACGAGCGCGATGCCGACGACACCGGAGACCGCGGCGGCGTCGTGCGGCTCGGCGTCCGCGGCGATGAGACCGAACGCGGTGAGCATGCCGATGAGGCCGGCCCCCGCGCCGGCCACGAACGTCGCGTTGCGGGTGGGGATCAGGACCGCGATGAGAACGGACACGATCATCGCGGCGGCGGACGCGGCGACGAACTGCACGCGCCCCGGGCCCTCGAACTTGTGCGGCTCGATGATGCCCAGGCCGGCGTAGAACGCGTTGGGCAGCGCGCCGAGTCCGAGCGCGGCGGCGCCGCCCGGGTCGTCGTACACACGCGCCCGGATTCCGGCGACGGCGGCCAGCAGCACCGCGAGAACGCCCGCGATGATGCCCGCCGACGAGTGCGGTATGGCCGAACGCCACAGCGCCACCGGCGCGACGAAGAGGAAGATGGCCGCGCCGGTCAGGCCCGCGGTGCGCAGGAGTTCGGGCGACCAGAGGCGGTGGTCCGCGGTGACGGAGCGCGCGACCGAGTCGACCACGTCGTCGTACACCGGTGGCGGCAGCGCCTCGCCGAGCGGCGTGAAGCGCAACAGCTCGCCGTCGCGCACCAGTTGCGCACCGAGGCTGCGACCGCTGTCGAGCAGGCTGCCGTCGAGCCGGGCGAGGTGGAATCCGGTCGCGGTGCCGTCGGCCTGGATCTGGCCCGACAGCCGCAGGACTTCCGGATAGAGGTCGGCGAGGACGATCTCGTCGGGCAGCGCCACGTCGACGCGGCAGTCCGGGGCGACGATCGTCACCCGGACCAGACCCGTGGAGATGGTCGCGGCGCCGGCCGATGGCCCGGCCCCGACGGTACCCAGTGCTGTGCTCACCCGGCTGCTCCCCGTGGCTCCGGTGCGGATACTCGGCGCTGGCTTGGCTGCTCAGCGCTTCGGTAAGGACCGGTCCGCGCTGGGCCGACCAGTCGAGCCACGCACTCTAACGGACCATCAGCACGGGTGTCCCCCGCCGGAGTCCGGTTATCGCCCCGACCTTGTGGCGATCATGCGACTTGGCAGTAGTATCGGCCGACGCGAGCCGTCCCCCCGGCTGTTTTCGGGCAGCGGGGCGAGGCGGCACAACAACGGTGACGACCCTTACGGGGTGGGTTGGTGCCACGTCGATCCGCCGTATCGGGAGTTCTCACCACAAGTGTCGGGAACCCCTTGGTCCCGTTTTCTGGCGGATAGGACTGATCCGTTGTGACCGTGGTCATTGTCAAGCGACCGCCTCGGGTGCACCCGCCCGGCGTCCCCTCGGACGCGCTGTCTCTCGAATCGCCACCCGAGCTCGAACGCAAGCAGGAACAGAGCTGGATGGCCAGCCTGCTCCCGATGATGACGACGCTCGGGTCCGCGGGCTTCCTCTTCATGCCCGGCGCGAACAAGATGATGTTCGTCATGGGCGGCATGATGATGGTGTCGTCGATGGCGATGGTCGTCGCGAACATCGTGCGTGCGCGCAAGGGCAACTCGCCCGAACTGCTCGACGCGCGCCGCGACTACCTCAAGTACCTCGACCAGCAGCGCATCAAGGTGCGCCGCACCGCGAAGCGGCAGCGCAGCGCGCAGCTGTGGACCCACCCCGCGCCCGACCAGCTGTGGTCGGTCGTCGCGGGCGGCCGCCGCCTGTGGGAACGCCGCGCGACGGACGGGGACTTCGGGCAGATCCGGCTCGGCACCGGGCAACAGCGCCTGTCGACGCCGCTGGTGGCGCCCGCGACCGCGCCGCTGGAGGACCTCGAACCGCTGTGCGCCGACTCGCTGCGGCGGTTCATGCTCACGCAGTCGATGCTCGACGACCTGCCGATGGCGGTGTCGCTGCGCTCCTTCTACCACCTGACCGTCTCGGGCGACCCGGACACGGTGTACGGCGTGACGCGCGCGATGCTCGGGCAACTGACCGTGCTGCACTCCCCCGACGACATCGTCGTCGCCGCGGCGATCCACCCGTCGCACGCCGACCGCTGGGACTGGATCAAGTGGCTGCCGCACCTGCAGCACACGTCCGAGTCGGACGGCGCGGGACCGGTGCGCATGGTCGCCACCGACCTGGGCGAGATAGAGCGGCTGCTGGGCGACCACCTCACCAACCGCCCGCGTTTCGCGCAGGGCGGCGCGCCGGTGCTCGACCAGCCGCACGTCGTGGTGGTCCTGGACGGCGGGACGATCCCCGCGGGTTCGGTGCTCGCCGGCGCGGAGGGCCTGCAGGGCGTCACCATCATCGAGGTCGTCGCCGGTCCGCTTGACGAACTGCGCGGCGGGCTCGCGGTCATCGCCGAGCCGGACCGGCTGATCCTGGAAGCGGCGTCGGGTACCTCCTACTCCGGCCAGCCCGACCTCCTGAGCGTGGCCGACACCGAGAGCCTGGCGCGCGCGCTCGCGCCGCTGCGGCTGTCCGGCAACGACGGCGACGAACCGCTGCTGGCGAACCTGGACTTCACCGACCTGATGGGCGTCGGCGACGCCGCGTCGGTGGACATGTCGCGCACCTGGCGGCCCCGCCCGCCGCACGACAAGCTGCGCGTGCCGATCGGCCTCGGCGAGAACGGCGAACCGATCCTCCTGGACCTGAAGGAAGCCGCGCTCGAAGGCATGGGCCCGCACGGCCTCTGCGTCGGCGCGACCGGTTCCGGCAAGTCGGAGCTGCTGCGCACGCTGGTCCTCGGCCTGGCGATGACGCACAGCTCCGAGATCCTCAACTTCGTGCTCGCCGACTTCAAGGGCGGTGCGACGTTCCTCGGCATGTCGGACATGCCGCACGTCGCGGCGGTCATCACCAACCTGTCCGACGACCTCACGCTCGTCGACCGTATGCGCGACTCCATCACCGGTGAGCTCAACCGCCGCCAGGAGCTGCTGCGCGCGGCCGGCAACTACGCCAACATCCACGACTACGAGCGGGCCCGCACCGCAGGTGCCGCGCTCGAGCCGCTGCCGTCGCTCGTCATCATCATCGACGAGTTCAGCGAACTGCTCACCGCGAAGCCCGATTTCATCGACATGTTCATCCAGATCGGGCGTATCGGCCGATCGCTGGGTGTGCACCTGCTGCTCGCGTCGCAGCGGCTGGAGGAGGGCCGGCTCCGCGGCCTGGACACCTATCTGTCGTACCGCATCGGTCTGCGCACCTTCTCGGCCGCCGAGTCGCGCGCGGCGATCGGCGTGCCGGACGCGTACACGCTGCCGTCGGTGCCCGGTTCGGGTCTGCTGAAGTTCGGCACCGAGTCGATGGCCCGCTTCAAGGCCGCGTACGTGTCCGGCCCTTACCGCCCGTCGGGCCAGAGCCACCAACAGCAGGAAGGCGCGCCTCGGCCCGTCGCGTTCAGCAACGCGTGGACGCCCGAGGCGGCGTTCATCCCCGCGCAGAACAACGGCGCGCTGGCCGAGCCCGAGCCGGAGCCGGTCGCGCAGGAGCAGTTCAACGCGGCCCTCGCGGACACCGTGCTCGACGTCATCGTCAAGCGCATGGCCGGCCAGGGCCCGCCCGCGCACCAGGTGTGGCTGCCGCCGCTGTCCGAGTCGCCCTCGATGGACACACTGTTCGCGAGCCAGAACGTGCCGCTCACGCCGACGCCGGAGCGCGGTCTGTCGCCGGTCGGCTGGGGCGGCAACGGGCGGCTCGCGGCCCCGCTGGGCGTCGTCGACAAGCCGTTCGAGCAGCGCCGCGACCTGCTGCACGTGGACCTGTCCGGCGCGGCCGGCCACGTCCTCATCGTCGGTGGTACGCGAAGCGGCAAGACCACGCTGACCCGCAGCCTCATCACGTCGCTGGCGCTCACCCACACGCCCGGCGAAGTGCAGTTCTACTGCCTGGACTTCGGTGGCGGCGGTCTGCAGACGGTCAACGAGCTGCCGCACGTCGGCGGTGTCGCCGGCCGTCTCGACGCCGAGATGGTGCGCCGCATCGTCAGCGAGGTCTCCGGCATCGTCGACCGCCGCGAAGAGCTTTTCCGCTCGCACAACATCGACTCGATCACCACGTTCCGCTCGCGGCGCGCGCAGGGCCTGCTGCCCGACGAGCCGTGGGGCGACGTGTTCCTGGTGATCGACGGATGGCTGACCGTCAAGAACGACTACGAGGCGCTCGAGTCCGTCATCACCGAGATCGCCACGCGCGGTCTGGGCTACGGCGTCCACGTCGTCATCACGGCGGGCCGCTGGCCCGAACTGCGGCCGGCGCTCAAGGACCAGATTCAGACCCGTCTGGAACTGCGCCTCGGCGAGCCGATGGAGTCCGAGGTCGACCGCCGCATCGCCGTCAACGTGCCGACCGGCGCGCCCGGCCGCGGTCTCACCCCCGAGGGCCTGCACTTCCTCGCGGCGCTGCCGCGCATCGACGGCTCCTCGGACCCGGAGGACCTGGCCGACGGCTCCGCCGACCTGGTCGCGCACGTCAAGGCGGCCTGGCAGGGCAGCCCCGCGCCGCGCGTCCGGATGCTGCCGCGCATGCTGCCGTACGAGCAGCTGCCCGGCCCGGACGTGATGCCCGGACTCGCGGTGCCGATCGGCATCGACGAGACCCAGCTCGCGACCGTCTCGCTCGACTTCAACGCCGACCCGAGCTTCGTGCTGTTCGGCGAAACCGAGTCCGGCAAGAGCAACTTCCTGCGCATGGTCGCCCGCGGCATCTGCGAGCGGTACACGCCCGAGCAGGCCCGCATCATCGTGGCCGACTACCGGCGCTCGCTGCTGGGCGCGGTCCCGGAGAGCCACCTGCTGGTCTACGCGGCCGCCGCACCGGCGCTCCAGCCGGTCGTCCCGCAGGTCGCCGGCTCGCTGAGCCGCCGCCTGCCCGGCCCGGAGGTCACGCAGGAGCAACTGCGCAACCGCAGCTGGTGGTCGGACCCGGAGATCTTCTTCATCATCGACGACTACGACCTGGTGGCCACCAGCGGCGGCAACCCGCTCGCCCCGCTGCTGGAGTACCTGCCGCTGGCCCGCGACGTCGGCCTCCACCTCATCATCGCCCGCAGCTCCGGCGGCGCCAGCCGCTCGCTGTACGAGCCGGTCCTGCAGAAGCTCAACGACCTCGGCACGCCGGGCATGCTCCTCTCGGGCAACCGCGACGAGGGCGCCCTGATCGGCAACATGCGCCCGCAGCAACTCCCGCCGGGCCGAGCCCAGTTCTACTCCCGGCGCCGCGGCATCCAGATGATCCAGACGGCGTGGGTACCGTTCGACTGACCCGCAACCCGGCCCCCGGCGCCACTACGGCGCCGGGGGCCTTTCCATTTGCGCGACGGGGGAACGCGTACATGCACCCATGACCGGTGTCGCACCAGCGGCCCAAACAGCAACACTGCTTATAGATCAGGATAGTTGGCTAGTCTTGGCCACAGTTGTTCGAGACGGGGGGACGTCGATGAACCACGGCAACGACATCGATCGGGTTCTGAACGCACGGGCCTACGAGAAGGGCGCCGCACCACCACCGGCAACACACTTGTTGTCCGTGCCCGGGCCCACCGACGGCGGATTCAAGGTCACGCCGAACGGGCTTCGGGCCGCGGGAAAGATGGTTGGCGACCTGGGTGAGCGGGTCCGCAGCGCGGGTGTGGACCCGGTGCAGCTTCTGCTCGACTGCGCGAAGGGCCTGCACGGTTGGGACAGCGAGGCCGCCTTGCAGTACGCGTCGGAAACCTGGGGGCACCAAGTCGACGGATTCCGGGAGATCCTGTTCGAGCTCGAAGCCAAGCTCAACGCCACGGCCACCGCCTATGAGAAGGCCGACCAGGCAGCCGCATCGAGCATCCCGAAGGCGCAGTGATGCTGGGCGTCAACGACGTACTCCACGCGGACCTGGGAAAGCTGGCCACCGCAGCGGAGAGCTGGCGAAAGTTCGCCTCGGGTCTCCGTGAGATCACCACGCAGTTCGACGGCGACGTATCCATGGAACTCGGCAACTCGTGGGGCGGTCAGGTCGCCAACGAGCAGGTTCAGACCGAACTTCGGCTCACCCACGAGGACTTCGCGGCCGCTGTGGTGGAGGCCGACGCAGTCGCCACGTACCTCGACACGGCGGCCGTCGACTTGGTTACGGCGCAGCAGCGGCTGCGCGCCGCAATCGATGCCGTCGCCGCTGCCGGAATGACATGGCAGCAGGACTCCGTGGGTGGGCATTTCGCGGACATCCCTGGCGGCGTCCAGGTCACCTGGCCCGCACTGTCGTCGTCCGCACAGATGAACGACGCGGCCTTCAGCGAGTTCCAAAGAGACCGCGAAAGCACGGCGAAGCGGCTCGCCGACGACATCAGCGCCGCCCTCAACACGGCGCGGGAAGCGGACACCGCCCTGTCGGACGCGCTCCGGCGCGCGATCGGTGGTGTCGACGAACGGTTCAACGCGAACCCGCAGGCCGATCCGTACAGCGACGTCGACCGCGCCATGGCTCTCCTCAACAAGCAGTCGAACCTCAGCGACGCCGAACGCAAGGAACTGTTCGACCTGCTGCGGCGCAACGAGAAGAACGACCTCTTCGCCGAAGAGGTCATGCTCCGCGTCGGGCCCGAGAAGGTCATCGCGTTGTCCCAGGAGTACGCGAACGATTACAGCGCCGAAAACACGCTTGGCACGCTGCTCTCCTCGGCGAGCCCTCGATTGGCTCAGGACCCGGCATGGATGCTGCGCTTGGAGGACGCGGGGCGTGAAATGCACAAGGCCGGCGCTGGCTACGAGTACGGATACCAGCCACTGAGCCTGCTGTTCAGGAACGGTGGCTACGACCCGAAGTTCCTGTCCGTCGTCGGCGACGACATCATGGACATGGAGAAAGCCAACGGCGGAGGCCAGCTCTGGAACTCGGTGAACGGGCAGACCGATCCGATGAACAACCTCCTCGTCGGGCTGTCCAAGAGTCCGGAGGCCGCAACGGCGTTCTTCAGCCCGCGCACACAGGATCTCTACGGCGACCCGCTGGCCAAACCCGAGACCAAGGCCGATGCCCAGGCGCGCCTCGACTACCTCTTGAAGGCACGCAACATCGTGGGACCGGGAAACCCCGCGTACGGAGCCGACGAGATGCGGCCGCACCTCGACGCTTTGGGGGAAGCGTTGGTCGCCGCCACGACCGGGGAGGGGCGCCCCCGTACACGCGAGATGATGGACGTGCTGTCCAACGCCGTCGGAGCGATGGGGGGAACCGTGCCTCCGTACGTGCCTGATGTGATGAAGGACAGCGTGTCGGAGATGCTGGCGAAGAACATCGCATCCGTGCACTACGGGATCAGCCGTCCAGGACTTCCCGAGAACCCGCTGTATTCGAACAACGAGCCGATCGCCGGGTTCCACACGGGCGAGCTCACCCGGGTGATCTCCACACTCGGCGACAGCCCGGAGCACATGGGCAACCTGTACAAAGCCGAATCGGCGTTCATGGTATCGGGACTCGACGCGATCACCGCCCACGGCGGCATGCCGCAGACTCAGCCGGACTTCGTATCGTCGGCATCCCAGGTCTTCGGCGTGCTCGACAAATCGACCACGGACGCGATGCGCAGCGCGCAGCAGGAGCACGACGAGACGATCAACAGCACCGTCGACACCGCCAAATCCTGGGGGGAGTCGCTGGGGTCGAAACTCGTCGAAGGCATTCCCTGGGTGGGGCCGGCCGCGTCGGAGTACGTGGTCGCTCCGGTGCTGGACGAGCTGTTCTCCAGGGCGCAGGTCGACACCACGGACGCGACCACCCTCCAGATTTCCGGGACCTATGACACCACCCGCGAAAGTGTCCTGGCGCTGGCCGACGAATGGCGTAACAGCCGCCAGCCGAGCATGCCGAGTTTCGACGCCAGCGTCGCCAACGGGCTGAACGACGGGCACGACCACTACGAGTCCTATGTCAAGGGAAAGTGATGAATCGCCGCGCACACGTCTGGGCCGTCGTGGCGCTGCTCGTCCTCGGGCTGGCCGGCGGCGCCACGTGGATCCTCGCGTCACGGTCCAACGGTGACGCGCACACGAGCGAAGACTGGACAACGGAGGATGTCCCGTGCTGGGGGATGGTCACCTTCGAACAACTACAACCGCTGCTCCGACCCGGACACTATTGGGAGACCGGTGGGAAGGTGAAGTTCCAGTTCCCCTCCGGGCAGAGCGACTGTCAGCTCACCAGTGGAAACACACTCCTGACCTTTGATATCGGCGCTCGGTTGGTATACCTGCAGGGGACCGCCCGGGTTGGCGAGACGTCCTCCAACGACGGCCACGTGTACACGCCCTTCGGAGGCGGCCTGAACGGTGCGGTGAGTCTCCGTGAGGCCTGGGTCGAAGTTCCCCCGTGTCGACCAGGCGATGCATCGCACCTCGCAGAGTTGCGCGTCGACGACAAGCGCACAGTGGACCTGTCCGCCAAGCTTCGACCGGCCCTCGTCCTCCTCGCGAACGCGGCGTTGGACAAGGGCGGGTGCACTGAAGGGCGGCTCAACTACGCCCCGTGAACCTCCCGAGCCTCTGGCGCGGGCGGCCCAGGAAGTGCGGCCGTCCGCACGGTAATCCGTCGAGGTGCGGGAGCTCAGAGCAGGCCGGCCCGGCGCGCTGCGGCGTCGTCGCCGGTGCGCCGGGACCTGCCGCTGCCGAGCGGTTGGCAGCGCACCGGGGTGACGCGGGTGCCGTCGGCCAGGGCGACGACGCCGCCGTGGCGGACGTCGCCCGCGAAGAGGACGGTGTCGAGGTCGCGCAGTCGGGCGTCGCGCAGGGCGGCCCCGCTGCCGCCGCTCGGCAGGACGCCGCAGACCGCGTTGCCCGCGGCGCCGAGCAGTACCAGCCGGTCGAGTTGGGCCAGGCGCTGGACCTTGCAGTCCCATTCGCGCCAGGGATAGACGTCCAGCACGCGCACGACGCCGCGGTAGCCGTCGACGACGCCGTACAGCCACAGGCCGGCGAACAGTGTCACGATGAGGCCGAGCAGCACCAGCGCGATGGCCGCCCACGAGCCGTCGGCGAGCGCGGCCACGCCGAGGAGCACGATCAGCAGGCCCACGAGCGTGGTCAGGCCCGCGCCCACACCGACGGCGAGGGCACGGCCGCGCGCCGCCCGGAGTTGTTCGCCGCGGGACGGCAGCGGCCGTTCGACGACGCGGCCGCCTTGGTCGCCGGGGCCGTTGGTGTCCTGCGCCGCACCGGGTTCGGGGGCGGTGAACGCCGCGGCGAGCGCCGGGCCGACCAGGCCCGCGTCGCGCGCGCGGCTGTCGGCGGCGAAGTCCGCACCCACCGGCTGCGGGTTGACGGGCTCGACCAACTCCGGGTCGCCGCCGCCGGGAAGCGCGACGAGGCCGCCGAACCGCGGGTCTCCGGCGAACCACAGGCGGACCGTTCCGCCGGACGCGGCGGTGCCGTCGACGGCGGCGCGTACAGCCGTCCGCCGTGCGGGGCGGGCTAGTTCGGCGACGGTGGAGCCGTCGTCAGCGGTGAGGACCAGGGCCGGCTGCGGGACGGCCGCCGCGTCCTGGACGGTCCCGCCCGTCGCCGCGAACTCCTGCCACGGATAGGCGGCGGCGACCCCGGCCATGACCTCGGCCTTGCGCCACGACCGCCGTACCTGGCCGGCCGACGTGACCGCGGTGAGCGTGCCGAGGGCCAGGACCGTGCCGCCGCCCGCGACCAATGCGGCGCCGCCGGAGGTGATCAGGCGCACCACCAGGACGATCGCGAAGACAGCCCACAGCACGGCGATCGCGGTCGCGAAGCCGCGCCGACGGCGGGCGGTGGCGCGTGCCGCCGACAACGCCTGTGCGGTGGCCGGGGTTTCCTGGGCCGACGAGGGAAGCGCGGCTCCGTCAGCGGGCACGACAGGTTCCTCCTGCGGTCGCGTAGTTCCTGGTGCCCCGGCGCAACCGCCGGGGCACCGGGTGATGGTTCGTCAGCCCAGCACGTTCTTGATCGCGGCGACGACTCCGCCCGGCTCCGGCTCCGGGACCGGCGCCTCGTCCGGGAGGACGAAGGCCAGTTCGTTCGCGAAGTGGTACAGGACGTCACCGTAGCTCTCCGCGTGCTCGACGTGCGCGGTGGCCATGTCGAGCGTCGCGATGAAGTTCCCGTCGGGGAACGGGATGACGATCCGGGCCTGGGCCACCGAGCTGTTGCCGTCCTCGTCGATCGGCGCCATGCCGCCTTCGATCCCGGGATAGGTGAGCACGCTGGTGGCGGCCGCCGCGGGTCCCGCGCCGAGCGCCACCAAGCCGCCCGACTCGGGCCCGAACGTCCCTTCCATCAGGCGCAGAACGAGCGCCGCGACGTCCTCGGGCGGAAGACCCGGCGCCGGCGACTGCTCGACGGTCACCGACAACGCCGCGGTGGCCACGCCGCCCTGGTCGTCGAGGTGCGCGCCGATGGCGTAGAACACCGTGTTGTTCATGCGCATGCGCTCGATCGAGAACAGCATCGCCTGTACGCCCGTGGCCCAGTCGTCGGCCTGCTCCGGCGTCAGGTACTCCTTGCCGTCGTCGAACACGGCCTTCATGCCCTCGACGTCCGGATCGAGGTCGATGGGGATGAACCCCGTCGGCACCCGGAAACGCAGTTGCATGTCGGTCGTCTCGGGGGGCGCGTGGGCCCCGGCGTCCGGGGACGGGTCGAGGGTCACCCGTTCACCTCCGGATGATCGAGAGCGTGTCGCGGATCGTGTTCACCGCGCCGGGCGAGTTGAAGCCGTTCAGACCACCGTCGACCGCGGTCTTGTCGTTCTTGCTGCCGTAGATGCCGGTGTCGCCCATCATGTCGAGCGCGGCTTGGTAGGCGCCGAGCCCGGAGGCGGAGACGTCGGTGAACCGGGCCACGTTGGTGATCATGTTCGCGGCGTCGGAACCGATGAACGGCAGCGCGCCGCGCGCCGTGCGATAGCTGTTGACGGCGTCGACCGTGTACTCGCCCGCCTTCGTCGCGAGGGTGCTCGCGTCCGCGGTCAGGATGCGCGGCGCCACCGTACGCATCACACCAGGCAGGTTACGACCGGCCTCGATGGCCGTCCGCAGCGGACCGACGGCACCGGGCGCGTGGGCCGCCATGCGGACCGCACCGTTGACGCCGCGGGCCGCGATCCCCACGCCGGGGATCGCACCCAGCGCGTCGCCGCCGAGCGTCATGGCCGCACTCCAGAAGTCCCCGGACATCGGGCCCTTCTTGAGGCCCTGCCACGTCTCCGGATCGGCCGCGTGGAAACCGAGCGCACCGGCGCTGAGCGCGGTCGACGCGAGCATCAGCGGGACGAACGCCGCGCCGCCCGTACCGATGATCAGCGCGATGGTGCCGAGCACGGCCGCCGCGAGCGCCAGCGCGTTGCCGATGTCGCCCAAGTGGTCCTTGACCCACCCGAGCGCCCTGCTGAACAAGCCGGGTTTGTGGGGCGCGATGTCATCGGCCGAGTCGAGCTGGCCGGCGACCTTCTTCGCGTCGTCGTCGTGCCGCTGCTCGAGCTCGTGGGCCTGGCGGATCACGGCGTCGTACGCGTCACCGGCCGCCTTGACCGCCTTGTCGGCCTCGACGAGCGCGCCCTGTGCGGTGTTGTAGCGCGTCTGCATGTTGGCCAGCTGGGCGTCCGTGTCCGCCTTCTGACCGGCGAGCTGGAGGTCCGGGTTCTGCTGCGCGGTGCCGTACGCCTGCTGCGCCCCGTCGAGCTTCTCCTTGGCCGCCTTGGCGTCACCGTCGAGACGCTTGGCGTCGCTCTGGAAACCGCCGAGGTCGCCCTGCCATCCCGACAGGGCCGCGATGGCCTTGCCTATGGACTCGACCGCCGTGTCGAGCCGCTTGGGCAGCTTGTCCGACATCTCCTTGCGGAACTTCTCGGCCGCGTCGCCCTTCCAGACCGTGCTGTCGCTGCGCTTGACCACGTCGATGCCGCCCTTGGCGTCCTCGAGCGCGGTCTTGGCCTTGGTGAGCATGTCGACCATGTGACTGACGGTCTCGACCGAACCCAGCGCCGGGTTGAAGCCGAGGTTCACGTACGGATTGGGTGGTGCCACGAAAATCCCCCGATCTCGGCGCCGGCGCGACGAGTCCGCTGCCCGCCGCCGCTTCGCCGCAGGCCGCTTACTTCTTGTCGCCGCCGGTCTGCGTGAACAGGTCGGCCAGCGCCTTCTCTATCTCCTCGTAGTTCTTCATCGCGTCGTCCAGGCCCTTGAGCGTCGACTCGATGTCCTTGTGGATCTGGTCGAGTCCGTACTTCCAGTGCTTCTGGAAGTCGTTGCACGCGTCGTCGAGCTTCTTGGTCCCGACGTTGTCGGCGCCGCCCGTCGAGTGCATCGCGGCCATCGCATCGCGCATCGACTGCTCAGCGGTGTTCAGCTTCGTGATCATCGCGCGCATCTGGTCGATGTCGACCTGGTACATGGAACCCATGTGCCAACCACCCCCGTGGTTAGGCGCCACTCCCCACGGAGCGGCGCACCGGCTGATCCGCCCCGGGACCCGGGGCGCCGGTTCCCCGCCCGGCGGCGGGAATTCGCGCATGCTATCGAATTGCCGCTCCACGTAAGCCCGTTGGCCCCCTCCAACAAGCACGAGACCCGCACCCAACCGGATGCGGGTCTCGCGGAAATCGTCGCTTAACGGGCGTACGGACCTTGGCCGCCACCTTGGTACGGCGGCCCGGGAGGCGGCTGCGGCGGCTGAGCCCCCGGCCACGGCGGCTGCTGCGGGTAGGCCGACTGCGGGAACGGAGTCGTCGGCTGCTGTTGCTGGTACGCCGGCGGCGGCCCCGAACCGGGCGGCGGGGGCGGCTGGTTGCCGTTGTTGCGACGGCGGACGACCAGCCAGATGACGAGAGCAACAACCACAACGGCGCCACCGGCGATGCCGGCGATCAAGCCGACGTTCGAACCGCCGCCGTCGGACGAGTCCTCCTTGACGCCGTTCGACGGGCTCGTCGCATGCGGCGCACTCGGCACGGCACTGCCCGGCGGCGGAGCCGCGCCACTGGCCGCAGCGGACGGCGCCGACGACGGCGCCGCTGCCGGCTTGTCACCGCGCACACCGACGAGCGGATTCACATCAGCGGGCCCCGGCGGGTCGGTCGACTGAAGTGCCTTGCGCGGACTGACGTTCCCGTAGCCCTGCTGGTCATTGGGGACCTGGCCCGGCGGCTTGTTGGCGGTGTCGATCAGCCGCTTGATGACCTGGTTCGCCGTCCAGTCGGGGTGGGCGGACCAGACGAGGGCGGCGATGCCGGAGACGAGGGCCGAAGCTGCCGACGTGCCGGTCGTTTTGCAGTATCCGACCTGTCCACCCGGCCCTGTGCACGCGGAAATCTGGTCGACACCGGGAGCGGCCAACGCCACCCAGTTGCCGGTCACCGATCCTGACCAAACCGCGCCAGTGTGGTCGTACCCACCAACACCCAACACGCCGGGGAACGCCGCCGGGTACGTGGCGCCTGGGCCGAGGGACTCGGCGCGGTTGCCCGCGCTCGCGACGACCAGTTTGCCTTTCGACTGCGCGTACTTCACCGCGTCAGCTTCCGTCTTGTCCGGCGCGCCCTGGCTGCCCATCGACACGTTGATGATCTTCGCATCGGTGTCAGCCGCTGCCTTGATGGCGGCGGCGATGTCGGCAGTCAGTGCCAGTTTGCTCGCGCTGCCGGCCACCTTGACCGGGATGATCTTCGTCTTCGGAGCGACGCCCACCGGTCCCTGACCACTTTGGCTCTTGCCGGTGCCCGCGATGTGGCTTGCCATGTGCGTGCCGTGTTGGTCCTGTGCGTCGTCACCACTGCCCAACGGGCCAGGCAGAACCTGGCCTTGCAGGTCCTCCGTGTTCGCGTCGACGCCGGAGTCGACCACAGCCACGCTGACGCCGTCGCCCTGCGAGATCTTCCATGCGTCGGCGATGTTCCACGTATCGAGGTACCACTGCTCTTGACGGGGTGTGTCGGCTTGGGCCACAGAAACCGGCCCAAGCACTACTGCGACCGTTGTTGCCACCGCCGCCGCCGCATTCAAAGGGCGGCCTACGCGCCCGAACTTGCTGACCACGTAGTGCCGCCCCTTCATTGAACGCAGAGAAGTCGATTCTTGCCTAGGTCGTCAGCCGATCACCGGAGGCACGATGTCGCGGCCATGACCTTCCCACGTCTCTTCGTCTTCCTCGAGGTAGTCGGCCCGCTGGCGACGACGGCGCTGCGCCTCGGAGCTGCCGGATCCACCGCCCATGCCACCACGCATCGAACTGCCGGAACGACCGCCGCCTTCGGGCGCGCCGCCGGGTCCGGTACGCGGAGCGCTGGACCCGCCGAGGCCCGAACGTAGGCCTGAGCCGCCGGACGAGAACGACCGTCCGGAGCCCCCGACACCGCCCGAGCCGCCGACCATGCCGCCGGAGCTGCCGGTCGCGAGGCGGTTGCCGCCGACACGGCCGCCACCGCCACCTCCCCCGCCGACTCCGCCGCCACCGCCGCCGCCGTGCATGCCACCGCGGCCGCCTGAGGTGCCACCGGTGCTGCCGCCGCGTTCGGTCGGCGTCCCGCCGACCACGCCGCCGCCCTGCCCGGTGCCCGTCGTGAAGCGGTTGCCGCCCGTGCCGGGACGCGCGCCGAGTTCGCTGCCGGCCACTGAACCGCCGCCGCCGACCCGCCCGCCGCCGAAACCGCCGGTCGAACCGCCGCCCCGCACGGAGCCGCCGCCGGACGAACCGCCGACCACTCCGCCGCCGGGCTGGTATCCGCCGCCGGGCGTGAGCAGTCCACCGCCGGGCCCGTAGTTGTTGCCGGGACCCACAGTGCCGCCGCCCGGCGGATTCGTGCCCGGGTTCTGCCAACCGGGGCGGGGGTCGGTGACCGTTCCGCCGCCGCTCAACTGACCGCTGCCGGCCAGGCTCGTGTCGGACGGCGGCGCAGGCTGATACGGCGTGACGGGGCCACCCGTGACAGGGGCGCCGCGGTTGACCGTCCCACCGTGCCCTCCAGGGCCGCCGGGTGTCACATCAGTCCTGCTCGGCGGCGCGCTGCCGACGACACTTCCCTGGCTGCCGCCCTTGACCGAGCCGCCGGTGCCACCGGTGCTCTTGCGGACCGAGCCACCAGTTCCGTTACCCCCGTCAGAGGCAACGAACTGGGACTGATCTTCGAGACGCACCCCGTAAGGATTCGGCGGCGGCCCGTAGTCCGGCAGCCGAACGCCGTCGATGGTCGACGTCTGCGCCTGGTACGTCGACCCCAGCTTCTGCATCGCGTTCACGGCTTCGTTGTGCGCCGCCTCGAGCCGGGTCTTCGCCGCGTTGACGTCCTGGTCGAGCTGTGCGGAGGCGACCGGGTCGGTCGCCCTGTCCATCGACCGCGCCTTCAGCATGGTGGGGCTGGTCATGTCCTTGACGTACGACTGGTCCGCATGGTCGAGCGGCGGCAGCTTGGTCTGCGCGATCTGCGTGCCGATGTCGTTGACGGCCGTGCTCACCGTCATGACACCGGAGGCGACGGTGTGCGTGTTGTTGACCAGCCCGGTCGTCCACTGCTGGAACTGATCGGCGGAGGCGCCTTCCCAGTCCAGGTTCGCGGCGTGCTTGCTCAGCTCTTCCGCGGCCTGCGTCATACGCCGGCTGATGCTCGCCAGCTTCGTCGCGGCGTCGGTGACCGCCGACGCGCTGTTGCTGCTGAACATCTCCAGCAGTTGCTCATGCGTGTACTGGCTGAAGTCGGTGCCAGACCAGCCGCCGCCGTCACTAGGAATCATTGCCGCCACCGCCCCCTGCGCTGCGTAGTCTTCACCATTGCCGTCAGTCCATCTTCACGCGCGGAGAGGTGGGCGGCGGCGCGGTCGTCGTCGGCTGACCCGCGGTCGGAGTCCCTGGCGCGGAGGGGAACTGCGCCTGGTACTGGCCGAGGATCTTCCCGAGCGCGTCGCGGTTGTCCTGGTCCGCTTCGGCGGCCTTGTTCACCGACATCTTGATCGTCAGGTGCATGGCCTCGATCTGCAGCTGAAGCTTGGTCGCCAGCTCTTTGACGCGTTCCGACACACGGTCCGTCGCGCCTTGGACGATCTGTGCCTCAAGGAAGTTGCGGCCGTACGCCTCGGCGTGCACGTCCTGCACGGCCGACTTGTCGACCGGCGCGTGCGAATCCTTGGTCAGATCGTCCAGGATGCCGTTGATGGTCTTCGCGAAGGTCTCTAGTCCCTCGAGCTGGACCCGCATGCGCTCGGCGCGCATCGCCGCTTGATCTTCAGGTGGCAGCATGTGTGCTTTCGCCTCCCCCGTTGGAAGCTCGTCGTTCACGTGGCGCGACTACTGTGCATTGTAGCCACTCACGCACGTCAATTCCTGTTCACATAACGTGCATTGACGCCCGGTCAGCGGCGCTTGAGGGATTTCCCTCGCATCTCCGTGATCGCGTCGCGATACCACTCCGCGGAGCGCTTGGGCGTCCGCCTCTGCGTCGCGAAGTCGACGTGCACGATCCCAAAACGCTGATGGTACCCCTCCGCCCACTCGAAGTTGTCGAGCAGCGACCACACCAGGTACCCGCGCACGTCGACTCCCGCATCGCGTGCGGCCGCGATCGCTCGGATGTGGCCGTCGAGGTAGGCGATCCGGTCGGGGTCGTTCACCGTTCCGTCCGGGCCCACCTCGTCGTCGTACGAGCAGCCGTTCTCCGTGATGTGGATAGGCGGCAGCGCGTCCGAGTAGGAGTCCCGCAGTCCGACGAGCAGTTCGGTCAGTCCGGACGGCACGACCGGCCAGTCGAAAGCGGTACGCGGCACTCCGGTAATACCCACGTCCACGAACGGCAGGAGCGCGTCGGGGCCTTCTTCCGGTGCCGCGATGCGGGTCGGGTTGTAGTAGTTGACGCCGAGCGAGTCCAGCGGCGCGGCGATCAGTTCGAGGTCGCCGTCGCGCACTCCCGGCATCTCGGCGACGCCGTACGCGCTCATGTCCGGGTACCGGCCGCGGAAGACCGGGTCGAGGAACAGCCGGTTGTGCAGGGCGTCGTACGCCGCGGCCGCCGCGCGATCGCCGTCGGAGTCGGACTCGGCCCGCACCGGCGTCAGGTTGTTGGTCAGGGCGACATGGCTCGCACCCGCCTCGCGCAGGGTCTGGACGCCGAGGCCGTGGGCCAGCAGCAAGTGGTGTGCAGCGGGCAGGGCCTCCATCAGCAAGGCCTGGCCAGGGGCGTGGACTCCCATCGCATAGCCGTAGGCCATCTGCACGAACGGCTCGTTCAGCGTGGTCCAGTGGGCCACCCGGTCGCCCAGGCGGGCGTGGACGTGGCCGGCGTATTCGGCGAAGCGGTATGCGGTGTCGCGGTTCAGCCAGCCGCCTTCGTCCTCCAGCGCCTGGGGGAGGTCCCAGTGGTAGAGGGTGAGGAACGGCGTGATGCCGTGTGCGGCGAGTTCGTCGACGAGCCGGTCGTAGAAGTCGAGGCCCTTGGCGTTGGCTGGTCCGCGGCCGTCGGCCTGGATTCGGGTCCAGGCGACGGAGAACCGGTAGGCGTTCAGGCCGAGTTCGGCCATGAGGGCGACGTCCTCGCGGTACCGGTGGTAGTGGTCGCAAGCCGTCTCGCCGGTGTGGCCGTCGCGCACCCGGCCGGGCTGGGCGCAGAAGGTGTCCCAGGTGGAGACGCCGCGGCCGTCCTCGCGTACCGCGCCCTCGATCTGGTAGGCGGCGGTCGCCGTTCCCCACAGGAAATCCTCGGGGAAGCTCGGCAACGGCTCCATCAGATCCTCCACGGCGTCGGCTCAGGGATCACCTCCCGACAGCACGCGCGGGCATGCCGCGCAGACGCACGAGCGAGGGTGATCGGCGGTCACCGATCACCCTCGCACGCCAGGCTACTGATCGGTAGACGCCTGCACGATTCGCTGCCCGGTCGGGTCGGACGGGTCGTACCTGTCGTCGCCGATCGGACCGGTGAGACCGCCCGTGACCTGGAACCCGTCGATGCCGGGACCGGTCGAGACGGCCACGGTGCGCGGCCCGTGCAGCCGCCGGTGCCGGAAGTCGCGCAGGACGACCGCGGCGCTCGCGATCAGGACGGCGCAGCCGAGTCCGGTCATCAGGACGGCGGTCGCGTCCTCGCGGTCCTGGTCGTTGCGGGTGGGCCCGAGGTGCAGCGGCTCGATGTTGACGGGTGCCGAGTCGACGACGTCGGAGCGGCCGCCCTCCGGTACGAAGCCCGCCTCACCCCGGTAGCCGACCGCCCTCAGCGGGTCGACGACGCCCCATCCGACGCCGGTCAGCGGCTCGACCCAGCCGCGCTGCGCGGTCTGTTCGATGAGCGAGACGACCTGCTGGGCCTTCCAGTACGGGTGTGCGGCACGCAGGAGCGCGACGACGCCGGCGACGTAGGGCGCCGAGAAGGAGGTGCCGTCACCCTTGCAGTGGCCGCCCTTGGGAACGGTGGACCACATGTCGACGCCGGGCGCGAGCACGCTGACGTAGTTCTTGTTCTGCGAGAACGGCGCGCGGTCGTTGTTGCGGTCGGACGCCCCGACGGCGAGCACGGCCCCGTTGTTCGCCGCCATGCCCGCCGGGAGGGTGTCGAGGTTGTCCTTGTCGCCGGAGTTGCCGGCGGCGGCGACGATGACGACGTCCTTGTTCGTGGCGGCGGTGACCGAGGCGAGCAGCTTGCCGGTCGGGTCCTTGCCCGTCTCCTGCGAGATGTTGATGACCTTGGCGCCCTTGGACACCGCGTAGTCGATGGCCTGCGCGAGCGTGTCGCTGGTGCCCTGCTGTTGATCGGTGCCGCCGTTCTGCTTGATCGGCAGGATCGTGGCGTCCTTGGCGAGCCCGACGAACCCGGTGCTCGGGTCGGGCCGCGCGGCGATGATCCCGGCCACCATGGTGCCGTGGCCGTTCTCGTCGGTGGTGCCGTTGGCGGGACCCGCGGGGGCGCCGGCGGCGGGCGGAACGAAGTCCTTGCCGTCGGCCGACAGGGCCTGGGTCAGCTGCGGGTTGTTCGCGTCGACGCCGGAGTCTATGACCGCGACGACGACGCCCTTCCCGGTCGAGACCTGCCACATCTGGTCGAGCACGACGCGCTGCAGCGACCAGGGCTTGCCTTCAAGGGGTTTCGCGGGGAACCGGCAGTCGGTCTCGGCCGCGAGGCGCAGATCGGGAGCGGGCACGGACGCCGCCGCGGGCGCCGTGACGCTGCACAGCAGGCTGAGGGCGAGCAGCGTCGCTCCGGGCCTGGTCCGCCGGACGGGATGCACGGTGGGAGGACCCTCCGGATCGAGGACAGCCGTCGCGGGGACAGCCGTGCGAGGAACGGGCGGCGGTGGAACGGAAGTTCGCGCGCCCGTGAGGCGCACGACGCGGGACCGCGGAGACGGGTCGCGCCCGGCCGAGCGGCCGAATGGATCGGCCGCCGGCCGGGCGCGTCACGTCGCGGTGGTGCGGACCGGGTAGGTCAGCCCCACATCTTCGCGTTCGCGCTCTCCGTCTCCTGGTACACGCGCGCACCCTCGGTCAGCGCCTTGGAGATCTGCAGGATGAGCTCGTGCATGCCCTCCTGGTCGCGGTCCCAGGCCTGCTGCTTCTGCTGGTACTCGGCCTGCGCCTGGCCTTCCCAGGTGCCCGACACGCGCTGGACCTCGCGCTTGAGGTCGCCCAGCTTCTGCTGGATCTGACCGTCGATCCGCGCGATCTCGGCCGCCGCGCCTTCGATCGCGGCGAACGTTACGACAATGGGCGAACCCATAATGACTCCCCGTCTTTGGTTCGGAACGGGCCGGGGACCAGACCCCCGGCCGAGGACTACGGCGCTTCGACTAGCCGAGCGCGGCGGTGATGGAGGCCATCTGCTGCTTGTTGGCCTCTTCGACCTCGCGGTAGTTCTTCGCGCCCGCGCCCATCATCTGGCCGATCCCGTCCAGCTGGACGTTGAGGTTCTTCATCAGCTCGTTGACCTTCTCCTGCAGGCGCTTGTAGGCCATGGCGGCCTCGCCCTGCCAGGCGGTCGCGACGCCGTCGACGACGGCGTTGAATCCCAGGATCAGGCCGTTGATCTCGGCCTGGTCCGCGTCGATGCGCTTGGCCAGCGCGTCGAGTTCCTCGATTGTTGCCTTGTATGCACCCGCCATGATCCACCATCCCCCTGTGAGACCGTTGGTGTTCTGGACACTAACGGTTGTCTGATCGGTAACCCAAGCGGCGCTCCATCTCTGGTTACTCAACTTTTGCGTCGATCTTGCCCGTTGGGGGCTTGCGCAACGCGCGAGTCAAGAGAGATGGAACTTGGCTGACGGTACGTCACTCCGGGGTGGGAGCGACGTCCCGCAGGACACTTTACGCCTCAGAATGTTTGCGTCTTCTTAGCGTCGACGACACTCAAGCGTGCTCCTACCGGGACCAGTTCGGTCCACGAGCGCGGAACAGGCGTTGCCGCAACGTCCTTGTAGCCCAGTCTGATCTTCGCCTCGCTGTCGGCGCCGGGCGCCGACGGCTGGCTGCCGTTCTGCGGCGGGTCGTTCACGATCTGGTACCGCAGACCGGTGTCGGTGAGCAGGTAGAGCGTCCCCGTCTGGTCCTCCGCGCGACCGGTGGCCTCACGGATGAGCATGCCGGTGCCCGGCGGCACGGAAACCGCGACGCCCTCGACACGGTTGGCCGGCAGGGTGTACCAGGCGGACTGCTTCGTCTGCGGCACACCCCCCGCATACGTCCCTGTGTACGTGTTGCACACGGTCAGTCGGGCGGCGGCCTTCAGGTCGGTACCGATCCTGTTGGCCTGCGCGGGCATCACCTCGGGCCAGCCCTTGTCGGCCATGAAGACCTGGCCCTGTTGCACAATACCCGCCAACTCGCCGATGCCGACCTCGAATTCGGTCACCTGCGAGTCAGGATAGAGCTTCTGCTTAGCGTCCGGCCTGGCCAGGAAGAGCGACGCTGTGAACTTGGAGATCGGCATGACGCCGTTCATGGTCACCACGTACTCCTGCCCGCCGCCCTCGGCACGCAGGATGATGCCCACCTTGTTCAGCGCCGGGCCGAGCTTGCCCGCGTTCGCGCTGCGGCTCCCGTAGCCGTCGAGCGTGGGCAGGACGATCTCGCTACCCTGCTCGAACGTGCTCAGCCACTTCTCGGTCACCGGCTGCGGCGTGGCCGTGTCGAGGCGCAGCGCCGAGCGGATTTCCTTGCTCTTGAACGGATACGCCCGTCCGCCGTAGACGATGTAGTAGCTCCCCGTGTTGGTGCCCTTGTCGTCGCGGCGTTCCACGAACAGCGCCTCGTCCGCGTTGAGCACGCCCTGCGCAGGAGCCTGGTTGACGAACACGCTCAGCTGCGGGTCGCGCCCGAAGTCGGGCTTGCCGTCCGTGTCCTGGACGGGTTGCTCGCACACCGTCCACGGCTTCGGCTTGGCGACCTCTTTCGCGCTCGGCAGCCGGTCCGGCGCGTTCGGGATACCCAGCGCGGACCCGTGCTCGACGCTGTTGAGCACCTTCTCCGGGACCAGGTTCACCTTGAACTTGCCCGGGTCCAGCAGCAGTCGGCCCGACGCGATGTTCAGCACCGGACGCAGCTTGCCGTCCAGGTACACGTACCGGCTCGCGGAGTCGCGCCCGACTATGAGGCTGCCCTTGTCCTTCCAGCCGGGCGGCGTGCCCGGCCGGATCAGGCCGTACACACCGAAACCGGTGAGGATCAGGGCCCCGACCACCAGACCGGGCAGCAGCGCACGGAACGGACGCGGCGCCTTCTCCTCCGCAGCGCCCCCGTTACTGGGCTCCGGCTGCACAAATCCGGCCACCAGACGGCGCCGCGCGAAGACGTACGCTTCCAACTGTTCACGGCGCGATGCCATCGTTCTCCCCGTAGCCGACGATCCGCGTGGCGTAGAGTACCCGACGCGTTCGCGGCCTGGGGCGTCGAACTCGGGGGCCTTTCCCGCCACTCCTTCCGCCCCGTACCGTACGGTGTTCCGCACCGGGAACCGCCAGTTGCCGTAGTTGCACGCCAGTTGCAGATCGCTGCACGCCGACGGGCTCACAGGGGGAATCGCCAAGGTGTCCGTATCCGCACCACCGCGCAGTAGGCGCGGCTCGCGCCGTAATACACGTCCCTCGAGCGGCGGCACCGGCGGGTACGCCGCGATCGCCGCGCCCAGCGCGAGCGCCACACCGCGCCTCCAGCCGCGTCCGGGGCGCATCGGCCCGTTGCTCGTGCAGCACCTTGTCGCACTGCAGCTCGCGGCGCTGCTGATCGCCGTCCCCCTCGCCACGAAGAAGTTCCTCGTGGTGCCCGGCGGCGTCCTCGCGGTGGTCATCCTCATCGGTGTCTGGGTGCCGTTCCACGGCCGGCGCCTGGCGCTGTGGCCGGGCATCGTGGCGGACTTCCGCAAGCGCCAGCGGCCGGCGCCGCCGGAGCCCGACGAGGCCTCGGGGTCCGCGGACCTCGCGCCGATCCGCACGTGTGTGCCGGGACTTGCGCTCGAGGCCGCCTACGACCGTACGCACGGCACTGTCGGCATGGTCGGCGACGGAACGTTCCTGACCTCTGTCCTGCTGGTCGAGGCCCCGGACGAGCCGCTGCGGCCGCGCCGCGCGG
This sequence comes from Yinghuangia seranimata, assembly GCF_029953285.1. Classification (GTDB taxonomy): domain Bacteria; phylum Actinomycetota; class Actinomycetes; order Streptomycetales; family Streptomycetaceae; genus Yinghuangia; species Yinghuangia seranimata. The sequence continues at coordinate 12,091 of NZ_JASAOI010000086.1, read as the reverse complement.
GGCACCCGCTGCCGCTCGCGGCGGTCGCGTCCGCGCTGTCCGTGGACGGCATCGTGGTCGGTTCCGCGCAGGTCGTGCTGCACAGCCGCCCGGCGCCGGCGCCGCACCTGCCCGCCGAGGCGATGGCGGCCCGCGCCTACCAGGAGCTGAGCCAGCGCGACAACCTCAACGTCCCGGCGGTGCGTCAGACCTGGGTCGCGGTGCGCCTCGACCCGAGCCGCTGCACGACGGCGATCGCGGCGCGCGGCGGCGGTTACGAGGGCGCCCAGCGCACGCTGCTGCGCGCGGTGAACCAGCTCACGGCGGCGCTCGCGGCGAACGGACTGACCGCGCGTCCGCTGGACGAACAGGGCCTGGTGCAGGCGCTGATCGCGTCGTGCGGGATCAACCGCGCCGCGCAGCCCGGGCGGGCGCGCACCGCCGCCCGGATCGCCGAGTCGCGGCACGCCTGGCGCTGCGACGACCGCTGGCACGCGACGTACTGGGTGTCGCGCTGGCCCAAGCTGACCGCGGCCGGCTCGCCGGACGTGATCGCCTCGCTGACCGGCGCGCCCGGTATCGCCACCACGTTCGCGCTGACCGCGCACATGGGCGGCGGCGGTTCGCTCGCGGTGCAGGGCCACGTGCGGGTGTCGGCCCGCTCCTCCGACGAACTCGAAGCCGCGGCACGCCACTTGGAGGCGCGCGGCCGGCACGCCGGACTGTCCCTGGTTCGGCTCGACTTCGAACAGCAGCCGGGTCTGCTGGCGACGATTCCGCTGGGAGGTGGCGCGTGAAGCTCCTCGGAAGGTTCGGACCGCGTCACGACAGCCACGTCCTGACGGAAGATCAGCTCGGCGCGCTCACCATGCCGGTCAGCGACGACGGCATCGTCGTCGGCGTCGACCAGGACCGCGCGCCCGCGGTGCTCGGGCTGTTCCGCCCGGAGCCGTACGAGATCTCCTTCATCGGCGGCGCCTACCTCGTGCAGCTCATCGCGCTGCGCGCCGCCGCGATCGGCGCGCGCGTGGCGATCGAGTCCGGCCGCCCGCACCTGTGGACGCCCATGGCGCAGCAGGCCGGCGGCGGCCAACAGGCCGTCACCGTGCACCCCGTGGGCCGGCTCGGCCCGCAGGGCCCCTCCCCCGCGAGCCCGGTGCTGGTCATCCGCGACTGCGGCGCGCGCCCGCCGCGCAACCGGCTCGCGTCGACGCCGTGGCAGACCACGCTGACGCTGCTGCCGTTCCTCGACCCGCGCCTGGCCGGCCGGTTGGCGGACGCCGACCTGGTCGGCCTCCAACGCGTCTCCCCCATCGAGGCGCAGGCCGCCGCGTACGCGCTCAACCTGACCAAGCAGGACGCCGACGCGCTGCCCGCCATGACCGACGAGCTGACCCTGTGGTGCACCAGCCGGGTCCGCCGGTACGTTCTCCTGACCCCGACTCAGGTCGAGGTGTCGTTCCTGGGCCCGCCGCGGCGTATGGACTGACCGACCCGGGACGCAGCGCCCCGGGTTCAATAGTCTGGGGTCCCCGGGACCGTTGTCCCGGGAAGTGGCCCGGAACGCCGGGGGCGGATCCACGGGGCGGAACCCCATCGTCCTCCGGATGATCGGAAGGACCAGTGGTGAGCAGCGAGCAGGACGGCACACACATCGAGACCCCGGTCGACGATGAGGAGGAATGGTCAGGTCCTGACTTCACCATGCCCTCCTGGTACGGGCAGCCCATCGTCGACGAGTCGGCGGGACAGTCGCCCGCGGCTCCGCGGCAGTCGGGCCCGTACGTCGAGCCGGTGACGCCCGACGCGGCCGCCCCACGCCAGAATCCGGACGTACCGGGGCAGTTCGGCGGCGCCGAACCGACCTGGACGCCCGGCGGCCCCGCGCAGCCGGGTCCCGGCAGCAGCCCGGACGTCGCACCCACCCGCTATCTCCCGCCGATCACCGACGACATGCCGCCTCCGCCCGGCTACGTGAGCCCCAACGCGGCCGTGCCGCCGCAGGCCGGACAGGGCGCGCCGCCGCGACCGCCAGCGCCGCCGGCCGCGCCTCCCGCCCAGAACGGCTTCTGGGGTCCGGACGGCCGCTGGCAGCCCGCGCCCCAGGCACAGCCGCAGCCGCAGCCGGGACCCGACGCCGGATGGCAGCAGGGCCGGCCTCCGCACCTTCCGCCGCAGCACGCGCCTGGTCCGCAGGGTCCCGCGCCGTGGCAGCCTCCGGTGCCGGGCGGCCCCGCACCGCACGACCCCCAGCAGGGATTCGCGACGCCGCCGGCCGGATGGCAGCAGCAGGCACCCGGCGCATACGCACCCGTCGAGCAGCACGGTCCGGGCGCGCCCGGGCACGGCGGCGCGCCGCAACAGCCCGCGCCCGCCGCGCCGTACGGCGGCCCCGACATGCCGCCGCCCAGCGGCGCACCGGTCTCGACCGCGCCCGCTCCCGCCGCGGACGCCGAACAGCCGCCGTCGTACGCGCCGCACCCGGGCCCCGTCCCGCCGCAGGCCGAACAGCACGGCCAGCCCCACACCGAGCAGCCCGCCGAGTCGGCCGAACGGCCGCCGTCGTACGCGCCGCACCCCGGCCTCGCCCGGCAGGCCGAACCCGAGCCGGTGGGCGGCAGCGGCGCGCACCAGGCCGTCGTCGACGACGCCCCGGCCGAGCCGGCGCACGTGACCGACCACGCCTCGGCCGCGCCTCGCGACGACGCCGAGGCGCAGAGCGGCGACGACGCGACCCGCGACGAGTCCGGCAAGCCCGACCAGTTCGTCGCCCCCGGCGCCGAACGCGGCGCGTGGGACACCGGCTTCACGCCGGCCGCGGCCATCGACGAGCCGCACGCGGCCGACGGCGCGGCCCCGGCGGACTCCGCGGTGAACGAAGGCGCGGACTCCTACCCGCGGGGGGCAGGAGACGCGCCCGAGTCCCCGCACCGCCCTGACGAGGCGTCACCGACGGCCGCCGACACGCATGGTGACGGTCCGTCCGGGCCCGCCGGAGCGGTCGTCGCCGACCACGCACCGGACGCACCGCACGCCCCCGAACCCGCGCACGCCCCGCAGCCCGACGCCCCCGCGGCGCCCGGCGGCGCACCCGCTGCCGGTCCTGCCGCGCAGTACGGCCCCGAGTTCCCCCACGCGGCACCGCACGACGGCCCGCACGATCCCGGAACTCCCGGCGCTCCCGCGCCCGGTGGCCCGGCGGCGCCGCACGGCCCCGAGTTCGCGCACGCGGCCTCCCACACCGGCCCGCCGGCACCCGGAACCCCGGGTGCGCCCGCGCCCGGTGGTCCCCCTCCGATGTACGACGGCCCGCCGCCGGGAGCACCCGGCGGCCCCGCCGCGCCTCACGCACCCGAATTCCCGCACGGGGCACCACAAGGGGCACCGCACGACGGTCCCCCCGTTCCCGGAGCGCCCGGGGCACCCGGCCCCAAGGAAGGCCAACCGCCTTTCCCCGGCGGCCCGTTCCCGCCGCCCGGCGTCGCGGGTCCGCACACACCGCCCCACGGCGCGCCCTATCCGCCGCCGGGTCCAGGTGCCCCGCAGGGTCCAGGTGCCCCGCAGGGTCCGGGAGCTCCGCAGGGTCCGGGTGCTCCGCAACAGCCCTTCCCCGGTGGGCCGTTCCCGCCGCCGGGCGCCCCCGGTCCGCACACGCCGCCGCACGGCGCGCCGTACCCGCCGCCGGGTCAGGGCCAGATGCCGCCCGCCGGGCCGCCGTACGGCCAGTACCCGCAGGACCCCGCGCAGGGCGGCCAATACCCGCCCGGGCAACCCCCGCAGCCGGGTCAGCCCGGCCAGCCCGGTCAACCCGGCCCGTACGCCGGTGCCCCCGGTGCCGCGCCGTACCCCCCGCCGCAAGGCGGCCCGGTGTACAGCGTGCCGGGCCAGCCCGGTGCAGACGGCTACCCCGCGCCCGGCCAGCAGCCGGTGTCCGGGTGGGACCCGAACACGATGCAGCCGGGCCCGGCCCGCGCCGTCGGCGGCGCGCCGCTGGGCTACACGGCCGCCGTCGAGCTGACGTCGGACCGTCTGCTGCGCCGCCAGCCGCAGGCGCGCCGTCAGACGCCGCGGTTCAAGCTGGGCGGCAAGGCCGCCGAAGTCCAGCGCGCCGAGCGCCTGATGCGCATCCGCACGCCCGTCCTCAACGGGTACCGGATCGCGGTCATCAGCCTGAAGGGCGGCGTCGGCAAGACCACGACGACGACCGCGCTCGGGTCGACGCTGGCCGCCGAGCGCCAGGACCGCGTCATCGCGATCGACGCCAACCCGGACGCCGGCACGCTGGGCCGCCGGGTGCGCCGCGAGACCGGGGCGACCATCCGCGACCTGGTGACCGCGCTGCCGCACCTGAACAGCTACATGGACATCCGGCGCTTCACGTCGCAGGCCCCCAGCGGCCTGGAGATCCTGGCGAACGACGTCGACCCGGCGGTCTCCACGACGTTCGACGACGCCGACTACCGCAAGGTGATCGAGGTCCTGGGCCAGCAGTACCCGATCATCCTGACCGACTCGGGCACCGGCCTGCTCTACAGCGCGATGCGCGGCGTGCTCGACCTCGCGCACCAGCTGATCGTCATCAGCACGCCGAGCGTCGACGGGGCGACGAGCGCCAGCACCACGCTGGACTGGCTGGTGGCGCACGGCTACGCGGACCTGGTGGCGCGGAGCATCACCGTCATCTCCGGGGTGCGCGAGACCGGCAAGCTGGTCAAGACCGAGGACATCGTGGCGCACTTCGAGACGCGTTGCCGGGCGGTCGTTGTTGTGCCGTTCGACGAGCACCTGTCCGCCGGCGCCGAACTCGACCTCGAGATGATGCGGCCGAAGACCCGCGAGGCGTACTTCGAGCTGGCGGCCATCGTGGCGGAGGACTTCGCCCGGACGGCCGGCGGCGAGGCGGGCTGGCCGCAGCAGGGGCAGTGGTCGCCGGAGGGGTACGCGCCGCAGCAGCAGCCGTATCCGCCCCAGCAGCAGCCCTATCCGCCGCAGGGGCAGCCGCAGTACGGCGGTCAGCCGTACCCGCCGCAGCAGGGCCAGCCCCCGCAGCAGCCGTACCCCGGCCAGCAGCAGTACCCGCAGCAGGGCGGCCAGCAGCCCTACCCGGGCCAGCCGTGGCAGCAGCCGCCGCACCAGAGCTGACGGCAACACGAAGGGGGGCTCCCGCCGTTCGGCGGGAGCCCCCCCTTCGCTGTTCAGCCGCGAGCGAGCGTTCGCGAGCGTCATCCTCACACGGTCAGGCGGCGCGCTCCGCGTCGTAGGCGTCGACCAGGTCGCGGGCCCGCTTCACGTCGTCGGCCATGCGCTCGAGCAGCGCCTCGATGGAGTCGAAGCGCTCCATGCCGCGCAGGTAGGTCAGGAACTCGACGCTGACGTGCACGCCGTACAGGTCCAGGTCGGTGCGGTCGATCGCGTAGGCCTCGACGCGCCGCTCCGTGCCGTCGAAGGTCGGGTTGGTGCCGACCGAGATGGCGGCGGGCAGCCGGTCGTCGCCGACCACGAGCCAGCCCGCGTACACCCCGTCGCCGGGGATCGCGGTGTACGGCAGCGTCTCCAGGTTCGCGGTGGGGTAACCGAGTTCGCGGCCGCGCTGGTCGCCGCGGACCACGACGCCCTCGACGCGGTGCGGCCGGCCGAGCACCGCGCGGGCGCCGTCCACGTCGCCCTCGGCGACCTTCCCGCGCACCACGGTCGAAGAGAAGACCGTGTCGCCGTCGGTGAACAGCTCGGGCTCGACGACCGTGAAGTCGAACTCCGCGCCCATCCGTTCCAGCAGCTCGACGTTGCCGGTCGCCTTGTGGCCGAAGCGGAAGTTGCGGCCCTCGACGACGATCTTGGCGTGCAGCGCGTCCACCAGCACCTGGCGCACGAAGTCCGCCGCGTCGAGGCGGGAGAACTCGAGCGTGAACGGCAGGATCAGCACCGCGTCGACGCCGAGCGCCTCCATCAGCTGCGCGCGCCGGTGGTGCGGCGTCAGCAGCGGCGGGTGGCTGCCGGGGCGGACCACCTCGCTCGGATGCGGGTCGAACGTCACGACCACCGACGGAACGCCGTGCTCACGGGCGATCTCGACGGCCTGGCCGATCACCCGCTGGTGCCCGCGGTGCACACCGTCGTAGGACCCGATGGTGACGACGGAGCGCCCCCAGTCCGATGGGACGTCCTCCAAGCCCCGCCAGCGCTGCACCGTGATGCTCCTCGTTCCCGTGCCGTTGTTCCTGATGCCGTTCCAGTGCCGGTTCCTCGCGCCCCTGCGGGATCGTCGCAGGACATCGCAGGACCAAGCCTGCCATGCGCCGGGCACCGGCCTTGATCGGGCCCACCCACCCGTCGCCCCTCGCCGCCCGTGGTCAGCCGACGAACACCGCGATCGGCTTGGCCTGACCGCCCGTCTCCTCGACCAGGGCGAGGAACGTGCCGTCCGGCCCGAACACCGCGACCGGGCCCGGCGCGGCGCCCTCGGCCTTGAGCCGGCCGCCGTGCGCGACCAGGCGCGCCTCGTCCTCGGTGACGTCGCGGCGCGGGAACGCGGCCGCGGCGGCGTCCGCGATGGGCAGCACCGAGAAGGACTCCTCGAGCTGCTCCAGCGTGCGCGCGGCGTCCAGCGTGTACGGGCCGACGGCGGTGCGGCGCAGCATCGTCAGGTGCCCGCCGACACCGAGGTGCGTGCCCAGGTCGCGGGCCAGCGCGCGGATGTAGGTGCCGGACGAGCAGGTGACGGTCACGTCGAGGTCGACCAGGTCGGCGGGGTCGCTCAGGTGCCGCACGTCGTGCACGTCGAAGCGCGACACGGTCACCGGGCGCGCGGCCAGCTCGACGTCCTCGCCCTCGCGGACGCGCGCGTAGGAGCGCTTGCCGTCCACCTTGATCGCGGAGACCTTGGAAGGCACCTGCATGATGGCGCCCGTCAGCCCGGCGATCCCGGCGTCGATCCCGTCACGCGTCACCGCGGCGGCGGACACCGTCTCGGTGACCTCGCCCTCGGCGTCGTCGGTCACGGTCGCCTGGCCGAGCCGGATCGTCGCCTCGTAGGTCTTCTCGGTGAGCGCGAGGTGCCCGAGCAGCCGGGTCGCCTTCTCGACGCCGATGACGAGCACTCCGGTGGCCATCGGGTCGAGCGTCCCCGCGTGCCCGACCTTGCGGGTGCCGGCGATCCGGCGCATCCGCCCGACCACGTCGTGCGAGGTGAGGCCCGCGGGCTTGTCGACGACGACGAGGCCGTCGGGGGGCGGGGGGCCGGTGCGGCGTGGCTTGCTCATCGGTGGCTTTCTCGGCGGTCTCTCGGAGGGGGCGCGTCCGGGTGCGGGCACGCCGTCGGTACGGCGCTCAGGCGGGCCCGGTGCCGGCCTGCGCGCCCAGTTCGGCCCGGAACCGGTCGACGACCGCCTCCGGGGTGTCGCCGTCGGCCGTGTACCCGGCCGCGAAGGCGTGTCCGCCGCCGCCCAGCGCGGTGCACACCCGGCCCAGGTCGACGCGGCCCTTGGAGCGCGCGGACGCCTGCAGGCGGCCCGCGTCGTCCTCCTTGAGCACCAGCGCGACCTCGGCCTCGGCGCTCTTGCGCAGCACGTCGATGACGCCCTCGATCTCGTCGAGGCGGATGCCGTGCTCCTGCCGGTCGGCGCGCGTGACCACGGTCCACACCAGGCCCAGGCCGCCGGCGGCGGTGTCGTCCAGGCGGGCGGCGGCGAGCGCGCCGGACAGCACCTTGAGGTAGCCGAACCGGCAGGTGTCCCAGATGGCGCGCGAGATGACGTCGTGCGGGATGCCGGTGGCCAGCAGCCGCGCGGCCATCGCGTGTGTCTCGGGCGTGGTGGCGGCGTACTTGAACGACCCGGTGTCGGTCACCAGGCCGGTGTAGAGCGCGGTCGCGATGTCGGCGGTCAGCTCGCCGCCGATCCGCGCGACGAGTTCCTCGGCCAGGACCGCCGTCGCGGGCGCGGTGGTGTCGATCAGATGGTGGGTGCCGAACCGGGTGTTCGACGCGTGGTGGTCGACGACCACCAGCGCGTCGGCCGCGGCCGCCTTGGCGCGCAGCAGGCCCAGGCGCTCGCTGCTCGCGGCGTCGAAGACCAGCACCAGGTCCGGGCGGTCGGGCACCTCCGCCGGCGGGACCAGCAGGTCCTGGCCGGGCAGGAAGGTCAGCGACGCCGGCACCACCAGCGGGTCGTCGCCGTAGGACACGTGCACGTCGCGCCCGGCGGCGCGCAGCGCCAGCCCGACCGCGAGGGCCGAGCCGAGTGCGTCGCCGTCCGGGTTGACGTGCGCGAACAGGTCGATCCGGGACGCGTCGGCGATCAGCCGCACGACCGCGTCCCAGTCCTGTTCGCCCGGCGGTGTCGGCGGCCCGGCAGGCTCGGTGGAGCGCACCGCCTGACCAGCCAGGCCGTCGCCCGGCAGGGGGTCCACTGACTTGGCGGGTCCGGGGATTCCGGCCGCCGACACCGTCGGGTTCAACGCTCCGTTTCCTCCTTCGTGGAGTCCCCGTCGCCTTCCTCGTCGCCTTCCGAGTCCAGGGTGTCCTCGCCCGAGGTGCGGTACGGGTCCGCGTCGCCGGCGTAGCTGGCACCCGCGGCGGTGAAGCGTACCGCCGCATCGGCCTCCTGCGCCCTGGCAAGGAGCTCATCGATCTGGCGGGCGTTGTCCGGAATGGCGTCCGCGACGAAGGTCAGGGTCGGCGTGTACCGCACACCCGTCTCCCGTCCGACGGCGCTCCGGAGGATGCCCTTGGCGCTCTCCAGCGCCGCGGCGCTCGCCTCGCGCTCGGTCTCGTCGCCGAAGACCGTATAGAACACGGTGGCCTCGCGCAGGTCACCGGTCACTCGGGCATCGGTGATGGTGACGAAGCCGAGGCGGGGGTCCTTGATCCGCCGGTCCAGCGTCTCGGCGACGACGACCTTGATGCGGTCCGCCAGTTTGCGCGCCCGCGCGTGGTCGGTCACTGATCCTCCAACTTGGGCCCTTCGGCCCGGTCAATCGTCTTCGCTGAACACCCGGCGGCGGGCGGACAGCAGCTCTAGCTCGGGGCGCCCGGCGACCTGCCGCTCGCACTCGTCCAGCACCTCGGCGCAGCGCTCGACGGTCGCGGAGACCACCGCGATGCCGATCCGGCCGCGCCGGTGCAGATCCTGGTATTCGACCTCGGCGGCGGCAACGGCGTTCTTGCGCTGCAGGTCCGCGAGTATCGGCCGCAGCAGCGAGCGCTTCTCCTTGAGGGAGTGCACATCACCGAACAGCAGATCGAGGGTGATTGTTCCTACGAACACGGGCATCACGGGCCAGGCGCCCGGGGGCCATCAGGGAATGTGTTCTTGGTTTCTACCGCGTGGAACGCGTGTCCTGCCTGTGGTTTTTCCCTTGGTTCTTCCGTGGCACCCAAGGTGCCGGTCCCGCCGCGGCGGCCGCGCGGCCGCCGCAACGGAGAGCCCTCCGCGCCGACGAGTCGACGCGGAGGGCATCCGTTGCCGTTGCGATCAGCCGCGCGGCTTCTCGCGGATCTCGAACGTCTCGATGCGGTCGTCGACCTTGATGTCGTTGTACGAACCAAGGTTGATACCGCACTCGAAGCCCTCGCGGACCTCGGTGACGTCGTCCTTCTCGCGGCGCAGACCCTCGAGCGTGAGGTTGTCCGCCACCACGGCCCCGTCGCGGATGAGGCGCGCCTTGGCGTTGCGCCGCATCTGCCCGGAGGTGACCATGCAGCCCGCGATGTTGCCGAGCTTGGACGAGCGGAAGACCGCGCGGATCTCCGCCGTGCCCAGCTGGACCTCTTCGTACTCGGGCTTGAGCATGCCCTTGAGCGCGGCCTCGATCTCCTCGATGGCCTGGTAGATGACCGAGTAGTACCGGACATCCACGCCTTCGCGCTCGGCCATCGTCCGCGCCCGGCCCTCGGGGCGGACGTTGAAGCCGATGATGATCGCGTCCGACGCCACCGCGAGGGTGACGTTCGACTCCGTGATCGCACCGACGCCGCGGTCGATGATCCGCAGCTCGACGTCGTCGCCGACCTCGAGGTTGAGCAGCGCGTCCTCGAGCGCCTCCACGGAACCGGAGACGTCGCCCTTGAGGATGAGGTTGAGCTGCTGGATCTGGCCTTCCTTGAGGGCCCGGTCCAGGTCCTCGAGGGAGACCCGCTTGTTGCGGCGGGCCAGCAGCGCGTTGCGGTTGGCGGCGGCGCGCTTCTCGGCGACCTGGCGGGCGGTGCGCTCCTCCTCGACCACGAGGAAGTTGTCACCGGCGCCGGGCACCGTGGTGAGACCGAGCACCTGCACCGGACGGGACGGGCCCGCCTCGGCGACGTTGGCGCCGTTCTCGTCGAGCATCGCGCGGACGCGGCCGTACGCCTCGCCGACGACGATCGCGTCGCCGACGCGGAGCGTGCCGCGCTGCACCAGGACGGTCGCGACGGAGCCGCGGCCCTTGTCCAGGTGCGCCTCGATCGCGATGCCCTGCGCCTCCTGCTCCGGGTTGGCCTTGAGCTCGAGCGCCGCGTCGGCGGTCAGGATGACCGCCTCGAGGAGCTCGTCGATGCCGAGGCCCTGCTTCGCGGAGATGTCGACGAACATCGTGTCGCCGCCGTACTCCTCCGCGACCAGCCCGTACTCGGTGAGCTGTCCGCGCACCTTCGTCGGGTCGGCGCCCTCCTTGTCGATCTTGTTGACCGCGACCACGATCGGCACGTCGGCCGCCTGCGCGTGGTTCAGGGCCTCGATCGTCTGCGGCTTGACGCCGTCGTCCGCCGCGACCACGAGGATCGCGATGTCCGTCGACTTCGCACCGCGGGCACGCATGGCGGTGAACGCCTCGTGACCGGGGGTGTCGATCAGGGTGATCTTGCGCTCGGAGCCGTTGACCTCGGTGGCCACCTGGTAGGCGCCGATGTGCTGGGTGATGCCGCCGGCCTCGCCCGCGACCACGTTGGTCTTGCGGATCGCGTCGAGGAGGCGGGTCTTGCCGTGGTCGACGTGACCCATGACGGTCACGACCGGCGGACGCGGAAGCAGGTCTTCCTCGTCGCCCTCGTCCTCGCCCCACTCGAGGTCGAAGGACTCGAGCAGCTCGCGGTCCTCCTCCTCGGGGCTGACGATCTGGACGTCCCAGTCCAGCTCGACACCGAGGTCCTTGAGGTCCTCGTCGGAGACCGACTGCGTCGCCGTGACCATCTTGCCCAGGTGGAACATGATCTGGACGAGCGAGCCGGGGATCGCGCCGATCTTGTCCGCGAAGTCGGTCAGCGAGGCGCCGCGCGACAGGCGCAGGACGGTGCCGTTGCCACGGGGAGCCTGCACGCCGCCGATCGCGGGAGCCGACATGTTGTCGAACTCTTGACGACGCTGACGCTTCGACTTGCGCGCACGACCCGGACGACCGCCCGGACGACCGAACGCGCCCTGCGTGCCGCCACGACCGCCGGGGCCAGGACGACCGCCGCCGCCACCCGGACGGGGGCCGAAGCCGCCGCCACCGGGACCGCCGGGACGACCGCCGCCGCCACCGGGACCGCCCGGACGACCGGCACCGCCGCCGCCCGGACCCGCCGGACGACCCGCGAAGCCGGGACGACCGCCGCCGCCACCGCCGGGACCGCCCGGACGACCGCCCGGACCACCGGGACGACCGCCGGGACCGCCACCCGGGCGCGGGCCCGGAGACGGACGGTTGGGCATCATGCCCGGGTTGGGACGGGGGCCGCCGGGGCCGCCCGAACCGCCCGGACGCGGGCCACCGGGACCACCGGTGCCGCCCGGACGGGGACCGGCCGCGCCGGCACCCTGCGGACGCGGCGGCATGCCGCCGGGACCGCCCTGACCGCCGGGACGCGGACCGCCCGGCGACGCCGGACGCGGCATGCCGGTGCTGCCCGAGGTGAACGGGTTGTTGCCGGGGCGCGGACCCGCGGGACGCGGACCCGGACGGGCGCCGGGAGCACCCGGACCCGCCGGACGCTGCTGCGCCGGACCCGGACGCGCGCCGGGCGCACCCGAGGCCGCCGGACGCTGCTGCGCCGGACCGCCGGGAGCGGCCGGACGCGAACCACCCGGACGCGCGGGCGCGCCGGAGCCCGAGGCGGCGGCCGGACGCTGCGCCGGAGCGCCGCCTCCGGGAGCCGCGG